>CAYSZZ010000012.1:0-96201 GCA_964435735.1 uncultured Propionibacteriaceae bacterium
CAGGTGGGGCCAACTCAAGCCGCCCTAGTGGGGCCAAGTCGAGTTGACATACTCACAGGTCTGCTCCGCCTGGCGGTAGTGGTTCTGCCGACGCTGGTTCTCTTGGTCGGCCCAGTTCTGCCGACGAAGCGTCTCCGATTCGGGTGGTCGTGGCGCCATTGCTCTCCCCTTAGGCAACTGTCGAGCACGCTACCAGGGGAACGGGGGCGGGAATTGATCCTCGGGAAACCAGCAACGGCAAACAAGGATGCCACCGCCAGCGGAATGACGATCCGGGCTTTTGGACATGCATCGATTGCCGTGACACCCCGAACCGAGCCGCCACCTCCGTCACCGTCGCGCCGTCGCTGATCACAGCCAGCACGGCCTGATACCGCTGTTCCGGCCACACTCATCTCCCGCATACGGGAGTGTCAAGGATCAACCGACGTAGGTGTCAACCATCAACCGAAACACCGTCAGGCATCAACCGAAGCCCAAACGTCAACCATCAGCCGAAATAACACAGGACAACGGTGGGGCGGGCGGGGCTCGAACCCGCGACCCAGGGATTATGAGTGACCCGAATATGCTCCTGACTAGGACATATTGCACGGCTATTGCACGCCGTGTGCAACAACGACGCGTTCAGGGGCGACTTCTGGCCATTTCTGGCTATACCCCCGCCCCTATCGGGATGTCCTGACGAGACCAACTCAGTGTACCTCGGTGGGTCACAATAGGCATCTGGCAAGGCCAGATGACGCCACGGCCGACGTCGACAGACTTCGAGCGAGGGTCCGAGTCGTCGGCTTGCTGCAGGGCACTCCGAGGAGCTGCCACCCAAGGAAACAGCCCCGAAATTGCCGCCCTCCACCGAAACGTCCCTAGCGATCAGCGTAGCCACCAGCGAAAACGCTATTGCAGGCTATTGCATGCAACTATTCCGGTAGTAGTATCCCTGGGTCCCAGGATACCCCCATGGGGTAGCTGCTGAGGGGGTGGGGGTATGTGCCTCCGGAGGCGACACACGTAGTGCGAAGGCGGCCTGGCTGTTAGCGTTGCGATCAAGAGGTGAAACGTGGCGGACCTGACGATCAGACAGCTTGATGAACGCACGCACGCCCGTCTGGAGGCCCGGGCTGCCAAGCACGGTCGGACGGTCGAGGCTGAGGTTCGTGCGATCCTGGACGCGATCGACGACGTCCCGGAGGAGAACTTCTTGCTGGAGCTGCACAAGACGATGTCCGAGGTCGGCGGGGCCCATCTGCCGCTTGAGCCGCGGACGGACATGCCGCGACCAGTGGATCGATCAGGGCGAAAGTAAACAGAATCTGTAGTTTCAGCTTGCGGCTGCCCGGTGGAACTCAAAGTTGTTCGGCAACCCGGAAGCCGATCTCGCGGGTCTACGCTGCGGTGCCATGGGGCTGTTCAGAAGGAAGGCAACGAAGCCAGACGGGTTCCTAGTCTCGGGGCACGTATCCGTCTGGCTGGTAGGCACGGACCGCTACCCTGACGCATATCGGGACGCCAAGGATGACCAGCCCGTCTACGTCGAGCTAAGGGCGGAAAGGGATAACCCGTACGACGCGAACGCGATTGCTGGCCTCGTTGACGGAAGGGTGGCCGGATACCTTCCCAAGGAGGTGGCGGCCAAGTACCGGGCTCCCATCGAAGCGGCTGCCGCTTTGGGTTTCCGCCTCTTCGTCGCAACAGAGTTCAGCAAGCGGTACCGGGGGCGACGCCAAGATTGGTCTTGGGTGGATCGACCTCCCGCGGCAGGATGCACTCGCGAACTGGTTGGCGCTTCCATCCGACCAACGCGCGAAAGGCTTCGACTTCCAGATGACCGCCTCAGCTAACACACCACACTCCGTTGGACGGCCCGTCGAGGTCGGATGATCCAGGCCGGCAGTTCCCACGGCTGGGGCACCCGAACCGTTTGCTGCCGTGTGCCTCACCGCGCCATTGTCAGGGCTGCCGTCTATGGTGATCCTGATGAGCGCGATCACGCCCCACGAGGCCGTCCAGAACTTCGGTGAGGTCTTCACCAGACGCTGGGTCGTGGACACGCTGCTGGACCTCGTGGGTTACACAGCCGACCGCGACCTGGGCGGGCTCACCGCTGTCGAGCCGTCCGCGGGGTCGGGAGCTTTCCTGTTGCCGATGATCGAGCGCCTGATAGCCAGCGCGCAGCAGCACAACCGAGCGCTGCGATCGCTTGACGGCTCTATCCGTGCTTGGGAGCTCCAGCCAGTGAACGTGCAGGTGCTGCGCGCTGCGGTACGGCAGATGCTGACTCAGGCGGGCGTGTCCGAGCTGGACGCGAGTCACCTCTCCCACGCGTGGGTCATTGAGGGCGACTTCTTGCTTCCGGACGGAGATGACCTGTTGACCGCGGGTGCCGTCCAGGTGGAGGCCGACATCGTGATCGGCAACCCGCCCTACATCCGGTTTGATGACCTGGGCGACGCGATCGCGACGGAGTATCGCCGACGCTGGTCGACGATGGCCGGCCGCGGAGACATCTACGTAGGCTTTTTCGAGCGCGGCCTGGCGATGCTGAAGCCGGGAGGCAAGCTCGGCTTCATCTGCGCCGACCGCTGGATGCGGAATGCCTATGGTGCCAAGCTCCGAGCGCACATCTCCGAGCGCTACGCCGTGGAGACGATCTGGCAGATGCACGACGTCGACGCCTTCGAGGCTGAGGTCAGCGCCTATCCGGCCATCACCGTGCTAGCTAATCGGCCACAGGGCGAGGTGTCGGTCATCGATGCCACCGCCGAGTTCGGGTCCGGCTCTGCGCGGACGGCAGTCGCGTTCGTTGCGTCCGGCAAGCAGGAGGCGGCAGGGGACGGGTTCAAGGCTGCCCGACTCCCGAGCTGGTTCGAGGGGTCCGATCTGTGGCCGGCCGGCGGACCGAAGGAGATCCGTCTTCTGGAGGATCTGAACGAGCGCTTTCCGGTGCTTGAACAGACCGGCGGGGACACTCGGATCGGCATCGGTGTCGCGACCGGTGCCGACAAAGCCTATTTGGTGGATCCCGCTGCGACGGACGTCGAGCCCGACCGGCTCACGCCCATCGTGATGGCCGACGACATCCGCTCGGGCCGACTCACCGCTCCCCGGAAGGTGCTCATCAATCCCTGGGACGGCGAGGGCCGGCTGGTCGACGTCAAGGCGTTCCCCCGAATGGCGAAGGCCCTTGCCGAGCACCCGAGCGTGGTGACCCGATTTGTCGCCAGGAAGAACCCCGACGATTGGCATCGCACCATCGACAAGGTCTATCCCGGACTGGCCGAGCGGCCGAAGCTGCTGCTGCAGGACATGAAGGCCCAGATCACTCCGGTCTATGAGCCGGGCGGTCTCTACCCGCACCACAACCTGTACTACATCACCTCGTCCGGTTGGGATCTTGAGGTGCTCGGTGGTCTCCTGCTGTCGCGGATCGCAGAGGCGTTCATCTCGGCCTACGGCGTCAAGATGCGCGGCGGGACGCTGCGGTTCCAGGCGCAGTACCTGCGAAAGATCCGTGTGCCGGCTCCGGAGACCATTCCGACCGAGTTGTCCGACCGTCTGCGCGAAGCCTTCCGCGCCTATGACAGGGACGAGGCCACCAGGGCAGCCGAGGCAGCCTACGGACTTCCTGAAGGCAACCTGTAGCGCGTTCGGTCTCAGGCCGGGCGCGGTTTTCGATAGGTTCAGAGCATGCCTGCTGAGTTCATCTGGAAGACGCCCATCGAACTCTTCTGGCAGGTGCGGAACGCCCAGACGCAGAAGCAGATCGAGGCCGGTGTCATCGATGCCGGCACCCGAGGGTCGGTCACGGGCGGCAAGCACATGGACGGGCTCACCGCCGCCGTGGCGAACCTGTTCCGCTCCGACCCTGAGATCGTCTTCCAGATCCACCACGGCGGCCGGCTCAGCCTTCCCGGCTACTACCGCCGTACTAAGGACTGGGACCTTGTTGTGCTCTATCGCGGCGTCCTGGTCGCGGCTATCGAGCTAAAGTCGCAGGTAGGCAGCTTCGGCAACAACTTCAACAACCGAACCGAGGAAGCCATCGGCAACGCCGCCGACATCTGGCGCGCCTACGAGGAGGGCTTCTTCGGCCACATCCGCCCTTGGCTGGGCTTCGTCATGGTGCTCGAGAAGGCGAAGGGCTCGACCACCCCGCTCGGCGACTCAGGTGCGCTGTTCGCCACCGACCCGATCTTCCACAACACCGGCTACCTCGATCGCTACCGCATCCTGATGCAGCGGCTCGTCCGCGAGAAGCAGTACGACGCCGCCGTCGTGGCCGCCACGGCCAAGGGTGAGGGAACGATCGACGAACCGGTCTTTGACCTGTCCTTCGCGAACTTCGAGGCCGCCATTGCTGCTCGGATCGCTTACATCAAGGCACTGCCGGCCGACGCCTTCCCAGATAGCCAACCTCCGCTCGCCTGATCTCGCTGAGAACGCACGACTTCGGTGGTTTCCCCGCGTGATGAACATGATCCCGATAGCGTGCGGATAAATCAGACTGATCGGGAGCTTCAGCGTGGGTGGATACACCGTCATCGATCTGGAGACGACGGGGTTGTCGCCTCGGCAACACGACAGGATCGTGGAGATTGCCGCAGTCTACGTCTCGGACGCCGGTCAGATTGAAGGCGAGTGGACCACCCTGGTGAACCCTGGCAGAGACGTTGGTCCGACGAGTCTCCACGGGATCTGCGCCAAGGATGTTCTGGATGCACCCGTCTTTGCCGACATCGCTCCGCACGTTCTTCGTTCCGTAACGGGTCGGACGATCGTTGCCCACAACTCACGCTTTGACACGGGCTTCCTGGCCGCCGAGTTCATTCGCGCGGGCGTCCCGCTTGGCGCATTGCCGCTGCCTTCTCTGTGCACGATGCAGTGGGCTCCAAAGTTCCTTTCGGCCCAGTCCCGGCGGTTGGTCGACTGCTGTGCGGCCGCTGGCATCCAGCTCGAGAACGCGCACTCCGCTCTAGGCGACGCCAGAGCGACTGCCCAGCTGCTGTCGGTGTACCTCATGTGCTGCGGTACACCGATTCCGTGGCATCAGGTATCCCACGAATGCTCGTGCTACGCCTGGCCGACATACAACGGGGTCCTTCCGAATGTCCGGATGGTGAAGAGGTCAGCGGCGCAGGATCGCAGGCCCGATGCCTGGCTCGACCGGATCGTCTCCCGTCTGCCGAGGGTCAATGACGGCGCTGGGGACTCCTACCTGGAGGTGCTCGGGCGCGCTCTTGTCGACCAGTACTTGTCCGTGCACGAACAGACCGCGCTACTCCTTCTCGCCGAGGATCTCGGCCTGTGCCGGGAGCAGGTTCACGAGCTGCATGTCCGGTACCTGCGGGCCATGGCGGCGGTTGCGCTTCAGGACGGCGTGGTCACCGAGCAAGAAGGTCGAGACCTGGATCAGGTCGCAGCATGCCTCGGCCTGTCCCCGGATGAGGTGAGCCGTTCCCTTGCGGTCGAGAGCCCGAAAGCCACGGTGTCGCTGGGCAGCATCAACCTGCGACCAGGTGACCGGGTGGTGATCACCGGCGACACCCGGCGCACGCGGGACGAGTGGATCGACCGATTGCTCGAGGCTGGCCTAGAGCACGGCGGGGTCACCAAGGCAACGCGGGTTCTCGTCGCAGCCGATCCCGACTCCATATCCGGCAAAGCCAACAAGGCGCGCGACTACGGCATCCCGATCATCACCGAAGCCGCCTTTGAACGCATCTTCGACGACTACTGCAGCACCCGCCGCAACTGACGCCGACCTCTTCAATCCCAGCCACACACCCGCTACACACTTGGACTGGTTACGTTGTCGGGAACCTCCCCCCACTGTGGATAACCGTCCCGAAAGGTTGGCACGCCCCTTCGCGAGCCGCTCGCCCCACCCTTCGCTGCACGCCGCGGCGAATACAGGGTGATCTACCGGGTCATCGACCAGTCCCGGGTCATCAAGGTCGTCTCGGGCGTCAACCGCCGCCACTACCACTCCTGAAGCCCTCCGCGTTCCTGAAGATATCCAGATTCTTTGCTGTCGCCTGTCCGGATACGGCCGTTCTGGCGGCTTAAGGAGCTGAGAGGCCGCAGAAACCCACGCCAGCTCTGTCCCGATCGCCCCTATCCCTGGGCCTAGGGAAGGTGAGAAGACCTGCGCCTTTGTGGCCTCTCACGCGTCCCGATCGCCCGTTCCGTGGGCTTAGGGAGAGTGCCAGGTCTCGCCGGAGAGGAGGTGAGTGGTGACGATCAGCCTGAAGAAGGTCACCGCCGGGTCCGGCTACGACTACCTGACCCGGCAGGTCGCCGCGCAGGACGGCCTGGTCAGGTCCGGGCTCGCCGCCTACTACGAGGAGAAGGGCGAGGCGCCCGGCGTGTGGATGGGCTCAGGCCTGGACGGGCTGGACGGCCTCGCCGCCGGCGACCCGGTCACCGAGGCGCAGATGAAGGCCCTCTTCGGCAACGGCCACCACCCGCTCGCCAACCAGATCCGGCAGGCCGCCCTGGATGCCGGCCTGAGCGAACGCGAGGCCGAGAAGGCCTGCCGGCTCGGCCGTCCCTTCGCCGTCCGGACGAACGGCTCGCCCGATTTCCATCAGGCCCTGAAATGCCGCTACGCCGCCGCGAACATCGCCGCCGGACGCCCGGCCAACACCAAGCTCGACCCCGACACGCTTGCTCAGATCCGTGGCGATGTCGCGGCGGAGTTCTTCGCAAAGGAGTTCGGCCGACCCCCCAAGACGCCGCTAGAACTCCACCGCGCGGTCGCGATCTGGTCGCGTCCGGTCGCAGCCACCATCGCCGGCGTCGACCTCACCGTCTCCCCGACGAAGTCCTTCTCGACCTTGTGGGCACTCGCGCCGCTCGCCACCAGCCAGCAGCTCGAGGAGCTACACCGCCAGGCCGTCGCCAAGGTCGTCGAGTACGTTGAGACCCAGGCATTCAGCCGCGTGGGGCCGCACGGCGTCCGCAACGTCGAGACGCGCGGCCTCGTCGCCGTCGCCTTCACCCACCGTGACTCCCGCGCCGGCGACCCCGACCTCCACACGCACCTTGTCATCGCCAACAAGGTGCAGAGCACCGACGGACGCTGGTACGCCCTCAACACCAACCTGATCTACAAGGCCAAGGTCGCCGCGTCCGAGCTCTACTCCGCCACCCTCGAGGCCTCGCTCGCCGAGACCTTCGGCATCCGCTTCGTCGAGCGCAGCACCGGAGCCGGCAAGCGACCCGTCCGTGAGATCGACGGGGTCGACCTCGGCCTAACCGGCCGTTGGTCCACCCGACGCGGACAGATCGAACACCGCCGCGACGAACTCGCCGCCGCCTTCCTCGCCGACCACGGCCGTCCACCCACCGAGCCTGAGATGATCGCTCTCGCCCAACGCGCCAACCTCGAAACCCGCGAGGCCAAGCACGAGCCGCGGTCACTCGCCGAGCAGCGCGCCACCTGGCGCGGGCAGGCTGAGCAGGTTCTCGGCGCCGGGGGAGTCGACGGCCTGCTCGCCGCCGTCCTTAACCGACCGGCCGTCCAGCCGAAGACGCCGAGCACCGACTGGCTCATCGACACCTCCGCCCGCGTAATCGGCGTCCTGGAGAGCGAGCGCTCGACCTGGCAGACCTGGCACGTCCGTGCTGAAGCTCTGCGGCAGATCCGTGCGGCCGGTGTCCCTGCCGAACTGCTCGACCGGGTCGTCGACACCATCGTCGACCTTGCCGTGCAGACCCGCTCGATCCGGCTCAGCATCGACGACCCGATCCAGGAGCCGGACGCTCTACGGCGGTCGGACGGCCGGAGTGTCTACACGATCCCCGGCGTGGACTGGTACACCTCCAGCCGCGTCCTCGAGGCAGAACAGCGCATCGTCGCCAATGCCGGGCGCACCGACGGGCGCTCCGTCGACCCGAGCCTCGTCGACCTCGCGCAGCTCGAAGCCCTCGCCAATGGGACCCAGCTGACACCTGGCCAGAGCGACCTCGTCCGCGACATGGCCTGCTCAGGACGCCGAGTCCAACTCGCCATCGCCCCGGCCGGCACAGGCAAGACCACCGCCATGCGCGTCCTCGGCTCCGCCTGGACGGAGTCGGGTGGCACTGTCGTCGGGCTGGCGCCGTCCGCGGCCGCCGCCAAGGCCCTCGCCGACCAGCTCGACGTGCCCTGCGACACCCTCGCCAAACTCACCTGGAGCCTCGACCACCCCGAGCAGCCCGCGCCCGCCTGGATGACCGCCATCGGGACGAAGAGCCTGGTCATCATCGACGAAGCGGGCATGGCCGACACCCTCAGCCTCGACCGGGCGATCGCCGAGGTGATGATCCGCGGGGGCAGCGTCCGCCTCATCGGAGACGACCGACAGTTGTCCGCGATCGGCGCTGGTGGCGTCCTGAGGGACATCGATGCCGAGCACGGCGCCTGTCGACTCGTCGAGGTCCTCCGGTTCGACGACCCGGGGGAGGCGGCGGCGTCAACGGCGCTTCGGGAGGGTCGGGCGGAGGCGCTGGGCTACTACCTCGACCACAACCGCGTCCACGTCGGCGACATCATCACCATGGCACGCGCGGTGCTGGACGCGTGGACGCAGGACCACGCGAACGGCCTGGACGCCCTCATGCTCGCCCCGACCCGTGACCTCGTCGCCAGACTCAACCAGCTCGCGCAGCAGCGGTACCACGAACGCGACATCATGCTCGGTCGTGGTGGCGGTCTTGCCGACGGCAACGTCGCGGTGGCCGGTGACCTCGTGATCACCCGCCATAACGACCGCCGGCTGCCGGTGGGGAGCCGCGACTGGGTGATGAACGGCGACCGGTGGCGGGTCGCGGCCGTCGCAGCGGACGGCAGCCTGCGCGTCCAGAGCCTGCGCTCGAAGAACGCCGTGACGCTGCCCGCCGACTACGTGAAGGAATGGGTCGACCTCGGCTACGCGACAACGATCCACGGCGCCCAGGGCCTCACCGCCGACACCATGCACGGCCTGGCGTCGGGGGAGGAGTCCCGCGAGCAGCTGTACACGATGCTCACCCGCGGGCGGCGAGCCAACCATGTCTACCTGCAGGTGGTCGGCGACGGCGATCCGCACGGACTGGCTCACACCGACTCGGTGTACCTGCTCACCGGCGTCGAGCGGCTCGAGCGCATCCTTGCCCACGACGACGCGCCAGTCTCCGCCAGCACGGAACTGCGCGAGCAGGACAACCCGGCACGGCTGCTCGCTCCGGCCGTGGCCCGCTACACCGATGCGCTTGCCGTCGCGGCCGAGCAAGTCGTCGGGGCAGACGCCGTCCGGCGACTCGACGACGAAGCCGACCAGATCGTGTTGTGGCTGACCGAGTGCCCCGCGTGGGAGACCCTTCGCGCAGACCTCCTCAGCCTGGCCGCGGACGGCCACGACCCAGTGGCGCTGCTACGGCAGGCCGCGAACCTGGACGAACTCGACACGGCCCGCGACCCGGCCGCCGTCCTGGACTCTCGGCTCCAGCTCTTGGTGCCCGAGAAGGCGCCTGGGCCGTTGACGTGGCTGCGCGGCCTTCCGTCCCGCGTGGCACAGGACGAGGTGTGGGGACCGTACCTGCAGGCCCGAGCTGACCGGATCGAAGGGTTAGCCGACGCCGTCCGGAGGGAGGTCCGTTCTCACCACCTCCCCCCGAGCTGGCTAGGCCCGATGTCACTCACGCCTCGGATGTTCGAAAACGGAGTCCTGCTCGGCGACATCGCTATATGGCGTGCGGTGATGGGGGTCCCGACATCCGACGGCCGTGCTACAGGAGCACCGGTCATGGGGGACGCGGCGGCCCGCTGGCAGCGCGACCTCGACGCTCGGCTGGATCGATCGCTGGGCACTGGGGAGTGGGGACGGCTTCTCCCGACGCTCGACCCGGTACTCGCGCACGACCCAGAGCGGATCGTGATCGCGCGCCGGCTGCACGGGCTCGAGGAGAGGGGTCTTGACGTCGGTGGCTTGGTCGAGCGTGCCCTCGGGGAGGGGCCGCTGCCGAATGAGCGCCCCGCCTCGGCGCTGTGGTGGCGCGTCGCCGGCATTGCCAAGGTCTGGCAGGGCTGGCCGCCGGCTCCGCGGACGCAAGAAGTGTGGGAAACCGTCACACCGCCACCTCGGCGCCGACCGGAGCACGAACGCGTACCCGGCTATGGCCACGACCGACACGGTCCCAGCATCGGCTTCTAAACACCACCTACCGAGAAGGAGCAAGTATGTCCGCCATCGAGAGCACCAAGCCCGGCGCCTTCATTTCCCTGTCCGCCGCCGCCGACATCCTCGGCATCAGCGTCCATACCCTGCGCCGCCGCATCGCTGCGGGTGAGCTTCCCGCCTTCCGGACCGGCCGACGGATCATCCGCGTCCGCATCAGCGATCTCGACAAGATGCTCAGGCGAGTTCCGACAACGACGGCCTGGTAGGGCGAGTCGCGGCCTTCGAACATGCTTGGCTCCGGCCGCGACCCTCGCGGCCAGCGGCCATACACGAGAGCCCGTCGCTCGAATGGCGCTGCTAGGATGAGGTTGATGCCGTGGCGGACACGTCTGCCAGCACGGCCTTGCCGATTGCCGCGACCTTCGACGCATTCTTGAAAGTGCTCGCTGGGTACCCCGGAAAATCTGAGTTCACGATCTCGATCATCGATTGCAGTGTCGGCGAGAACTTGCTGCGGATCTTGGTTAGGGCGGCGTCCCAATCTCGATCAGGGTCGTCGAGCCCATTGAGGCTAACCTGCTGGAAGAGCAGATTGAGCAGCGCCCTATTGCCGTGCGTAGCGATCAACTGATCACGCCCGACCAGTTCTCGACGCGCATTTCTCAGCTCTTCCTCAACCATTCGCAGTGCCTGCACGGTTCGCCAGACATGCAGGTAGGTTGTGGAAGAGTTGAACAGCAACTTGTACGGAGCCTTGGATATATCATCCCAGAGTCTGCTAATTTCGCGTTTTGCCTGAGTGGCCAGCTGCGCACTATGGGCGCAAGCTAGCGCGACAGTCGCATCATCGAGGTCGCAGCCTGCCTGCGGGGGCGGTGAGGCTTCGCCGGTGCGAAACACGTAAGTCAGGCCCGCAACGGCGAACTCATCCCTCAGACGACCCTGCTCGGGATCCATCGAGACGAACTCACGGCCTCCGATCCTGTTTTGAGTATTCGTGCCCTTGGTTACGTTGCTAGCAAACTCGGGCGCAGCATTCTCCAGCGAGATGAAACGAACCAAGACTTGAACAGAGGAGAGGTCGCCACCCTGCTGACTGAAGCGCGAGATCGTTCCTGCGGTCTGTGCTCCGTTTACGATGGACACTCCAGTGAGACCGAATCGCGAGACCCGCCTATCGGCACCGCCGGCAGGCGCCTTCACAATCTTCTCACACAGCATCGTGATGCCATTGTTGTAGTACCAGAACGATGATGGCTCGTCACGCAGAGTCTGGAGCAGGCCCTCGTTCACTTCGGAATCACTGAGGTGCATCCGCACATTCTGAACAAGGAGGGAGTCTCCGTAAGTTTGGTACCAGTCGGCTATGTCGGAGCCGCTGACGTGGCCGTAGAATGCTTGAGGTCCCGTGTCCAAGGTGCCCCAATCAGATACATCTACCTCAAGGTCGATCTTGGCTGTGGTCGTTTCTGCAACGAGTAGTCGATGTAGCCGGCCTTGATTCAGGTATGTAAACGTCGCGGTCTCACTCGGGTCGTTCATATCGCGGAGGTAATCATCGATGACCTCTTGGACTTCGTCGGCTATCTCGGCCCTGCCTAGGTGCGCGAACACAATATCTATCTGAACCTTGGGGTCGTAAAGAAGTTCCTCGAGGTCGTCCTTGAGGGCAGTGAGTTTCGGCCCGAACTTGTTCCACTTGCAGGAGACAAGGTCATCAAGTCCGGCTCGAAGCTTGAGCATGTCATCCTTGCTCGCGCTTCCCGCGCTGTCTTCTGCCCACTTTGACTGCACTATTACGATGCGGCGTTGTGTTGGAAGTGCCAATGCGAGATCAATTCCGTTGTCACCCGGCTCATCCGTGATCGCTGACGCGGCTTCGTCCGCGTTGACGCCTGCAACGTGCATTGCTGCGAAGGCTGCCAGTGCCCGGCTCTTGGCCGTCTTCTCGGCATCGACCTGCTTGTACTTCTGAAGGTCGCTGACGTCGACAAGAGGCAGGACCGTCTCACCCAACCGCTTCTCAATCTGCGTTACGTGCAGTCTTCCCATCGACTCCCCTGACATGGATTGTTCGCGCCGAGCATATCGGTCAAGCGCATGAGCGCACGCTGCTCGTAACGTGCTCCACGGCTCTGAAGGTCTGGCGAGCCTGTGAGCGCCGGCTACCCAAGTGCGAGACGCGACAGGTTCTCCGCAATCAACTGGTCGCGGCCCTTGGCGGTGTGCTGGTAGAGCAACGCAGCGTTCGCCGTGGAGTGCCCAAGTCTCGCCTGGAGGTCAGCGAGCGTCGCCCCCTGTTGGGCGGCCATCACGGCACCAGTGTGACGGAGGTCGTGGAAGCGTAGGTCGGAGCGACCGGCGATCTCCGCGGCCTTCTTGAAGTAGCTCGTGATCGTGGAGGGCCACTGCTGCCGTCCGTTGGCGGCGGGGAATAGCAGCCCCTCCTGACCGGGCCCGGCGAAGGTCTCGAGGTGCTCCTTGATGATCGGGATCAGGTGCGGCGGGATCGCCACGTCGCGGATGCCGGCCTCCGACTTGGGCGGCTCGACCTGGATCTTGCGGTTCACCCAGACCACGCCTCGGCGCACCTGGATCACCCCGGTCCACCGGCCGCTCACGTGGCGCAGCTTGATGTCCTTGCGACGCAGCTCGGCGATCTCGCCGTAGCGCAGCGCGCACCACGACGCGAGCAGCACCATCAGCTTCCACTTCTCCGGCATGTTCTCGACGATCACCTCGAGTTCCTCGATCGAGGCAGGCTCGAGCCGGCGACGCTTCGGCTGGTAGCCGGCACCGCGGATGTGCACCGGGCTGGCCTCGATCAGATCCTCGTCGACCGCGCTGTTCATGATCGCCCGCAGGAGCCCGTACGCCTTCGAGTTCGCCCGCGGGGTGTCGCCGTTGCCCTCCAGCGTGTCCTCGTACCAGCGGCGTACCGCGCCCTTGGTGATGTCGCGCATCCGCATCCGGCCAAACGTTGGCACAAGGTGGTGCTCCAGCGTCGCCTCGTAGTTCGCCCTGGTGGACGCCCGTAGCGGCTCGCCCTTGTCGGTGCGGCGCTTGGCGATCCACTTCTTCGCGTAGGTCTCGAAGTCGGGCGTCGTCGCCACCGCCCGCGCCTTTTCGGCTCGGTGCTTGGGGGGAGACCATTCGTTGGCCTCGATCAGCTTGCGCTCCTCGTGGAGCCAGCCCTCGGCGTCGATTTTCGCCTGGAAGGTGGTCGGTGCCACGTGTCGCAGCAGGTCCGGGCCGGTGTAAACGGCCTGGTGGCGGCCGGACGCGAGCTTGCGGATCGACCCGAACTCGCGGCGTTCGCGGCCCATCGGAGCCTCCGATCCTTATTGCACGACGTACGCATATCGTGCAATAGGAGGGGTCCCTGGTGCAACCTCCTGGCCTGTTGCGGCGCGGCCACCGCAGAGTAAGATGCCTAGTGAACGAGCAGTAATCTGCCGGTGGGGCGGGTGGGGCTCGAACCCACGACCCAGGGATTATGAGTCCCTTGCTCTGACCGGCTGAGCTACCGCCCCGAACGTGTTCCTGGGCCACGGTAGCCGCTGATGACGGGGAGTGTCCAAGCGTCCTGACCGGGGGTGTAACTGAAGCTCTCGATGGCGAGTTCCAGCGGCTTCTCCGGTGGCACGCCGCGGAACAGCCACAGGTTCATCCGGGGTGCGACGTCTTCACCGGGGGAGGGAACCTCGGGTCCTTCGTAGACCCAATGACGCTCGACGGTCCCGAAGCGGCTGCGGAAGAGCGCCCGGCCTGGCAACCACACCAGGGTGTGCTCGCTCGATCCGGTCGCTGGTTCGAAGCGATGCTCGATCGGTCCGGCCGGAGTCTGGATGGTGAAGCCGCCGGAAACCGGATTGTGGGGCTCCCCCCAGCGGGAGAACTCGATGTCGAGTTCGCGATTCGCCTGCGCAGGCGCGTCCGACCAGGTGAACATGCCCAGCACCACCGCAGGATCCCACCGGTCGACTGCTGAGGCGAGCGTCCAGCGGTAAACCCCGTAGCCGTACTCGCCGATGCCCACCACCTCGGCGCAGGTCCATTCCGAGGCCGAGGCGGTGATGCGCAGCAGCAGACGCCCCGCCGAGTCGAGCTCGACATTGCCGGCGGAGAACACGTTGGGTCCCGGTCCCACGGGGCCGACGGAGGTCTTGATCGACCAGGGATGGCCCGAGAACCAGATGGTCGATGCTGTGTCGATGGTCATGGGGATCCTCAGGAGCAACTGAGTCGATCGTACCGAGGCTCCTGCGCGCTGACAGAGACGGCATAGGGACAGCGCACAAGTACCGACCGGCACTACGTCCGGGCGTGCGTCGTCGATCAGCATGGGAGGGCAAGCGAACGAGGCCTTCGCGCGGGAGCGCTCCGACCGGTCGCGGGGCCGGCGAGATGGTCCGGGACTCCGCCTTGCGCCGGACGACCCTCGCGGGGTGGTTCGGCCGCTGGTCGGCGGAGGCCCACGAAGGCACCACAATGGGCCCATGACCCAGTCTCCGGCAACCAACGTGCGGCATCCGATCGTATCGATGCTCGCCTCGGAGTCTTCGGTGTACGGCGTGGTGCTGGTCTCCGGCCTGCTGGTGATCCTCGCCAATCAGTCCGACACCCCGGCGGTCACCGTTCTGCTCAAGGTGCTGGGGACCGCACTGGTGTTCTGGCTGGCGCACGTGTACGCCGGGACGGTAGCCCACCTCGGCGATGAGCCGGACGCCGGCAGTCCGGCCCGCGGACGGTTGGCCGGCGCGGTGCGGCACTCGCTGGCGCATCTGTGGGGCATGCTGCTCGCGCCGGTCGTCCCGGCCGTGGTCCTGGGCGCCAGTCTTCTGGCACCGATCACCCAGGAACAGGCGATCTGGGCAACGTTGTGGGTGAACGTGGGCCTTCTCGGGGTGCTCGGCTACGGCGGAGTGTCGCGCTGGTCGGATAGGGTGTGGGTCCGGTTGACGGGTGCTTTCATCACGGCCGCCTTCGGTTTGGCCCTCGTTCTTCTGAAGGCGCTGATCCACTAGCGCCGCCCCCGAGAAGGGACCTCCTGATGGCATCGTCCGCAGGTCGCCGCGTCGTCCTGCTGGACGTTGACGGCACTCTGGTCAACTACCGGACCGAGTTGCCCGCCAGCGCGGCCCGCGCCGTCCGCCAGGCCCGCGTCAACGGACATCTGGTCTACCTGTGCACCGGGCGCTCTCGCGCCGAGATCTATCCAGAGTTGTGGGAGCTCGGTATCGACGGTCTCATCGGCGGCAACGGCAGCTACATCGAACACGACGGTCAGGTGGTCCACCATCAGGTGCTGGCCCCGGACGTGGTCGACCGCGCGCTCGGCTGGCTGGACGCGAATCGGTTCGGCTACTACGTCGAATGCAACTCGGGGCTGTTCGCCAGCGACAACCTCCCGGTCAAGGCGGCGGGCATCTACGGCGAACCGGACGCCGCAAGCATCACCAAGATCGTGTCGATGATCCCGGCGTTGATCTACGGCCGGACGGCCCCGCGCGACGATGTGAACAAGATCAGCTTCGTGCTGGAGCCTGCCGTCGACCTGGCACAACTCGCTCGTGACTTCGAGGGGGAGGCTGTGATCAGCACCTGGAGCGGAACCGGGAAGCGGCCGGAGTTCGGGGAGATCGGCCAGCTGGGTGTCCACAAGGGGGCCGCGGTCCTGCGACTGGCCCAACACCTCGGTGTCGGCACCGCGGAGATGATCGGGTTCGGCGACGCCCTGCCCGACCTGGAGCTGCTGCGCACCTGCGGGACGGCGGTTGCCATGGGGAACGCTCCTGCGGAGCTGGCTGCGGTCGCCGATCTGGTGACTGATCATGTGGACGAGGACGGTCTGGCCAACGCCTTCCACACGCTCGGGCTGAGCTGATTCAGCCCCGACCCAAAAACAGAAGCGTCCTGACCTGGTTCCCCACCTTGTCAAGACGCCTTTCGCTGGAAAGCTCCCCCGCCTGGACTCGAACCAGGAACCTGCGGATTAACAGTCCGACGCTCTGCCAATTGAGCTACAGGGGATCGCGCGGCGCTACGTTACCAGCAACCTCAGGCCAACCCGAAATCGGTATGGGCCGCAGCCAGTTCCTGGTCCACCATGGCCTGCGTGGCCGGGTCCGCAAGGTCGACACCGACACCCGGGGTGACCTGCCAGGTGGTCTGATCCGAACCCGGTTCGAGATTGCGGCGCAGTGCGAGCGTGATGTGCCGACCGGTGGCCAGCTCCACCCGCCGGCTGACCACGACCGAGGCGCTGACCCGCTCATGGAACAGGTCGGCGAACCGCCCGCCACCTTCCAGCGTCGCCTCGTGCTGGAAGCCGGCTGCGTCCAGCCAACTCAACCGGCCGCTGGGGCTGTCCCACTGACCGGTGGTCACCTGATGCCAGGCAAAGCAGTGCCATGACTCTCCGTTGCCCAGCAGCATCGCTCCGGGCAGGCCCACCACCCAGCCCTCAGCGGTGGGCGCCCACGCCAGGATGGTGGGCCGGCGCCCGAGGAAGGCGGTCAGGGAGGCGAGGACCGCGCGGTCCAGTCGGTTGGGTGCGAAGCGAGGCATGCGGCCCATTCTGCCCGGCTACGCCTTGTCGCCCATCACCTCATTGATGGTCTGCGCCAGAACGGGATGCACCTGCAGTGTCTCGGTGGACGCGCCCTCGACGCGGGTGGGGAGCGCGTGGAGCGCTGCCAGGATCTGCTCGATCGCCTCGTCATCGGTGATCTCGCCGGTATCGACCACCAGATCGTAGTTCTCCGGCTCGGACCAGTCTGTGCTGTAGTAGCGGCGGATGAACCGGCGACGCAGCTTGTCATCTGCCTTGACGCGTTCCTCGGCGGCCTCCAGATCGGTGTCATCGCGCTTGGCTATCCGTGCCACGCGGGCCTCCAGCGGGGCCTCGATGAACACGTTCAGCGCATCGGCGACATCCCGCAGGACGGCGAACGCCCCCCGTCCGAGGATCACCACGTTGTTGCGTGCCGCGATGGCCGCGATGGTCTCGTTCATCATCTCGATGGTGAGCGCGGCGTTGTCACTGAACAGGTCGCGCAGCCGAGGCAACTCGTTGTAGAGGTCGTCGAGCCGAACCAGGCCGTACTGTCGGATCACTCGGTTGACGGTGGACTTGTCGGCGAACTCCCAGCCGAGTTCCTTGGCCAGCCCGCGCGCGATCCGCGCGCCACGGCTGCCGGCCTGGCGGGAAATGGTGATGACTGCCATGGGAAATCCTGTCTGCTGAAGGGCCGTCGCTGGCACCTGTGGTACTGGACCCTAATGCGCGGGGCTGGGATCGCGCAGGTAGCACTTCTCGGGTGGGTAACGCCTAGAGCCGGGAGTTGGGAGTCGGGGAACCGGGAGCCCCCGAGGGCGATTCCGAGCCGCCTGGGGACGGCTCGGCGGATTGGCTGGACTCGCCCGGCGACGGCGACGGCGAGCCGGATTCCGAGCCCGAAGGCGAAGGGGAACCTGAGCTGGGCGACGGCGAGCCGGAGGACGGGGACGACTCGCTGGCGGAGGGCGAGGCGCTGCTGGGCGGGGGAGAGCCGCTGCTGGGTGGCGGTGAGCCGCTGGACGGTGGCGGCGACCCGGTCGGTGGGACGGGTGGCGGCGGAGAGGTCTGCGGGGCCTGCTGGAAGATGAGAATCGCGATCAGGACGGCGAGTGCCGCCAGGAGCATCATCAGCAGCCAGGAGGCCAGGATGCTGAGCCAGCCGGCGCGATCGTTCCGCCCGGGCCAGGGCAGTGGCCACAGCCGGGACACCCCCGGACGGGTGTGGTCGATCCAGTGCAGCCGGTAGGCGGGGCCGCTCGGCGTCCCCTGGAGCGGCAGTCGCGACAATTCGACCGCTGCCAGGATCCGGTCGGCTTCGGTCAGCGCGGCCGCGCTGCCGTCGTAGGCCAGGGCCACCCAGGGCGCCAGCGGCGGATCGTTGGGACCGACCGGGTCGTCGTCCTCGTCCCGGCTGCGATGGCCGAGCCGGCCCTCGGACTGCCCGCGCCCGCCGCGGGCGATCACGGTGTCGATGTGCAGCTTGTCGACCTCGCCGCCCAGCCGATCGCGGGCGGCGGGATCGGCGGCGGCACCCTCGGAGAGCAGGATCAGCATGACCGAGGTGGACTGGTCGTCGTGGGCGACGTAAGCCACTCCCGAGGGGGCGGCGGTCAATCGCGCGTCCAGCCAGAAATCGCCCACCTTGGGCGGATCGTCACGCCACAGCGGCGAGAGCCGCGGCAGGTCGCCGTCCGCACCGGCGGGTGGCTGTGGCGTCGTCATCGGATCCCATCGTCTCGAGCAAACGGCTTGCGTACCTCGCCCATTGTGCCAGCCCCAAAACCACCAGGAGTGGGGTGGAACGGGGGCGGTATCGTGGTCGCTGCACGTCACGACAACCTTGACCAGAGCAGGAGCGCCGCGTGAGCAACCCGATGCAGCCACCGCTGGGCTATCCGCCGCCGCAGGGACAGCCGATCGCTCCCCAGAGCCAGGCGCACCCATCGGCCGGACAGCCGCCCGCCAGAACGGCACCGGCGCCGGCCCCCGCTGCCGCGGCGACCAACCCTGCGATCAAGGACGCCTCGAAACTGCTCGGCGAGGCGATCGCCCAGGTGCAGCGGGTCATCGTGGGGCAGGAGCACATGGTCGAGCAGTTGATGGTCGGCCTGCTGGCCAAGGGCCACGTGCTGCTGGAAGGAGTGCCCGGCGTGGCCAAGACGCTGGCGGTGCGTTCCTTCGCCACCGTGGTGGGCGGCGACTTCGCCCGCATCCAGTTCACCCCCGACCTGGTGCCCTCCGACATCGTCGGCACGCGGATCTACTCCTCCAGCCAGGAGAAGTTCGACACCGCCCTCGGGCCGGTCTTCGTCAACTTCGTGCTGGCTGACGAGATCAACCGCGCCCCGGCCAAGGTGCAGTCGGCGATGCTGGAGCTGATGGCCGAGCGGCAGGTGTCGATCGGCGGCACCACCTTCCCGGTGCCCGAGCCGTTCATCGTGATCGCGACCCAGAACCCGATCGAATCCGAGGGCGTCTACCCGCTGCCCGAGGCCCAGCGCGACCGCTTCCTGCTCAAGGTCGACGTGCCCTACCCGCGTGGTAACGAGGAGTTCGAGATCCTGCGCCGGATGAGCGGCCTTACCGTGCCCAAGCCCAGCCCCGTCCTCGACCCCGACAAGGTCAGGGCGCTGCAGGACCAGGCCTCAGGCATCTTCGTCCACAACCTGGTCGCGGAGTACATCGTCCGGCTGGTTCTGGCCACCCGCACCCCGGACGAGTTCGGCATGCCCGACCTGCTGCCGGTGATCCAGGTCGGCTGCTCGCCGCGCGCCACGCTGGGCCTGGTGGGCGCCGCCCGTGCGCTGGCGCTCATCCACGGCCGCGACTACGTGCTGCCCACCGACGTCCAGGCGATCGCCAAGGACGTCATGTCGCACCGCCTGGTGCTGGGCTTCGACGCTGTGGCCGACAACATCACGCCCGCCCAGGTGGTCGAGCGGATCGTTGCGATGGTGCCGCCGCCGACCCCGGTCTGGAACCAGCAGCAGCGCCAGCCGCAACGGTTCGCCCAGGCCTGAGGCGGGGCGTGTCGACTCCCGGTTTCGCCTCACCGCCCGACGACCTCGGCGCGGTGCGGTCGGTGCTGGCCGAACCCACCGCCCCCACCCTCCCGCTCAACAAGCTCGCCCCCGAGGCGGCGCTGCGCCGGCTCGAGTTGGTGATCGTCCGACGGCTGGAGGGTTTCCTGCATGGCGATCATCAGGGGCTGTTGCCCGGGCCCGGTTCGGAATCCAGCGATGCGCGGGTCTACGTCCCCGGACAGGACGACGTCCGCAAGATCGACTGGGCGGTCACCGCCCGCACCACCGTTCCGCACGTCCGCGACACGATCGCCGACCGCGAGCTGGAGGTGTGGGCGCTGCTGGACGTCACGCCGTCGATGAACTGGGGCACCGAGGGTGTCACCAAGCGTGACCTGGGGATCGCCGCGATCGCCACCATCGGCTTCCTCTCGCAGAAGATGGGCGACCGGTTCGGTGGGATGATCATGCGTCCGGACTCGCTGCGCCGGCTGCCAGCGCGCTCCGGACGGACGGCGCTGTACGGGCTGCTGCGCCGGATGCTCACCGAGCCGATCGTCTCCGACCGGACGCACGGTCCGTTCGACCTGGCCGACGGCATCGAGCGGCTGGCCCGCACCGAGCGGCGTCGCGGGATGCGGCTGGTGGTCTCCGACTTCCTGACCGCCGGCGACTACGAGCTCGACCCGAACGTCCCGCCGGCGTGGGAACGCGCGATCCGGCACCTGTCGATCCGCAATCAGGTGCTGGCCGTCGAGGTGGTGGATTCCCACGAGGCGTCCTTCCCGGACGTCGGCGACCTGCTGATCCGCGACCCGGAGACCGACTTCGAGCGGTACGTCAACACCAGCGACGATGCCGCCCGTGCCCGGATGGACGCCGCGGCCGCCGCGCAGCGGGAACGGACCCGGGTGGCGCTGCGTCGTGCCGGTGCCGCGCACATCCAGTTGCGTACCGATAGAGACTGGGTGCATGACATCGCGCGTTTCGTGCTCTCCTATCGGCGGACGGCAGCCATGCTGCACCAGCCGCCGCAAGGGGTGAGCAAGTGATGTTCGAGCTCAGCTTCCTCAACCCCGAACGCCTCTGGGTGTTGCTGATCGTGCCGCTCGTGATCGCGGGCTACATCCTCGCCGTGCTGCGCAAGAAGAAGGCCGGCATGCGCTACACCAACACCACCCTGCTCTCGCAGGTGATGCGCAAGCAGTCGCAGTGGCGGCGGCACCTGGCGTTCGCGTTGTCCTTGGCCTCCTTGATCGCGCTGAGTGCGGCGTGGGCCCGTCCCAACGGTGTGGACATGATGCCCCGCGAGCGCGCCACCGTCGTCCTGGTGATCGACATCTCCCAGTCGATGCAGGCCACCGACGTCAAGCCCAACCGGCTCGACGCGGCCAAGCAGGCCGCGATCGCGTTCGCCGAAGCGCTCCCGGAGAAGTTCAACCTCGCCGTGGTCAGCATGTCCGGCAGCCCGGCCGTCCGGCTGCCACCGACGCTGGATCGAGTTCAGGCGCGGCAGGCGATCAGCACCATGCGGGTGCAGGACTCGACAGCGATCGGCGAATCGATCTATACCGCGATCTCGGCGCTGCAGATGGCGCCGATGGGCGAGGACGGCAGCATTGCGCCGGGCGCGATCGTGCTGCTGAGCGATGGGCAGAACACCGCGGGGCGCTCACCGCTGCAGGCGGCCAGCGAGGCTCAGAAGGCCAAGGTGCCGGTCTACACCATCGCCTACGGCACCGAGAACGGCTATGTCGACCTGGACGGCAAGCGCGAGCCGGTGCCGCCGGACACGGCGTTGTTGCGCAGCATCGCGCAGCTGACGGGCGGGGACGCCTATGAGGCGGAGAGCCTGCCGGAGCTGGAGCGGGTCTATTCCAACATTCGTAGCGAGGTCGGCATGGTGCCGGTCAAGAAGGAGACCACCGCGCTGTGGGCGGGCTACGGACTGGCCTTCGCCGTGGTGGCCGCGCTGGCCGCGGTGTCGCTGGGAGCGAGGTGGCCGTGATGGAGTCCTGGTTGCAGTTCATGCGTCCTGAGCGGCTGTGGTGGCTGCTGATCATCCCGGTGTTGCTGCTGTTGTACCTGGGACTGCTGTGGCGCAGACGTTCCCGGGCCCGCCACCGTTCGATCGGCAAGCTGGAACGGGTGCTGCCGCAGCAGCAGGCGTGGAAGCGCCATCTGGCGGTCGGCGCCGCGGTGCTCAGCCTCGCGGCGCTGAACGTGGCCTACGCCCAGCCGAAGGGTCAGGTGGAGGTGCCGCGGGATCGCGCGACGGTGGTGCTGACGATCGACATCTCGCGCTCGATGCTGGCCGAAGACGTCTCGCCGAACCGGTTGCAGGCAGCCAAGTCCGCGGCTCAGGACTTCCTGGGGATGCTGCCCACCGGCTTCAACGTCGCGCTGGTGAGCTTCGCCGCCACCCCGGCAGTCGTGGTGCCGCCGACCACTGACCGGGGCATGGTCGCGGCGGCCATCGAGAACCTCGAAGTCGCGCCGTCCACGGCGATCGGGGAAGGGATCTTCGCCTCGCTGGACGCACTGGCGCAGGCCCCGCCCGATCCGGAGCATCCGGACGATCCGGCGCCCGGCGCGATCGTGCTGCTGAGTGACGGCTTCACCAACGTCGGACGCCCCTCCGATGTCGCCGCGCGGGCGGCCAAGGAGCTCGGCACTCCGATCTACACCATCGCCTACGGCACCCAGCACGGCTGCGTGGAGAGTGGTGGCCGGTGCGAGCCGGTCCCGGTCGATCACTACGAACTGGAGCAGATCGCCCGCATCTCCGGCGGCAAGAAGTTCTCCGCCGGCACCAACGCCGAACTGAAGCAGGTCTACGAGTCCATCGCGAACACCGTCGGCTACGTCAAGGAGGACCGCGAGGTCACCGAGCAGTACGCCGGCTACGCCCTGGCCTTCGCCATCCTGGCCTCGCTGGCGGTGGCCTCCCTGGCCTCCCGCTGGCCGTAGCAGCCGGGTCCGGCCGCTTCGCCGGACGAGCAACCCGGCCACGCCGGAGTACCAGTGGGTGCGACGTCGCTTTGATCACAGCGTGCGCTCCGGAGGGGTGGGCTGGTGCTGGTGTGACGGGTGGGGCACAATGAGGTATCCCTTTCGGGTCGAGTGCGCTGGGGAAGGCTCATCTCGGCGAAGGGGACGACAACATGGAGACCACGCGCGGGATCATCTGGATCCACTCCGCGCCCACTGCGCTCTGCCCGCACATCGAGTGGGCGGCGGGCGCCGCACTGGGTTCTCCGGTCCGTTTCGAATGGACGTCGCAGCCGGTCGAGCCTCGATCGCTGCGGGCGGAGTTCTCCTGGGCGGGGGAGCCGGGAACCGGCGCCGGACTCACCAGTGCGCTGGTGCGCTGCCAGCGGCTGCGCTTCGAGGTGACCGAGGAAGGCGTTCGGGGCAGCGAAGGGATGCGGTGGGCCTACACCCCCGCCCTGGGGGTGTTCTCGGCGGCAACCGGGCGCAACGGCGACATCCTGGTGCACGAGAACCGGATCAAGCGCGCTCTGGTCAGCGAGGCCCTCGGAGGCAAACCGATCCGCGAGGCCCTCGCGGAACTGCTCGGCTCCGACTGGGACGCCGAACTCGAGGTGTTCCGCCACGCCGGCGAGGACGCTCCCGTCCGCTGGCTGCACCGGGTGAGCTAGCCACGCCACCAACCTCCCCGCGCCGGCTGGGGGGTCGACCCGGCTCACCGGGCCTTGGCTGAGATTCCCGCCGCTGCGGGAGTGACGCCCGCGCCGCTACCCGGTGATGTTGGCGTTGGTCACCGCGACGGCGACGTTGGCGCCGCCGAAGCCGAAGGAGTTGTTGATCGCGGCCAGGTCGCCCTCGGGCAGCGGACGCGCGACGTTCGCCGCGATGTCGATGCCCAGGCCGGGTTCGGGGTTCTCCAGATTGATCGTCGGCGGCACCATCCGGTCGCGAAGGGCCAGGACGGAGGCCACCGTCTCCAGCGCACCCGCCCCGCCCAGCAGGTGGCCGGTCATCGACTTGGTGGAGGTGACCACGCAGCCGTCGACGGCGTCGCCCAGGCCGTAGCGGATCGACCCGGCCTCGGTAACGTCGCCCTGAGGGGTCGAGGTGCCGTGGGCGTTCACGTGTTTGATGTCGGAGGCCTGCAGCCCGGCGTCGATGATCGCCTTACGCATCGCACCGAACTGGCCTTCGCCGGAGGGATCGGGCTGGACGATGTCATGGCTGTCGGCCGTGATGCCGGCTCCGGCCAGGGTGCCGTAGATCCTGGCGCCGCGAGCCCTGGCGTGTTCCAGCGTCTCGATCACCATGACGGCCGAGCCCTCGCCCATCACGAAACCGTCGCGGTCGACGTCCCAGGGACGCGACGCCCGCTCGGGCTCGTCGTTGCGGCGGCTGAGCGCCTGCATCTGGCCGAAGGCCGCCATCGGCAACGGATGAATGGTCGCCTCGGTCCCCCCGACCACGGCGACCTCGGCCCTGCCCAGCCGCAACTGGTCCAGGGCGAGCGCGATGGCCTCGTTGGAGGAGGCGCAGGCCGACACCGGGGTGTGCACCCCGGCCTTGGCGTGCACCTGCATGCCGACATTCGCGGCCGGCGCGTTGGCCATCAGCATCGGGATGGTGAACGGGCTCACCCGGCGGTAGCCCTTGTCGCGTTGCACATCCCAGTTGTTGAGCAGCGAGTGCAGGCCGCCGATGCCGCTGGCAAGGGAGACGATCAGCCGCTGCGGATCGACGTCCGGCTGCTCGTCCGCCTCCCAGTCGAAGCCGGCATCCTGCCAGGCCTCCCGGGCCGCGATGAGAGCCAGCTGGGTGGAACGGTCGAGGCGCCGGGCCTTCACCCGGTCGATCACCTCGGAGGGATCGACGACCACGGAGGCGGCGATCTTCGCGGGCAGGTCGTCCGCCCACTCCTCGGCGATCCTGGTGACGCCGGACTTCCCGGCCAGCAGGCCGGCCCAGGTGGAGGCCAGGTCGCCGCCCAGGGGGGTGGTGGCGCCGAGGCCGGTGATCACAATCTCAGTCATGATGCTCCGCAGGTTGGGTGAAGGACGGTCGGGGTCGTCTGGCGAAATCGCCTCGGTTCCAGCTCCCGGCGAATCAGGATCGACGGGCTGTGGCGGACAGATCACTCAGCATCGGCGGTCGAGCCCGTCGAGACCCGTGGACATGTGATGGCAGCGGGTGTCGACAAGCTCAACCGACCAGACGGCGGCTGGGTCAGCTGTGAGCCTCGATGTAGGCGACGGCGTCGCCCACGGTCTTGAGGTTCTTCGACTCCTCGTCGGGAATGGTGACGCCGAACTTCTCCTCGCACCCGACGATGATCTCGACCATCGCCAGCGAGTCGACGTCGAGATCCTCGACGAAGGACTTGTCCAGCTGGACCTCGTCGACCGGGACGCCGGCGACGTCGTTGACGAGCTCGGCGAGCTGGGAACGGATCTCTTCAGTGGTGGCCACGGGGTTTTCTCCTTGTTGTTGGTGGCGGGCTCCGGCGGTGCCGGGGAACTAGGGGAGGGTGACGACCTGGCCGGCGTAAACCAGCCCAGCGCCGAAACCGATCAGCAGCGCGGTCTGGCCGCTTCGGGCCTCACCGGAGGCCAGGAGCGCGTCCATCGCGATCGGGACCGAGGCGGCGGAGTTGTTGCCCAGGCCCTTGATGGTGCGGGCGACGACCACCTTCTCCGGCAGCTTGAGGTAGCGCAGCAGGGTGTCGGTGATCCGATTGTTGGCCTGGTGCGGGATGAACACGTCGAGCTCGTCGGGGGAGATGCCGGCCTGCTCCAGGCAGCGGGCGGTGGCGGTCGCGATGAAGCTCGTCGCCCACTTGAACACGGCCCGGCCGTCCATCGACAGGGCGGGCCAGGTGCCCTGCTCGACGGCCGACTTCCAGTCGGCCGTCTGCCAGATCGCGCTGGCCTGGGCGCCGTCCGAACCCCACACGACCGGCCCGATGCCGTTGACCTCACTGGGGCCGACGATCGCCGCTCCGGCGCCGTCGGCGAAGATGAAGGCCGTGCCACGGTCGTGGATGTCGGTCATCTCGCTCAGGGTTTCCGCCCCGATCACCAGGACGTGCCGGGCGGAGCCGGCCCGAACCAGGGCCTCGGCCTGAGCCAGCGCGTAACAGAAGCCGGCGCAGGCGGCCGAGATGTCATACGCGACGGCGTCCACCATGCCCAGCTGTTCGGCCAGCTGCGGCGCGAGCGCGGGCGTCTGGTGGTAGTGGGAGACGGTGGAGAGCAGCAGCGCGTCCACCTCGGTGGGCTGGAGCCCGGCCCGCTCGATCGCCTTCCGGGCAGCGTCCAGCGACAGGCTCTCCAGTGACTCGCCCTCGGCCAGCCAGCGGCGCTCCTCGATGCCGGTGCGCTGCCGGATCCACTCATCGGAGGAATCGATGAACTGCACCATGTACTCGTTGTCGAGCACCCGGCTCGGGACCGCCGAGGCGATCGAGAGAATCCGGGCGTAGGGCGAACCGACGCTGGCGTTCAGGGTGGTCACGCGTTACCTCCGTGATTGGCGACGAAATCCCGCGCGGCGGGCAACTGGTCGGGGGTGTTGAGTGAGAACAGTTCGACTCCCTTGAGATTGCGCTTGGCGATGCCGGTGAGCGTACCGGCCGGCGGAAGCTCCAGCAGCCCGGTCACGCCGAGCTCGGCCATGGTCTGCAGGCACAGATCCCACCGCACCGGGTTGGCGACCTGCTTGACCAATCGCTGGAGGTAGTCCGCGCCGCTGTCCACGATCGCGCCGTCGGCGTTGGAGAGCAGTCGAGTGCGCGGCTGCCCGGTCTGGATCGTCCGCGCCAGCCGGGTCAGGTGGGCCACCGCCGGCTCCATGTGGACCGTGTGGAAGGCCCCGGCAACGCTGAGCTGGATCAGCCGGGCGCGTGCCGGCGGGTTGGCGCCGAGCTCGGCAAGCTGCTCGACGGTGCCGGCGGCCACGATCTGGCCCGAGCCGTTGTTGTTGGCCGCGGTCAATCCGGCGGCGTCGATCGCGGCGAGCACCTCGTCGGCGTTGCCTCCTACCACGGCCATCATCGAGGTGGGGCGAACCGCGCTGGCCGCGGCCATCTGGGCACCCCGTTCGCGCACCAGGACGAGCGCCTGTTCGACGCTCAGCACCCCGGCGAGCGCGGACGCGGTGAGTTCGCCCACCGAGTGGCCCGCGAGGATGCCGGCCACTGCGGCGTCCGAGGTCAGTTCGGCGGCCGCCGCCAGACCGGCAGCGACCAGCAGGGGTTGGGCGATGGCGGTGTCACGGATCGTCTCGGCGTCGGCCTCGGTGCCGTAGTGGGCCAGGTCGAGTCCGCTGACAGCGGAGAACCATGCCAGCCGATCGGCGAACCGGGGTTCTGCGAGCCAGGATGCGAGAAAGCCAGGGGTCTGGGCGCCCTGACCGGGCGCGACGATTGCGAGCACCCCTCTACTCTGACGTGGACGCGACTTGTCCGTCGCCCATGCCACCACGAAACTGGACGCCAGGCTTTGTAGGAAACCTACAAATGATTGCCCGAGTGTACGCCGGAAACCCGGGTGTTGATTGTGGAGGTTGTGCGTTTCTGAGAGCAGGCTAAGCCTGAGCGGCCGGTCGGCGGCCGCGGACGCCCGCCGGTCTCAGGTCAGCAGCCGCCCCAGGGTGAGGGCCAGGCGCAGGACGTAGGCGTCGCGGGGGTCGGTGACGCTGTAGCCGGTGACCTCCTGGATGCGCCGCAGCCGATAGCGCACCGTGTTGGGGTGGATGTAGCGGGCCCGGGCGGTCGCTTCGATCGATCCGCCCTGGGCGAGGAACTCGGTCAACGTCGCCACCAGGTCGCCACCCGCCGCGACCAACGGTTGGTAGATCTGCTCGGCCAGCAGCCGTCGGGCGTGGCCGTCGCCGGCCAGGACCCGCTCGGGCAGCAGATCGGCCGAGGCGACCGGTCGGGGAGCCTCGGGCCAGGCATGCGCCGAGCGCAGTCCCGACAACGCCGAACGTGCCGAGCGGGCGGCCTCGGCCAGGTTCGCGACGATCGGGCCGACGACGATGTGACCAGGGCCGAATCGGGACTCGAACTTCGCCACCAGCGCCAGCAGGGTGCCGGCGTCGGCGGGAGCCAGCGTGCCCCCCACGATCACGACCAGACGGTTGCCCTGCTGGGCGGCCAGCACATCGCACTGGGCGGACGCGGCGACCGCCCGGATCTCCTCGATGGCAGCTCCCGGGTCGTGCGGGGCGTCCCCGATCACCACGGCGACCCCGGAGGGGTCCGACCAGCCCAGTGCCGACGCGCGTGAGGGCACGGACTCGTCGGCGTCGCCGCGGATCACCGCGTCCACCACGAGGGCTTCGAGTCGGGCGTCCCAGCGTCCCCGGAGTTCGGCGGCGCGGGCGTAGACCTCGGCCGCACCGAAAGCCACCTCGCGGGAGTAGTGGACGATCGCCAGTTGCAGCGGCGCTTGAGCCTCCGGGGCGAGCCGGGCGATCTCGGCCTCGACGGTGTCGATGGTGGTCCGCACCAGGTCGACGGTCTGGTGCAGTGTGATCTGGCGGGTGAGTGCGCGGGGGGCGGCGTCGAAGATGGTGCGCGGCGGGCTGCCGGCACCGCCGTCGGCGAACCAGTTGATGAAGCTGTCGATGCCCGAGCGGGCGACCACCGTGATCCAGGAGCGGTTCTCGGCGTCCAGTTCGGCGAACCAGCGGTGCTGCTCGGCGATCCGCGCCATCGCCGCCGTGGTCAGTGAGGCGGCGGACGACCGCAGGCCGCGCGCCAACGTCGCGCGGTCGTCCTCCGACGGCCACCAGGCGGCCGGCGTTGCAGCAGCCATGCGGCCTCCTCTCCACCGCGGTCAGCCTATTGCGTCGGGCTGGAGGACCGGGAAGGGGAGGCGGTACCGATCCCCGGAGCCGCTCTCGCCAGCCGCCGCGGTCGATGGGACGATAGCTCTGGAACACCCAGCCCGGCTGGTAGGTTGCATGGTCGAGTGGGTTGCACGCCGGAAGTACCGAGGAAGGGATTGTTGTGGCTGATCGCGATACCAGGGGGCCGATCCTGAACGGGCTTCCCACCAACCTGCCGGACATCGATTCGGAGGAGACCGCGGAGTGGCTCGACTCGCTGGACACGATGATCGACCAGGTCGGGCGCAACCGTGCGCGGTACGTGATGCTCAAGCTCCTGGAGCGTTCCCGGCAGCGCCAGGTGGGGATCCCCTCGCTGGTGGCGACCGACTACGTCAACACCATCCCGCCGGAGCAGGAGCCCTGGTATCCGGGTGATGTCGAGCTGGAGCGGAAGTTCCGCAGGCTTGCCCGGTGGAACGCCGCGATCATGGTGCACCGTGCGCAGCGCCCGGGCGTCGGCGTCGGCGGGCACATCTCCACCTACGCCTCCTCGGCCACCCTCTACGAGGTCGGCTACAACCACTTCTTCCGCGGCAAGGACCACCCCGGCGGCGGCGATCAGGTGTTCTTCCAGGGCCACGCCAGCCCCGGCATGTACGCCCGCGCCTTCCTGGAGGGGCGGCTCGACGAAGACGACATGAATGGCTTCCGGCAGGAGAAGAGCCACATCGTCGATGGGAAGATCCGCGCGCTGCCGTCTTACCCGCACCCGCGCCAGATGCCCGGCTTCTGGGAGTTCCCCACCGTCTCCATGGGTCTGGGCCCGATCGCGGCGATCTACCAGGCACAGTTCAACCGCTACCTGCACAACCGCGGCCTGAAGGACACCTCCGACCAGCGGGTCTGGGCCTTCCTCGGCGACGGTGAGATGGACGAGGTGGAGAGCCGCGGCGCGCTGCAGCTCGCCGCCTACGAGCAGCTGGACAACCTGACCTTCGTGATCAACTGCAACCTGCAGCGTCTCGACGGACCGGTGCGCGGCAACGGCAAGATCATGCAGGAACTGGAGAGCTTCTTCCGCGGCGCCGGCTGGAACGTCATCAAGGTCGTCTGGGGACGCGGTTGGGATCCGCTGCTGGCCGCCGACCGTGACAGCGCGCTGCTGAACGTGATGAACCGCACCACCGACGGTGACTACCAGACCTTCCGGGCCAATGACGGCGCCTACGTGCGTGAGCACTTCTTCGGACGGGATCCGCGTACCGCCAAGATGGTCGAGGAGTGGTCCGACGACCGGATCTGGGCGCTCACCCGCGGTGGCCACGACTACCACAAGGTGTATGCGGCCTACGACTCGGCGACCAGGTTCACCGGTGCGCCGACCGTCATCCTGGCGCACACCATCAAGGGCTACTTCCTCGGCTCCCACTTCGCCGGCCGCAACGCCACCCACCAGATGAAGAAGCTGGCCCTGGACGATCTCAAGCAGTTCCGCGACCGGCTGGACATGCCGATCTCGGACGCGGTGCTGGAGGAGAACCCGTACCAGCCGCCGTACGTGAATCCCGGTCCCTCCGACGAGCGGATCCAGTACATCCTGGAGCGCCGCCGGGCCCTGGGTGGCTCGGTGCCCGAGCGTCGCACCACCGGCAAGTCGCTCGCGCTGCCGGCTCCGGAGGCCTACTCCGGCGTCAAGAAGGGCTCCGGCAACCAGCCCGTCGCCACGACCATGGCCTTCGTCCGTCTGCTCAAGGACCTGATGCGCGACAAGGGATTCGCCCCGCACGTCGTGCCGATCATCCCCGATGAAGCCCGTACCTTCGGAATGGACTCCTTCTTCCCGACCATCAAGATCTACTCTCCGCACGGCCAGGACTACACCCCGGTCGACCACGAGTTGATGCTGGCCTACCGGGAGTCGATCCAGGGCCAGATCCTCCACACCGGCATCAATGAGGCCGGCTCGGTGGCGGCCTTCCAGGCAGTCGGATCGTCCTACGCCACCCACGGTGTACCGATGGTGCCGCTCTACATCTTCTACTCGATGTTCGGCTTCCAGCGCACCGGGGACGCCTTCTGGGCGGCCGCCGACCAGCTCGTCCGCGGTTTCCTGATCGGCGCCACCGCCGGACGCACCACGCTGACCGGCGAGGGCACCCAGCACATGGACGGGCACAGCCCGATCCTGGCGGCCACCAACCCGGCGATGGTGATCTACGACCCGGCCTACGGTTACGAGATCGCCCACATCGTGGCAGACGGCCTGCGCCGGACGTACGGGGAGAAGCCCGAGGACGTCATCTACTACCTGACGGTGTACAACGAGCCCGTGCCGCAGCCGGCCGAGCCTGAGAACGTGGACTCCGAGGGCATCCTGCGTGGCATGTACCTGCTCTCCGAAGGCAGCTTCGAGGGAGTGGGCGCCGATGCGCGCCGAGCGCAGCTGCTCGCCTCCGGCGTCGGGGTCGCCTGGGCGCTGGAGGCGCAGGCGCTGCTGAAGGCCGACTTCGGAATCGTCGCGGACGTCTGGAGCGTCACCTCGTGGACGGAACTGCGCCGGGACGGCCTGGCCGCCGACGAGCAGGCATTCCTGCATCCCGAGGAGCCGGCGCGAGTGCCGTGGGTCACCCAGAAGCTGCAGGATCGTCCGGGTCCGGTGGTCGCGGTCTCCGACTACATGCGGCAGGTGCAGGACCAGATCCAGAACTGGGTGCCGGGCGACTTCGTTTCCCTCGGTGCGGACGGCTTCGGCTTCTCCGACACCCGGGCGGCGGCGCGGCGGTTCTTCCACATCGACGGGCCGTCGATCGTGGTGCGGACGCTGCAGCAACTGGCCAAGCGCGGTGAGGTCGATCCGAACTGGCCGGCGCAGGCCGCGGAGCGGTACCGGCTGCTCGATATCGGTGCCGGCAGCTCCGGGGCGGTCGGCGGGGACGCCTGATCTCCTTGGAGGAGGCCCGCATTTCTGGCTAGGCTGCACCTACGAAGTCCGAGAGGAGGGTCGCGCGTGAGCACCGCGCCCGGCGTTGGGAGCAGGGCCGCCACCATGGGTTTCGGACCCGGGGTGGTCGTTCAGGAGTTGGGCTGGGACGACGACGTCGACGAGCAGTTGCGGGACGAGATCCTGGATCTGATCGGCGAGGAGTTCGTCTATGAAGCGATCGAGGCCGTCGACGTGGTGCTGCTGTGGTGGCGCGCCGAGGACGGTGATCTGGCCGACGGCCTGGTGGACGCCCTCACCGACCTCGCCGATCACGGACGGATCTGGCTGCTCACCCCGAAGGTGGGCCGCGACGGCTACGTCGAGGCGACAGAGCTGGCCGAAGCGGCCCTGACCGCAGGGCTGGCGCTGGCGAATCCGGCTTCGGTGGCGGTGGACTGGCAGGCTCACAAGCTGGTTCGCCCCAAGGGCATCCGACGCTGATGGCTCCCCGGCCGCGTAGGCTGGGACGATGATCGGCCTTCTGGGACGCCTGCCCGCAGCGGTCGCCGTCGTCCTGCTCGCTGGTTGCACCATTGCGCCTCCGGCCGAACCCACCACCACCACCCCTGCGCCGCCGCCGGTTGCCACCCCGAGAGCGACGGCCACCGTCGCCGTACCGACCCCGTCGGCCTCCCCGGAACCGGAGGTGGAGGCCTTCCGTGCGGCAGCCGGGCTGCAGGTCACGAGCGTGCTGAACTTCCGCGACGTTGCCGGCGGCGGGGAGGGTCTCCTGCTCGCCGACGGGGGCCGGATGGCGGTCGGGGTGATCTTCCGCTCCGGCAAGCTGGCCCCGATCTCCGATGCCGACAAGTCCGGGCTGGTCGCGGCGGGGGTCAGCGATGTCTACGACCTGCGGACGCCCACGGTGATCGACCGCACGCCGGATCCGGTGATCGAGGGCGCCGAGCGGCACGAGGCCAACATCTTCGCCGTGCGATCCAGCCCGCGGGTGCGTCCCGACAGCGTGGCCCAGGCGAAGGACCACATGCGCACGATCAACCGCAACTTCGTCGCAAGTTCCGCCCAGCGCAAGGCGATCGCGTCCGTACTGGAGTCGATCGCTGACGACCGTGGTCCGGTGCTGGTCCACTGCACCGAGGGCAAGGACCGAACCGGCTGGATCTCGGCGATGCTGCAGCTGACCGCCGGCGCCAGTGAGCGCACGGTGATCAAGGAGTACCTGGTCTCCAACAGCTACCGAGAGGATCTGATCGAGCGCGAGGTCGCCAAGGCCGAGCGCGCCGGGGGCAGGAAGGCGGGGGAGATCAGGCGTGTCCTGCTGCAGGTGGACGCCTCCTACCTGCAGGCCGGGCTGGACGAGCTGAAGCTCCGCTTCGGTGGCCTGGACGGCTACCTCACCGAGGGTCTCGGGCTGTCGGAGGAGACTGTCGAGACGTTGCGCGCCCGGCTGCGCGCCCGCTGAGCCAGTTCGTTCCGGTACAGGCAAGAGAAGGCGGATCGAGCCGTCCGCGCCCAGGCCGCAGCACCTCCATTCGGACGAACCCGCCGGTGGCATCGACAATCCGTCGGACACCATTCAGGATGGGCGCATGGATTCGGCAATGATCGCCCTGGCGACACGGGTGGCCGCCCTGGAAGCCAAGCTGGCCGAGGTCTACGACCATCTCGGCCTGAGTGAGCCCGCTGTTGCCGACGCCGTCGAGGCGTCCCTTCCTCCGGAGGTGACAGCGCTGGCACGCGCGGGCCAGCGCACCGAGGCGATCGCCCTGCTTCAGCGCGAAGCCGGAATCGACACCGCCGACGCGCTCGCCCGAGTGGACGGCTACCTGCGCTCGATCGGCCGCTGAGAGACGTAAGGGGCCGGAAGCGATCCCGGGCCGTCCTGGCCGTCCGCGGGCCGGCACCGGGCCGCCGGCTCGGATTGGTGGACGCGGCCGGACTTGAACCGACGACCAACGGCTTGTAAGGCCGACGCTCTACCAGCTGAGCTACGCGTCCAGGCGACGACGAAGTCGCGGCGACCATTGTGGCAGCAGCCGCGGCAAAACCCAGCATTCGGTCCCCGCCCTGGACCACGCGGAGGGCTCGGGGGCCGCTACCCTGACCGACATGGATCGCGGGGATGGCCGGTCGCCGGGCTGGGCGCAGCGCGCTGTGCCCGCCGTCCTGGGGGTCCGGGCCGACGGGGGCGGGCCCGCTCAGGTCCGGCCGCGGGTGGTCGGGCGGCTGGTCGTTGTGACGGGAGCGTCCCGCGGCATCGGACGCTGCGTGGCCGAACGGCTGGCGCGGGTGGGCGCCCGGGTGGTCGCCGTGGCTCGCGACGAGGCCGCGTTGCGCACCCTGCCCGATGGGGTGACGCCGTGGGTACTCGATCTGCGGGACGTCGTGGCTGCCACCGCGGCTGCGGAGCGGCTGGTCGACGAACTCGGCACGCCGGAGCTGGTGATCTCCAATGCCGGGCACTCGATCCATCGCTACCTGGCCGAGTACACCGACCGGTTCCACGATGTGAGCCGGCTGGCCGGGGTGAACCTGCTGGGGCCGATTGCTTTCCTGCTGCCGCAACTCCGTCAGATGATGCATGCCGGCTCCGGCCACCTGCTGAACGTCTCGACGGTCAACGTCGATCTGCCCCTGCCCGGCTGGTCGGTCTACACCGCGACCAAGGCAGGCTTCGACAGCTGGCTGGCCGGCGTGGCGCCCGAACTGCGGGAGTCCGGCGTCGGTTGCACCTCGCTGCATCTGCCGCGGGTGCGGACGTCGATGAGCGCGCCCACCGCGGGACGTTACCCGGCACCTGAGTTGACCGTGGAGCAGGCGGCGGACGTGGTCTGCCGGGCCATCGTCCGCCGTCCCCGGCTGGTCGTGCCCTGGTGGGCCGCTGCCGGCGGAGCGCTGGTACGGCTGGCTCCGGGACTCGCCGACGCTGCGATGGCCCGCGGACTCACCGCCGGGCTGAGGCCTTGAGGTGACGGTGCAGCAGCTCTCCGACACTCGCGCGACGCTGCGTGAGGCAACGCGCCAGGTCTGGGACGGGCTTCGCGTGTTCGGGCTCGGTTCGCAGCCGGTCACGCTGGCCCGGATCGCGCTGGGTGGCCTGCCCCGGCACGGCATGACCGTCGCTGGCGCGATCGCGGTGACAGGGCGGGTGCGGGGTGACCAGATCGCCCTGCTGGATGACCGGGGAGCGGTGACCTACGCCGAACTGGGCAGGGCCGCCGGCCGCCTGGCGGCTGCCCTCGATCACCATCGCCTTGCCGGTCCGGGCACTCGTGTGGCGGTGCTCTGTCACGACGATCGCGACCTGTTCATCGCCGCCGCAGCCGCGGGGCTGGCCGGTGCGCGGGTGACGCAACTCTCGCCCCGGATGGGCCGGGCGGCGTTCGACGCCTGGCTGGCCGGCAACCAGACCGAACTGATCCTGCACGCCCCCGATCTGTCGCTGATCTCGGACCGCCACGACTTCGACCGCCAGCCTTCGCGTCGAGCGCCAGGCCCTGGGGACAAGCGCTCGGCGCGAAGGAAGGCGCTCGGCGAGCCGGGCCTGCCGGGAGGACTCCGGGGCCGTGCGGTGGCCAGCACCGAGTTCGCCGCGTTGGTCGCCGCCACCCCTGTCGGCCACCCGGTCCCGGATCGAGCCCGGCAGTCGGCCTCGGTGATGGTCACCTCCGGCACCACGGGGGTTCCCAAGGGAATCGCGATCGGACGCCGCGCCGACCAGCCCCTGGTCGCCTTCGCTCTTGCCGGCGCTACCGGCATCCGGACCGGAGTCCCCACGCTGGTCTGGCCACCGCTCCACCACGGCTACGGACTGGCGGCGGCGATGCTGTGCCTGGTCGTCGGCTCGCCGGTGGTGACCGCCAGCGCGCTGCCGAGACTCAGCCTGTCCGACGGCGCGGGAGTTGCCGCGCTGGCGGCGATCCGGCGCCACGACATCGGGGTGGTCTTCGGCGTCCCGGCCCAGTTGCGCGCCCTGGCCGATGCCCTCGCCCGCGATGATGGCCCGCCGCCACGGCTTCGCGCCGTCCTGAGCGGCTCCGATGTTCTGGACCAGGCCACCGTGGCTGCCCTGCAGCAGGAGCTGGGGCCGGTGCTGACCAACTTCTACGGCTCCACTGAGGCGGGTACCCTCACCATGGCGACCGGTGACATGGTGGCCACGAATGCCTGCGTCGGGCGCCCGGTCATCGGCGCGCGGGTCCAGGTCGTCGGGGAGGACGGCGCGCCCGTCCCCGTCGGAGTCCCTGGCCGGGTGCGGGTGCGTTCGCTGATGGCGTCGGTGGCCGACGAACCCGGCTCGCGCTGGCTGACCATGAACGACCTGGGCTACCTCGATGCCCGCGGCCGGCTGCACCTCCTGGGACGGACCGGACCGGTCGCCAGGCTGGGTGGCGAGTTCGTCGATCCCGCGATGGTGCAGACGCTGTTGACGAGCCTGCCCGGTGTGGTGAGTGCGCGCGTCGAGGTTGCGGCGGACGGTCTCTACGGCCGTCGACTGAGGGCAACGGTCGTGCCGGAGCCGGGCCATGAGGCCGATCCGCCGGGCTGGCGCGCCGTCGTCCGCGAGGCGCTGGGCCCGGCTGCCGTGCCGCGGGAGATCACCGTCCGGCGCGACTGACGCCCGTCGATCCGGCGGCCAGGCCGCGACACCCGATCAAGGGGCGCGGCGGTAGACTCAACCCTTGTGACTGCTGCTGACCTGCTTTCCGACCTCGCCGAGCTCGAGCGCACCTTGACCTCCATCGAGTCGGTGCTCGACCCAGGCGCCAAGCGCGCCGAGATCGCCGAGCTCTCCGAACAGGTCTCCGCCCCCGATCTCTGGGATGACCAGGAGAACGCCCAGCGGATCACCTCCCGGCTGTCGCGGCTGCAGGCCGAGGTCGACCGCCTGGCCAAGCTGCGCGGGAGGATCGAGGATCTCGGCGTGCTGGTCGAGTTGGCCCAGGAGGAGGACGACGCCGACACCCTGGCCGAGGCGGCGAAGGAACTGAAGCCCCTCACCGTCGATATCGACGCCCTCGAGGTCCGCACCCTGCTCTCGGGGGAGTACGACCAGCGCGACGCACTGGTCACGATCCGTTCCGAGGCCGGGGGAGTGGACGCCGCCGACTTCGCCGCCATGCTGTTGCGGATGTACCTGCGCTGGGCCGAACGGCACGGCTACGCCACGGAGGTCTACGACACCTCCTACGCCGAGGAGGCCGGCATCAAGTCGGCGACCTTCACAGTCAAGGAACCCTTCGCCTACGGGATGCTGTCCGTCGAGCAGGGCACCCACCGTCTGGTGCGGATCTCCCCGTTCGACAACCAGGGTCGCCGCCAGACCTCCTTCGCCGGCGTGGACGTGCTGCCGGTCACCGAGGACGCCGACCACATCGACATCCCCGAGGCCGACATCCGAGTGGACGTCTTCCGCTCGTCAGGTCCCGGTGGCCAGAGTGTCAACACCACCGACTCCGCCGTCCGGATCACCCACCTGCCGACCGGGCTGGTGGTCTCCTGCCAGAACGAGAAGTCGCAGCTGCAGAACAAGGTCGCGGCGCTGAAGGTGCTGCAGTCCCGGCTGCTGGAGCGCGCCCGGGCCGAGAAGGAGGCGGAGATGCGCGAGTTGAAGGGCGATGCCGGCAACTCCTGGGGCTCTCAGATGCGTTCCTACGTGCTGCACCCGTACCAGATGGTGAAGGATCTGCGCACCGAGCATGAGGTGGGCAATCCCGACGCGGTCTTCGACGGGGAGATCGACGGTTTCATCGATGCCGGCATCCGCTGGCGCCGCCAGCAGGGCGAGCGCTGACGCCGTAGCCGCACCCGAACCGCCGAGCGCTCGGTGAGGGTGGGAGCGTCGGACGGGCGCGACGCGCCGACGATCGCCGGTTGATTGGTCCGCTCTCAGCGGGCGGCATACACTCGGCAAAGGTCGGCCTGAGAGATCCTCAGGAAACTTCCCCATCGTCCATCCCGGCCAAGGCTTGATCGTGATCAGATTCGAAGGTGTCTCCAAGACCTATCCGGGGCAAACGCGTCCCGCGTTGCGGGAGGTCAACGTCGAGATCGCCAAGGGCGAGTTCGCCTTCCTGGTGGGGGCATCGGGCTCGGGCAAGTCGACCTTCCTACGCCTGGTCCTGCGCGAGTATCTGCCCTCCACCGGACACCTCTACGTGGCCGGCAAGGATCTCACCCGGCTGCGGAGCTGGAAGGTGCCGGCGCTGCGCCGCCAGATCGGCACCGTCTTCCAGGACTTCCGGCTGCTGCCGGGCAAGTCCGTCAGCGAGAACGTGGCCTTCGCCTTGCAGGTGATCGGCAAGCCCACCTCGGTGATCCGCAAGGTGGTTCCCGAGACCCTCGAACTGGTCGGGCTGGAGGGCAAGGGCGACCGGCTGCCTGAGGAACTGTCAGGCGGCGAGCAGCAACGGGTGGCGATCGCCCGGGCCTTCGTCAACCGGCCGGCGATCCTGATCGCCGACGAGCCCACCGGCAACCTCGACCCGGCCACCTCCATCGGCATCATGAAGCTGCTCGACCGGATCAACAAGTCCGACACCACCGTGATCATGGCCACCCATGACGCGCAGATCGTCGACCAGATGCGCAAGCGCGTGATCGAACTGGTCGGTGGCGAAGTGGTCCGCGACCAGACCAAGGGCGTCTATGGCTACCAGTGACCGAGCGCTGCAGGAGAGGAGGGCCTGATGCGACACATTCTGCGTGAGACCTGGTCCGGCCTGCGCCGGAACGGCTCGATGAACCTCGCCGTGATCGTGACGATGTGGGTATCGCTCACCTTGTTCGGAGCCGGCCTGATGGTGACCCAGCAGGTCGACCTGCTGAAGGGCAACTGGTACGACCGGATCGAGATCAGTGTGTTCCTGTGCGTGGAGAACTCGCGCGGCGGCACCTGTGAGCCGGGCGTGGGGGCCACCGACGCGGAGCGGACGGCGATCGAGACCGCGCTGCGGGAGAACCCCGAGGTCCGAGAGGTCTATTACGAAAGCAAGGCCGATGCCTGGGCGTCATTTCAGGAGGCATATGCGGACGACCCCATCCTGGAGACGATGACCCAAGAAATGATGCAGGATTCGTTCCGCGTCAAATTGGTCAATCCCGAGGAATATCAGGGCGTCGTTTCCATGGTGAAGGGAATGCCGGGCGTGCAGGCGGTCCGCGATCTGCGCGAGATCCTCGACCCGCTGTTCGCCTGGCTGAACATGGCCCGGTGGGCGACCGTGGTCGCCAGCGGCCTGCTGCTGGTGGCGGCGGCCCTGCAGATCGGGAACACCATCCGCATGGCAGCCTTCTCGCGCCGCCGCGAGATCGGCATCATGCGACTGGTCGGAGCCTCGAACTGGTACATCATGTTGCCGTTCCTGCTCGAATCCCTGCTGGCTGCGCTGATAGGCGCGGCCCTGGCCAGTGGCTCGCTGGCCGCCATTCAGGAGTTTGTGATCGTCCGCAAGGCTAAAGTCGAGATCAAGACTGTCACCGCCTGGATCGGGTGGGAACATGTCGGAATCTCGGTGTTGAGTCTTGTGCTCCTCGGGGTGGCGCTCTCTATTATCCCCACATTGATAGCAACTCGTAGATTCCTTCGAGTATGAGTCGAATCGAACTGGAGTAGTCCGTGCGTCAGGTGCCTTCCCCCACCACCGCGTCCGCAAGCCGGCCCGCCCGGCGTGCCGGCTTGCGCCGGCTACTGGTCGGCGCAGCCCTGCTGGGTCTGCTCGCCGGACAGGGAACCCCGGCGGTAGCCGACAACCTGCAGGATCAGCGTGACAAGGTCCGCAAAGCTCTTGCCCAGACCAAATCGCACATCAAGCAGGTGAAGGACGATGTGGAGGCCGCCTCGGCGTCGCTGGAGGAATCCGAGCAGAAACTGGCCAAGGCACGCAAAGAGCTCGCCTATGTTCAAGGAAAGCTGAAGAAAGCCCGAGCCCAGGACGCCGAAGTCGCTCAGAAACTGAAGAAAGCCCAAACGGACCTGGAAAAGGCCGAGGTCGCCGTCGCCCAAGGGGAGGCGGACCTCGCCGCGCAGGAAAGGCTGATCGCGGCGGTCGTCACCAGCACCTACCAGCAGCAGAACAGCCTGATCGAACTGCGGGTCCTGCTGGACGCCGGCAGCGTCCAGGAGATCGCCGACCGCGCCCAGTTCACGGAACTGGTGTTCGGCAGCACCGCGCAGGAGATGCAGCGACTGGAGGAACTCCAGGTGCAGCTCCAAGCCGCCGAACTCGCCCGCGAGCAGGCACGCGAGGAGGTCGCCGAGCAGCGTCGACAGAGCAAGGCGCTGGTCGCCGAGGTCAAGCAGTTGGCCGCGGACGCGGCTGCGCGCGAGACCCGGATCGAGCGGTTGGTCGCTGAGAACACCCGGCTGCGGGACACCGCCATGGGCGAGCTGGAGGCAACCAAGGAGCAGTACGAGAAGCTGGAGAAGCAGGAAGCCGCGATCACCAAGAAGATCCTGGCGGAGATCGCGAAGTCGAAGGAGCTCAAGGTCAACTCCAAGGGCTTCATCCGCCCGATCAAGGCCCAGCCGGGTTCGCCCTTCGGAATGCGCTACCACCCGATCCTGCACTACTACCGAATGCACTGGGGTCTCGACTTCGGTGCCAAGTGCGGGGCGCCGTTGTACGCCATGGCCGACGGCAAGGTGGCCCAGGTGCTGAAGACCTCGCAATCCAACGGGCTCGGCAACTGGACCGTCATCAACTACGGCAAGTACAAGGGCTCCAACATCGCCAGTGGCTACGCCCACCAGTCACGGATCGTCGTCAAGCCGGGTCAGGCGGTGAGCCAGGGCCAGGTGGTCGGCTACGTCGGCACAACGGGCTTGTCGACCGGCTGCCACCTCCATCTGCAGATCTACAAGGACGGGACGCGGGTCAACCCGGCCTCCTACATCTGATCCACCGGTCGCGATGGCGGCCCGGCCCGGCGGTCTCGACGGGCCCGGCCCACCACAGGGATGGCTCGGAGATGACGGAGTTGTGGCTGCCTGGGAGAATGGACGCTCCAGATCCGACCGAAGGAGCACGCCATGCCTCGACCCACCGGGCGGATCATGGTCGCCCAGAACCGCAAGGCCCGTCACGAGTACCACCTGCACGACACCTTCGAAGCCGGCCTGGTACTGACCGGCACCGAGGTGAAGTCCTTGCGCGCAGGCCGCGCCTCACTGGCCGATGCCTTCGCCACCGTCGATGACGGTGAGGTGTGGCTGCGCAACGCGCACATCCCCGAGTACGAGTTCGGCACCTGGCGCAAGAGTCACGCCGCCCGGCGCAACCGCAAGCTGTTGCTGCACCGCAAGGAGATCGCCAAGCTCTTCAAGGAGACGGCGAACTCCGGGCGGACGATCGTCCCACTGGCGATCTACTTCTCCGACGGCTACGCCAAGGTGGAGATCGCGGTGGCTACCGGCAAGAAGGACTGGGACAAGCGCCACACGATCGCCGAGCGGGAGGCCAACCGGGAAGCCCAGCGAGCCCTGGCCGGCCGCAATCGGGGGGAACGATGAGGCGCCGGCTGCTCCGCGGCCTGCTGGCGGGCTTCGTCCTGGCGCTGGCGGTGAGCTTCGGTGGCGCGCCACAGGCCGCGGCCGCCGTCCGCGACAGCTTCGACTCCTGGGACGTCCAGGCCACGCTGAACGCCGACGGAACCGTCGATGTGATCGAGACGGTGACGCTCCGGTTCGGGTCGGCCTCCGGACGCCACGGTCTGGAGCGGACGTTGCGCACTCGCGAGGCCGATCCCGATACCGGTCAGGACCTGACCTATCCGGTGACGCAGATCTCCGCCGAGAGCCTGACGCCGGGCGTCTCCGGGATGACCGACATCTCCCACCACGAGCTCAATGACGACCCGCGTGAGACCTACGTCCGGATCCGGATCGGCGACCCGGAACGGACCGTCTCCGCGGACACGGCCAGCTACCGGCTGCGCTACACCATCGCCGGGTTGATGCGCTCGCCCGGCGGGGACGACCAGCTGTATTGGGACATGACCGGCTCGACGCTGCCGGAGATCAACGACTTCACGGCCGCGATCTCCGTCCCCGGGGGTGCGCAGCGGGTGTTCTGCTCCGCCGCCGCCCCGGGTACCCAGGGCGACTGCACCTCGCAGCGGATCGACGACCAGGGCCGAGCGGTGTTCACCCAGGATCGGATCCGCCTGGGCGAACTCGTGACCGTCGGGGTCCGGGTGACTCCGGGTCTGGTCTCGCAGAACACCCCACTTCTGGAGGAGAACGCCCAGACCGCCCAGCAGCAGCTGGGGCAGGGCATTCTGCTCGGCTCCACCGGAGCGGGTGCGTTGGTCGCGATCGGCGGCTGGGCCTTCCTGCGCGGCAAGACCGGTGATCGGCGTTTCGAGGGCCTGCCGCCCGGCGTGCTGCCGGCACCCGGTCAACCGCTCGCCGAGGTGGCCAACTCCAAGGGCATCGAGGTGCCGGTGTCGTTCGCTCCGCCACGGCTGTCGTTGGCCGAAGCCGGGCTGCTGCTGGACGGTTCCAGCCAGGTGAGGCACACCACCGCCACCCTGGTGTCGCTGGCCGTCGACGGCGCGATCCAGTTGCGGAGCGAGAAGCCCGCCCAGGCGCGGCTGGTCGACACCGGGCGGGCGATCGACAGGCCCGGCAAGGCCCTGGTGCAATCGCTGTTCAGCGGCGGGAAGAAGGTCAGCCTCTCGACCCCCGGGTCGCTGACCAGCGCCGATCAGGCGGTCCGGCGTGCCGCGGCGAAGGCAGCCGAGCGGGGCTCCTGGTTCCTGCCCCGGGCGTCCTTGGGCGGTGCGTCCGGGATGTCGCTGATCGTGCTGGTGCCGATGGTCGGCGCGGCGGCGCTGGTCATCTTCGGGTCGAGCGCGCTGAACCTCTGGCCGCTCGGACTGGCCCTGGTGCTGACCGGCCTCGTCGTGGGTTACCAGCTCGCCCGGGTGCGCCGCACCGGTACGGGCAGGGCGCTCACCGACCAGGTCGAGGGCTTCCGGACCTACCTGGCCACCGCGGAGGCCGAGCAACTACGGTTCGAGGAAGGTGAGGACATCTTCTCCAAGTACCTGCCCTGGGCGATCCTGTTCAACCTCACCGAACGCTGGACGCGGGTCTGCGAACAGCTGGTCGCGATGGGCCGGCTCTCGACGCAGGCGCCCGCGTGGCACTACGGCGGCAGCTGGAACCTGCACACCATGGGTTGGCAGATCGACCAGATGGGGTCCCAGGTCGCCACGGCCGTGGCGCCGCCCGCACCGCCGCCGAGTTCCTCCGACAGCGGGTTCGGAAGCAGCAGTTCGTCCTTCAGCAGCGGGGGCGGCTTCTCCGGCGGCGGTGGCGGCGGGGGTGGCGGCGGCTCCTGGTGAGCCGGCTCATCCAGGTGGGGGAGCGGTCGTACCTCGTACCACCAGCTCGGTGGGAACCACGATCCGATCACGGGAGACCACCGACTGTGCCTGAAGCTGGGTGATCACCAGGCGCACCAACTCGTGGCCGATCCGCCGGAAGTCCTGCTTCACCGTGGTCAGCGGCGGCGCCGAGAACTCGCTGAGTTCGATGCCGTCGAAGCCGACCACCGACACCTCGTCCGGCACTCGCCGTCCCTGTTCCGACAGTGCCCGCAGCAGCCCGAACGCCATCTCGTCGTTGGCGCAGTAGACCGCTGTGACGGAAGGATCGGCGGCCAGCCGCTGGCCCACCGAATACCCGGACGCGGCGGTCCAGTCGCCGCGGCACAGCCGTGGCGGCCGGAGACCCACCTCCTCCAGGCAGCGTTGCCAGGTGGCAGCCCGCAGCGCAGCAGGATCGGAGTCGGATGGGCCGGCGAGGTGATGGACGGTGCGATGGCCGAGGGCCAGCAGATGCCGGACCGCGGCTTCGCTGCCCTGAACCTGGTCGGCCACCACGCACGGGTAGTAGCCCACCAGTCGCGAGTCGGAGACCGCGATCGGCAGCCCGGCCGGCAGTGCCAGGGAATCCGGGGTGGCCTGTTCGGCCCTGATGATGACCAGTCCGTCGATGGCCTGGTGCGACAACCGCTGCGCGGCGTTCTGCCACCCGTCCGCCCCCGGGTCATCGACGTCGAGCAGCGTGACGGAGTGGTTCTCGGCCTTGGCGGCTTCCACAACCGCTTTCGTGGTCAGCGCCTCGCCCGTCCGTTCGAACCGGTGAGCCAGCAGGCCCAGGGTGCCGAACGAGCCATTGCGCAGGGCGCGCGCCGCCCGGTTCGGGGCGTAGCCGAGTTGATCCATCGCGGCCAGCACGCGCGCGTGGGTGGCCGGCCGGACAGAAGCGGCGCCGGTGGAGACCCGGGAGACGGTCTGTGCGGAGACGCCGGCCAGCCGCGCGACATCCTCGATCGACGGACCGGCCTTGCGTCGGCCCCGGCGAGTCGCCTCAGGCATGCTGCCGATGTTAGTCGCTGCAACTCCAATTGGCTACGTCAACATGCCGTTGTGGCGGATGTCGAGGCGCCTTTCGATCGTTACCCGAGCGTAATCAAAGGGCTGGTGACAGCCACCCGGCACGTTGATATGTTTACGTCAACATTTGGCCGGCGGTGTGGCAAGGACCGTCTGGGAGGGCTGGGTCCGAGGCCGGAGCCAGCCCGAGAGGGCCACCTCGCCGCTGCCCGATCCGCACATGGAGGTGCGATGCCTCCCGGGACGGCACCGACCCGCAACTCGGTGAAGCGACACCAGAAGGGTTGTCATTCGAATGAAGAACGCACGAAAGCTCGCCGCCCTGGCGCTGCCCCTGGTCTTTGTGCTGGCGGCCTGTGGTGGCGGAACCGCCCCGACCACCGAGCCGGACAGCTCCGGCGGTGCTCCCGAGGCAGGCACCCTCACCGCCTGGGCGTGGGATCCGCAGTTCAACATCTACGCGCTGAACGAGGCCGCCGCCATCTACAAGAAGGACCACCCCGGCTTCGAGCTCAACGTCATCGAGACGCCATGGGACGATCTGCAGACCAAGCTGACCACCCTGGCGCAATCCCAGCAGACCGGCGAACTGCCTGACATCTTCCTGATGCAGAACAACGCCTTCCAGAAGAACGTCATCAACTATCCCGACCTGTTCAGCGACTACAGCGGCTCGCCGGTGGACTTCAGCGAGTTCCCGCAGTCGGTGGTCGACTACTCCGTGGTGGACGGCGTGAACTACGGTCTGCCGTTCGACAACGGCACCGCGATCCATGCGCTGCGCACCGACGTGCTCCAGGAGGCCGGCTACACCCTCGCCGACTTCACCGATATCACCTGGAGCGACTTCCTGGTCAAGGCCAAGGATGTCCTGGCCAAGACCGGCAAGCCGCTGTTGTCGGGTCCGGCCGGCTCCTCCGACATGATCATGATGATGCTGCAGAGCGCCGGCGCGAGCCTCTTCGACGCCGAGGGCAAGCCCACCATCGTCGGCAACGAAGCGCTGCTGAAGGCGATCGATGTCTACAAGCAGCTGGTCGAGGCGAAGGTCTTCGTCGAGGTCAACTCCTGGGACGAGTACATCGGCACCTTCGTGAACGGCAATGTTGCGGGCACCATCAACGGCGTGTGGATCATGGGTTCGATCCAGACCGCGACCGACCAGTCCGGCAAGTGGGGCGTCACCAACCTTCCGAAGCTGGACGACCTCTCCGGGGCGACCAACTACTCCGCTAACGGCGGCTCGTCCTGGGCGATCAGTTCGAACGCCAATGTCGAGTTGGCCGCCGACTTCCTGAACGCGACCTTCGCCGGGTCCACCGAGTTCTACGACACGATCCTGCCGTCCTCGGGAGCGATCGCGAACTGGATCCCGGCCGGCAAGAGCTCGGTGTACTCCGAGCCGCTGGAGTTCTTCGGTGGACAGCCCGTCTTCGCCGACGTGCTGGAGTTCGCCGCACAGGTGCCGAGCAACAACACCGGCGCGTACTACTACGAGGGACGTGACGCGGTCAGCGCCGCGATCACGAAGATCCTGAACGGAGCCGATCCGGCGACTGCCCTCGACGAGGCGCAGAAGAACGTCGAATTCGCGATGCAGTGATCCTCTGACGATGGACGGGGTGGGAGCCGGTCACCAGACTGGTTCCCACCCCGACTGGTCCGGGGCCGGGCGATCGGCCCCACCCTCGCGCAGGAAGGTGAATCCTCCATGTCACTGACAGCCACAGCTCCGGGGCCAGGCTCGGCGGCCCCGCCCGGAAGACGACCGGGCCGCCGCCCGGGCGCTTCGCGCGGTTCCGGGCTCGGCATCGAGCAGCGCCGCAGCCTGACCGGCTGGGTGTTCCTGATCCCCGCGGCGCTGCTGATTGCCTGGATGAACTTCTGGCCGATGATCCAGGCGTTCTTCCTGTCGATGCAGACCGGCCGCGGCACCCGCCTGACCTGGGCCGAACCGCTCTGGTACAACTACGCGCGGCTCTTCTCCGACGAGATCTTCCTGCTCACCGTCCAGAACACCTTCATCTACCTGATCATCCAGGTGCCGATCATGCTGATCCTGGCGCTGATCCTGGCCAACCTGCTCAACGACCGCAACCTGCGGTTCCGAGGGATGTGGCGGACCGCGATCTTCCTGCCGTGTGCCGTCGGCCTGGTCTCCTACTCGCTGGTGTTCCGGACGATGTTCGCCACCGATGGACTGGTCAACGACCTGCTGATGGGCCTGCACCTGGTCGACTCTCCGGTCAACTGGCTCGGCCAGACCACCACCGCCCGGTTCGTGATCATTCTCGGCCTGCTCTGGCGCTGGACGGGCTACAACATGGTGTTCTATCTCGCCGCGCTGCAGAACATCGACAACTCCACCATCGAGGCCGCCCGGATCGATGGCGCGGGTTCGTTCAAGACCTTCTGGTACGTCACCGTGCCGCAGTTGAAGCCGATGATCCTGCTGACCGCGATCATGTCCACGAACGGCACGATCCAGCTCTTCGACGAGTCCTGGAACCTCACCCAGGGCGGCCCCGCCTACACATCGATGACGATGTCGCACTACCTGTACGAGCTGTCCTTCCAGAAGAACCCCAACTTCGGCTACGCCGCGGCGCTCTCCTACGCGATCCTGCTGATGGTTGCCGTGCTGGCCGCGATCCAGATGAAGGTGGGTGACAAGCGTGACTGAGCAGACAACGACGACCAGGCGCACGACCCACGACATCGTTCCCCGCCGCCGGTCGAGGTCGACGGCGCTGCGCCGGATCCCCGGCTACCTCTTCCTCACCATCGCGGCACTGCTGTCGGTCTTCCCGCTCTACTACATGGTGGTGTCGGCCACCAACACCAGCCAGGACGTACTCAGTTCGCGGCTGCTGCCTGGCACCCACCTGATCGCGAACTTCCAGTCGCTGGTGGGCTCCCAGGATGTCGGCTCCGCGATGTACTGGTCGGCGGTGAACGCCGTCGCGACGACCGTGCTCGCCCTGCTGGTCTGCTCGATCGCCGGCTACGGCTTCGAGGTCTTCCACTCCCGCGGCAAGGACCGCGTGATGAGCATCCTGCTGCTGGCGATCATGATCCCGTTCGCGGCGACCATGATCCCGCTGTTCCGGATGTTCGCCGAGTTCGGCATGGTCAACTCGACCTTCGCGGTGATCCTGCCGGCGATCTCGACGCCGTTCCTGATCCTGCTCTTCCGGCAGGCGTCCCGGTCGTTCCCGCACGAGATCATCGAGGCGGCCCGGATCGACGGGCTCAGCGAGGTGAGCATCTTCGCCCGGATCTACCTGCCGACGATGCGCTCGGTCTACGCCGCGGCCGCCGTCATCACCTTCATGACCGCCTGGAACAACTTCCTGTGGCCGAAGGTGATCCTGGTCAACAACACCTACCAGACCATGCCCATGCTGATCTCGAACCTCCGCGCGGGCTACGTCACCGACTACGGAGTGCTGATGCTGGCGGTGCTGCTGGCGTCCTTGCCGGCCGTGGTGATCTTCCTCGCGCTGCAGCGCAGCTTCGCAAACGGCATTACAGGAGCAATCAAGTGACCTTCGACCTCGCCAGGCTCTCCGATCCCGAGTTCTTCGCCGACAACCGCATCGACCCCCACTCCGACCACCGCTGGTTTCGCGGCGCGGACGAGGCAGCCACGGGCGTCAGCGGCTATGAGCAGAGTCTCAACGGACTGTGGAAGTTCCACTACGCCAAGAATCCCGCTCTGACGATCGCCGGCTTCGAGGCGCCCGGCTTCGACTGCTCGGAGTGGGACGACATCCCGGTGCCGGCCCACATCCAGCTGCAGGGGCACGACCGTCCGCAGTACACCAACGTCCAGCACCCCTGGGACGGCCACGAGACGCTGGATCCCGGGGAGGCGCCGCAGCGGTACAACCCGGTGGCCAGCTACCTGACGAGTTTCACGCTGGCCGAGCCGTTGGCGCCGGGCGAACGTCTCAGCGTCTCCTTCAAGGGCGCAGAGAGCGCCATCGCGGTCTGGCTGAACGGCCACTACGTCGGCTATGGCGCGGACACCTTCACTCCCTCGGAGTTCGACCTCACCGAGGTGCTGGTGCCAGGGGAGAACCGGCTGGCCGCCCAGGTGTACAAGTGGAGCGCCGGGTCGTGGATCGAGGATCAGGACTTCTTCCGGTTCTCAGGACTGTTCCGCGAGGTCGTGCTGTACCGCCGCCCGGCGGCGCACGTCGAGGACGTCCATGTCAGCTGTGACCTCAGCGAGGATCTCTCCGAGGCGACCGTACGGCTGCAGGTAGACCTGACAGGGCAGGGGAGCGTGACGGCCTCGATCGCCGGTGTGGGCGAACTAGCCCCGGACGGCGAGGGCCGGTTCGTAGCGCGGATCGGTACGCCCCGGCTGTGGAGCTCGGAGGATCCCCAGCTGTACGACCTCACGATCGAGGTGCGTGATGCCGCCGGCTACCTCACCGAGGTGATCCCGCAGCGGATCGGGGTGCGCCGCTTCGGCATCGAGGACGGCCTGCTGAAGATCAACGGCCGCCGGATCGTGTTCAAGGGCGTGAACCGGCATGAGTTCGGCCTGCAGGGGCGGGTGATGAGCCGCGAGCAGACCGAGGCCGACATCCGCCTGATGAAGGCGAACAACATCAACGCGGTCCGCACCAGCCACTACCCGAACAACTCGTTCTTCTATGAGCTGTGCGACGAGTACGGGCTCTACGTCATCGATGAGATGAACCTGGAATCCCACGGTGTGTGGGATCAGGTGGCACGGGGCGAGCGGCCGATCGAGCGGGCGGTGCCGGGCGATCGTCCGGAATGGCGCGCGGCGCTGCTCGACCGCGCGGCGAGCATGCTCGAGCGGGACAAGAACCATCCCTGCATCGTGATGTGGTCCTGCGGCAACGAGTCCTTCGGCGGAGCCAACATCCTGGCGGTCGCCGACTACTTCCGCGCCCAGGACACCCGGCCGGTGCAGTACGAAGGGGTGCACTGGGATTCACGGTACCCCGAGACCACCGACGTGGTCAGCCGGATGTACCCGCCGGCCGCCGAGATCGAGGAGTTCCTGACTCGACACCGCGACAAGCCATACATCCTCTGCGAGTACGCCCATGCGATGGGGAACTCCTTCGGCGCGGTCGACAAGTACCTCGACCTGGCTTACCGCGAGCCGCTGTTCCAGGGCGGCTTCATCTGGGACTTCGCCGATCAGGCGCTGCGGCTCACCGACCGGTACGGACGGGAGTACTTCGGCTACGGCGGGGACAGCGGTGAGGCGCCGCACGACGCCGACTTCTGCGGCGACGGAATCCTGTTCGCCGACCACACCCCCAAGCCCTTCCTGCCCGAGATGAAGCACCTCTACCAGGGCTTCCGGGTCGAGATCGACCGCGAGAACGTGCGTATCGAGAACCGGCTGCTGTTCACCGACTCCTCGGCCTACGAGTGCGTGGTGACATTGGTCCGCGAGGGACGGACGCTGGCGCGAGCCGTCCTCGACACCGCGGTCGCGCCCGGGGAGACCGCCGACCACCCCTTGCCGCTGGTCATTCCCGACACCGCGGGGGAGTACTGCCTCGAGGTCTCGTTCCGGGAGCGGAGCTCGACCGGCTGGGCGCCCGCCGGCCACGAGGTGGCCTGGCAGCAGCGGGTGTTCCGGGTGGCGGGCACGCCGGCGGCCGTGCGCGAACCGGCGCCGGAGCTCATCCGCGGAATCCACAACTACGGGGTGCGGGGAAGGAACTTCCTGGCGCTGTTCTCTCGGCTGTACGGCGGGCTGGTCTGCTACCGCTACGGCCTGACCTCCGATGGCGGCCGTGACCTGCTGAACGCGATGCCGATGCCGAACTTCTGGCATGCGCCGACCTCGAACGAGCGTGGCTGGGGAATGCCTTTCCGCGACGGCCAGTGGCGGCTGGCAAGCCTGGATGCCAAACCCGATGGCGCCTGGCATGTGGCCGAGCGGGAGGCCGGGCCGGGTGGGTATCCGATCGTGCATCAGCATGACGACTCGGTCGAGATCGCCTACCGCTACCTGCTCCCCACCACCCCGGGTAGCAGCTGCGATGTGAGCTATCGGGTGTTCGGCGGCGGGCGGGTCGACGTGACCGTGTCCGTCCAGCCGGGCGAGGGACTGCCGGACATGCCCGAGTTCGGGATGCAGTTCGTCGCCCCGGCGACGCTCCGGCAGCTCACCTGGTACGGCGAGGGACCGCAGGAGTGCTACGTCGACCGGCGGAACGGCGCCCGGCTGGGCGTGTACCGCGGTGATGTGCGCGACCAGTTCGCGCAGTACCTGCGGCCGCAGGAATCCGGCAGTCACACCGGCGTCCGCTGGGCGCAGGTGACCGATGAGCGTGGCTGGGGACTGCGGTTCGAGTGCGCCGACGGCATGGAGTTCTCGGCGTTGCCGTGGACGCCGTTCGAGATCGAGAACGCTCGGCACCCGGTCGATCTGCCACCGATCCAGCACACCGTGCTGCGCCCGGCGCTGATGCGGCGCGGCGTCGCCGGCGACAACGCCTGGGGAGCGATGACCCACCCGGAGTACCGGCTGCCGGTCGGTGAGGACCTGACCTTCCGGTTCAGTTTCCAGGGCGTGCTCTGATCGGAGTCCGGCAGAGAGCCGTCATCCTGGCGAACGCGAGGATGACGGCCATCCCGGTTACCGGACGCCAACCAGGTCGCACACGAAGATCAGGGTCTCGCCCGGCTTGATGGCACCGCCGGCGCCCCGGTCGCCGTAGGCGAGGTGCGGCGGGATGGTGAGCCGGCGTCGTCCGCCGACCTTCATGCCCACGATGCCCTGATCCCAGCCGGTGATGACCTGCCGGGCGCCAAGCCCGAAGACGAGCGGCTCGCCGCGTCCGTAGCTGGAGTCGAACTCCTCGCCGGTGGAGTGGGCGACGCCCACATAGTGCACCGCGACCCGCTTGCCCGGGACGGCTTCGGGACCCGTGCCGACCTCAAGGTCGACGATCTCCAGGTCGGTCGGGGCAGGACCCTCAGGCGGGTCAACGAAAGGCTTCTCCATGACGTCAACCCTAGCGGTGCGACGCTGACCGTCCGGATCGTGTAAGCTTTGGAAGCTGGGGTCGCGAGACTCCCAGTGACAACTCAACAGGGGGTGACTGGTTTCGACTTGGGACGATAGTTCCAGGAGAAGCGGGCCGAGGATCCGGGGACATCTCGTTAACGACTCCCGGAAACCAATAAGTGCCAACACACAGCGCACTGACTTCGCTCTCGCTGCCTGAGCAGTGACCGAAGGGTCAGCCCGGACGTGCCTTCCGTCCGGTTCCTGGCCTCATTTTGAAGGCTTGCTGCATTGACCCCGTTCTCGGGTCAATGCGGGACTTTTTGAGAACTGGGCCTGTCCACCACATGCCGACGTGAGGGTGGGGGCCAAGCAGAACGCCTAGTCGGCTGCGCCCGGAGAAGTCCTGGTTCATCTCTCGAGGACGCGGGTTCGATTCCCGCCACCTCCACCCCACGTTCGTCGTTCAAACCTGCGACGGATGATGTTTGAGTTCTCGACTCGTCCTCTGCCAACGGGTGGAGGGCGAGTCGTTGCACGTCCGGGTTGAAGAGGGTGTTGAAGGGCTCGCCGGGTTGGCCGTCGATCTGGTCGTCGGTGGTGACGTAGAGCTTGTCGAAGAAGGCCTGGTTGGCGGTTCGCCTCAGGGAGTCGTTGATGCTCATGTACAGGGCGTGGCAGTCGCCGGCGAGGGCTAGGCAGTCGTCGATGAGTGCTTTGGCGCGGTCGTACTTGATGTCTCCGGCGTAGTGGGCTTGTAGCAGCTTGGTGCGCTCTTGAGCCAGGTCGTCGCGTTCGGCTTGATAGGCCGCCGAGACGCTCGCGCATGCGCTGGAGACCCGGCAGGCCGAGCGGCAGCACAAGTTCATCGCCGCGGTCACTGCCTCCTCACCAGGGGCAAGCCTGGACGGCTCAGAACGGCCAGATGAGCGGGACGAGCAGGACGGCGACCGGCCCGAACAGCAGGAAGCACGGCAGACCCAGCCTCCAGAAGTCGCCGAAGCGGTAGGCGCCCGGCGCCTGCACTATCAGGTTCCCGGCCGTCGCGACCGGTGTCATGAAGGAGGCGGCGCCGGCGATGGTGATGCCCATCAGCAGCGGCAGCGGCGAGAGGTGCGCTGTGTGGGCGACGGCCATCGCCACCGGTGCCACGACGAGCACCGTCGCCAGATTGCTGATGAACTGGCCGAGCAGCAGCACGATGACCACGATGCCGAGCAGGAGCAGCACCGGGGAGCTCTCGCCGAGCAGTCCGATCAGGCCCTGCGACAGCAGGTCGGCGGCGCCGCTGGTCTGCATCGCGGTCGACAACGGGATCATCCCGGCGACGATCACCAGGGTCGCCAGCGCGATCGAGCGCTGCGCCTGTGCCACGGTGATCACGCGGGCGGCCACCAGGAAACCGGCAGCCGTCAGCACCACGATCGACGGCGGAAGCAGACCGGTGGCGAGCACGACGCACATCGTCACCAGCACGCAGATGGCCACGTACGATCGCGCACCGAGTCGTACGGAGTGCCGGCGCAGCCGATCGGGTTCGCTCACCGCGAGCACGCCCGAGTGCGCGGCGCGCGTCTCGAGGGCGTCCCAGCATCCGTGCAGCAGCACCACGTCGCCGACCTCGAGCGTTGCCCGCTCCAGGGACTGGCCGGAGCGCTGCACCGCCGTGACCACAAGCTCGCCTGACTCGGTGAGCATCCCCGGGTACACCGTTTCGCCGATGAAAGGCGATCGCGGTGGCCCGCCTGCACGGCGGACCTGCTCCTACCGGGCTGTGAAGCGCTGAAGACTCTCGACGGCGGTCGCGACTCCGTCGCGCTCAGCAGCCATCAGTTGCGCGACCACCAGCGCACGCTGCCGAGTCGGGTCCGCCGTGGCTTGGACCAGTGCGGTCCGGATGTCCTCGCTGGTGAGCTTGCGTGGGTTGAGCGGCGCTGATGCGATGCCTAGGCGGTGGAGGCGTGTGGCCCAGAACGGCTGGTCTGCTGTGAACGGCACCGGGATGGACGGGACGCCCGACCGGGCGGCTTGCTGGCTGGTGCCGGCGCCGCAATGGTGAACGACGACGCTGCACCGTTCGAAGAGCCAGTCGTGCGGGACGTGGCCGACGGGATGGACGTTGCTGGGCAGCACGGTGGCGGTGAGTCGCAGGCGCGATCGATTGCGCCGCGAGTTCGGTGGATCAGTGGGTGTAGTAGATGTCTGCGCGGTGGTCGATGGCCGCGATCGTGACGACATCGGAGATTCGGTACACGATGCGGAAATCTCCTCGTCGCGCGCTATGCAGGCCTTCGAGTTCGCGCCGCAGTGGTTTGCCGACCCGGTGCGGGTTTTCGGCCAGGGCTCCGTAGATGAACTCGACCGCTGCGGTGGCCACCTTCTCGGGAAGTCGATTCAGCGCCCTTTTCGCGGTCGGCGTCCAGGCGACTTGGAAAGGTGTGTCGCTCACGCGGTGAGGCCGTGGAGGATCTCGTCCTTGGACAGGACCTCGGCTTCTCCAGCGGCGAGGTCGGTGAGGCTGGCCCGGATCTGGCGCATCAACTGAGGGCGTCCGGCGATGTCCAGGGTCTCCTCCAGCGAGGCCAGGTCGTCCACGCTGACCACGACTGCTGCGGGCCGGCCGTGCTTGGTGATCACGACTCGGTCGTGCTCGCGCTCGACTTGGTCCACGACCTCAGAGAGGTGGTTCTTCACGTCCTTCAATGCCATCGAACCCTCGACCGTCATAGCCACAAGTGTAGCCATATTGTTGGGCGCCACAACCCCGGTGTCGGTGAGTCCTGCCCATCCGCCGGCCAGCCGCACGCGGTGGCCGGAGAGTCCGCCGAGGATGCGGTGACACAGGGCTCACACTGGCCGGGGGCGCTTGGGGTCACCGGGTCACCGCGCCCGGGGTGTGCGCGGTCGCTAGGCTGACGGCCATGTCGATGCCACGAAGTACTCCCGCAGCCGAAGGAGTCGACGCGAGGGGTCTGCTCGCGCTGCTGGACGCGTTCGAGCGACCCGGCCACGGGTTCCACTCGCTCATGATCGCCCGGCACGGCAGGGTGCTCGCCGAGGGTTGGTGGGCGCCGTATGCGCGAGAGCGTGTGCACTTGGCCTACTCGCTGAGCAAGAGCTTCACGGCCACGGTGCTGGGCAACCTGGCGGGTAGAGGGCTGATCGCGCTGGACGCTCCGGTGTGGTCCTACCTCGCCGACCTCGAGACGCTGCCCGAGAAGTGGCGCCGGGTCACCGTACGGCACTGCATCACGATGACCGTCGGGCACACCGAGGACGCGTGGGGCTGGCGCGGCGATGCCGAGCCCACACCCGGTGCTCCCGATCTCCCCGACGAACTGCTGGCGAGGATCGTGGAGCGGGTGCCCGATGGCGAGCCCGGTGAGGTGTGGGCCTACAACCAGGTGGGCACCTACCTGGTGGCGCAGGCCATCGCCGCGGTCTCCGGCGAGCCGGTGACGACGCAGGTACGGCGCCTGCTCCTCGACCCCTTCGGTGGGCCGGCAGCCAAGACGCAGCGCACGTTCCAGGGCCGCGACCTGGGCTTCAGCGGGATGCACGTGACCACGGGGTCCATCCTGGCGTTGGCGCAGACCTGGCTCGACGGCGGGGTCTGGGCGGGGGAGCGGATCGTCCCGTCCGGCTACGCCGAGCGGGCGCCGCTTCCGACCCCGGCCTCGCTGCTGAGCGACGATGTCAGCGATTGGGCCCGCGGCTACGGACACTCGTTCTGGAACCAGCGATACGGCTACCGAGGCGACGGCGCGTTCGGGCAGTTCGCCGTCGTGCTGCCCGAGCAGGACGTGGCGGTGGCGATCACGTCCGAGGTCGAGGACATGCAGGGCGTGCTCGACCTGCTGTGGGCGCACCTGATCCCCGCGATCGACGGCCGGCCCGACCCCGAGGCCGATGCCGAGCTGGACCGCCGGCTCGGGGCGCTGGAGCACCGGCCGTGGTCGGGCGAGGAGCGCCGCGCGTCGCTGACGCTCCCGCGAGACGCGTCCTCGCAGCTGCCGGAGACGTTCGCGACCGCGACCCTGGAGCCCGCCGGCAACGGGCACCTGCTGCGGCTTGATCGCCCCGGAGGCCCTCTGGTCACGAGGATCGGTGACGGCGAGTGGCTCGAGTCGCACTGGCCGACCCCGCACGGACCAGAGGTTCCGGTCGTCGCCAGTGGGGCCTGGCGCGACGACGGCTTCCTCGCCGAGCTGCGCCTGGTAGAGACCCCGCACACCGTCGTGGTGGAGCTGGACCCGGAACTCGGCGCCGCCCGCCTGAACTGGCGCCTGGTGCCGCTCACCGGCGCCGACCCGTTGTCGACGGCGGCCGTCGCGTTCTGAGCCCGCCCACCCCTGGCGGTCAGCCAGGCGAGCATGCCCGCTCGGGATCACGCACCTCCCACTACGCTGGCCCGGTGGAGAACGACCCGGCGGACTACCTGGCCGTCAATCGCGCCAACTGGGACAGCCGTGCTCCGTTGCACGCCAGGGGGTACGGGATCGACGGGTTGCTGGCGGACCGTTCGGCGCTGTCGCAGGTGGTGGCGTTCGATCGGCCCCGGCTGGGGCAGTTGGACGGCCTGGACGTGGTGCACCTGCAGTGCCACATCGGTACCGACACCCTGAGCCTCGCGCGGCTGGGCGGTCGGCTGGTCGGGGTGGATCTGTCACCGGCGTCGCTGGCCGAGGCCCGTGGCCTGGCGGAGCGGGCGGGCGTCCGGATCGAGTACGTCGAGGCCGATGTCTACTCGGCGCCGCAAGCGCTCGGTGGCCGCCAGTTCGATCTGGTCTACACCGGGATCGGGGCGATCTGCTGGCTGCCGAGCATCCAGCGCTGGGCGCACACCGTCGCGACGCTGCTGCGGCCGGGCGGACGGCTGTTCATTCGCGACGGACACCCGGTTCTGAACTCGCTGTTGGGCATGGTGGTCGCTCAGGAGCATCCCGATCGCGCCCAGCAACCGTGGATCTCGGGCCCCGGCGAGGCGACCCCGGCGCTGGAACTGCCCTACTTCGAGCAGCTGGCGCCGCTGATCTGGGACGAACCCGCAACCTACGCCAGCGACGAACCGGTGGGCTCGCCGCTGCAATGGGAGTGGAATCACGGGATCGGTGAGATCGTCACCGCGGTGCTGGCGGCCGGCCTTGAGCTGATTGCCCTCGTCGAACACGACAGCGTCCCCTGGGAGGCGCTACCCGGGCTGATGCAGCGCGATGACGCGACCGGGGAATACCGGCTGCGCGAGCGTCCCGAACGGCTGCCCGCCAGCTTCACCCTGATCGCCGCCAAGCCCGCCTGACCCCGCCTCGCATGAGGGTGCGGACGACCGGGTACCGCACCCAGCGCCGGGTCAGCCGGGAGCGTCGGCCGGGACGGTGAAATCCGTCACGATGCCGCGGAAGCTCGCGCCCTGGCAGCTGGCGCCCGGGCCCATCCCGAATCTCGCGAACCCGGCCCAGATCGCGGCGCGCGTCGGCTCCAGGTCCTCCTGGTCGAGTTCCCCGGCCTCCACCAGGACACCCGCGGCGGCCAGGATGGCGTCCCGCATCGCCAGGAAGCTCGGGTTGGATCCGGCGAGCTTGAGGGCGTTGATCACCAGCCGCAGGCCGAGCGTCCGTCCCACCCGGCGGGTCACGTCCATCAAGGTGGCTGCCCAGATCTCACCCACGGCGTGCTCACTGCCGGCGTAGCGACCCTTGCCGAGTTTGCCGAAGTGGTTCGTCTCGGCCGGGAAGGTCTCGTCGTACCGGAACTTGCGGATGCCGGCCGGGTTGTCGGCCAGCCAGGCACCGATCACGTCGACCCCGAGCGCGAGGCAGGCGAAGTAGTCGCTCCAGCCTTCTCCCATGCCGCGGCACTGGTCGTCATCCAGTGCCCGGATGTCGTCCGGCCCTCCGACCAGCCGGTTGGTGACGCCGTGGCTGAACTCGTGGATCACGACGCTGCCGTCGAGAGCGCAGTGCCGTCCGTTCGAGTTCACGCCGAGCTTGAGGATCGGGCTGGTGCCCTCGGCCTGGGTCAGCATGCTGGCCGTCAGCCGGACCTTGCCCGGATGCACCTCGACCTGCACCGGATCCCCGCCCACTCCGCCGCGCCGGCCGTTGTCGGCCTGGAAGTTCCAGTCCTGCTCGCGGAACCCCAGCAGATAGAAGAAGTCGTGCGCCCAGCAGGCGAAGTAGAACGCGTTCAGCACCAGCTGGTCGCTGCCGGAGTCGGAATCCGGGACGAAGGACGCCTCGTCCGCGGCCAGCCGGGCGGTCAACGACAGACCGTCGGGGGCGAAGACCGCCACCGTACTGTTGCCCACGGTCTGGTCGGCGGCCACCCAGTCGGGCAGCGGATGGTTCAGCTCCTCCGGCACCGGGAGGCCGAACCCGTCCAGCGGCAGCGGAAGCTCGACCACCCGGCGGGTCGCGCCACCGTCGGGCGTGAAGACGGCGGCGGTGGCGCGGATGCCCTGCACCAGCTGCCGGGAGTACAGCGGCTCGCCGGTCTGGGCGTCCACCAGCACCCGGTGGCGGCTGGAGCCGTCGGCGAGGGTGAGTTCCACCTCCCAGGACAGGCGCAGGTCGTCCGCCGCACGCGGGAACCAGATCAGGCTGGCCCGGATCGGGGTCGCGAACGGCTCGCCTTCGAAGAAGCTCGGCTGGTCGATGGTGAATCCCCTCGCCAGCGGACGGGGGACGAAGTCGGCCAGGTCGATCGGCGGCAGGGTCAGCGGATTGCCGAACTGGTCGCGCTCGGCCACGTCCGTCGGCGTGGTCAGATAGGCGGCGGCGATGCCGACCGCCTCGCCCGCGGCCAGCCCTGGCTCGGCCGGCGGGTCGCCGGTGATGGTGTAGGTCTCGTTCAGCAGGGTGCGTGGTTCGTCGTCCGGGCCGAAGTGCAGCGCGCTGGTGGCGTGGAAGACCGGGATGCCGCGATACCGCTGGGTGACCCGGACGACGCGCACCGCGCCGGCGACGTCGGTCACGCCGGGAGTCGCGCTGAACTCGGCTGCCTGGCTCTCGGCGACGCCGAGGACGGGCGCTATCGACTCCACCAACGCGTTCGCCTGCGCCACCAGGTCGCTGTCGCTGCTGCGCTGCAGGCCTGCGCCGCCACCCGGCGTGGGCGCGAACTCGACCACCGCGGCATTGCCGGTGCGGGCGCTCAGACTCGTCACCGTGAGCTCCGGCACCTGATTGCCCATCAGCCGGGCCACGCCGGGGAGCTCCGCAGCGAGCCGGTTCAGCTCACCCAGGCGCCTCGCCGCCCCCGTGCGCCGGGGAAACCCGCGGGCGTCCAGGTCGCGGCTCATGCCTGGCTAGAACCCACCGATCAGGTTGATGTACATCCCGCCGATGTGGACGCTCTGGCCGTCGATCACGATGTCGATTTCGCCGGTCCCGAACAGCCCGTCCTCGCCGGTGTTCACCCCGATCACATGGTGTTCGCTTTCCGCCAGCCCGGCGGGTTCCGCGTCGTTGATGTCGTCGGGCGACGCGGTGGACAGAATCAGCCGGCGCAGAATGAGCTGCTGCGTCTGCCACTGGACCATCCACCCCTTGAAGGCGGTCTCGAAGTCGCTGCGGGCCCGTTCATCCGGGAAGGTCAGATGGATCTCGGTCGTGGGCATGTGCCCTCCTCTCATGGTGTTACTACTGCCGCGACCCGTCGTCGCGTGATCTGCAGCGTGGGAACCAACTCCTCGCGCCAGCCGTATCTGCGGTTGAGGGCGTCCGGATCGAGGCCGGGTGCCGTCCGGTGCCGGTCGAGGGCGCGTTCCAGGCTGGCCGCCAGGGCGCTGATCTGCCGGACCGGCGGCGTGATGCCCGCACGGCTGGCCGGATAGCCACCGGTGGCGCGCTGCCGGGCTCGCCACTGGCTCAGCAGGTAGAACCGCGACACCACCTCGAGGTGCCCCGCCGCCCAGCCGTAGAAGGTCTTCGAGGCATCGCAGTTGACCTCGAAGAAGTTGCCTTCGGCGATGTTGAAGGCATGGCACCCGTAGTCGCAGATCACCTGCGCCGGGCAGCTCTGACATGCGTCGGGGACCGCCATCCGGGCGTCCAGCCCGGCGAGCATCTCCTCCCAGCGACGCTCGAAGTCGTCGTCGGCGGCATGGGCGGTGCGTGCCGCCGGGGTCACGGTGGAGCGCGGACACGGGTAGGCATCGCCACGGCGATCGAAGTAGATCAGTTCGGTCCCGGCCGGACACCGGACGGCACAGCAGCCGTGCGATCCGCTGAACGGATCCACCCCGCCGAGCAGGGCGCCGACGAACTTCGTGATCTCGCGGTCGGTGTTGAACTCCATGATCCGGCCCTGCCGATCGGCGACCTCCTGAACCACCGTCGCGCGGGCGGCCGCCCACTCTTCGGCGCGCGGGGCGCTGGCCACATTCCAGGACGCGGTCGCACCCATCTGGTTGGCCCGGAACAGCGCGATGCCGAGCTCGTCCAGCTGGGCGATCACGGCGTCCATCCGGAGCGCGTTCGCCCTCGTCACCGTGACGATCACGCCGGGCGGACGGCCGAGTGCCTCGGTCAGCAGCCGGAGCCCTCGCAGGGTCTCCTCGGTGTGACCGCGGGTCGACTCGTTGATCGTCTCGTCGCCGTCCAGGCTGATTCCGACCGTGACACCGTTGTCGGCCAGGAAGCGGGCCAACTCGGGCGTGACCAGGGTGGCGTTGGTCTGCATCGAGAAGCTGACGCCCTTGCCGTGCTGCCGGGCGGTCTCACGTGCGATCGCGAACGCCGCCTCCAGCCAGTCGCGACCAGCGAGCAGCGGCTCACCGCCGGCGAGATGGACGTCGACCGGCTCGGGCGAGGGGGAGTCGAAGGCGCGTTCGAGGGTCTGCCGCAGGGTCTCCTGCGACATCCTGCCGCCGTGACCGTCCCGGGACCACATGTGTTCGGGGAAGCAGTAGGCGCACCGAAGGTTGCAGGTGCCGAAGTTCTCCAACACCACCATGCGGGTGCGGCGCTGGACCGTGGCGGTCATCGGGGCAGCACCACCGGCGGCGGCAGCGCTTCGACCGCGCGGCGCAGCATCGTGGCCCGGCCGGCGTCCGTGCCGTCGTCCGGCGGCAGCCCGAGAGCGGCGGCGATCGGCAGGCGGCGCATCGCCAGCGCGAGCCGCGCCAACCGGGTGTTCTTCAGTTCGGCGATCGCGATCAGGTGCCCCAGCGCCTGGGCTCGCGCCTCGACGTCGCCGCTCGCCGCGTGCGGCGCAGCCGACGGCACCGGCGGGCGTGTGGGCGGCCTCGCTCCGTCGAGCAGGTAGGACGTGTCGCGGGTGGTCAACGCCTGCAGCAGCGCCAGGTCCGCCGCCGGCTCCGGCAGTTGGGCATGGAGCAGCTGCCGCAGCCGGGCTGCCAGATCCTCCTTGGTCAGGCCGGCGACCCAGGTGAGGCAGCTCAGCTGCACGAAGTGCTCGATCGCTCGGCGAAGGTCGGCTTCCGGCCGCCGCCAGCCCAGCCAGGCGAAGGCGTCGTCATAGCGGGCGCGCAGGGCGGCCGCCCTGGCCGGGTCGGCCTCGAGCCGGTCGGTCAGTCGGTCGGCCAGTTCGCGCAGCCGGCGACCGGGAGCCAGGACCCGGTTGCCGTCGAAGCCAAGCTCCAGCGGCCGAGCTTCCCCGATCGCCGCCGGCAGCATGGCGAGCGCGGCGATTCGGAGGGTGAACTCCGGGGTCAGCTCGGCCTGGGTGCACTCGAACGCGGACGAGAACCGGCCGAACTGCAGAATCGGCACCAGACCGTCCGGCGCCGAGGACGGGCCAGGCGCCGGAACCGGTGGGCCCGGCGCTTCCAGCCAGCCGGCGGTGCCGTCGATGGCGACCCGAACCCCGGAGTCCAGCGCGTCGACGATGCCCCGAACTCCGGTGACGCAGGGGGTGCCCAGCTCGCGCGCCAGGATGGCCAGGTGGTCGAGCACTCCTCCGGTCTCGCAGACCAGCCCCGAGGCGCTGGCCGCCGCCCGGGCGACGGCGGGGGTGGCGTGCCGCATCACCAGAATGTCGCCGGCCCGGCAGGCGGCGAAGTCTTCCGGACTGCGGAGCACGCGCGCCGGCCCCCACGCGCGCCCGGCAGAAGCCCCTCGGCCCAACCAGCGTTGGGCGCGAACAGCTTCGGTGTGGATCGGCGCCGAGGTGCGGGCCATGGCGGCATGGTAGGGAACCGGGAACGTCGGCCACAATGCGTCGATCTACGCACTGACTTGGGGTTTTGTCGTCAGCTGAGGATATCCCCGGGGAGGAACACCGGATCGATCGCGATGCTCTGCGATGAGTTCTCGAGCGCTTCGCAAAGCCCCTGGACGGTGGCGTCCGGGTCGGACAGGTCGATGCCCAACCCGTCGGCCAGCATGAACAGGCATTGCCACCAACCCATGTTGAGCCGTCGCTTGGTCTCGTCGTAGTCGCGGGCACTGCCGGCGAAGGCTGCCAGAGCGTGGACTCGTGGCGGCGCGGCGGCCACCTGGTGCAGGGCCCCTCGCCGGCGGTCGCGGCGATGTTCCGGCCGGGCAGCGACCTGCCGGAGCGCGGCGACGATCGCCGGGTGGTCGGGAGCCGAGCGCCGGACGGCCTCCGCGGCCTCCCGGGGCAGGCCGAACAGCACCCGCTCGCGGCGGACGGGGTCGAGGGCGTCGTGGCGGTAGAACAGGCCGTGCTGGACGAAGCGAGCTCGTGCCCGTTGCGGCATTTGCTCACCGGGTGCGGTGTCGCGCGCGAGAACCAGCGATTCGGTCTCGTAGGCGTCGAACGCGAGGTCGCCCGCGGCCGGCAGGTAGCATCCGGCCACGACCTCGTCCCGGACGTCGGGGGCGGATCCGGCCAGCCAGCTGCCGAGGACCTCCGGGCCGGGGAGCATCGAGTCGATGCCGAGTGCGTTGAGCGCCACCTTGGCCTCGAATACCGCTGCCAGTGCGGCGGCCGAGGGCTGGCCGGAGACCAGGCGGTGCCGCAGGGTGGACGTGGTCGCCTCCAGCGTGCGGGCGGCGCCGCGCCAGGCACGGTCCTGCCGCGCGACCCAGTCGTGGTCGGCGTCCAGCAACCGCTGCCGGGCCACCGCCGCCGGGCGCCGGCGGGTGACCTCCTGGTCGGGTCCGCCGTACACCAGCAGGTCGCCCTCCCGGCGGACGAAGCCCGCGACGCCGGCCAGGCGCAGGCGGGCGGCGAAGATGCCTTCGTAGAGGTCGCGATAGACCGGCAGAAGCCGGCCGGCATCCACCGACCAGTACCGGTTGCCCTCGCCGTCGATCTCACCCGGATCGGCGCCGCCGGCTGCTGCGGCGACAGCAGGTGACGGCGGCGCCAGGGAACCGCCGGCCGGCTGGGAGCCGCGGTAGAGGACGCCTGCGGTCGCATCCACGGTGACCACCGTGCCGAAAGCCGACCGGTGATCACCAGTGGTCAGGCCGCGCGCGTCCACGGTCGCGCCCGGGATGGTGAGATAGGCCACCTCGGACTCCCGGGCCAGGATCGCGAAGTGGTCGGCCGGAGAGCCTCGGCCGGCTATCACCGCAGTGCACCGGGGATCGCGCAGCAGCGCGGTGTGCTGGGCTTCCACCCGCTCGATCGCCACGACATAGGCGCCCGTGCCGCGGGCGTCTCCGCTCGGCCGCAGGGCACCGGTGCCCCGGCCGGGGCTGCACGGTGTCCCGCGGGCGAGCATCATGGCGGGTCAGCCCGCCAGTAGCGCGGCAACCGGCAGGATCGGGGCCAGGAGCCCGGTGCTCATCCAGAACATGCCGGCGGTCATGGTGAAGCCGGAGAGGGCCGCCAGGCGGAACTTCGCCGACCCGGGGGGCCTGACCTCATGGCAGCTGTGGGCGTGCGCCGGCGGGATCGGGGCCAGCGGCTGGTGGTCGTGTCCACCGGCGTGGTCGGCAACGGCGGCCGTAGCCGTGGCCAGCGCCGGCTTGGCCGCCAGCCGGAGAGAGTGCAGGCTGGAGCCCAGCAGGTACGCCATCAGCGGCAGGCCCAGCAGGGCGAACCACCACAGCACGCCGCCGGGCCCGCTCTGGATCGTCATCCAGTCACCCATCTCCATCCCACCGCCGGTGTGGCCGCCGCCGTGGTCGTGACCCGCCGGGGAGCCGTGGCCCCCGGCCATGCCGGCCGCCATCGCCGCCATGGCAGCCAGGTGCCAGCTCATGGCAGCGAACATCGCCGCGTGCCCGGCGAAGTGTGCCAGCCCGCGGCGGTCCCCGGCTCGGCCGGCGTCGACCGCCAGCCAGCCGAACCACCCGGTCGCCAGGAGGAACAGTCCGGTCAGGACCGGCGTGGGGAGCAAGCCGGTCAGCGTCGTCCAGGTCGGTCCGGTGACCATGAGCAGCATGACCAGGCACATGGCGAGGTGGAGCGCATTGGAGATCCGTTGACGAGCGTCCTGGGGGCGCGTCAGCTCGTAGCCGGACCAGATTGTGCACCACGCGAACAGCGCCAGCAGGCTGACGAACATGATCGGAGTCGAGTCGAAGGAGAACAAGCCGCCATCCCTTTGCCGGTGCGGGTCGGTATCCCGCTCATAAGGGGATACTCCGCTGTGGAAGGCACTGGTGGGCAGCGTCTCAGCTGCTGGCACACCCGCGTCCGGTCGGTCGATGGTCGCCGGCATCGCTGCCGGGACGACTCGCCGGTCGGGTGCCGTGGCTCCGGACCTGGCTCCCGGTGCACCGGTCGTTGGGCGGACGAACGCCGGCGGCTGCCCGGCGCGACCAGCGGCCATGCCGGGACGACGCCGGTCGGGTCGTGCCAGACTGGGAACAGGAGGTGACGATGGAGGTCGGCATCGGACCAGGTACGTTGCTGGTCGCCAGTGTCGCGTTGTCGGACGGCGTCTTCGACGGCACCGTGGTGCTGCTGCTGGACGCCGACGATAACGGCACCGTCGGCGTGGTGCTCAACCGGCTGTCCCAGATCGAGCTCTCCCGCGCACTGCCGCAGTGGGAACACCTGGTCAGCATTCCGCCCGCGCTCTTCGACGGGGGACCGGTCTCCCAGCAGGGCGCCGTCTGCGTCGCGCGTCCACTCGATCCCGATGACGATCCGCCCGGTTGGCGAAGGCTCTACCAACGGGTGGGCCTGCTCAATCTCGACACCCCGGTGGAGATCGCCGAGGGGGCCTATCGCGATCTGCGGATCTTCGCCGGCTATGCGGGCTGGGATGCCGGCCAGCTCGAGGCCGAGCTCGCCGCCGGGATGTGGTACCCGGTGCCTTCCCAGGAAGGCGACCCCTTCGATCCCGACCCCCCAACCATGTGGCGGCGGGTGTTGCGTCGTCAGGGTGGCAGCCTGGCGCTGTTCTCGACCTGGACGTCGGATGCCGATCGCAACTGATCCCCGCGGAACTGCCGGCCGTGTTCTCGCCAACCCCGGGCCGCGTCACGACCGCGCCGTTACACTCGGAGGGGTCGGGCTACCAAGGGAGGGTGGTTGATGTCCGAAGCCGAGAGCGGCCCGCCTCGCATCCTCGTCATCGACGACGACCAGGCGCTGGCCGAGATGCTCGACATCGTGCTGCGCTCTGAAGGCTTTCTCGCTCGGCTGTGCAACGTGGGCGACACCGCCCTGGAGGCGTTCCGGGAGTATCGGCCGGATCTCGTTCTGCTCGACCTGATGCTTCCCGGTCGCGACGGTGTCGACGTGTGCCGCGACATCCGCGCCGAATCCGGCGTCCCGATCGTGATGCTGACGGCCAAGTCCGACACCACCGACGTCGTCCACGGCCTGGAGGCCGGTGCCGACGACTACGTGGCCAAGCCCTTCAAGACCCAGGAGTTGGTGGCGCGGATCAAGACCCGGTTGCGCCGCCACGTCCGCACCGAGTCCACCGATGACGTGCTGCGGATCGGCGACATCACGATCCGGGTGGACGAGCACACGGTCCGCCGCGGAGACCAGGAGATCTCGCTCACCCCGCTGGAGTTCGACCTGCTGCTGGCGCTGGCCCGCAAACCCCGGCAGGCCTTCACCCGTGAGGTGCTGCTGCAGGAGGTCTGGGGCTACCGTCATGCCAGCGACACCCGGCTGGTCAACGTGCATGTCCAGCGGCTGCGCTCCAAGGTCGAGCGCGATCCGGAACGTCCGGAGATCATCGTCACAGTTCGCGGAGTGGGCTATCGCGCGGGAGAAGCTCGCGGGTGAGCACCCAACGGAGTTCTTCTCCTCCGCTGCGCTCCCCCGAACAACTCCGCGGGGACCCCGATACCACCCCACGGAGTTCTTCTCCTCCGCTGCGCTCCCCCGAACAACTCCGCGGGGACCCCGAATGACCGCGCCGGTCACCGCCGTCCTGGCCCAGTACGAGGCCGGGGTGCGCTCCGTCCCCGACCTGGTTGCCCGGACGGGCCTCACCCCCGACCTGGTGCGCGCTGTCACCGAACGCCTGATCCGCGCCGGCCGCGTGAAGCCTTTGGTCATCTCCAGCGCCTGCGCCCCCACCGGCTGCCGCGACTGCGCCAGTTCGGGCTGTCCGCTCAGCCCGCTCGCGTGACGGCCGCGGCATTTCTTGCCAGATAGTGCACCTGCGCGACAAATACGTCGCGCACATCGAGTATTTGGCAACAAGTGCACTGCGGCGCGGCTGCTACCAGATGTCGGGGCGTCGGCGGTCGGGTTCGTTGGGCTTGGGTGGCTTGCGGGGTTCGGGGACGAGGGCGCGTCTCGCGTCGTCCAGCAACCTCACGGCGCGCAACGTCCAGCGGGTGACATCGATTGGCGGAATCTGCATGCCGGCCCTCCTGTCGTGTGCGCATCTATCATGCCTCCACCAGGCTAGAGTGCTGAGCCGTGGCTGCCGCTGATGCCCCGGTCGGGGTCTTTGATTCCGGATTCGGTGGGTTGACCGTGGCACGGGCGATCCTCGATCAGCTGCCCAGCGAGGACATGATCTACCTGGGCGACACGGCGCGAGCCCCGTACGGCACCAAGAGCATCCCCGAGGTGCGTGAGTACGCCCTGGAGTGCCTGGACTACCTGGCCGAGCAGGACGTGAAAGCCTTGGTCATCGCCTGCAACTCGGCCTCCTCCGCCGTTCTGAGGGATGCCCGCGAGCGCTACGACGTCCCGGTGATCGACGTCATCCTGCCGGCCGCCCGGCGGGCGGTCCGCGTCTCCAACCAGGGCCGGATCGGACTGATCTGCACCACGGCCACCGCCAGTTCGGCAAGCTACGACGATGCGCTGGCCGCCGTCCCGGGGATCGAGCTGATCACAGCGCCCTGCCCGCGGTTCGTCGACTTCGTCGAGGCCGGCGTGACCAGCGGTCCGGAGTTGCTGGAAGCCGCCCGCGGCTACCTGCTGCCACTGCGCGAGGCGGGGGTGGACACGCTCATCCTCGGCTGCACCCACTACCCGCTGCTGGCCGGTGTCATCTCGTACGTGATGGGGGAGGACGTCACCCTGGTCTCCTCCGCCGAGGAGTGCGCCCGCGAGACCTATGCCACGCTGACCGACCACGGACTGCTGCAGGACGAGCCGCGCACGCCGACCCTGCGCTTCCTCACCACCGGCAGCCCCGAGCGTTTCCAGGGCGTCGGCGCCCGCCTGCTCGGAGGGTTCGTCCAGCAGGTCGAGCAGGTCTACTCCCTGGGCTGAAGCGATCCCATTCCCGGGCGGGAGATCCCAACCCGGAGCCCGGCGGTTAGGCTGGTGGCATGCCCACTCGCCATGACGGTCGCACCCCCACCCAACTGCGTGAGGTGCGGATCAGCCGCAGCTGGCTCGATCATGCCGAGGGGTCGGTGCTGGTCGAATTCGGTGCCACCCGGGTGCTGGTGGCGGCGTCGGTCACCGAAGGGGTGCCGCGCTGGCGGAAGGGCTCCGGCCTGGGCTGGGTGACCAGTGAGTACGCCATGCTGCCCCGCTCCACCCACACCCGCAGCGACCGGGAATCGGTGCGTGGCAAGATCGGCGGACGTACCCACGAGATCTCCCGCCTGATCGGACGCTCGCTGCGCGCCGTCATCGACTACCAGGCGCTTGGCGAGAACACGATCGTCCTGGATTGTGACGTGCTGCAGGCCGACGGTGGCACCCGCACCGCCTCCATCACCGGCGCCTATGTCGCGCTGGTGGACGCGGTCGCCTGGCTGCGGGAACGCGGCGCGCTGGCAGGTGAACCGCTGCTCGACTCGGTGGCCGCGGTCTCGGTGGGAGTGGTCGACGGGGTACCCGTCCTCGACCTCGACTACGTCGAGGATTCCGGGGCCGATGTGGATCTCAATGTCGTCGCGACCGGTTCGGGGAGGTTCGTCGAGGTGCAGGGCACCGCCGAGGGACAGCCCTTCGATCGCGACGTCCTCAATCAGTTGCTCGATCTCGGGCTGGCCGGCTGCGCTGATCTGTCCCGACTGCAACGGGAGGCATTGGCGCCATGACCACCCCACCGAGTTCTCCTCCTCCGCTGCGCTCCCCCGAACAACTCGGCGGGGACCCCGGCATGAGAACTGTCGTCGTCGCCACGCACAACGCCAAGAAGGCCGTGGAGCTGCGACGCGTTCTGGCCGACGAGGGACTCAGCGCGAACGTGATCGGGCTGGCCGAATGCCAGCCCTACCCCGAACCGGAAGAGACCGAGAGCAGTTTCGAAGGCAATGCCCTGCTCAAGGCCCGCGCGGCGGCCCGGGAGACCGGACAGCTGGCGGTCGCGGACGATTCCGGCCTGGCGGTCGATCTGCTGAACGGCATGCCTGGCGTCCGCTCCGCCCGCTGGTCCGGGCCGGATGCCACCGACGAGTCCAATCTGGACCTGCTGCTTCGGCAGCTGGCCGACACCGACGAAGAGCAGCGGACCGCCCGGTTCGTCTGCGCGATGGCGCTGGTCGCTCCCGATGGCCGGGAGTGGGTGGTGCACGGCGAGATGCTCGGAAGGCTGGTGCTCGAGCCCAGGGGCAGCAACGGTTTCGGGTACGATCCGATCTTCGTCGCCAACCACCAGTGCCGGACGAACGCGGAACTCACCGCCTCCGAGAAGGACGCGATCAGCCACCGCGGGCAGGCCGTCCGTGCGGTGGTGCCGCTGCTGCGGGCCATCCTGGAGGAGGATCAGTGAGGCAGTACCTGGACCTGATGCAGCACGTGCTCGACCACGGCACCGAGAAGTCGGATCGCACCGGCACCGGCACCCGCAGCGTGTTCGGATACCAGATGCGCTTCGATCTCGCCGAGGGCTTTCCGCTGCTCACCACCAAGCGGCTGCACACCCGCTCGATCTTCGGCGAGCTGCTGTGGTTCCTGCGCGGAGACACCAACGTCGGCTGGCTGCACGAGAACAACATCACGATCTGGGACGAGTGGGCCGACGCGAACGGCGATCTGGGTCCGGTCTACGGCTACCAGTGGCGCTCCTGGCCGACCCCGGACGGCCGCCACGTCGACCAGATAAAGGCCGTCATCGAGTCCCTGCGCAGCAATCCTGACAGTCGCCGGCATATCGTCTCGGCCTGGAACGTCGGCCAGCTCGACCAGATGGCGCTGCCTCCCTGTCACGCCTTCTTCCAGTTCTACGTCGCGGACGGACGGCTCTCCTGCCAGCTCTACCAGCGCTCCGCCGACATCTTCCTGGGCGTGCCCTTCAACATCGCCTCCTACGCGCTGCTGACCCATCTGATGGCTCGTGCGGCCGGGCTCGAGGTGGGCGACTTCGTCCACACTCTCGGCGATGCGCACCTGTACAGCAACCACCTCGACCAGGCTCGGCTGCAGCTCACCCGGGAACCCCGTCCGCTGCCCCGCCTGGTTCTCAACCCGGCTGTGACCAGCGTCGACGCCTGGAGCCTGGCCGATATCGAGGTCGCCGACTACGACCCCCACCCCGGCATCAAGGCCCCGATCGCCGTCTGATGCACACCATCGGCACCGGGATCCACGGACCCAGCGAGGTCAACGCGGACGATCATGGGCAGCCCCGACCCCTCGTCACAGCGGACGGGCACGGCCACGCCCTGGGCACACTGCACCACGACCTGTACTTCGATCGGATGCGGGCCGGCATCGGCGACAAGGCGCAGCTCCTGGAGCATCTGGTGCCCGGCCGTGTGCTCGACGTCGGCGCCGGGGACGGCTCGCTGGTGCGCGTGCTACTTGACCACGGGTGGGCCGCGACCGGGGTGGACGCCTCTCCCGAGGCGGTCGCCCGGGCCGCGGGCCTGGTGTCTCATGCGCGGGCCGAGGAGATCGCCAGCCGCTTCCCGTCCGGATCGTTCGACAACGTCGTGTTCTGCTCGTCGCTGCACGAGATCTGGTCCTACGGCGAACGCTGGATCACCTGGACGGACGTCCTGCGCCAGGCGGCGCAGCTCCTGGCACCCGGCGGAAGGCTCATCATCCGCGACGGCGTCGCCCCCGCCGAACCGGAGGCCGTCTGGCGACTGGGGCTCAACGATCCACCGGACGGGTTCGCGTTCTTCGACCGGTGGCGGGAGCTGGCCCGGGAGTGGCTCGACCCGGTGCGGATCGAGCAGCTCGACGGGGCCCTCGTCGGCCCCGCCTGGCAGCTCGCCGAGTTCCTGCTCACCTACGGCTGGGGCTGGGATTCACTGCCCCGCGAAGGTTCCGAGTTCTACACCGTCGCCGGTACCCACGCCGGCTGCTCCCACGCGGTCAGGCGCGCGACCGGCCTGGCGCCGCGGTTCTCCCGCACCTACCTCCAGCCCGGCTACCGGCAGCAGTTCGAGCGGATCGGCCGGCTGTCGGCGCAGTCGGAGGACGGCCGCTTCCGGCCGGTGCCCTGGCCGAACAGCAACGCCGTCTGGGTGTTCGAGAGGGACTGACCCGGCCTCGACCCGGTGGTCGGCCGGGTGACCGGCCACCCCTCGCCGGGGAGCCGCTGTCGCGATCAGGCAGGTCCGGGCACCGGACGGTAGCATCGCGGGATGCGGATCATTGGCATCGCGATCGTCGGCTCCAACGGTGTGATCGGGGACGGCCACGCACAGCCGTTCCAGATCGCCGAGGACTGGGCCCGCTTCAAGCAGGTCACCTCGGGGCACCCGCTGATCATGGGGCGACGGACCCATTCGGCGATCGGCCGCTGGCTTCCCGGACGCACCACCATCGTGGTGACCGGTGACCCCGACCGCGTCGAGTTGCCCACCGACGGTCGTGCCACCGGTTACGCGGTCTCCTCGGTGGACGAGGCGCTCGGCCTGGCACGGTCGCTGGATGACGAGATCTACGTGGCCGGTGGCGGCAGCATCTACCTCCAGACGTGGCCTCAGCTCACCGAGCTCGACCTGACGGAGGTGGACGCCGAGGCCGACGGAACGGTGTTCCTCCCGCCTGTCGAGCCCAGTGAATGGCAGGAGATCGCCCGCGAGCAGCGTGACGGCTTCGCCTTCGTCCGCTACGTGCGGCGGGCTGAATCGCCGACTGTTGACTAGGCGGCCTCCGGTGGTCGAGCTTGTCGAGACTGTGGGGGTGAGCAGACGATCATCGACCTCCCGAAGGTCGCCAGGTTCATGACTCGTACGACCGCCAGCATCCTGCACCTCGATCTGGATGCCTTCTTCGCCGCCGTCGAGCAGCGTGACAAACCCTCGCTGCGCGGCAAACCGGTGATCGTCGGGGGACTCGGGCAGCGCGGTGTGGTCTCGACGGCCTCGTACGAGGCACGGACGTTCGGGGTGCACTCGGCGATGCCGATGCACGAGGCCCGGCGCCGCTGTCCGCATGCGGCGTTCCTGTCCGGACGGTTCGACGCCTACCGGCAGGCCAGTGGCGTCGTGATGGGCCTGCTGCGGGAGCTCTCGCCGGCGGTCGAGGCGCTGAGTCTGGACGAGGCCTTCGTCGATCTGGCGGTCGGCCCGTCGCGGTCCTTGGCCGCGGCTGACCTGATCCAGCTGGCGGAGGAGCTGCGGACCCGGGTGCGGGAGCGGACCGGTGGGCTGGCCGCGTCCGTTGGGCTGGGGAACTCGAAGTTCATCGCGAAGGTGGCCACCGAACTCGCAAAGCCCGACGGCGTCCGCTTGGTGCCGCCGGGGGAGGAGTACGCCACCATCGCGCCGCTGCCGGCTCGAGCGATCCCGGGAGTAGGGCCGGCCACCATGGAACGACTCTCCCGGCTGGGCGTGCAACTGGTGAGCGACCTGCAGCAACTGTCGGAGGCCGAGCTGGTCCGGGCGCTGGGACGCTCGGCGGGAGAGAGCCTGTTCCAGCTCGCGCAGGGACGCGACGACCGTCCGGTCGAGCCTGACCGGGAGACCAAGTCGATCTCGATGGAAGACACCTTCGCCACCGACATCGCCGACCTGGCGACGCTGGCGGCCGTGCTCGACCGGCAGGCTGCGCAGGTCGCCGGGCGGCTGGCCAAGCACGGGCTGTTCGCCCGCACTGTGACGATCAAGCTCCGCTGGCCCGACTTTTCCTCCGTCACTCGTTCGCGCACCCTGTTGGGCGCCACCGACCGGGTGGAGGTGATCCGGCAGATCGCCCGCGAACTGCTGGGCGGGCTGGACATCAGCGCCGGTGCCCGGCTGGCGGGAGTCGGTGTGTCGGGTCTGGTCGAAGTGGCCCAGGAGGCGCTGTTCGACCTGACAGACACCTCTATGGATGTAGAGGAGCGGGCGGTTTCCGAGGTGCCGGACCGGCGCGACCGCGGCTGGTCGCCCGGCGCGGACATCGTCCACGACGAACTGGGGGCCGGCTGGGTGTGGGGCAGCGGGCACGGCGTGATCACCGTCCGCTTCGAAACCGCGCAGACCGGTCCGGGGCCGGTCCGCAACTTCTCGCTGGACGATCCGGCCCTGCACCCGAAGGCCGGCTGAGCCGGATCAGGCGGAGGTCTCCAGGTCCGGTTGGGGCTGTGTCTCGGGCTGGCGCTCACGGAGCACCAGCGGCAGGCAGGCGAGCGAGGCAAGCGCGCTGCCGATCACGAGCACCGGATAGTCGATGATCCCCAGCAGGCCCGCGCCGACCGCGGTGAAGATCACCGAGGGCAGATTGAACAGCACATTGGACGCCGAGGAGACTCGGCCCTGCAGGGTTGCCGGGGTTCGGATCTGTCGTTCGGTGACGAAGGCGACCACGCACAGGGTCACCCCGAAGCCCACCAGCGTGATTCCCAGGATCGCCGGCCAGAGGATCGAGCCGGCCAGCGGCAACTGCCCGATTCCGAGGGCGGCGATCCCCAGCGCGATGGTGCGGGCGCGGCCGATCCGCCGCATGATTGCCGGTGCCACCGCACCACCGATGGCGCCGGCGATGCCTTGGCCGACGACCAGCGGGCCGAGCATCTCCGGTGGCAGGTGGAAGGCGTCCAGGATGGCGAAGACGACCGCATTGAGCAGGCCGGCGGCACCGAAGGCGATGGTCAGGGTGATCGCCTGCGCGCCCAGCGGGGGAGTCCGGGCAAGATGCCGGAAGCCCGCGGCGATCTCGGTGAGCAACCGCTGGCGCTGCTCGGCCGGTGTCGGCGGTGTCTCGACGACCCGGACCATCGCCAGGGCGCCGATCGCGGCGCTGAAGCCGATCACGGCGGCGATGATCAGCGGGGCCATGCCGGTGGCGGCGTAGACCGCGGCGCCGACCACGGGCAGCACCACCCGCAGGCCCTGGTCGATCATCGTGAACCGGCCGTTGGCCGGGCCGAGGGCGTCGTCCGGAAGCAGGTCCCGGAGCAGGCCGGACTGCGCGGCTGCGGTGGAGTAGCCGATCGCGGCGTAGACCGCGGTGACGAGGTAGAGCAGCCAGACCTGGCCGGCGTCCTTCACCGCGAACAGCGGCAGCAAGGTAGCCGCACCGAGGGCATAGGTGACCATCAGCATGCGGCGCCGGGAGACCTGATCGGCGAGGTGGCCCAGCAGCGGAGCGAACAGCGCTGGGATGCCGAACAGAGCGAACGTGATGCCGGCGGCGGCGTTCGACCCGGTGAGGTCCTTCACCCAGACCGCCAGCATCAGCATCAGCAGTGAGTCGGCGATGTTCGTCAGCACCCACCCGACGGTCAGCCAGCGAAACGCCGGTGTCCGGAGGGCGGTTGCAGGTGGGGCTGCTGAAGTCACGCTTGGCACCCTACGCCGGGTCCTTCGCCGGGCACGCCCCGGGAAACCCCCGTCCGACCCCGATTCAACCCTGCCCCTGCCCGCCCCATCGCCTCGATCGTCCGGCTAGACTCACCGCGGTAGCCAGCCGGAGTGGTGGAATTGGCAGACACGCAGGATTTAGGTTCCTGTGCCTTCGGGCGTGAGGGTTCAAGTCCCTTCTCCGGTACCCGTCCAACATGGCCATGACAAGGATGAACACGTCGCCGAACGCCTGCTGCGAAGGCTCGGGTTCCGGACGGTCGTCCAGCGCTGGATCCCGGGATCCTGGCGGAGCTCGTGGATCCGAGGGATGTCGGGGCGGGTGAACGGCGCCAGGACGACCGGCAACCCCGTCCGAGTCGTGGTGGTGAGCTGGTACAGCTCCATGCCCTGGTCAGACTCCGAGCTCGCGGCGCAGCTTGGCGACGTGGCCGGTCGCGCGCACGTTGTACTGCGCGACGGCGATCGTGCCGACGCCGGCAGCGTCCACATCGACCACGAAGGTGGAGCGGATGACGCCATCGAGCCGCTTGCCATAGAGCATCTTGGAGCCGAAGGCGCCGTACTCGGAGAGCACGACCCGGTCGGGATCGGCCAGCAGCGGGAAGCCGAGCCCGGATTGCTCGCGGAACCTGGCGAGCTTCTCGGACGGGTCCGGGGAGATACCGACCACCTGATAGCCGGCCTTGTCCAGATCGCTCAGTGCAGCGTCGAAGTCGACCGCCTGGATGGTGCAGCCGGGGGTCATCGCGGCCGGGAAGAAGTACACGATTACCCGGCTCCCGGCGAAGTCGGCCAGTGAGACCGGCTTCCCATCGGCATCGGGAAGGGTGAAAGCGGGCGCGATGTCTCCAGGGGTCAGCTTGGCCATGAGCTCACTTTAGTGCTTCGCATCGGGCCGGCTCGTCGTCCCGCTCGACGCGATTCATGGTGCAGGGGCAGCGGCCTCCCGGCTGCTGGAATAGGGTTGCGTCAGATACCCGGACCGGAGGACACCATGGCTGAGGACACCCGCAGCAAGGCTGAGATCGAGGCTGAACTCGAGGCGGCCCGGGACCGGCTGGCGAACAACATCGCCAGTCTGGTCAATCAGGTGCATCCGCGGGCGATCGCACACCGCGCGGTGGCGGACGTCCGTGGCGCCGCGTCGCAGCAACTGGACGACCTCAAGGCCCAGTTCGTCGAGCCCGACGGCAGGCTGAAAGTCCAGCGAGTGGCGTTGGTGGGGGCGGCCGCGGCGGGTGCGCTCGCCTTCTTCGCCGTGGTCCGTTCGATCGTCCGACGCTGACCGAGCAAAGGTAACGGGCCTCTCGCTGAATATCCTCGCGAGAGGCCCGCCGTGCGCCGCCAGGGACTCGAACCCCGAACCCGCTAGTTAAGAGCCAGCTGCTCTGCCAGTTGAGCTAGCGGCGCGCGAGAAAAGACTCTAGCGCACCGGCCCGTCAGGGGAAAAATCGATGCCTGCCCATTGGAGGTGTCGTCGCCGGGCGTGGGGTCCTGTCGTGACCGCGAGCCGCCAGAACCTTGACCGCTGTGTGCTCGCCCCCGCGTGGATCGTGTCGTTGCGTCAGACGGTGGAATTGGGCCCATGGCTACCAGTTCCGTGCGCTCCTCGCACGAGCCGCAGCTCATCCGGTTGGGCGGATGACCATGGCGGTCGGCGGAGTTCTCCACAGTCTGCTGGTGGGCGGATCGGGGCATGCGCATTGGGCGGCGTGGGTGTCGGCGCCGCGAACCGGCAGAATGGAGGCATGTCCGACTCCCTTTCCGCTCGCAGCGTGCCACCGGCGCGGGGGCTCCGGCTGCGACTCGCGACCATCGCCGGGGACGCGGCGGCGAGGCTCTCCCGCCTTGCCGGGCGGGGCTCCGGGGCGTCGATCCGGGGCCAGGTGCTGACCCGGATCGACCCCGACGCCTTCGCCGAATTGCTGCGCGGCCGGAAGGTGCTGGCGGTCTCGGGCACCAACGGCAAGACGACCACGACCCACCTGCTCGCCGCCGCTCTGCGCGCCGGGCTCGGGGACCAGGCCGATCGGCTGGTCACCAACGCCGACGGGGCGAACCTCCACTATGGCATCGCCTCAGCGCTGAGCCAGGCTCCCAAGGCCGACATCGCCGTGCTGGAGACCGACGAGCGGGTGGTGAGCGACATGATCGCCACCGGGTCGCCGCAGGTGCTGGTCTTCCTCAACTTCAGCCGTGACCAACTCGACCGCCACCACGAGATCAAGGCGCTCGGGCGGGCCTGGCGGAATGCCCTGGAGCGGGCCGGGAGGTCGGGGCCGGTGATTGTCGCCAACGCCAGCGATCCGCTGGTGGTGTGGTCATCGGCCACCGCCGCGACCGTGATCTGGGTCGAGACCGACACGTTGTGGTCGGCGGACGCCGCGCTCTGTCCGGCCTGCGGTGCCGTCCTGACCCGGCTGCGCGTCGAGGGTCGCGATCGCTGGGACTGCGCTGGTTGCGAACTCACGCAGCCGGAGGCCTCCTATGTCGTGACGCACGGCGCGATCCGGCTGCCCAGCGGCGAACTGGTCCAGCCGCAGCTCCAGGTTCCTGGCCGGTTCAACATCTCCAATGCCGCCTGCGCGCTCGCGGCCGCCATTCATTTCGGGGTCGACCCCACCACCGCGTTGCGGGGCATGGCGACCGTTACCGCCCCGGCCGGGCGCTACGCCACCGCGCAGATCGGGGCAACCCGGGCGCGACTTCTGCTGGCGAAGAATCCGGCCGGCTGGGCGGAGGCGCTCCCGCTGGCGACCAGCGACCCTGTGGTGCTGGCGATCGACTCGGTGGCCGCCGACGGCAAGGACGTCTCCTGGCTCTGGGATGTCGAGTACGAGCAGCTGGCCGGACGCCACGTCGTCGCCACCGGACCGCGGGCGGCGGATCTGGCGGTCCGGCTGAGTTACGCCGAGGTCGAGCACAGCGTCGTCCCCGCGCTGGAGGGTGCGATCACCGGGCATCCCGGTCCGATAGACGTGATCGCCACCTACACCCCCTTCCAGAGACTGCTGAAGATGGCGGGCCTGCTATGAGGCCGGTCGAGATCGTTCTCGTCTACCAGTCGCTGCTGGGCATCTACGGCGACCGCGGCAACGCGACCGTGCTGCGGCAGCGCCTGGCCTGGCGGGGGATCGAGGCCCGGGTGATCGAGGTCGAGCCGGGAGATCCGGTGCCGGCTTCGGGGGCCGTCTACCTGCTCGGTGGAGGGGAGGACGCGGCTCAGGTGTCGGCGGTCCGCCGGCTCCGCGAAGATGGCAACCTGTTCCGGGCGATCGATGCGGGCGCGGTGTTGTTCGCGGTCTGCGCCGGCTACCAGATCACCGGCGACACCTTCACCATCGGCGAGCACGATGAGGTGATCGAAGGGCTGGGGCTCCTGGATGTCACCACCCGCCGCGGCACCGAGCGCGCGGTCGGCGAGACCCTCAGCCGGTGGACGCGGCCCGACGGCAGCGAGTCGCTCATCACCGGTTTCGAGAACCACGGTGGCTTCACCACCCTCGGTGCCGGCGCATCGCCCCTGGCCTTCGTCGAGATCGGCGTGGGGAATGCCAATGACGGCACGGAAGGCGCCGTTCAGGGCAAGGTGATCGGCGCCTACCCGCACGGCCCGGTCCTGGCACGCAACCCCGACCTCGCCGATCACCTGCTGGAACTCGCCCTGGAGCGCCGGCTGGACCCGCTGCCCAATCCTGAACTGGACGAACTACGTCGCCAGCGGATCGCCGCCGTCCGGAAGACGGGCCTGCGTCGCTGACCGGGGTCCGCGTGCCATCTGGCGGTCGGTTTTGCCCCGGAGGCCTCACCCCGCGGACGGCGTGACCTCGCGGTAGCTGGGCTGTTTGGCGGTGCGGTGGGCGCCGGAGCTGGTGCGGCGCAGCCGGCGTCCGACCCAGGGCGCCAGGTGGTCGCGGGTCCAGGTGAGGTTCCAGTCCAGGGTCTCGCGGCGGCTCATCGCCGGCGCGGGCGGTAGCGGTTCATCCCAGTCCGGACGGTCCGGCTCCAGGCCCAGCCCGACCAGGGCCGCCTGCGTCATGCGTTCGTGGCCGTCGGCGTTGAGGTGCAGCCGGTCGTCGTACCACAGCCGCCAGTCGCGGATCGAGCGCATCGCCCACTGGTTGGCGACGTGGGCGCCGTGACGCTGGGCTATCGAGAACAGGTGGGAGTTGAACACGGCCACCCGGTTCCTGGTGAGCTTGATGACGGGCGAATCGGCCGGGTCGATGCCGGTGGCCAGCAGCACGTCGATCCCCGCCGTCCGCAACCGGACGACGGCCGCCTCCAGCTGAGCGGCCAGTTCGTCGGGATCGGTGGCAGGCCGCAGCAGGTCGTTCCCGCCGCCCACCAGCGACACCAGATCGGGCTGGAGCGACAGGGCGGGCTCCAGTTGCTCGGCGATGATCGGGCCGAGCAGGCGTCCGCGGATCGCCAGGTTGGCGTAGCGCACCGGCTCGCCGCAGCGATCGGCCAGAGCCTGCGCGAGCCGATCGGTCCAGCCGCGCAGCGAGCCGTCGGGGTAGTGGTCCTCCAGCCCTTCGCTGAAGGAGTCGCCGATGGCGACGTAGCTGCGCCAGGGGTGAGTCATCATGCCTCCGCGGGTGGCACCTGCGGCGCTTCGGGGATGGCCCGGGTGCCGATCGATCGTCGCTTCGAGCCTATCCCCGGAAGGGGAGGCAGGGGGTGGTTCTCGGCGCGATCGGTGAGCGCCGGAACGATTGGCCGTTGAGTCCGTGCGCTCAGCCGAGAGCCGGCTCGATCCGGAGGATGCGATCGTCGCCTGGCCGGGGCGAGCCGCGTCCGTCGGTGTTGTTGGTGAGCAGCCAGAGGGAGCCGTCGGGGGCGACCGCCACGTCGCGGAGGCGTCCGAGTTCCCCGACGAACCGCTCCGTGGAGGTCGTCACGTCCGACAGCGGTACCTCGCGCAGCCGTTCGCCGCGCAGGTTGGCGATGTACAGCACGCCGTCGAGGTAGGCCATCCCGCTGGGACTGGCGTCGGAGGTGGGCCACTGCTGCAGCGGGTCGGTGAGGCCGTCCGCGTCGGCGGAGCCCTCGGCATCCGGCCAGCCGTAGTTGCCGCCGGGCTCGATCAGATTCAGCTCATCCCACGTGTTCTGGCCGAACTCGGTGGCGAACAGGTGACCGTCGGCGTCCCAGGCCAGACCCTGCGGGTTGCGGTGGCCGAAGCTGTAGACCGGGGAGCCCTCGAACGGGTTGTCGGCCGGCACTCCGCCCTCCGGGGTGAGCCGCAGGATCTTGCCGGCCAGGCTGTCGAGATCCTGCGCGGCGTCGCGGTCTCCGGCGTCCCCGACGGTGACGTAGAGCAGCTGATCCGGGCCGAACGCGATCCGTCCGCCGTTGTGGTTCTGGGCCGACGGGAGCCCTTCCAGAATGAGCTGGCCCGGTCCGAGGCCCAGCCCGCCCGGCTCCCCGATCAGTTCGAAGCGCTCGATCCGGTTGTCCCGCGCGGTGGTGTAGTACGCGTAGAGCCAGGGATCGCGGACGGCCAGGCCGAGCAGTCCGCCCTCCCCGCGCGGCGCCGCGGCCTCGATGTGACCGACTTCACGGACGGTGCGGTCCGCTCCGATCTCGACGATCCGGGCGGTGTCGCGTTCGCTGACCAGGGCGGTGTCCCGGTAGAAGACGATCGACCAGGGTGCGTCCAGGCCGCTCGCGATCACCGCGTCGTCCACCTCGGGAGAGGGCGAGCCCGGAACCACAGGAGAGGCCGAAGAGGGCACCACTGTGCCGGCGGACGGTGTTCCGCCTGGAGACCCCGGATGGGTGATCCCGCACGACGCCAGAGCCAGACCGGCCAGCGCCACACCGAGGAGACGGGCCAGCGACCGGGTCGTCGATATGGCGAGCGCTCCGCCGGGACGCGAGGAACCGTCCCCGATGCCCCACACCAGTGGCTGCCGGGCGGCTGGACTCATGGTCGCTCCCGTCGTCGAGAGCGTCCACGGTAACCCGGCGAGGGCGCGCAAGAAAGGAACCCAGATCTATGCGGGCTGGGTCGGCTCCAAAAAAAGGGATCCTCGAAAGGAGCAAGCCACTCCCAGGTCGTCCTGGTCGACGCTTCTCGCCTGGGGGCGACTCAGTGGGGATCGGATCCCGTGGGTTGGTCTCGGTCGAGTCCGAGCCGGACAGCGGCGACCGCGAGGGTGACCCGATTTGTGGCGCCGAGCTTCTCGGTGAGTTTGGTGATGTGGTACTTGATAGTTGAAGCAGCGAGGTTGATCTCGGAGCCGATCTCCTCATTGGTCATCCCGCGGCTGACCAGTCGAAGGACTTCCCGCTCGGTGTCGGACAGTGACTCGGTGGGTCCGGACCGCGCCAGTCGGCTGCTGAAGCGGGGCGACAGCACTGACAGACCTGCGTAGGTGGTGCGGATTGCGTCAGCGACTGCGCTGACTGAGGCCTCCTTGTACACGACGCCGGCGGCACCGGCGCTGAGCATGGCCGACAGCGATTGTTCGTCGGCGAGTGAGGTGTAGGCGAGGATGCGCACTTTCGGGTGGGCGGCGAGCACTCTCTTGGTTAGCTCGACTCCGTCCATGACGGGCATGGAGATGTCAACCACCATCACGTCGGGTGGATCCGCCGAGACCGCGGTAATGGCCTCTGATCCTGTCTCGAAGACACCTGTCACCAGTAGTTCCGCGTGCTTGGCGAGGAGGCTGCGAACGATGGTTCGGACGATGAGGTCGTCATCCACCAGCATGACCCTGATTGGCCTTCTCATTCCGCGATGGTGACCCGACAGATCCATTGTGAGCCCTCCTGTTCTGTGTTGAGTTCGCCTCCGACGGCAGTCAGTCGTTCCCTGACGCCCGCGAGCCCCATCCCCGGGTTACCTGGACCGGCGTTACCCTCCCGTACCTCGTTCAGGAAGACGGCGTCTATCGCCTTGTTGTCGATGCTGACGACGATTGTGCACGGTTTGCCTGGATCGGCATGCCGTTCGATGTTGGCGCAGATCTCGCCGAAGACGGCTCGTAGCGTGGGTGCTAGCGCCGGTGGGACGGCGTCCAGGCGCCCATCGATCGTGATGGCGACGGCGAACCCGCGGGATCTGAGGGTCTGGACGGCTCCGTCCAGTGCCTCGGCAAGGGTTCCGTGAAGGGTATCAGTCGGCAACACCGGATCTGACTCACGCAGTAGCGCGACTATCCACCGGAGTCGAGCTGATGCCTGCTGGATCCCGGCGACGACCGACTCCAACTCTCCGGACGGGTGGGCTTCGAGTGCCGCCTGCGCTCGCAGTGAGGCTCTGGTCAACTCCCGCGCAACGGTGTCGTGCAGATCACGAGCCAGGGCAAGCCGGTGCTCGTGGAGTGCCGCGACATTCGCCTCTTGCTGCGCTCGGCGGTAGGCCGTGAACAGATTGCCGATCAGCCACAGTACAGCGATCAGTGCGGCCCAGATCACTAGCGCCACCGCCGCCCAGGCGTCGCCGTCCAGATCCTGCCACGTCAGGGCCGCCAGGATCACGCCATAGCCGGCGGTCATCCAGGAGCGTGCTCTTCGTTGCCCGCGCATGCCCGTGCCGAGGATCGGGATCAATACCGCGTACTCTCCCAGTGACGCCCACTCAGGCGGAGTGATGAGCAGCCCGCACAGAACGGCACCCAACGCGACGCCTGCCGCGCGTGGCCACCACACCGTCAGCGCAGCGGCGAGGCAAGCCAATAAGTCAGGAAGCGCTTCCCAGAAACTGCCTCGAACGAAGTGCGATGTGGTGGCGATCACAGCGAGCATTCCCGAAAGCAGGACATCGAGCTGCCCGTTGACCAGCCGCATCAACCGTGGCTGTCGAGCATCGACGTACTTGCCTTCCACCCAACCACACTATCCGTCGTACAGCGGGGCTGCGCTCGTTGGGCACCTCGGGCTGTCCGACAGGACAGACATCCGCTGGGCCTTTACCCGATCAGGCGAACCAGCAGCAGGCGCTCGTTCGAGTGCCAGACGGAGCGTGCATCATCGACCCTATGCGTGTGATTCGTGGGCTTGCCATAGTTGTTGCCCTTGTTGTTGCTCCCTTGGTTGCTGGCCTACCGATGCCTTCCGTCACTGGAGTTGGGTCGGTCGTCGTGCAGGGTATATGTGACTTCATTCCCAGTTGGCCGGGCTGCAAGCACTAACGGCCCGCCAGCCTCGCCACGGGGCGAGTCAGTCGGCTTCCCTGGCAGTACTGCGTGCCCGGATACCGAGCTCGCCTGTGGCTGTGGAGGGTTCGGCTCTGGCTTGTACGCAGGCCTCTACACCAGGCTTCCGCTGAACCACATCGCTCCCAAGAGCACCGCCTGCGCAAGGCACAGAACAAAGGCGCACGCCCAGATGAACCGCGGCATGCGAAGCACGGGGAGTGCCACCAGCATCAGTGCGTTATGGCGGTACCAGGCGGTCACCGCTCCGGTAAGGAGTGGGATGCCGAAGGCCGTGAGCCCGGCCAGGGCAGCGACCGTCTCCCAGGCGGCAATGTCTCCCTTTCGCAGTCGGTGCAGCGTGGTGCCCAACAGAACGGCCGCGAACCCTATGTTGATGACTAGTTGGGACTGGTGAGCGGCTGCTGAGTGGAGGACCAGCCAGGTGCTGTCAGGGCCAGACGGGTACCACTCGCTGAAGGGAGTGCTCCAAAACAGGCCGATCGCCGCAACAGGATTTCTCAGGTCACCGTTGCCAAATGCCTCTCGCTGGTGCTCCCAGTAGATCGTCCAGCTACCGGTATCAGCGTGAATGAGACCCAGAGCTAGTGGTAGTGCCAGTAGGCCGGTGAGCGCTGCGGACCCAGCACGGACGGCTCGCCCCGGCCACGAGTAGCGACGCCAACCCACAAAGACAGACGCCGCCACGATCACTACCCCAATCACACCTACGATGTGCGTTGAGAACGCGACGAAAGCCCCGAGCCCGGCGATTGCCCATGACTCTCGCTGGATCCCGAGGAGGACTCCGACGAGCCCGAGCAGACACATCGAGGTTGGGAAGACTGTGTGGAAGTAGATGCTGCCCGGGAAGACAGCCGCCACCGCCATCACGGAGACCGTTTGTGGGTTGACTCGCATTCCGAGCATCCACCAGATCAGCATCAAGCTGGCCACAAGGCAGAGTTCACTGACCACGACCGCGCTCACCCGATACTCCTGGCCGGTCAGACGGGACATCGCGCGGATCATCAGAGGGTAGCCAGGGAACCAGGCCGTGTCGCCGCACCAGGTATCCCGAAACCCCGGATACCGATCAACGCAACGGAACGACTCATAACCGCCGGAAGCGATCGACAGGTACCATTGGGAATCCCATCGCGCTCTCGATTCCGCTGACCAGTAATTCTCACCAGCGAGGCACGCTGTCGCCCACATCACCATACTGGACGCAATGTAGGCGAGAAGGGGGACTCCCCACTTTCGAGGCATGCTAGCACGATAGCCAAGCGAGGTTACTGTGTATCTGGAGAATGAGGATTCGATGGTGCTGCAACAACCGATCGGGTAGTCGGTTCTCGAATGGCTGGCCTTTCGGGTAGGTGTGACTGCCCATCCTGCCGGAATGGCAGCAAGAGGATGGACGTAGCGTTCCTCACGTGTTAGCTTCATCATTCTTCGCCGCCTATGACAACTGCAGGATGACGCTTTACGACTACGCGAACCAGAGCACATCGGGTCCATCGATCGGGCCGAAGGTAAGCCTGAACACCCTCGGCTCAATGAACGGGAAGGCGTCCTCGTACAAGATCGCCAAGTAGCGGTCGCCGGTGGGTGGGCTGCGTCAACCCATCTCCCTGACCGTCACTTCGGGGGCGGGCCGGGGGTCGCACGGGTCTTGCAGCAAGTTGCCCACACCTCGCGTGGGGTCGCCTATGTCAACGATCAACCGGCTGTGGTGTGCCATTCCAGTGGAATGGCACACCACAGCGTATTTCGCTGAGATTGCTGTCCGCTCAGGTTGTTGTGTTACCGGGGCGAGCGATCAGTCTGGCCGTGAGCACGAGCGCACGGCCCACTGGAGACGAGGGGAATTCCTTACGAAGCAGTGGGAACGGGGCGCATGGTTGGAAAACCGACCAAGGGTCTTTGGTGATACGGTCAGCCTGGGTCGCGAAGGCCCCGTATTCAGGTCGTCCACGGACCCATTTGGGCTGCTGGCGTTCCGCGTATCTTGGCCCAGAAATGCTAGGACCCTTAGGTGAATTAGGTAGTTGGGCCTGCGCGATATGAACCCGTGAGTCTCAGGGTGCATGTCGAGAAAGAGGGGGATTTCCTGCAACTGTGCCAGTAGTAATTCACCGTGGACGATTGCGGTGATGGGCCAGCCGCGCTCAGTGCTGGGTGTCGCGCTATTTGCGGTCCGACGCGCTTGCAGTGATCGGGTGTGGAGCCGGGGGGTGCCGCGGACTCTCTGCTGCATGCCGTGCGGCGTTCTGAAGGGAGTCCACCCAACGCGCTGGTGTGGCTCGTCAGGGCCATGGAGGGATCGTCTTTGATCTCCGGCAATCGTACGATTCGCCAGCGGCTGGGGCCGGGGCCGATTAGCCTCGGTTCAGGAGGTCCGGATGGTCCCCACCACACCCCACAGGCCTGCATCCCCGGCCGTTCAGGTCGGGCCCCCGCGGCGGCCGGGGCGTCAACGACGACGTCGTCGGCTGCCGTCGTGGGTACTGAAGTCCGCGATCGCGATCACCGGCGTGGTGCTGGCGGCGTTCGTGGGGATCCACCTCTTCGGGAATCTCAAGGTGTTCCAGAGCGCCGAGTCGTTCAACGGTTACGCCGCGTGGCTGCGGGAGGCCTTCTATCCGTTGATCCCCAAGGGGATGGTGCTGTGGGCGATGCGGATCGTCCTGATGATCGCCGGGGTGGTCCACGTCGGTGCCGCGGCCCTCGTCTGGACGCGCGGCCGCCGGGCGCGGGGCGGCCACCGGGTCAGGTTGCGGGGGCCGCAATCGTGGGGCGCGTTCCTGATGCCGATCACCGGTGTGGCCGTGCTGGTGTTCGTCGGCTTCCACCTGCTCGACCTGACCCTGGGCGTCATCCCGGCGGCGCCCGGCGGATTCATCCCGCCCGGGGACGGCGCTGCCCACGCCTACCAGAACCTGGTGGCGAGCTTCCAGCGGCCATTGGTCGCCTGGTTCTACGTCGCGGTGATGCTGCTGCTCAGCCTGCACCTCGCCAAGGGCTGCGCCACCCTGGTGGTCGATCTTGGGGTGATGGGACGCCGGCTGGGTGCCAGCCTCGCCGTGATCGGCGGGTTGCTCGCGCTGGCGGTGCTGCTCGGCAACGGCGCGATCCCGGTGGCGGTGCAGCTGGGGTGGCTGGCATGAGCCCGCGGCTGTTCCGCCGGAAGCACGCGGACGCCGGCGCTCAGCGGGAAGCCGGGCCGGCGGTGCCGTGGTCTCGACAAGCTCGACCGACGGAGCAGGCCGGGTCCGTGGCTCCGGGGTCTCGGCCCCTCGACTCTCCGGCCCTTCGACAAGCTCAGGACGGGCCAAGCTCAGGACGGGCCAAGCTCAGGGCCGGCCAAGCCCGAGCGTCGGAGCTGCTGGATCGCCGACCGCAGCCGGCCAGCGCGGCGCCTGGCGTCCGGATCGGAGGCGTGCTCGACGGCCGGATCCCGCCCGGCGACCCGGTCACCGCCTGGGAGCGGCGCCGGGCCGAGTACAAGCTGGTCAGCCCGCTGAACACCAAGCGATTCACCGTGGTGGTGGTCGGGACGGGGCTGGCCGGCACCGGTGCAGCGACCGCGCTCGGCGAACTCGGCTACGACGTCCATGCCTTCACCTACCATGACGCCGCCCGCCGGGCGCACTCGATCGCCGCGCAGGGCGGTATCAACGCGGCCCGTGCGCGCAAGGTGGACGGCGACTCGCTGCACCGGTTCGTCGTCGACACCGTCAAGGGCGGCGACTTCCGGGCCCGCGAGGCCGAGGCCTACCGGCTCGGCCAGGAGTCGGTACGGGTGATCGACCACCTGAACGCGATCGGAGCGCCGTTCGCCCGCGAGTACGGGGGCTCGCTGGCGACCCGCTCGTTCGGTGGCGTCCAGGTCTCCCGGACGTACTACACCCGCGGCCAGACCGGCCAGCAACTGCAGATCGCCGGTGCCCAGGCGCTGCAGCGGCAGGTGCAGCGCGGCACCGTCCAACTGCACACCCGCACCGAGATGCTCGACCTGGTGATCGACGACGGAGTGTGCCGCGGGGTGGTCGTCCGCGACCTGACCAGCGGGCAGGTCTGGGTGCAGCCGGCACACGCCGTGGTGCTGGCCACCGGTGGCTACGGCTCGGTCTACTTCCACTCCACGCTGGCGCTGAACTCCAACGCCACCGCGGTGTGGCGGGCGGTGCGTCGCGGGGCGACGCTGGCGCATGCCTCCTTCGTCCAGTTCCACCCCACCGCGTTGCCTATCTCGTCGCACTGGCAGTCCAAGACGATCCTGATGTCGGAGTCGCTGCGCAACGACGGCCGGATCTGGGTGCCGAAACGAGCGGGGGATACCCGTGCCCCCGCCGAGATCGGCGAGGACGAGCGCGACTACTACCTCGAACGCAAGTACCCCTCGTTCGGCAACCTCTCCCCGCGGGACATCTCCTCGCGCGCGGCCAAGGAGCAGATCGATGCCGGTCACGGCGTCGGACCCCTGCGGAACTCGGTCTACCTCGACTTCTCCGGTGCCCTGGACCAGCTGGGCAGCGAGGTACTTCAGGCGCGCTACGGCAACCTGTTCCACATGTACGCCCACGCCACCGGCGAGGATCCGTACCGCGTCCCGATGCGGATCGCACCCGGCGCCCACTTCACCATGGGCGGGCTGTGGTCGGACTACGACCAGATGACCGCGATCCCAGGGTTGTTCGTCGGCGGCGAGGCCGGCTGGGCCTACCACGGCGCCAATCGGTTGGGCGCCAACTCGCTGCTCTCGGCCTGCGTCGACGGCTGGTTCACGCTGCCGTTCTCCATCCCGAACTATCTCTCCGGGCACCTCGGATCTCGTCTTCCCGGGGCCGGGGACGCCTGCGTGCGCGAGGCGGTCGGGCGGGTGACGGCGCGGACGGATGCGCTGCTGGGCGTTGGTGGAACGCTGGCCCCCTCCCACTTTCACCGGGAGTTGGGCGAGCTCATGTACGCCGACGTGGGCGTCGCCCGCTCAGCCGAGGGGCTGCGACGCGCGATCGATCGGATCCGCGAGTTACGAGCCCGGTTCTGGGCCGAGGTCGCCGTCCCCGGCTCCGGCGCGCAGGTCAACCAGGCGCTGGAGAAGGCCGGCCGGGTCGCCGACTTCCTGGAGTTGGCCGAACTGATGGCCATCGACGCGCTCGACCGGCAGGAGAGTTGCGGCGCCCACTTCCGCACCGAGCACTCCGATGCGGGGGAGGCGCGCCGCGACGACGCGCAGTGGGCGTTCGCGTCCGCTTGGGAGGTGGACGGCGCCGAGCAGCCCGGCGGCGCGCTGACGTACACCCGGCACGCCGAACCGCTGGAGTACCACGCGGTCCCGCTGGCGACCAGGAGCTACCGATGAAGCTCACCGTCGAGGTCTGGCGCCAGGCAGGTCCGGAGACGCCGGGGCAGTTCGAGGCGCACGTCGTGGAGGGCGTCGAGCCGCAGTTGTCGGTGCTCGAACTGCTGGATGCCTTGAACGAGCAGTTGATCGACAGCGGGCGCGAGCCCGTGGCCTTCGAGTCGGACTGCCGCGAGGGCATCTGCGGCGCCTGCGGCGTCACCGTGGACGGCGAGGTGCACGGCCCCGAGGACAACGTCCCCAGCTGCCACCAGCGGTTGACCGGCTATGCCGATGGCTCGACGGTGAGGATCGAGCCGCTCCGTGCCGGGTCCTTCCCGGTGGTGCGCGATCTGATCGTCGACCGCGGCGCACTGGACGACCTGATCCGCGCCGGCGGCCACGTCGCCGTGGACGCGGGCACCGCTCCGGAGGCCGATGCCGTCGGAGTGGGTGCCGAGACCGCCGAACTCGCGCTGGATTTCGCCGCTTGCATCGGGTGCGGTGGCTGTGTGGCGGCCTGCCCCAATGGTGCGGCCCATCTGTTCGCCGGCTCGAAGCTCGCCCACCTGTCGCTGCTCCCGCTGCCCTCCCTGGAACGCCGGCGAAGGGCGGTCACGGTCGTCGCTGAGTTGGAGGAGCTCTTCGGCCCCTGCTCCCACTACGGCGAATGTGCTCGCGCCTGCCCGGCCGGCATTCCGCTGACCGCCGTCGCGGTGGTCAACCACGAACGACTCCTGGCAGGGCTGCGAAGGAGGCTCTAGGAGTGATCAGTGCATCCTTAGGTCAGCCGCAGCGTGGTGAGGCAGGTCGCGTCCTCCGCGCCACGGGTGCTGACCGTTGTGGTGGCGGTGCGCCCAGCGTGCTCGACGGTGAGGTCGGCGTCGATTCCGCGGGGTAGCCAGACGCCGACGAAGCCGTTGTCGTAGGTGCGGCGGCTTTCCTCGAGGACGGCCTCACCGGTGGTCGCGTCGGTGACGATGAGCTTGACATCGGTGTTCTGGAGTTCGCCGAGGCAGGTGGTCAGGCTGTGGAAGTGGCAGTCGTGGGTGCCGTTCAGGTACGGAGCCAGCGAGAGGTAGAACGCGTCGGCCGGCATCGGGACAGACAGCTCCCGCCCCTGGTCGTCGCTGAGCAACAGCTGATCCGGTCGGATGGAGGCGATCAGGTCTGTCGGCCGGTCGGCGACGGGCAGGCTGTCGAGGCGTTCGATGATCTGCCGGGCGTCGAGGCCTGCCAGATCGTGGTCGGTGAGGATGCCGGGCTCCGTGGAGTCGGCCGTGCTGACCGAGGTCGTCGGAGTGGGCGCCTGGCCTGGTGCGGACGTGGTGCCCACGCAGCCGGAAAGGATGAGTCCGGCAGCCAGGGCGATGGTGGTCGCGATCGCGGTACGGGTCGTCATGGGTGTTCTCTTTCAGTGGTCGTCTTCGTAGGTGCCCGCCCGGAAGGGACGGACGTGGGCGTGGATGACTCGGGCGTGAGGGTTGCACTCGCGCCCGGTTGACGCCCGTCAGGTGCGACTGATGCAGAGAACCTGAAGTGAGGGTGTTTGCGGCGGGGGAGCCGGCGAGGTGTTGGGGACGGCTCGTGCGTGCGACGGTCGCCAGCCTGAGGCGACCAGCAGCCGCGGTGGGTGCAGGGTCGCCAACGCGATGAGCATCAGGAACAGGCACGCCATGGCTGTTGGAAGAGATTCGCCGCCGTTGTGCTGCGCCGGCCCGCTCAGCCCCAGGTGGGGACCAGCCTGGACGACGTCGCTCTCAAGGTGTGTCGCGGGGTGTGGCGGAGCCGCTTCAGCAGCGGTTTCGCCGTGCCCATTGACGATGCCCGACCAGTCGGGCGCGGTAGGGCCGACAGCGGCTCGGTGGGCACCGAGACCGTGCATCGCAAGCAGTCCGAACACCACTGAGACGATCAGGAGGGTTCCGGGCAGCAGGCGTAACGCCAGCCTGCGGAGGTAGGCGTCGAACCGTATCGGTCGTCCCTCGATCATGTCGGTGTCAGTCTAGATCGCCTGACCAGGCGATCAGGCGGTCCCGCACGAATTGCGCTCGGTCGCTAGCGGGGAAGGATCTCGTCCAGCACCTCGAGCACTCCGTCGGCAGTGTTCGGCGGAGCTATCCGGGTGGCCGCCTCCAGGACAGCCGGTCGCGCATTGCTCATCGCCACCGGCAGGCCGACCTCGCGCAGCATCTCCAGGTCATTGTGGTTGTCGCCGAACGCGACGGCATCGGCAAGATCGATGCCCCAACGGTCGGCCAGCCGGCGTAGGCCGTCCGCCTTGTCATGGCCGGGAGCGTTCAGGTCAACGTCCTGCGGACCGGCGACGACCGGTACCACCCGGCCGGTGAACACCTCGTCGAGTTGCGCGGCGACGGTGAGCGGATCGGCTACCCGGAGCGCAGCCTTGACGATGGTGTCGGTGTAACGCGCGACATCGGCGACGACCTCCAGCTGGTAGTAGTACTTCCGGCACCAGGCGAGATCCTCGGCCGCCAGCCACCAGGGCGCCAGCCCGCCGGAGGCCGTGGAGGCCAGGTAGGGGAGCCGGCGCGCCTCCAGGTGGGCGATCATCTCGCGGGCGACCTCGGGCCGGGGAGCGGGAGCGGCGAACGGAACCTCCTCGCCCACGTCGTAGACGAAGTGGCCGTTCTCAGCGGCGTAGGCGATCTCGTCCGCGGGGTCGAAGAACGAACGGAGTTGCCAGTACTGATTGCCGCTGGCCACCACGAACAGCACCCCGGCGTCCCGCATCCGCCGCCGCAGCCCGCGGAAGCGCTCCCGGTCGTAGGTTCCGTCCGGACGCAGGAACGTCCCGTCCATGTCGACCGCCACGAGCCGCACCCGCACGACCACCACCTGTCTCTCACTGATCCAACCGAACCTAGCCGATGCTGCCGCGCGCACCTTCGCTGACGCGCAGCAGGGGCGCTCTGAGCGCTGGCGAACTGGCGAGCGCAGCCGTCCTGACCGGGTGCTGCACGGTGTGCCGAGGCAGGACCGCGGAGTCCGCGGCGATTGTGGTGCCCCTGACGCTCTTCGGTGCTGGGCGCCTACGCTGGGCCTGCGAGGAGGTACCCGTGAGCAACACCGAGGTCAAGGCCGAATGGCATGAGTGCGTGGCGTCCGATTCCCATGATCCCGAGCAGATCGAGATCATCGAACCCAAGGAGGTCGCGCTGGGGCCGGCGGACGCGCTCAAGGTGCGCCGCACGCTGCCGTCGCTACGTCGTTCGTTCGTCGGCGCCTGGTGTTTCGCCGACCACTACGGACCCGAGGCCGGCGTCTGCATGGACGTCCCACCGCACCCGCACACCGGGCTGCAGACCGTCAGCTGGCTGTTCTCCGGCGAGATCGAACACCGCGACTCCGGTGGCGTCCATGCCATGGTGCGGCCCGGTGAGGTGAACCTGATGACGTCCGGTTACGGCATCGCGCACTCGGAGGTGTCCACCCCGGAGCGTGACCTGCTGCACGGCGTCCAGCTCTGGGTGGCGCTGCCCGAGGCCGAGAAGGACCTGGTCCGTGAGTTCCAGCACCACGTGCCCGAGCCGGTCGACTCCGACGGGGTGTCGGCGCGGGTGTTCATCGGGTCGCTGGCCGGCGCCACCTCACCGGTGCACACCCAGACGCCGCTGCTCGGCGCCGAGATCACCATCGATCCGGGGGTGACCTGGGAGGCGCCGGTCGACCCCGGCTTCGAGCACGGCGTGCTGGTGGACACCGGCTGGGTGGACTTCGACGGCGTCCGGCTGGACAACACCGTGCTCGGCGTCCGGGACGCCGGCCTCGACCACCTGCGGTTGACCAACCCGACCGATGCGCCGGCCCGGGTGATGCTGCTCGGCGGTGAACCGTTCGAGGAGGGCATCGTGATGTGGTGGAACTTCATCGGACGTAGTCATGACGACATCCTCCGGATGCGCGCCGAATGGAACGAGGCTCCCGACGACCGCTTCGGACGCGTGGCCGGCTATCGCGGCAGCATTCCGCGGCTTCCCGCCCCGCCGCTGCCGCCGGACCTGAGGCTCAAGCGCCGGTTCCGCCGTGGGCGCCAGTGAGCAGGTCGGCCCGGAGGTCGGCGAGAGCCCTGCTGGCTAGAGTGTCGGGGTGGGCCTGATCACCGTATCCGCCGTGCTGTTCGAACGAACGGACGGGCATGTGCTGACCGTGCGCAAACGCGGCACGGCGTCCTACATGTTGCCCGGTGGCAAGCCGGAGCCGGGCGAGTCCCCGCTTGATTGCGCCTTGCGCGAAGTCGGCGAGGAGCTCGGCATCGAACTGACGCCCGCGGAGGTCGTCCCGTTTGGTGAGTACCGGACGCGAGCCGCGAACGAGGCGGGTTTCGCGCTGGAAGCGACCGTGTTCCGCTGCCTGCGCGCGGTGGAGCCCCGGTTGCAGGCCGAACTCGACGACCTGCGCTGGGTGGATCCGGTACTCGCCATCGACGACGAGCGTGAGGCGCCCCTCAATCGCGAGCATGTGTTCCCGGCGCTGCTCGGGAGTCGCTGACGCCCGCGGCGGCGGAGATGCCCACGAGGGGGAGGAAGATCTCGTCGATGATCGCGATGATCTCCTGATCCGAGAGCGGCTTGAGGTTCATCATCAGGTCGTGCCGGAACAGGTCGGAGGTGACCGACCGGACCCGCGGGGTGAGTGTGGCCGGGTCGATCTCGCCCCGGGCGGCGGCGCGGTCGAGGACCGCGTCGAGCGCCGTCCCGCCTTCACCCAGCAGCTGCTGTCGCAGCGCGCCGAAGGTCACACCGCTTGGGTCGGTCAAACGGGGGACGTCGAAGTGCATTGGATCATCGGGTCCGCCGGCCCGGTGGAAGCCTGAGAGGCGGCGCGTACCAGCCACTCGGAGACGAACGCCGAGCTCGAGCGAAATCAGCGAAGCGACCTCGTGGGTCATCGTCCCACCGTGGTAGGCGCTGGATTCGGGCTCTGCCAGCTTGCCATCCACGACAACATCGCGAGTCAAGTCTGTGTGGATACCGCCGGTGACGATCAGAGCCGCCCCGAACGAGCGGGGCCACCGGATAACGCTAGACAGCTGGTAGGGGCCAAAGATGACCGGACCGCCGACGAAAGCCGCGTCCGACTGCAACTCATCGTCGTAGTTTTCGAGCTCCGGCGCCCCAAGACGCCAAACGCGCCAGTTGCGCCACGCATCCGTACCCACACCAGAAGTATCGGTCGCGATGGCGTCGTCCATGTCCCAGCGCCCGACATCCGCGACATCACCGATAGCTCACCTCCAGCGGAGCCATGACACCCAAGGAATCGGCCAACAGCGGCATGAGCGGGCATGACGCGTTGCGTTATAGTGGGTGAGTGATCAGGTCGTTTCGAGACTCGGCAACCGAGCGACTCTGGTCACGACAACGAGTCAAGTCCATCGATCCGCGGATCGAACGAGCCGCCTTGCGGAAGCTGGTGATACTGGACGCCGCTGAGACCCTGGACGACCTTCGGGTGCCACCGGGCAACCGGCTCGAAGCTCTGCGGGGCGACCGCGTCGGCCAGCACAGCATCCGGATCAACCAGCAGTGGCGGATCTGTTTCACCTGGACCGATGCCGGACCCACCGATGTCGAGATCGTCGACCACCACTGAGGAGGTGCCAGCCATGACGACCATTGCTCCCATCCATCCCGGCGAGATCCTGATGGAGGAGTTCCTTGAGCCACTCGAGGTCAGCCAGAACCGGCTCGCTGTTGCGATCGGCGTGCCGCCGCGCCGCATCAACGAGATCGTCCACGGCAAGCGCCGTATCACCGCCGACACCGCGTTGCGGCTGGCCCGCTACTTCGGCACGACAGACCGCTTCTGGCTCAACCTCCAAACCCGCTACGACCTCGAGATCGAGAAGGACCACCTCGGCAACAGCCTGGACCGAATCGAACCACTCGAAGCCGCCCGAATCGCCTAGCCGTTGAGGCCGGTTGAGTGCACGGCCGCACCCGGAGGGTAACGCCCGCGCCCCGTGCGGCATGAGCGCGCGGTCGCCTTGGGTGCTAACCCTCAGCCTGGATGGAATCCCATCCGCGTGAGTGCTTCTCCAGGCGTGATGGCCTCGACCCCATTCCGATTGGCTCGAGCCCGGAGCCTCTCGTCGTTTGACACAACGGGGCAGCCTTCGTACATGGCCGTGGCGGCGATGATCGCGTCGCGTGTGTTGTTCTTCTTCCCCAAGCCGTTGTCGTGGGCTCGGAGGTCTTCGAAGGACAGCGCATCACCGAGTCGGGCCATGTCCAACCGCGAGTAGCCCACCACGAAGATGCCTGAGCGAACCATGCGGGCGTAGGAGAGCAGGTGCAGGATGTTGGTGACGCGCTGCTCAGCGTCCGGGTCGGCCAGGATCTCCTCAACAACGTCGTGGGTGAACAGCAAGTCGATCCGGGCGTCGTCGCGGGCCGCCTGCAGAAACTCGAACGCCTTGGGGACGATCCTGAAGTAGTCGACGGAGTTGCCGTCGATCACTCCGCGCCACGGCTTTTCGGTACCCACGACCAAACGATATGCCTGAGCGTCGGATGCGGGCTCCCACAGCAACGCGCACCGCCACCATGAAGCGAGGGCTCTGCAACCCGGCAAGGACGCACCCGCCGGGTGCGGCAGAATCGGGCGATTCGGAGGTGTTGCGGACGCGCGGTCGCGCTGGTCGTTAGGGGAGCAGGTCCCAGTACTGCTTGCGGGCTGGCATGGCGTGGATGACGAGTTGTTCGCCGCCGTCGAGGATCAGCACGACGGTTTCCAGCAGTCGAGCACGAGTGTCGAAGCCGAGCCTGAGTTCGCGAGCGGGTGGGCCGTCGTCGATGGGCTCGATCCACAGTGCCCATTCGGCTGCCTGCTCGGCGTCCTCGGCGGAGACGCCGTGCTTGAGCGCGCTTGGATGGATCTTCACGCGGCGTAGTGGGCCAGTGCCGCCCTGATGGCCTCTGACCGGCTGAGGTCCTGGCGCTGCGCAGCGGCGTCGAGGGCTTCGAGTTCCTCGGCGGTGAGTCGGACCGCGACGACCTGCATCGGCTCGGCTCCCCGGCCTGGACGTCCGCGGCCGCGACGTTTCAGTTCCGCGACGTCGTAGCCGGCCTCGGCCTCATCGGCCCAGCTTTGGATCTGTTCCTCACTCACCACACGTAAATCGTATAACGAAAATTGTGCAGGGCAAGAGGGGATCTCCTGGATTCGCCTTCTCCGGTGGCGGGTTCGTGCGGCGAGGTCGTGTTAGGTGCCGGAGGCCATATAGGCGGCGAGGATGTAGTTGGGGTGTCGGTCGAGGTTCTTTCGGGCCCGGTCGTAGCGCATGGTGGTGCGGGGGTCGGCGTGTCGGGCGGCGATCTGGACGTCGCGCAGGTCGACCCCGGCATCGAGCATGGTGGTGACGAAGGTGTGCCGCAGCATGTGTGGGTGCATCCGCGGTAGCCGCACGTTCGCCGCCTGCGCGAGCCTGCGGAGCCGGCGGGTGGCGGCGTGTCGGTCCATCCGTGCCCCGCGCCGGTTCAATAGGAGCGGCCCGTCGGCGCGTCCGACGAGGGCCCGTTCGACGGCGCGAGCAACTGCGGGCGGGAGTGGGGTGAGGACGACCTTGCCGCCCTTGCCGCGGACCTTCAGGACCCGGTGGCCGTGTTCCTCACCCAGATCGTCGATGTTGGCCCCGCAGGCTTCGAAGATCCGCAGCCCGAGCAGGCCCAGCATCGCTACCAGCGCGAAGTCGTTCGGGTTGTCGGAGTCCCTCGCGGCGGCGAGCATGGCTTCGAACTGCAGGTGCGACAGGCCCAGGGTTGGGGACTCGGGTGGCACGTTCGGGCGGCGCACATAGTCCGCGGGTGAGACCTGAAGGACTTGGTCGATCACACAGGTCCGGTAGAACCCGGCGACCACCGACAGCCGCCGCGATACCGTCGATGGCTTGAACCGGCGGACCTCCTGCATCCATCGCACGTACAACTCGATGTGCACCCGCTGCGCGACCAGCGGCGGCAACCCCCGATCCGTGCACCAGGTCAGGAAGGCACGCAGGTCGGACTCGGTATGGACACGGGTGGCGTCCTTGAACCGCGCCAGATAGGCGGCCACCGCTCGCACCAGCGGATCGGTCTCGGCAGCCAGCAACACCGGAAACAGAACAGGCTGAGTAGTCATCCCTGGATCGTCCCGCCAACACCGCTCCACGACCAGACCAGGAAGTCGAGACGTGAACGCCGCGGCAGTTGAGTGCGTTTCTACTTGTTCTCGGAGCGTCCGGCTTCGCTCTTCAGTCCGACGTTGCTCTCTTCCATGCCCTGGATCGGGTGTTCTCCAAGCCCGCCTGTCTGGTTGAGTCCTCTGGATACGCCCGCGCCCAAGATCGCCTGCTACGCACGACCCACTGGACCTGCTCGTCGGAGTCGTGTCGGAGGATCTCCAGGATCTGCAGGGGCAAGGTCTTGTTGTGTGCAACCCACGACCGCATCTCGGGGTACCGCTCAATCACGTCCATCCAGGTTTCGACCGACGCCTCTTCCGATGCAGCTCGCCGATATTCCTCGGGGACGGACGATTGCCGCAGGCGTACAAACTCGTCAGCAGACTCGATCACAGAACCAGTCTCCCGCAGCGCTCCAATGAGGCGCAGGAGGAACGGACATCACACGATGATCGCGGCAAGAGCGGTTGTTTCGAGCTAGTCGGACGACTGTTCGCGAAGCTTCGACTCGCGGTGCCTCAGCCTTCTCCGGAGCTGGCCTTTGAACCATCGCTGAGCTGTCTCCTTCGCAACGGCTTGCGGATCATTGGCGGTCTCGAAGAGATCATTCTCCTCAGCGTCCCGACCCTGATCCGAATCCACCAGCCGAGCCAGGTCCTCCCGTAACGGCGGTCCCGACGGCAGACGGTCCAGCCACTCCTTCTTCGGCGAGTCGGCGTCGGTCACCTCGCTAGTTCGCCCCAAGCCACCTATTCAGCGCCTATCGGCAAGACAGACCCGCGCGGACGGCGGCAGGAGCGGTAAAGCTACCGCGGTAGCGTCTCCGGTACTACTATGGTGGCATGAGTCAGGTGAAGCTGAGCGTGAGCCTCTCCCCAAGCGAGGTCGAGGCGCTCGACAAATACGCCCAGGCCGCAGGACTGAAGTCTCGATCGGCGGCGATCCAGCAGGCGATCAAGCTGCTCGGGGATCCCGAGTTGGAGGACGCCTACGCCGCAGCATGGCAGGAATGGGAGGCCTCCGGGGACGCCCGGGCGTGGGCCGTCACCGTCGCCGACGGGCTCAACTGATGCTCCGCGGCGAGATCCGCCTAACCGACCTGGAACCGGCCCGTGCCGGGGAGGCCGACAAGCGCCGGCCGGCGATCGTAGTCAGCAATGATCGGGCCAACGCGACCGCCGCCCGGCTCGGCCGCGGCGTGGTCACGGTCGTGCCGATCACCAGCAACACCACCCGGGTCTTCCCGTTCCAGGTCCTTCTGCCCGCTGCGGAGACCGGCATTCGAATGGACTCCAAGGCCCAGGCCGAGCAGGTCCGTTCGGTGTCCATCGAACGGATCGGCCCGGTGATCGGCCGCCTCCCCACGCACCTGATCAGCCAACTCGACGACGCACTCCGGCTGCACCTCCAACTCTGACACGCTCCGCAGGCGGCAAGACGGGATGTTCAGGCGACGTCGTCGAGGCGCCGTACCTTTGGCGTCCCGGCGGCACGCTCGACCGCCAGGTCGAACGCGGTCTGCATCGCCAACCAGGCCCTCGCCGTTCCGACACCAGCCTGCTCCAGCCGAATCGCCAGGTTCGGACTGA
>CAYSZZ010000013.1:0-10093 GCA_964435735.1 uncultured Propionibacteriaceae bacterium
CGCTGCACGACGCCTTCGTGATCGTCGACGAGGCGCAGTCGCTGGAGCGCAACGTGCTGCTCACCGTGCTCAGCCGGATCGGGCAGAACTCCCGGGTGGTGCTCACTCACGACGTCGCCCAGCGCGACAACCTGCGGGTGGGCCGCCATGACGGGGTGGTCGCCGTGGTGGAGAAGCTGAAGGGTCACCCGTTGTTCGCCCACGTCACGTTGACCCGCTCGGAGCGTTCGCCGATCGCGGCCATGGTGACCGACCTGCTGGACGACATCATCCTCTAGGGATGCACTGCTCAACGTGCTGCAACGCTGGTTGAGCCAGACGAGGAGCGCGTCAGCGGTCCTCGGGACAGTCCAAACCCGCCGCCACCGGCAGGTGATCGATGGTCTCGACAAGCTCGACCGTCGATAGTCAGCGCTTCCCCAGTGTCTGGGTGGTTCGGTACCCGGTCCGCGTTCGTCCGCCGGATCCCAGCCTGGGCCTAGTGCAGGAGCTGCAGCACTTCCTCGATCGCGGCCAGGCCGCGGCGCAGTTCGTCCTGCGTGATCACCAGCGGAGGGCGGAACCGGACGCTGCGGTCGCCGCAGCCGAGCATGATGACGTTGCGACGAAGCAGTTCGTCCAGGAATCGGGCACGGAAGCCCGGGTCGGGCAGGCTGAAGGCGCACAGCAGTCCGCGTCCGCGCGGATCGGTGAGCCGCGGCTGCCGGTCGGCCAGAGCCCTCAGCTCCCCGAGCAGCCAGTCACCGACTTCGGCCGCGTGCTCGATCAAGCCGTCGGTTTCGATGGCGGCGAGGATGTGCTTGGCCCGCACCATGTCGGTCAGGCCGCCACCCCAGGTGGAGTTCAGGCGCGAACTGACGGCGAACACGTGGTCGGGGATCTGGTCCAGCCTGCCGCCGGCCATGATCCCGCAGACCTGGGTCTTCTTGCCGAAGGCGACGATGTCGGGTTCCAGTCCCAGTTGCTGATAGGCCCACGCGGTTCCGGTCATGCCCACGCCGGTCTGCACCTCGTCCACGATGAACAGGGCGTCATGGGCGTGGGTGATCCGCTGCAGCGCCTGCAGGTACTCCGGGCGGAAGTGGTGGTCGCCGCCCTCGCTCTGGATCGGCTCGACGATGCAGGCGGCGATGTCAGCGCCGTAGCTCGCGAAGGCCTGCTCGGCGCTCTTCAGCGAGATGGTCTCCAGTTGCTCGACCGGCCGCAGGTTCCCCTTGTCGTCGGTGCCGAGGTAGGGCGAGGTGATCCGCGGCCAGTCGAAGGTCGGGAACCGCGCGGTCTTCACCGGATCGGTGTTGGTCAGCGACATGGTGTAGCCGGTGCGGCCGTGAAAGGCGTGGCGCAGGTGGAGTACCTGGGTGCCCAGCGCGGGGGAGAGGCCACGCGATTCGTTCAGCCGGCTCTTGTAGTCGAACGCGGCCTTCAGCGCGTTCTCGATCGCCAGGCCACCACCCTCGATGAAGAAGTAGTGGGGCAGCCGGGGGTCGCCCAGTACCCGGCGGAAGGTCTCGACGAACTCCGCCATCGCCACGCTGTAGATGTCGGAGTTGCTCGGCTTGTGCAGGGCGATCCGTCCGATTTCGGCGGCCACCGCGGGCTCGGTGAGCCGCGGGTGGTTCATCCCCAGCGCATTGGAGGAGACGAATCCGAACAGGTCGAGATAGCGCTCACCGGTGACCGCGTCGACGAGTTCACAGCCTTTCGAGGCCTCCAGATCCAGGACGATCGGCAGACCATCGACGAGCATCGAACGACGCAGGGTCTCAAGCGCTTCTTCGGGCTTCAGGTGCACGGGTTCCATGGCAGGACCCTACCCGCGCCGTCCCGCCTTGGCAGCGACTTTGCGACGACCCCGCGTCCGGCGGTGGGTGGGTCGGGGTCTGCGGCGACGTTGAGCAGGTCGGCGAGGCGGTGACGATGGGCTGGTCTGGGAACGCAGGATCGACCCTGGCCTTGTGTTCGACCTGGAGTTGCCGCTGAGCGAGGTGGCCGGAGGCCTACGCCGCGATGGATTCCCGGCGCGCCATCAAGGTGTAGTTGCGTCCGTGACCGGGGGTTCCGCCGGCGCGGTGGTTCGGCACTCCGGGTGAGTGACCGAGACTCCGCTTACGCACGATGGTGACCGTGGCTGGCGTGGCCGATCGCCCGGTAGAGGGTGTAGCTGAACTCGCGTCCTTCCCGCGCCACGGGGATCTCGATGATCTCCAGGGCTGCGGCGACCCTGCGCAACGCGACTTCCAGCGGTGGGCTGGCGGTCTCGCACCACACCAGCAGACGGCCACCGGGGGTGAGCCTGGTGAGGCAGGCGCGCAGGAAGTCCTCGGTGTAGACCTCGGCGTTGTCGGCGTGGATCAGGAAGCTCGGTCCGTTGTCGACGTCCAGCACGATCGCATTCCAGACCTCCTTGGCGGAGCGGACGAACTGGACGATGTCGCCGTGGTGGAGGCGGGCCCGCGGATGGGCGGCGAGGCGTCCCAACTGCTCGGTCGACCGGGCGCGTGCCCACTCCAGCAGCGGCCCGGCTCGCTCCACCACGTCGACCTCGGCGCCTCGTTCGAGCAGTCGGACCGCCGTGTAACCCAGCCCGAGCCCGCCCACCAGCACCCTGCCTGGGGGATCGCCGGCGGCGTCGCCGAGAGCGCGTTCGCTGCTGACGTCCACGGAGTCCATCGCGAACACTCCGTTGACGATCAGCTCGTCGACATCGCCGCGGCGACGCAACAGGATCTCACCGTCCGGGGTCTCTGCCCGTCCCAGGATTTCGGCTTCCATCCCACCATCGTCGCCCATCGGTGGGAGCGGTGCATTAGTGTCATCGCCATGACGACCGTCCAGGTAGCCCGGCCGAGCCAGCTCGGCGATGTCTACGACACCATCTTGGAGCTTTCCTTCCAGCCCGATGAGCTGGTTGACAAGGCAGCCTTCATGCACCAGACGACCTGGGGTGAGGTTCTGGTCACCCAGGACGAGGAAGGCGTCGCGACCGGTGTCGCGGTGGCCGACCATGATGCCGACACGAGGATTTCGGTGCTGGAGTACCTGGCCGTTCGGCCCGGTCAGCGTGGTGCGGGCGCCGGCTCGGCACTGCTCAGCGCCGCGGTGTCGCGGTGGACGGAACTGGTGAGCCCCGGCGTGCTGCTCGCCGAGATCGAGCGACCGGACTCTCACGATGCGACCGAGCAGTTCGGCGACCCCACCCGGCGGCTCGCGTTCTACGAGCGGCACGGGTTCCAGGCGCTGGCGCTGCCGTACTTCCAACCGGCGCTGACCCCGGATCGGCATCCGGTGCCCGACCTGATCCTGGGGATCCGGGTGTTCGAACCCACCTGGGTGAACGTCGACGCCACCCGGTTCGTCGAAGGTCCGCGGTTGGAGCAGGTGCTGTCGCGACGCAACCCCGGCTCCGATGAGCCGGCGTGGGAGGCGCTGCTGGCCGCCACCCGCGATCCGCAGGGCATCGAACTGGTCCCGCTGGCGGAGTATGCCCGCGTTCCCCGGAGCGGTCCGATCGGCTGAAACTCGCCGGTCGACTCGCCAGAGACGATCCCCACACCCACGACCCGGTCCGTCGCGCCGACGGAGGACGAAACCGAGGTGGCCGGCCGGGCGCGCGGACGGGCGTTGGCGTATCGCGCCTTGATCGAGCGGCCCGGGTCTCTTCCCCCGGCTCGGTGGCAGCGTTAAGGTGCGACGGAGCCTGTCGATGTGGAGGACCATGAGCGAGCCCAGTGTCGAATTCGTCTACCCCGATCCGGAGTTCGTCCACCTGGATGAGTTGCCCGATGCGGACGCGCTGCGCGTCTCCGCGGCAGCCGACCCGGTGGGGTTCTGGGAATCCGAGGCCCGTGAGCTGGAGTGGTATCAGCCGTGGGAGAAGGTGCTGGACGACTCCCAAGCGCCGTTCTACAAGTGGTTCACCGGGGCGAAGACGAATATCGTCCACAACGCCATCGACCGGCACGTCCACGGGCCGTACAAGAACAAGCTCGCGCTGATCTGGGTGGGGGAGAACGGTACCGACCACCAGACCTACTCCTACTTCTCGCTGAACCGCGAGGTCACCCGGATGGCCAACATCATCAAGGCGATGGGCGTCGGCAAGGGCGACAAGGTCACCATCTACCTGCCGCGGATCCCCGAGATCGTGTTCGCGATGCTGGCCTGCGCCAAGATCGGCGCCATCCACTCGGTGGTGTTCGCCGGTTTCTCCGCGGACGCGCTCTCCGCGCGGATCGACGATTCCGAGTCGAAGCTGGTGATCACCGCGGACGGCTCGTGGGTGAACGGCGGCATCTTCAAGCTGAAGGACATCGTCGATGAGGCGATCCGGTTCAGCCCGTCGGTGGAGAACGTGATCGTGGTCAGGCGCACCGGTCACGACATCACGATGGAGGCGCTGCGGGACCACTGGTACCACGAGCTGTGCGCACTGCCGATCGCGAACGGCCCCTGCCCCACCGAGCAGATGGACGCCGAGGATCCGCTTTACATCCTCTACACCTCGGGCTCGACCGGTGCGCCGAAGGCCATCCTCCACACCCACGGCGGCTACATGGTGGGCACCTACGCCACGCTGAAGTACACCTTCGACATCCGCGACGAGGACCGCTGGTGGTGCACCGCCGACCCCGGCTGGGTGACCGGGCACTCCTACCTCGTCTACGGTCCGATGCTGATGGGCACCACCTCGTTCATGTACGAGGGCGGGCCCACCTACCCCAATCCCAACCGCTGGTGGCAGCTGATCGAGTACTACGGAATCACCACCTTCTACACCGCGCCGACCGCGATCCGTTCGCTGATGCGGTTCGGCGAGGCCTGGCCGAACCGTCACGACCTGTCCTCGCTGCGGCTGCTGGGATCCGTCGGCGAGCCGATCAACCCGGAGGCCTGGCAGTGGTACCACCGGGTGATCGGCAGGGAACGCTGTCCGATCATGGACACCTGGTGGCAGACCGAGACGGGCATGTTCCAGATCTCGCCGACTCCGGGAGCGCCGCTCAAGCCGGGCTCCGGCGGCAAGCCCTTCTTCGGTCAGGAAGCCGAGATCCTGGACGAGGAAGGCAACCCGGTGCCGGACGGCGAGGAGGGCTTCCTGGTGCTGAGGAACCCCTGGCCGGCCATGATGCGCACCCTCTACAAGGACCCGGATCGGTACGTGCAGACCTATTGGTCGAAGTATCCCGGCAAGTACCTGGCCGGCGACTCCGCCAAGCGGGACGCCGACGGCTACTTCTGGGTGATCGGACGCACCGACGACGTGATCAAGGTCTCCGGGCACCGGCTCGGGACGGCCGAGGTCGAATCGGCTCTGGTGTCGCACCCGGCGGTCGCCGAAGCTGCCGCGATCGGCCTGCCGCACGAGGTGAAGGGCAACGCGATCCACGCCTTCGTGGTGCTGCGGATGGGCTACGAGGGCTCCCAGCAACTGGCCGAGGACCTGCGCAAGCATGTCTCTGTCCATCTCTCGCCGATCGCCAAGCCGGACTGGATCGACTTCGCCGACAAGCTGCCGAAGACCCGTTCCGGAAAGATCATGCGTCGCGTGCTGAAGGCCCGCGCCCTCGGCCAGGACGAGGGGGATGTCACCACCCTCGACGAGTGAGCAACCCGGTCGCGAACCGCGCTACGGGGCGGGGAGCGCCTTGCCGGTGATCTCCAGGTAGAACTGAGGATCGAAATCGGGCTCCAGCTCGCCGCTGGCGGATGCGATGGGGCCGCGCGGCCTCACTCTGAGCACCTCGTCCTCGGTGCCGTCGGCGTACTTGACGCCGTCACTGAAGGCGTCTCCCTGCCAGGAGCTCTCGTGGTCCAGCCAGGGATTGAGCAACTCGATCAGGGCCTTCGCCTCCGACTCGGTCAGGATGTTCCAGTAGATCGTGACCCTCCCGCCGAAACTGCGCGAGTCGATCACCCGGCTGACCTTGCCGAGATCGGGGAAACCTTCGGGCAGGATCTCGGCGGGCCAGGGCTCGTTGAACGTGGGGACGGGAGGGCCGGCAGGAGCCTCTGGTTCGTCGGTCTCACCACTCTCGCCGGGCTCCACGGGCTCGGCGGGCGGGGTGGCGTCCGGCTCGGTGGTCTGGGTTTGGGTCTGATCGGTGGCAGGGTCGGCCTCGTCGACGGGCGTGGTGCCGCCGCCACAGGCGGTCAGCACCAGTGCCAGTGCGGTGGCGAGGAGCAGGACGCGGGGTCTCGTGGTCATGGCGCGCACACCTTCGGATCGGGATGGAACGGTAGCCGGGGCGGGCGAGTCGTGCCGGCGCCGATCGACCTGACTGATCGGTTTGGGCGCGAGTTCTGGTCGGGCACGGCGCAGATGGCTGCGCCTGGCGGCATGAGGAGCTCGCATGACGCTCACCCTCCCGCGGGAGTGAGGTGCAGTCGGCACCGCCTTGCGTGGAAATGCCTGTCGGCTGCCCTCGGGTCGATGCTATCCCCGTTAATCCAGCACGTGATGGTTTTTCGGTGAGATTGGATGAGACCCAACAAGTACTGAGACGATGGGCCGGATCCCCGGGATCCAGCGGGGGCAACCACTGAGCGGACGCCGGTGGCGGCGCCCGAGGCGGTGGACACACCCGCGACCGCGAAGGAGCCGGTCGACCCCACCCAGGTGGTCGGACGCCGGCGACAACCGGCCGCGCCCACAGCGGAGCCTGCGCCACGTCCGCGCCGGATCGGTCTGCTGATCGGCGCCGGCGTCGCAGCGTTGGCCCTGCTGGCCGGGGCGGCCTACGCGCTCAGTTCGTCCAGCCTGGGGGCAGGCGAGTCGGTCGAGGCGACGGTCCGCGCGTCTCCGGCTCCTCCGGCGACCCCCACGGTGAGCCCTCCAACGTCGATCAGCCCCACGCCCACCCCGACGGTGCCCGCCTCTCCGACACCCAGCCCCTCGGTCGAGCCCACCCCGAGCCCATCCCCCTCGAAGGAGACCTCCAAGGCTCCGGCGCCGCAGCCGTCCAGGACAACACCGAAGCCACAGTCCACCGCGAAGCCGAAGCCCAAGCTGGCCAAGCCCGGCAGCCCTCGCAGTGTCGTCGCTACCTCGGTGAAGGTCACGTCCCACGGCTCGAAGGGCCAGCCGAGTCGGGCCACGGTCTCCCTGTCCTGGTCTGCCCCCGGCGGTGGTGGCAAGCCGAAGCGGTACTGCGTGAAGTCGAACATCTCCAGCACCAAGTGCACCAGCTCGCGTTCGATCTCGGTGAGCGTTGCCGCGATGCACACTGCCGGCGGCTACGCCAGGTGGAGCGTGCGCGCTGAGAACGCCGCCGGTAACTCGGGATGGATCGCTGCCAAGGCGAGGATGCCGAAGGTCGTCGGTGTGAAGCAGCCCGATGCGACCCAGAAACTGCGGTTGGCCGGCATCCGGACCGCCTACACCACCAAGTCGGCCCCCAGTTCCAAGGACGAGTACGTCGTCTACGGCCAGTCACCTGGTGCCGGGACGAGCATGGCCGCGGGGAAGACCGGGACGATCAAGTTCTACGAGTAGTGCGCCTTCCGGTGCGCAGCGCAACGGTCGAGCGTGGCGCCGCGGCGCCCGGCTACCCTGAGGGCGTGAACAAGGCCAGCCGGACGCGTGGACCCCGCGAAGGCGGGAACCCCGTGATGACCGCGCTGGACGCCGCCGAGCGCCGACGTCGTGACCTGACCTCGGCGACCAGGCGGTTGCGGGCGGCGGTCATGACCGACCCGAGCCTCTCCGGCGAACTCGCCGACACCCTCGTGGAGTTGGTCGGCAATCGCCTACTGGCCTGGTCGTTCACCGAAGCCGCCGCGGACGCCCCGGAATCGGTGGTGCTGTCGGCCCGGATTCTCGCCGAACGTGGGCCCATGGGCCCGTACGCCTCGGCGGACGACGCGGTGCGCTACTTCACCGCCTCGGTGCAACTCGCAGCGGTGCAGGCCGGGCTGGGGCAGGCCGATGCGGCTGGACGGACCCTGGACGCCCTGGACGCTTGGCGTGCCCAGCTGGGGCGGCTGCCGCTGCTGGAGCGGCTGACGCCGATGGCCGTCGTGTGGGCGCTGGCCGTCCGGGCGCGCGCCGCCCAGGAGGTGGCGGTCGCCAACGGTTACGTGGACGCAGCGCTGCTGAGGCTCTATGCCGCCCGCCTGGATCAGGATGCCGAGGCCGCGTATCTGGCCGTCACCGTGCATCTGTCGACCGCCGATGTGCGTTGGGCGGCCGGGCACACGGACGAAGCGCTCGCGCACCACCGGCTGGCATTGACCCGCTACCGTGCGGTGATCGCGGGGCTGGACGGCGCCACCCGTCCGGCACTCGCCCAGATCGCACTGGCCCCGCTGCCCGACCTGATGAGGCCCTTCGCGCTGCGCCTGGAGGCCTCTGGCGACCAGGCCGGGGCACTCTCCCTCCGGCGGGACTGGCTGGCGTTGGCGGAGCGGTTCTCCACCACCGACGCCGCGGCGACAGAGGCCGCCAAAGCCGCCCTGAGCCACGCCTTGACCCGAGCCGGACGCGAGGCGGAGGCGGACCAGTTCGCGCCGTCTGCACCGACCACCGACATACCGCTGCCGGTTCCCGGCTCGCGTGTCGACTGGCCTTCGCTGCCTGCGGACCAGGTGCTGAGCACCGGCAGCCTCACGGTGACCGCCTCCGTCCGGTTGCAGCGCGACGAGCAGGCGGCGTCCGCGGAAGGCAGCGCGGCGCGGGCAGCCGCCGAACGTGCCGAGGGGCGGCTTCGCGCGCAGGCTGAACAGCTCGCCGCCGAACGAGCGGCGGCGCTGGCCGAAGCCCAACGCCAGGCGGAAGCGCAGGCAGCGGCCGCGGCACGATCCGCGGCCGAACGGGCCAGGGCGGAGGCGGCCGCCGAGGCCGAGCGCCGGGCGGCCCAGGAAGCTGCCGAACAGGCGGCGGCAGCCGAGCGTCGCCGGGAGCGCATGGCAGCCCGGGAGGAGGCCCGCACCCTGGATCCCGAGGTGCTCCGGACGTCCGCCGCCGAGCTCCCGGCGGCCCGGCAGCAGGCGGTCCAGGCGGGCGATGAGCCGGCGCCGCTGGCGGCGGCGCAGGAGAGGCTGGCCGGGTTGCTGCGTCCGCTCGCGACCGCTGATCCCGATCGCTACCGCGATGAACTGGTCGCCACGCTGGAGGCACTGGTCAGCCTGCGCTGGTGGCTGGGCGACCCGGAGGGTTCCCGGGAAGCCGCCCGGGAACGAAAGACCTGGTGAGGATCAGTACTTCTCTGGGCCTGAGCCCTCTGTCCATCGAGGTGTGGCTGATCGAGACTGACAATGAAGCCACGTCGTCAGGAGGATCCGATGTCTCTGCTCAACCCTTACCTGCAGTTCCGCGGGAACGCCCGCGAGGCGATGGAGTTCTACCAGTCGGTGTTCGGTGGCGTGCTGGATGTCACGACCTTCCGCGAGTTCCAGGTGCCCGGCATCGGGGAGAACGAGGCCGATTCGATCATGCATTCCCAGCTCACCACGGCCGCCGGCCAGGTGCTGATGGGCTCGGACGTCCCCTCGATGATGCCCTACGCGCCGGCTGCGGGCTTCACCATCGCGCTCAGCGGCAGTGAGGAGGATGAGTTGCGGGGCTACTGGGATCGGCTCAGTGAGGGGGCGACCATCGAGATGCCGCTGGAACTCGCGCCGTGGGGTGACCTCTACGGTCAGTTGATCGACAGGTTCGGCATCTCCTGGATGGCCAGCATCGACGTCAGCGGGCAGGGCGAGGGCTGAACTGCCTCAACGGCGCGCCAGCGGGGAGAGCAGCGCCACCGCGATGAGGATGGGCAGGGCCAACAGGGCCAGGCCGTCGAAGCCCGCCCAGCTGAGCGCTCCGCCGGCGCCGATCGCGCCGATCGCGCCGGCCAGACTCATCCAGAAATCGGTGCGACCCTGCCGACGGGTACGCAGTGACTCAGCCGACGACTCCGTGAGCAATGCCGCTCCGGCGACCGTTGCAGCGCTCCAGCCCAGGCCGAGCAGCACCAGTGCGACGGTGACCGCGGTCGTGTCGTGCTGGGCGAGGGCCAAGACCGCCACACAGCCTGCCAGGATCGCGTAGCCGAGCAGGATGGTCGGAGTTCGGCCCCACCGGTCGGCCAGGATGCCGAAGACCGGCGAG
>CAYSZZ010000013.1:10103-48332 GCA_964435735.1 uncultured Propionibacteriaceae bacterium
AGAGGGCGTACATCCCGGCGATGTGCAGGCTGATGGTGAGGCCGACCACCGTGAGGCTGGCCCCGTGATGCACCAGGTGGATCGGGGTCATCGCCATGATCGAGACCATCACGGCGTGCGCGCCGACGATCGCCACCGTCGCGAAGGTGGCGGCGCGAGGGCGGTCGACGTGGGTGATCTCGGCGCTGCCGGGTTCGCGTGCGGCGATCACCTGGTGCGCGGTGAGCAGCGGATCCGGACGGAGCGCGACCAGAAGCAGCACGATGCCGAGCAGTTGAGCGACGATCGTGAACAGGTAGGGTCCGGTGTACTTCGGCATGCCCAGCTGCCCGCCGAGGGACTCGCCCGGGCCGACCAGGTTCGGGCCGAGCACCGCTCCGATCGTGGTGGCCCAGACCACCAGCGACAGGTCGCGGCCCCGGGAGGCATCGGTGGCCAGGTCCGCCGCGGCGAACCGGGATTGCAGGTTGGCGGCCTGGCCGGCGCCGATCAGGACGAAGCCGGTCAGCAGCAGCGGGAAGCTCGAGGCGGTGACCGCGGCGATGACCAGCCCGACGCCTGCCAGGGCGATCAGCATCCCGGTGACCAGGGCGGGACGCCGACCGCGACCGCGGGCGAGCGCGGCCAGCGGCACCGCGGTGAGTGCCGCCCCCAGCGTGATAGAGGCGGTCGCGAGGCCTGAGAGCGCGTCGTCGCCGGAGAGCTTCGCGGCCAGGATGGCGCCCAGTGAGATCGTCGCGCCAAAGCTGATCCCGCCCAGGATCTGCCCGGCCGAGAGCACCGCGATAGTGCGCTGCTGCAGCGCGGCAAGCTGGCTGGCAGCCGGCCCTGAGGTGCGGTCTGCAAGGGAGAACGGCTCGGTCACTCCGCCACCCTAATCCGCGCTCGCTCGGCGAGTGGAACCGGATCGATCATCGAGCCCCGCGTCGGGGCGCGTCTGAGCCGGGCTCGACCGACAATGGGGGCTCGTGGTTCGGTCTACTCCTTCGGGCGAGCTGCCTCGATGGTCGCCTTGGCGCCCTCCAGCCATTGGGCGCAGACCGCCGCCAGCTGTTCGCCCTTCTCCCACAGCGCCATCGACTCGCTCAGCGGGACATCGCCGGATTCCAGCCGGCGGACGATCTCGATCAGCTGGTCACGCGCCTGCTCGTAGCTCGGGGTGTCTGTGGTCATTTGACCTCCTGGATCTCGGTGACGTCGACCCCGATCCGGCCGTCGACGAGCTGGACAGTGAGGGCCTCGCCGGGCGCGGTTCGAGCTGTCGAGGTGATGGTCTCGCCGCCCCGGGACACGATGGCGTAGCCGCGCTGGAGCGTGGCCTGCGGTGACATCGCCCGGACCCGGCTGATCAGGTGCTCGACCTGACGCACCTCGTCCCGCACCGCGGCGGTGGTGGCGCGGTGCAGTCGTCCGCGCAGCAGCGCGAGCCGCTCATCGTGGGCGGTCAGCGAGGCGGCTGGGTCCCGCAGCACCGGCCGCGAGCAGAGCTCGCTCAGTCGCCGCTGCTCGTGGGCGATCCGATGGAGCATCGCCTGCTGAGCCCTTGCCCTTGCCTGGGTGACACCGGCGAGTTCGGTGATCACGTCCGGCACCACCCGCTTGGCGGCGTCGGTGGGAGTGGAGGCGCGCAGATCGGCCACCAGATCGAGAATCGGGTTGTCGGTTTCGTGCCCGATCGCGCTGATCACCGGGGTGCGCATTCCGAACACCGCCCTCACCAGAGCCTCGTCGCTGAACGGAAGCAGATCCTCCAGCGAGCCACCGCCGCGGGCGACGATGATCACGTCCACCTCGGAATGCTGCTCGAGGGCGCGGAGCGCATCGAGAAGCTGCTCGACCGCCGCCGGACCCTGTACGGCGGCGTGCCGGATCTCGAACTGCGCAGCCGGCCAGCGACGGGCCACGTTCTCGAGCACGTCCCGCTCGGCCGCGCTGGCGGCACCGGTGACCAGTCCGATCCGGCGCGGCAGGAAGGGCAGGCGACGCTTCAGTTCGGGAGCGAACAGGCCTTCGGCCTGCAGCATCCGCTTGCGCTGCTCGATCGCGGCCAGCAGCCTTCCCTCACCGGAGGGGCGCAACTCGCGGCACTCGAAGGTGAGTTGCCCCGAACCCAGCCACACCGTCGGCTTCACCCAGGCGGCGACCACCGTCCCCTCGGTGAGTGGACCGGCCTGATCGAGCACCATCGCCGAGGTGGAGAGCCGCACGGACACCTCGGCCAGCTTGTCGCGCAGGGTGAGGAACTGGGTGGCACCGGCCCGCCGCTTGATCTCGATCAGCTGGCCTTCCACCCACACCGGGTTGAGCCGCTCGACCCAGTCCTTGGTGGCGCCCAGGATCACCCGGAGCGGTTGCGGTGATTCCGGAGAGCTCTGCAGGGCCATGGGCTTCAGCCTAGGGTGCCCGCCCGACACTCCGCCTACCTCCGCCCGGGCACTTGGCCTGCCCCGTGCCCAGGGCCTTCGTGCACTGGTTGCCAGATACGCGACCTCCGCGACGGATACGTCGCGGCGAGTGACTGTATGGCCTTCTGCCTTCTGCCGAGTTCCGATCACCGCAGCGACAGTGCGCTCCAGGAAACGGGCGGCAAGGTGACGGTAAGGATGCCGTCGGAGACGAATGCCGACTCGTTCGCCCAGACACCGACAGCTTCAGGGTTCTCCAGGGTGTTCCGCACCCGGATGTCACCTCCACCCAGGCCGATCGCATCGACGAGCGTCGAGGTCCCGAGTTCGCTGAGGTCGACGGTGACTGTCGTTGTCTGCGTCAGGTCCCGGTTCACGATGAACAGCGCGACAGCCCCGGTCTCGGGATCACAGCTCGCCGCCGCATCGACGACCGGCACCTCGCCATACTTCGCCGTCGAGTAGGTCGGCCCCTCAAGGCTGATGCGCAGCGCGGTGCCGCGAGCGAGCCTTGACGTGATCGCGAAGGGGAAGAAGATCGTCTGCCGCCAGGCCGGTCCACCGGGCTCGGTCAGGATCGGCGCGATCACGTTGACGAGCTGTGCGAGCGAAGCCGAATGCACGCGGTCGGCGTGATTCAGCAGAGAGATGAGCAGGCTACCGACGACCACCGCGTCGAGAACGCTGTAGTTGTCCTCGATGAGCCGCGGCGCGACGGGCCAGTGATCCACCTCAGTGATCCGTCCGCCCTCGATGAACGGAGTCATGTACCACACGTTCCACTCGTCGAAGGAGATGTTGATCTTCTTCGCGCTCTTCAAGGAGGCGCCAACGGCATCGGCAGTCGAGACGACCGACTCGATGAAGTGGTCCATGTCCACCGCCGAGGCGAGGAAGCTCGCAGTGTCGCCGTCCTTCTCCTCGTAGTACACATGGCAGGAGATGTAGTCGACATCGGCGTAGGTGTGGCCGAGAACGGTTCGCTCCCAGGCGCCGAAACTGGGCATCTGCGCCGAGGACGAGCCGCAGACCACCAGTTCGAGGTCGGGATCGACCCGCCGCATCGCCTTGGCCACCTGGGAGGCGAGTTTGCCGTAGTCCTCCGCGCTGCGGTGGCCGACCTGCCACCAGCCGTCCATTTCGTTGCCAAGACACCACATCCGGATGCCGTGAGGCTCCGGATGGCCGTTGGCGATCCGGAGATCCGCCAACGCCGTACCCCCGGGGAGGTTGGCATACTCGAGCACGTCGATCGCCTCGAGAACTCCCCGCGTTCCCAGGTTCACCGCATACATGAGTTCGGTGCCGGCCTTCTTCGACCATGCCGCAAACTCGTCGAGCCCGACCTGGTTGGTCTCGGTGGAGTGCCATGCGAGATCTGGCCGGTGGGGCCGCTGGTCCTTTGGGCCGACAGAGTCCTCCCAACGGAAGCCCGAGACGAAGTTGCCGCCCGGATACCGGATGGTGGTGACCCCGAGTTCCTTGACGAGTTCCAGCACATCGACGCGGAAGCCGTCCGCGTCCGCTGTGGGATGGCCTGGCTCGTAGATCCCGTCGTATACGCAGCGTCCCATGTGCTCGACGAAAGAGCCGAAGAGACGGCGATTGATCGGACCGATCGGATAGCGGGGGTCGACCGCGGCGCGTACAGAGTTCATGTGTAGCCGTTTCCGTTCGTAGGTGGTTGGCGAGTGGAGCCTCCGCTCGGCGTCAGGCCTGCGCCGTGCGAGTCCACGTTCCGGCAGAGGCGCGAGCCCAGGCGAACGTGTCGGCGTCGCCGGCCAAGAGGGTGTCGATGGGACAAATGGCGACGCTGTGCGCGGGGATGGTCGCGACGCCGTCGTCGAACACAAGGGTGACCGTTTCTGGCCGCACAGCGTCGGGGTTCTCAACATCGTTGTACGAGTCGGTGCTGGCGCCGGCAAGGACGACAGCCGCGTGACTTCCGATGACCGGAACCCCACCGATCCGCACGCGCACCCCGACCACCTCTGTTTCGCTCTTGTTGACCAGGGCTACGACGACACGGCCCTCGGCATCCGCGGTGGCGATCGCGTCGATGAGCGGGACGTCCCGGACTCCCGTGTCGAGGCTGGCCGAGGAGATGGCGGAATCGAGCAGGCGCGGACCGAGAAGGTTGGCGTACATGCTCATGACGTGGAACGTGGTGCGCTTGACGATCCCGTCGGGATGCACGAACAGCGGTCCGCGCGTGTTCACCGTCGGGGCCAGGTTCGCCATCCCCACCGCGTCCCCGTTGCGGATGCAGCTGTTGAGGAAGGTGGCGGAGAACACCGCGTCCGCCATCGTGTAGGTCGAGTTGTCGTCGTTCAGATCACGGGCGCCGATCGCGGCGCTGTCCCCGCCCGGCGGGTGATGCCAGCCGCGAAGGTTCCACTCGTCGAAGGCGATCTTCACATGATGCTGCCCCGATGCCTCGATCAGCGCCCGAGCCGTCATGATCTGCTTCTCCGGCTCGAGCGTCATGGCCATGCACCTCAGGTACGGCGAAGGGTTGTTGGCGAAAGCAAGCTTGTCCCAGTAGCCGTGGATCGAGATGTACGTCAGGTACTTGCCAGCCTGCTCCAGCAAAGGGAGTGCCCAGTCGGGCTTCTCCACCGCGGCGGCAAGGAGTTGGATGTCGGAGTCGACTCGACGCATGTGTTTCGCGGACTCCGTGACGAACCGCGCCCACTCCTCGCCGGACTTCGCGCCGATCTCCCACCACCCGTAGTTCTCGTTCCCGATACTCCAGAACGGCACCCCGTACGGCTGTTCGTGACCATTCTCGACCCGGAGGTTCGCCCATCTGCTGCCGGCAGCGCCGTTCGTGTACTCAAGCCAGCTCGCCATCTCCTCCGGCGTGCCAGTGCCCGCGTTGGTGCAGATGTAGGGGTCGGTGCCGAGCTCGGCGCACCAGGCGAGGAACTCATCCGTGCCGAACGTGTTGGGCTCAGTGACGCGCCATGCCGGGTCGAACACTGGGGAACGCCCGGGTCCGATGCCGTCGACCCAGTGATAGGCGGAGACGAAACATCCACCGGGCCAGCGAACGTTCGGGACCTTCAGTTCGCGGAGCGCCTCGAGGACGTCGAGCCGGAAGCCACGCTCGTCGGCCAGTGGTGATCCTGGGGCGAACACCCCGCCGTAGACCTGGCGGTGGAAGTGCTCGATGAACTGACCGAAGATGTGGCGGCTGTACTCGATCTGCCTGCGGGTCGGGTCGATCTCGAGTGATGCCGCGGGTGAGGTGGTCATGAGGCTCCTTCATGGCGCGTCGTGTGCGCGTGGTCTGTTGGTCGAACGAGTGGGACGAGAGGTGGTGTCGGGGTGGCGGCTACTTGAGACTCCCCATGGCAAGGCCCCCGCGCCAATAGCGCTGAAGCGAGAGGAAGGCGATGATCAGTGGCACGACCGAGACCAGTGATCCGGTGATGATGAGCCCCCAGAGGGGTACGCCTCCCCCGTTGTTGGCGGTGGCCTGCGCCTCCCACATGCCGATGCCGACCGTGATCGGAAAGAGTCGGACATCCGTGAGCATGGCCAATGGCAGGAAGTAGTTGTTCCAGTTCGCCACCAGCGACAACAACAACACGGTGACGGTCGCCGGGCGAAGCAGCGGGAAGGCCACCTGGAGGAAGGTACGGAGTTCGCCAGCCCCATCGACACGTGCGGCGTCCAGCAACTCGTCCGGCACGGCGTCGGTCGTGTAGACGAGCATGAGGTAGACGCCGAACGGACTGAGTAGTGAAGGAAGGACCACCGCCCAGACCGTGTTGGTCAGGTGCAGGTTCGAGAACAGAGTGAAGGTCGGGATCACGAGCGCGGTAGCGGGGACCATCACCGAGCCGAGAAGCACCATGAAGCTGAGTCTTCTCCCCGCGAACCGGTACTTCGCGAAACCGTAACCTGCGAGAACCGCGAGCGCTGTAGCGCCGATGGCCCCCAGCAGCGCATAGAGCAGGGAGTTCCCCATCCAGCGCAGGTAAATGCTGTCGTTGTGGGTGAAGAGTTGAACCAGGTTGGGAACCAGGTTGAACTCTTCACCGAACCATAGCGCGCTAGGAGCGCCAAAGAGGTCGCGAACACTCTTGGTGCTGGCCACGACCAGCCACCAGAGCGGAAGGAGGAAGTAGACAACAAGAAGGCCGAGAACGAGGTGTGCAGCCATGAACGAACGGCCACGGGGCGTGTTGTCAACCCCGTCGAGCTCGCTGCGCGCGCGTCCGGCCGGCCGACTTGATAGTGCTGCGGTCATGGCAGGATGCTTCCTCGCTTGCGGAACACGAACATGAACATGCAGACGACGACGAGCACAATGAACCCCAGTGCGAAGGACAAGGCCGACGCATAGTTGAGGTTCACGTACGAGAATGCCTGACTGTAGGCGTACATGTTCGGGGTGAAGTCCGCCTGGATGCTGCCGTTGGAGATTCGAGCCAGAATCGTCGGCTCGGTGAACAACTGGAGGGCTCCGATGAGACCAAACACCGTGAGCAACACCAGGGACGAGGTCACCATCGGCACCTTGATTCGCAGGGCGATCTGCCACGCTGTGGCCCCATCGATCCGGGCCGCCTCGTAAAGGCTCCGGTCAATGCTCTGAAGAGCGGCGTAGATGATGATCATGTAGTAGCCGGCCCACTGCCACGTCGCGATGTTGACCAGGCCGCCCAACACGTACGAAGGGCTCAGCAGGAAAGGCGCGTGCGCATCGAACAAGTCAAAGATCTGTTGAAGTGGACCGAAGGAAGGGCTGTAGAGAAACCCCCACATAAGGGCACCGATGACCGCTGGGATTGCGTACGGCAGGAAGACGACCAGGCGAGTGAAGCGTGTGAAGAGCGACGTGAAGGCGTCGAGCAGGAGCGCGATCGCCAGGGCCACGACCAGCTGAACCGGAATCAGGACGAAGGCGAACACCAGCACGAACAGGACACCGCGAAGAAAGCTGGGGTCGGTGAAGGCCTTGACGTAGTTGGCCAGGCCGCTGAACGTCGTGCCGGTGGCGAGGCTCCTTGAGAACAGGCTCAGGTACAGCGCGTACAGCAGGGGCACTACGAGCAGGGCGAGAAAGACGACTCCGAAGGGCGCCACGAAGAGCCAGCCGACGTTGCTGCGGCGGGCCCGCGTCGGCCGACCGGTTGCCCGAGTCGGCCGACGCGAGGTCGGTGTCCCAATGGTTGGTGGACCGCTCATGGTTGTGCTGTGACTACTTCTTGACCGTGAAGCCCTGCTCCGTGGCGTACTGGACCAGCGTCTCCTGCAACTGGTCAGCCGCTTCCGAGCCGGTGACATCTCCCGCGATGATCCGGAGCATGGCCTCCTTGAGCTGAGCGTAGAAGTAGGTCTGGAACGGGGAGAACGTCATGCCTTCATACGCGTTGGCTGCGGGGATGAAGACGTCCTTGTTCACAGTCTGCCCGTCGAAGAAGACGGAACCACCCTCAATGAACTCGGGCGAGTCCAGCACCGTCTTGTTCAGCGGGAAGATGACCTGTTTGGTCCATCCATCGGTGAGCGAGTCCTCGCCGGCGTAGAGACTCATCGCAACCTTGGCCGCGAGAGCCTTGTCCGTGGCCTGTGTTGTGACCGCGAAGGTTGAGCCACCCCAGTTGACCGCAACGGGACTTGCCGGATCCCACTGCGGAAGCGGCGCGACCGCCCAGACGCCGGGCTCGGTGGCCTGGCCCACTCCGGCGCTTGCCAAGTAGCCCGGCCCCCAGGCCGCCATGGGGACAGTGGCATACTGCCCGGCGATCATCGCCTGGATGAACTCGGTGCCGAAGTCGGTGGTTGAGACCAGTTCCTCGCTGACGAGGCCGCGCCAGAACTCGAAGACCTTCTTCGTTGCGTCGTCGTTGACCCTGATCGTGATCTCGGTCCTGTTGGCCGGGTCGTACTCGAACGGCTCCGCACCGCCCTGGATCATCAGTGCGAGCATCTGGCCGGGCACGTTCGTTGTCAGATCAGAGAACGAGGGCCCACCTGCTGCCTTGATGGCACGCGCGGCCTGGGCGAACTCATCCCATGTGGTTGGCGGGGTCAGGTTGTATTGGGCCAGCACATCGGCGCGGTACACCAGCCCGACCGGGCCGCCGTCAACCGGCACCGCGTAGACGGCGTCGCCCATCGACACGTCCTTCCACGCGCCCGGATTGAAGCTGTCCTCGATGGTCTCGACGCCGTAGTCGCTGAGGTTGACGAGGGCATCCTGGATCACGAAGCCTGCGATCCGCTCCGCCTCGAGTTGCACGACGTCCGGGAGACCGGTGCCGGCCGCGATGGCGGTCTGGATCTTGTCGTAGGTCGACGAGACGTTGTTCCAGCAAACCTGGACGTCGTTGTGCTGTTGGTTGAAGTTGTCGACGACGGTCTCCATGTTGGGATACCACGCCCACACGGTCACCACTGGAGCGTCCTTGTTCACGATCGTGTTCGTACAGCTGAGCGACTCGCTGGTCGGCTGCGCAGTGCTGCAGCCGGCCGACACGAGAGCGGCTAGGAGGGCTGCCGATGCCGCCGCTCCGGTTGTGCGCTTCATTGGGGGAATGCCTCCTTGTTGACTTCGCTGTCGATGGCGGCGGTGGAAGGTTCGCCGCGCGAGCACGATCAATCTAGCCCCCGGTTCTCTCGTGGTCAAGAACTAGTTCGTGAACAAATTTGAATTTGTTCTTGTCTTGTCCAGCCCTTGCCGGCGGTCGTGGGTCAAGACGTACGATGCTCGGGAAGAGTACCGGCCTGGCGGCACGCGCCTGTTCTTCTCTGTTCAGGTATTGTTCCGATTGGGCTAAGGTACTCAGCCAGACGACGTGCACGACATCCGCAAGCAGAAGGCTAGAGAGGAGGACGTACGGTGCGCCGAACTACCATGCGAGATGTCGCCACAGCGGCCGGGGTCCCGGTTTCCGCCGTCCAGCTGGCACTGGACAATCGTGCGGGAGTGTCCCCGGAGCGCCGGGCCGCCGTGCTTCGGGCGGCAGAACAGCTCGGGTACGAGCGCTCCGGGAAGGGCCGGAAACCCCTCTACGGACTGATCATGGAGGAACTCTCTCCCGACGCTCGTTCCGATGGCTTCATTGACACCCTGATCCGCGGGGTCTACAGCGGCGCACGATTGAGCGGCACCCAGATTGTGCTGGGGCTCTACCATCCAGGCACCGACCCGCTGGGGGAGCTGTCAGAACTGGCCTCACGCCCGCTCGACGGGTTGCTCTTGGTCAATGGCGGCGACATCACACTTGAGGCCATCGATGAGTTGACGGCCTCACGGCTGCCCACGGTGCTGATAGAGAATCGCGTAGACCGCCCGCTCTCTTCAGTGAGTTCGGACAACTTCCGCGCCGGTCTCGAGTCGACCCGTCACCTGCTGGATCTGGGCCATGAGCGCATCGCCATCATTCAGGGCTCGGAGCGCTATGCGTCGCTGCACGACCGGTACCGCGGCTATCTGGTTGCGCTCGCAGAGGCCGGTATCGCGCCCAACTCCGCGCTGATTGTGCCGCAGCGCCCGCACGTGGCGCGAAAAGGGTATGAGCAGGCGAAGGCGCTGCTCTCGAGCGCGACACCACCGACGGCGATCTACTCGGTGAGCGACAAGAGCGCGTTTGGTGCGGCGGCGGCGATACACGAAAGCGGCCTGATCGTTGGACGCGACATCGCACTTGTCGGTACCGACGACGTTGAGGAGAGCGCGCTGCACGCGCCCCCGCTGACCACGTTCGATACCTGCTCGCGCGACCTGGGACGCGTGGCACTTCAGCAGCTCGCAGCAATCACCGAGGGAGTCAGTGTCGTCACCCACTCGGTGGTACAGGGACACCTGGTGATTCGCGAGTCCAGCGCGCCACCGCACGCCTAGTGCACGCGGGGCGGGCGTGGGCGGCATGCAGGTGGGTCGGAGGGTCGGAACTAAGCTGTGGGGCATGGACTCCAGCAAGCGGGTTGTGGTCGCCGCGCCGCGCGGCTACTGCGCGGGCGTCGACCGGGCGGTGGTGACCGTCGAGAAGGCCCTCGACCTGTACGGCCCGCCGGTGTACGTGCGCAAGCAGATCGTCCACAACAAGCATGTGGTGGAGACGCTGGAGTCCCGCGGGGCGATCTTCGTCGAGGAACTGGACGAGGTGCCGCCCGGCGCGACGGTGGTGTTTTCCGCCCACGGCGTGTCGCCCGCCGTCCACGCCGAGGCCGCCGAGCGCGGACTGAAGACCATCGACGCCACCTGCCCGCTGGTCACCAAGGTGCACAACGAGGCCCGCAGGTTCGCCGGTCAGGGCATTCCGATCCTGCTGATCGGCCACGCCGGTCACGAAGAGGTCGAGGGCACCACCGGTGAGGCTCCGGAGCACATCACCCTGGTCCAGCACCCCGACGACGTGGACGACGTCCAGCTGGACACGTCGGACCGGGTCGCCTGGTTGAGCCAGACCACGCTGAGCGTGGACGAGACCTGGGAGACCGTCACCCGGCTGCGGGAGAAGTTCCCCAACCTGGTCGATCCGCCGAGCGACGACATCTGTTACGCCACCCAGAACCGGCAATCGGCGGTGAAGCAGATCGCGGCCACCTCCGACCTGGTGATCGTGGTGGGCTCGCGCAACTCGTCCAACTCCGTCCGGCTGGTCGAGGTGGCGCTGGAGGCCGGGGCGAAGGCCGCCTACCGGGTGGACAACGCATCCGAAGTCGATCCGAATTGGCTGGAGGGTGTCTCTTGCGTAGGGGTGACCTCCGGCGCCTCCGTGCCCGATGAGTTGGTGCAGGGAGTCCTTTCGCTTCTCGAGGAGCACGGCTTCCCGACCGCGGTCGAGGAGCGGCTGACCGAGGAGAACCTGGTATTCGCTCTGCCACCCGAACTGCGCAAGGACCTGCGCCGGGCCACCACCGGCGACTGAGAGCTAGCTCCCGGACACCAGGTAGCGGTAGGACGGGCTGCCCGGCTCGATCACCTCGACCCGCATCGGGCTGGCGTCCATCCGGGCCAGGAGCTGCGGCCGGGAGGCCGGGTCGCCCAGCTCGATGCCGACCAGCGCCGGACCGGTCTCGCGGTTGGAACGCTTGACGTACTCGAACAGCGTGATGTCGTCATCGGGTCCGAGCACCTCGTCCAGGAAACGGCGCAGCGCCCCCGGCTCCTGCGGGAAGTTCACCAGGAAGTAGTGCTTGCGTCCTTCGTAAACCAGAGCCCGCTCCACGATCTCGGCGTAGCGGGAGACGTCGTTGTTGCCGCCCGAGACCACCGCCACCACGACCTGGCCGGGTTCGGGGCGGTAGAGGCCCAGGCTGGCGGTCGCCAGAGCGCCCGCCGGCTCCGCGATCACGCCCTCGACCTGGTAGAGCTTCAGCATCTCCGAGCAGATCCGGCCCTCGGGTACGGTGTACATCGCCGGCCGGTGCCGGGCGGCGATCGCGTGGGTGAGATCACCGGCGCGCCGCACCGCGGCACCGTCCACGAAGGTGTCGAGCTGTGGCAGGTCACGCGGACTCCCGGCGTCAAGGGCGGCCGCCATCGTGGCTGAGCCGGCCGGTTCGACGCCCACCACCTTCGTGCCCGGGTGGCGTTCGGAGAGCCAGGTGAGGCAGCCGGCCAGCATGCCGCCGCCTCCCACCGGCAGTACGAGGACGTCGGGAGCCTGGCCCAGTTGCTCCACGATCTCGCGGGCCAGGGTGCCCTGGCCGGCGACGGTACGCGGATCGTCGAACGCCGGGACGATCACCGCACCGGTCTGCTCACTGTGGGCCTTGGCCGCTGCGGCCGCCTCGTCGTAGGTGTCTCCGGTGACCACCAGTTCGATCCAGCCGCCACCGAGGGCGAGCATGCGTTCACGCTTTTGTCGGGGAGTGGTGGACGGGATGAAGATCTTGCCGCTGATCCCGAGCTCAGCGCAGGCGAAGGCCACTCCCTGGCCGTGATTGCCGGCGCTGGCACCCACCACTCCCGCAGCGCGCTGCCCGGCGTCGAGCTGGGCGATCAGGTTGTAGGCGCCACGAATCTTGTACGAGCGGACCTGCTGCAGGTCCTCGCGCTTCAGCCAGATGCTCGCGCCGGTGAGCCGGCTGAGCCGCTCGTTGTACTGCAACGGGGTCTGGGTGACGACAGCGGCCACGCGTTGAGCGGCCTCATCGATCATGCTGGCATCCACCAGCCGGGCATCCTGGATCACAGCTGCATTGTGCACCCACCCCGCGGTCTGGATCACTGTCGCGTCGCTCGATCCCAACCACTGGCGTTGGCTGGAGTCGCTCCCGGCGCCGGGACCAGAGCCGGCCGCCCGCGCGCCACACCGCACCGGCCGGACGACGACCACTGCGCCAGCAGTGCCAGGGCCCCGACCGGGGTCTCTCTACTCGATCCGAGTCAGGCCGTTTCGGCGGCGGGCAACGGACGAGCGGGTGGCTCGGCGTCGACGAGCTCCACAAGGGAGGGCTCCCGGGTGGGGAGCAGATCGAGTTCGCTGCGCGTCCGGCCGATGATGGCGGGCACCCCGGCGGCGTCCTCCACCAGTTCGGAGGCGGTGAGCGGCCGGACGGTGGCGTCGCTGGGGTGAACCTCGGCGAGCTCCTTCTCGACCACCTGCAGATCGCGCAGCTTTCGAGCGGTGGGGAACACCCGGCCCTCGATCGAGCCGACGGCCTCGTTGTACGCCTTGACCGCCGAGCCGAGTGAGCGTCCGACCGTGTCGAACTTCTTCCCCAGCGTGCCGAGCCGGTCGTAGAGCTCCCGGCCGAGGTCGAACACCTGCTTGGCCGAGTCAGTCAGCGCGGCCTGCCGCCACGAGTAGGCCACCGTGCGGAGCAGGGCGATCAGCGTGGTGGGGGTCGCCAGCACGATGGAACGCTGGTGGGCGTACTCGTGCAGGTTGGGAAGGATGCTGTAGGCCTCGGCGGCCAGTGCTTCGCTCGGCATGAACAGCACGACGAACTCGGGCGTGGTGCCTTCGGCCTTGAAGTAGTCCTTGGCCGAGAGCTGGTCGATATGGGTCTTCACATTGCGGGCGAATCGCTGGAGATCCTGCTCGCGCCGGGCGTCGTCGGGGGCCTCATGGGCATCCAGGAAGGCGCTCAACGGCACCTTGGAATCGACGTAGACGAACTTGTCCTGCCCCAGCATCACCTTCAGATCCGGACGGATGGTCGAGCCGGCGGAGGTCTGCGTGGTCTGCTGCTCGATGAAGTCGCAGTGGTCGAGCATGCCGGCCAGTTCGACCACCCGCCGCAGCTGAAGCTCGCCCCAGGTGCCGCGCACCTGCGGCTTGCGCAGCGCGGTGACCAAGGCAGTGGTCTCGCGCCGCATCTGCTCGCCGGTCAGCTGGACCGCTGCCACCTGCTGCTGGAGCGACGATGTGAGCTCGACCCGGCCCTGTTCGACCTCGGTGAGCCGGCTGTTGAACCGCTCCAGGCTCTCCTTCACTGGAGCCAGCAGGGCATCGGTGGCCTTCTGCCGCTGATCGGCGGTGGCGTCGGCCCGGCGGGCCTGCTGCTCCAGGATCTCGCTCGACAACGCCTTGAACTGCGCGGTCAGCTGTTCCCGGTCGCGGGCGATCTCGGCTGCACGCTCGATCGCGGCGTCCCGCTGGGCGAGAGCGGCGCTGGTGCCAGCCTTCGCCTCCGCCAGCCGGGCCTGACTGGCCGCCTGCTCGGCGCGAGCCTCAGCGGCCTCCTGCCGTGCGCGGGCGGCTTCGGCGGACTCCCGGGAGAGATCGGCTCGGGCCTGCGCCGCCTCGGCCTTGACGGCGGCCAGCTCCGCACGGGCCTGCGCAGCCTCTGCGGTGGAGGTCGCCACGTCGGTGGCCTGGGCCGCCTGCAGCCGCGTTCGCAGCACCAGCCAGGCGGCAGTCGCGCCCACCGCCAAGCCCAGCACGAGGCCGGTGACCAACAACCCGATCTGTTCCATGCCCCCATCGTTGCGCGACCCACTGACAGTTCTGCGAAGCGACTCTCCAGCCACCCGGTTTTGTCCTACGGCAGACTGTCCTCCATGGCCTCCACCACCGAGCACCTCGGCGATCTCGCCGGCTTCGTCACCGCGTCCCCGTCGTCCTACCACGCTGCCGCCGAGGCGGCGCGCCGGCTCGCGGCGGCCGGTTACGCCGAGCAGCGCGAGACGGCCGCCTGGGACGCGGCGCCCGGTGGCCACTATCTGGTGCGCGACGGCGCCGTGATCGCCTGGTTCGTGCCTGCCGAACTCGCCGGGCCGGTGGGGTTCCGGATCGTCGGAGCGCACACCGATTCGCCCGGCTTCAAGCTCAAGCCCGATCCGTCCTCCTATGCCTTCGGCTGGTCACAGGCAGGAATGGAGGTCTACGGCGGGCCGCTGCCGAACTCCTGGCTGGATCGTGAGTTCGGCCTGGCCGGCCGGGTGATCGATCGCGACGGCACCACTCATCTGGTGAAGACGCCGGCCTGGCTGCGGATCCCGCAGGTCGCACCTCACCTGGACCGCAGCGCGAACGACAAGCTCAGCCTCGACCGGCAGGCGCATCTCAAGCCGGTGGCCGGCCTGGGGTCGGTGGATCTGCTCTCTGCGATCGCGGGATCGCTGGACCTGCACCGTGACGCGATCGACGGACACGATCTGTTCGCCTACGTCACGCAGGCTCCCGAGGTGATCGGCGTGGCGGGGGAGTTCCTGGCGTCCGCCCGGCTCGACAACCTCTCCAGCGTCCACGCCGGGCTGACGGCGCTGCTGGCGTCCCAGCCGTCCGATCAGATCGCCGTGCTGGCCTGCTTCGACCACGAGGAGATCGGCTCCGCCTCTCGTTCAGGTGCCGCTGGGCCGCTGCTGGAGTCCGTCCTGGCCAGGGTCGGTCACGCTCTCGGCTGGGGGCCGGACGAACACCAGCGCGCGCTCGCCGCCTCCTTCGTGATCTCGGCCGACGCCGGCCACGGCATCCACCCCAACTATCCGCAGTTGCACGACCCCGACCACCGTCCGCTGCTGAACTCCGGCCCGCTGCTGAAGGTGAACGCCAACCAGCGCTACACCACCGAAGGTCCGTCGGCGGCGCGGTGGCTGCGGATCTGCCGCGCGGCCGGCGTCCCCACCCAACCGTTCGTCTCGAACAACGCCGTCCCCTGCGGCTCGACGATCGGCCCGATCACCGCGGCCCGGCTCGGCATCACTTCGGTGGACGTCGGCATCCCGCTGCTCAGCATGCACTCCGCCCGCGAGTTGTGCGGCGTGGCCGATCCCGGCTACCTCGCCCAGGCCCTGACCTCCTTCTACAGCGGCGGCGACCAGTAGTTGCCAGCAACGCCACCAACTCCGAGTTTGTCCACCGAGTTCAGTGCACAAACTCGGAGCTAGTGCCTGGCTTCGCCCGGGGCAGCACGGACCGGCGCGGTTCGTCGCCGGCCGGTGGGCTCGGTAGGCTTGCCCGACGTGGCTCTCACCATCGGAATCGTCGGACTGCCCAATGCTGGCAAGTCCACCCTGTTCAACGCACTGACCCGCAACAACGTGCTCGCGGCGAATTACCCGTTCGCCACCATCGAGCCGAATGTCGGGGTGGTGGGCGTCCCTGATCCGCGGCTGCCGGTGCTGGCCGAGCTGTTCAGCTCCGAGCGGATCGTCCCGGCGACGGTGAGTTTCGTCGACATCGCCGGCATCGTGAAGGGTGCCTCGGCGGGCGAGGGGATGGGCAACGCCTTCCTGGCCAACATCCGGGAGGCGGACGCCATCTGCCAGGTCACCCGGGTGTTCCGTGACCCGGACGTCACCCACGTCGACGGCGACGTCAACCCGGGCAACGACATCGAGACCATCCGCACCGAGCTGATCCTGGCCGATCTGCAGACCGTCGAGAAGGCGCTGCCCCGGCTGGAGAAGGAGGCCCGGCTGAAGAAGGAGCGGCAGCCGATGCTGGCGGCCGTCCAGGAGGCCCAGCAGGTGCTGGACGGCGGCCAGGGCGTCCACGCCGCCGGGCTCGACCTGGAACCGCTGAAGGAACTCTTCCTGCTCACCGCCAAGCCCTACCTGTATGTCTTCAACTGTGACTCCGACGAACTGACGGACGAGGCGCTCATAGCCCAGATGCGGGAACTGGTCGCCCCCGCCGAGGCGATCTTCCTGGACGCCAAGATCGAATCCGAACTGGTCGAGATGGAGCCGGAGGAGGCGCGCGAGTTCCTGGTCGAGATGGGTATCGCCGAGCCCGGCCTCGACACCCTGGCCCGGGTCGGCTACGACACCCTGGGCCTGCAGAGCTATCTGACCGCCGGCCCCAAGGAGGCCCGCGGTTGGACGATCCACAAGGGCTGGACCGCCCCCCAGGCCGCAGGTGTGATCCACACCGACTTCCAGAAGGGCTTCATCAAGGCCGAGATCGTCAGCTACGACGATCTGGTCGCCGCCGGCTCGATGGCCGCCGCCCGCGCCGCCGGCCGCGTCCGCATGGAGGGCAAGGACTACGTGATGGCAGACGGGGACGTCGTGGAGTTCCGGCACGGATAGGCATTACTGCCCAAAGCACCACCGACGCCGCGCCCGGGCCGCTCTATCGGTTCTCGTGGCGGTCGGCTGCTTCCTGCCAGGCGTCCAGCGCCGCGTCCACGACCTCCCCCCGGTACTGGGGCGGAACATGGTTCTCTACCGCGTCCATCAGGGCTTCGAGTACGGGCAGGGTGTAGTCCCCCGGCATGTGGTTCTCAAACTGGCCAGCGAGCTCGGCCCGCATGGCACCCCAAGATGCGCCGGTGCGAAAGTCATCAGTCATGGCGGGATGCTACTCCCCGGTTCGACCTGCTCGCGCCGGAGACGGGAGCCTCAGCACACAGCAGACGGCCCCCGGCAAGGTCCGTCACCTGCCGGGGGTCGCCGCTGGCTCGCGCAACACCCGCTCGACAGCCCGAGATTCCGTTCTCCCGGCCTCGCAGGGCCGGGCCTCACCCCAAGCACAGCACGACCCCGGCAGGGACGGAATGAGCCCTGCCGGGGTCGTGCTGTGCAGGTGGCGGTCACGGACGCCTAGGGCATCCGGTGGTGCGTCCACCTGGAGGCAGTACCCCAGCACACCACCGGATGCCGTCAGCGTGGACAGCTACCGCCTGCGCTGTGGGCTGGCAAGTCTCCGGGGAGGCCGCGCTAACTACCCGACCCGGAGCAGCCCACGTCTTGCGGGTCAGCCCTCGCCGCCCGGCTCCTCCTCGTCGGCCAGGGCGATGGCCACCACGCCGGACGGCTTGAGCAGCTCCAGGCCGAATCGGCCTTCCAGCCGCGCCCGGACCTGGTTCTTGGCGAAGTCGTCACCGACCACGCCGTAGCGCCCGTTCAGGGATCGGTTGGCCACGATGGTCGCGCTGCCCTCCGACAGCAGGACGCCGGTCCCCTGCTCCACGGCGGTGGTCAGGGCCACCGGGACGCCCCACAGCTTGCGGGCAGCCCGGTCCACCGGCACGTTGTCCAGCGCGTAGTGCGCCTCGTCCACCGACGCGGTCTCAATGGCCTCCCAGTCCAGCGGGTGCAGGGCCAGGCCGCTGGCCGTGTAGCCCAGCACCTCAACCTTCGTGATCGCGGACCGCACGGTCAGGATCTGGTCCCCGTTCCACGCCTGCGACTGGATGCCGGAGACCTCCAGCAGGCCGGTCAGGTTCGGGTCGTCGCCGTCGCCGTTCAGAACCTGGTCCTCCACGGCCACCTGGAGCCCGTACGCCATTTCGGCGTCCAGGAAGCGCTCCAGATCGGGGCTGTCGGACAGCCAGTATTCCGGCACCGGCTCGCTCAGGTGGGCGATCACCTGGAGCTTGCCGTTCACCCGGGTCAGCGTGTAGGCGCTGGTCGGCTTGGTCGCGCCAGTGGCCACCGGGGCCGCGTTGTTGTCGCGGGTGGTCTGCCGGAGGTAGCTGTAGCTGTCCGTGTCGTCCACGAACCGCACCGGCAACAGGTCCAGGAGCCCGGTAGCGGGCTGGGCCATGGCCACGGGGCTGGTCAGGGTCTGGGCCGGGGTCACCTGGGAGCCGGAGGCCACCAGCGACTTGATGCCGAACGACTCGCCAGCGGCGCGCATCTTCTGCTTCAGCTGGCCCGCGAGTCCCTTGAAGCTGAGCACCTGCCCGGCCTTGGCATCGCCCCGGCCACCGCCCAGCTCGGCAATCGCCTTGTAGCGCTCCTCGCTGACGGCGATCTCCTTCAGCTTGGCCTTGGCCTCGTTGGCCTTGGCCATGTGCTCGTCGAACGCTGCTGCCTCACCAGCGGTCAGGTTGCGGCCCTCGTCCACGCCCTTCTGCGCGATCTGGCGTGCCGCCTTGAGCGCGGCCTCCAGAATCTGTTCCCAGTTCATGTCATTTCTCCTTGCTTGTATGCGCGCCAGGCTGGGCCGGGGAAGGGTCCAGCGGGCACGCGGAAAACGTTGGAATGGCTACCGGAACCGGGAGGCGGGCGGTTGGGCTGGCCACCGGCAACAACTGCCGGGACGGACCCTCACGCTGGCTAACTCACCGCGTTCTGCAAACGGGCCACCGGGGGACGCATACCATCCCCACTACCCTCAGCCCCTCAGCCCTTGGCTCCTCAGCCCCTTGCGGGTGCCTTGGCGGTCGGGTCTTGAACCTCGGGTGGTGACCTGTTGGCCAGGGCCAAGCATACCGGTATTGCGAACGGTTCCCAACAACTCAGGCCCGCTTCCGGCGTGGCGGCAACTCGTAGCCCTCGCCCCACAGCAGGTCGGCGCTGGCCAGGATGCGGCGGTCGGCGGCGTTGGGGCCGAACACGGTGGCACGGGCCAGGATCGCGGCCAGGTCGGCGTCCCATATCCGGTCGTAGGTCGCTTGGTAGGCGAACCGCCCGTGCTGCTTCACTTCCGCCCGCCACCGGCTCCACGACGGCACCACTCCGCGGATACCGGTCCGGCTGTCCCGCCGCGCTCCATCCCGGTTCGCGGTGTTCTGGCCAGGAGTGGCGAGCCGCAGGTGCGCCGGGTTCATGCACAGCGTGTTGTGACAGGTGTGGTCGACCTGTAGGCCGGTGGGGATCGGACCGTTGGTCAGCTCGTAGGCCACCCGGTGGGCTTGCACGTCCTTCCCACGCAGGCCGAACTTCCCGTACCTCGCCTCGCCGCCTTCGTGGCCACCGTGTCGGCTCGCCAACCAAGGCCAGCACCCGTCCGGCCCGGCGCTCTGGTCCACCTTCGCCCAGAAGCGGTCCTCTGGGGCTTCCATCATCCGTTCCATGTTGTCCTCCTTGTAGTGCTCCTAGGCCCGCCGTCTCTCTCGACAACGCTCGACTTCATCAGCCGTACATACCGCATTACCGACCCGACAGATCGCGACCGGATCGGAGCGATCCGAACGCCCTTACCCCCGGCTCGACGCACCACCCGGCGACAGGGCAACGACGGAAGCCGCACCACCCCGCCCACCGGCCCGCCTTCCAGCGCGGTTTCCGGCCCCGTGCCGAGCTTCCTTCTCTTCCCGTCTCCCGGCCTCGCCCGGCCAGCCCTGCCCAGTGGTGAGGCTCGGCCCTTCTCGTTCCTTCTCGTTCCTTCTCGGGAGCCTGAGCCGTCATGGCAGCCGGAACCGCTCCAGGCCGACCATGCTGGCCTCGATCGTGTGCCGGGGGTGCTCGTCCAGGTGGGCCTTGATCGCCCGAGCGTTGATCACGTGGTAGCCGGGCTTACCGGGCTGAGTCCAGGTGCAGTCGGCGCAGGCCACGGTCGTCGTACAGGCGTCGTATACCTCGGTCACCCGCAGGCCGGGTCGGCCCAGCGGCAGAGGCCAGGGTGTGGCGGTCATGATTCTGTCTCCATCGTTATTCCTTCTACGTTCTGTTTGGGCCGGGCCTTGTGCGGCCCGCCCTTAGTGGGCGCGGGCCGGGCCGCACTAGTTGGCGTGCAGCGGCTCCACACGGGCCGCACTGGGCCGCACAGCCGGACACCCCCGCCACTGGCGATAAAACCCCTAGCCGGACTACTCAAGGTCATCCTCGAACTCCTCCGCAGCAGCGGGCCGCACTAGCCGGTACTCCAGGCTCCGTTTTGGCCCCTGCCGGGACTCAGTGCGGCCCGCGTTCTGGGCCCAACAGAGCGCCTCCCGCAGCACACCGTCTTTCGCCTTGACACCGTCTGCCCGCATTGCCTTGAACAATGCGCTGGTGTTGTGCCACTGGCCGTCTGCCAGGGCAGCGTCCAGCGCGGCTAGGACGTCCACGCGGGGCCTGTAGACAGCGGGCTCGAACACGGTCCGGCCGTCTGCGAACTCCACAATCCGCAGCACTAGGGTCGGCTCGCCGCGCTGCCGTATCTTGCTGCCGAGGGTGACCCGTAGCTCCTCGCCCTCACTGGTCAGCAGCAGCTCGGCGTCTACGTCGTCCCGCTTGCCCGCCGTACCCCGCGCACCCCGGCCGACGTCCTTGCCGGTGTTGTCGGACCGCAGCACGGTCGTCCCCAGCTTCTTCAACATCTGGCCGGTGTGCCGGAAGAACGCCCGCGACGTGTCGCTGTCGTTCTCGGCCCCAGCGGTCACCCGCTGGTAACTGTCCAGCATCAGCAGGTCGCCCGGTTCCAGCCCGTACCCGACCAGCTGATCCCGCAGCACCCGCGCACCCTCCGCAGTGTCCAGCGGCGGCAGGTTGGGCAGCAGCAGCGGGATCAGGTTGTCCAGCGCGTCGGCGTCGTCCTGCGCGATGCCGAACGAGGTCAGCCGCTCGACCCAGTCGTCCTCGGTCAGCTCCATATCCACGTACAGCACCCGCCGCGCCTTGGGTATGACCAGCCCGGCCCAGTCACTCTCACACCGGGCGACCGCTATGGCCAACCGCAGCATGAACAGCGACTTCTTCTGGCCAGCCGGGGCCACCAGCGACACCGACACACCCTCCGCCAGCAGGGGCTCCGCGACCCACTGACGCGGGGGTCGGCTCGGGTCCAGCAGCGCCCGGAGGTCAAGCCGTGGCAGCAGCTTCGGCCCCCGGTCTCCCGGCCCGTCGTCGCCGTCGTACGGCTCCGCGAAGTCGGCCTCGGGTGTGCTGTGCCAGGTGGGCGGCTCGCACGGTCGCCCGGCTGCCTTGGCCTCCATCCTCTCGGTCCACTTGCCCGCGCACTTGGGGTCGTCCGCGAGCGGCCCGAGCATGGTCAGATACGCCTCTCTGGCCTCGGCCAGGGTGAGCGGGTAGGCCGGGTGGCAGGCCAGCAGCGCCAGCGCCCACGCACCATCCCGCGCCAGGGCCTCCCACCGGCGCGCCTTGTGGTCCTTCTCGCCACCCTCGCCCTCGTCCAGGTCCGCCGCGTCGGCGTACCGTGCCTGCCAGTAGCCGAGGATGCGGTCTACGTGCTCGCGGGCCTGCCGCTGACCTTCGGGCGGCAACTGGTCGTAGGCCGGGCCGTCGTAGCTGGGACCGTCGTAGTCCGGCGTCCGCAGCGCCCGGATGCGCTCGGCCAGCCACGCGCCGGAGTCGTCCGGCTCGCCCAGCAGCAGCGCATCCAGGTTCGGCGGCGTCGTCCAGGTGTACTCCGCGATCTCGCCCGTGGCCTTGGACCGCTTGCGGGTCGGCGCCAGGAACAGGAACCCCCGGCCCTCGCCGTCGGCGTCGCCCGCTTGGACATCCACCCCCGGCAGCGCCTTGTGATCCTTCCTCACCCCCAGCGGCGCGATCAGGTCATGCCAGCCGCCCGACGGCGTGGCCTGCCGCCCGTAGCTGGTCGGCCAGTGGTCGGCGTGCTCGGCGGCAGTGGCGTCCCCACCGTGGCGCGGGTCTACGTCCAGCCCGTCCACGGCACCGCCCATCACCGCGCACAGCGCCATTCCAGGCTCCCAGCGATCCACCACAGCCGGGTCAGGCTCGGTGCGCTGCCACTCGTCCGGCAGCACGTACCCACCGGCCCCGGCATCCGGGTCCCACTGGCCGTCCTTGATCACCGGATCGGCCAGGAACAACGGCACCCCCGCCTCGGCCAGGTGCCGAGCGCACGCCAGCGCCTCCACATACTCCCCCGGGGTATGCTTGGGCTTGGACGTGGTGCGTCCTCTTGTTTGGTGGTTGCGGGGCTCCCGGTTAGCTGGCTGGGGGCCTCGCTTACGTTCGGGTGTCATGGGTCGCCTCCCGCCGTCGCAACCCCCGCACCCGCAGCCCGCCGGAGCGCGCAACGAGGATCGTGTAGTCGTCGGGGTCCAGGCCCATCATCTGGAACTCGGCCCGCTCGCCCGGGGCCACTTCCCGCTCCAGGGCCTGCCCGGGGTTGGCCAGCAACCATGCAGTGTCGGCCTGCTTCACGGCTGCGATCTGTGGGTACAGCGGGCAACTGGCCTCGTGCTCGTAGAAGATGCCGTCCCTCGGCACCGCGTTGCAGTCCATGCAGCGGCGGCCTGCCCGGAGCCGGACGCGCTGGCCACGCTCGCCGCGCTGGCGTCGCTGTCGGCGGTTCACGACTCACCGCCTGGCGGTGCCCAGAGGTCGATCCAGTCGCCCTCCGGTGCCCTACTGGCCGGGCCGATCCACAGGTTGGTGATGCCTTCGTGCTGCTCCACGTAGAGGGTAAAGGACCTACCCGCTTCATCATCGAACTCCAGCGCCAAGCTGCGTCGGTCCTCGCCTTCGCGCTCGTTGTACGGCTTCACTCTGCCGGTGAAGTGCGTGCCCTCCAAGGGGTCGCTGCCACATGGCTCCAGTTCCAACTCCAGACGGCGGTTCATGACCCAGCCAGTAGCGCGGGCCGCTGTGAACGTGGGGATGCTCACTTCGCACCCCCGGTCAAGATCGCCGCCAGCTTGGCCCGCTGCTGAGCGGTCAGCGGAGGTGCCGCCTCCACGGCGCGCCGAATGGCTCGCTCCAGCTTTATGGCTTCAATGTCGCGCCGGGCGGCGGCGCGGGTTGCGGGAGTGCCGACGTCGGGACGGCAGGCGTAAGCCAGCTTGCCCAACTCCACGCGGGCCGGGTCGGCGTAGGTGTTCGCGGACATGAGGAGGTTCCTCTGGGTGCGTGGCCGTACTGCTTTCCGAGCAGTTGCCACCCCTCCGCAGTGGGTAGCGCACCCTCCCAGCTTCCGCATATGGCGGTCCCCGGGGCCTCACGCATTCGGTAGCCGGTTTGGCGGTCCGTATCAGCGCTTCGACTCATGGCCTGTGTTGTGCAACGCATGGTAGCAGCTTGGTTTCTCGCGTCACCAGCCTGCGCGATCCAGCGCTCACGACGCTACTGCGCGACCTCGGCTTCTACGAGCGTCGATCGGTCGGTCCATCGTGCCAGCAGGCTGATTGCGGCCATCGTCTCCAGCGCTTCTTGCTCCGACGGATCCGCTAGCGAATCGTGGTCCAGCGGGTTGCGGACACCCGCATAGAGAGATTGGGCTAGGAGCATCGCCCCGCGATGGACGTTCTGGTAGGTCTTGCTCCCATCGTCGTCCATAAGTCGCAGCCTTGGCTTGCCTTGCTGCGGGTCATCGAGCGTGAACGCCTGCGCGAAGGCATCCGCCTCGCTTACGTCGCGTCGCCCGATCTTCCTCTGTAGTTCGGCGTTCAGCCGGATCAGCGCCTGCCAGATTGCCGCGTTGTACGCGCCAATACGCCAGTACTGAGGCGCACCTTCCCAGACCCACGGGTGAAGCTCACCGGCCGTGACGGGCGGCGCGGCATCACCCAGATTCTGGCGCAACTCCTCCTCTCGCTCCATCTGGGTGATCGCCTTCAGCGCCAAGTACCTAAGGTGTTCCGGATTGCTGTAGCCCCATCCGTTGATAGGGTCCGGGAGCACGCGGCGCACGATCTGCTCGGCCACGTGGAGCCGCTTCTGCAATTCGTCGCGGTCAACCGGGAAAGCCTTCTTTGCGCTGCCACCCCGATAGCGCTCGCCTGTAGGTACTTTCGTGGCAGCCCAGACATAGTCGTGGAGCACCTCCAGTGCCCATGCGCGGTTCAGTTCGCCCATGCGATGAGCGTATCGGTCGGTGCCGACCAGATTGGCCGCACGACTCTCACCTGTGTAGTGGTTCCTGCTATGCCGCAGCCTCGCCGAGAACGCAAGCTATACGCGGCTTAGCTGTTCGCGCCCGCCCACTCCACGGTCACGCTCGCCGGGTCGAAGCCCTTGCGGCCACGCTGGCCCGGCAGCAGGGTCACCTTCATCAGGAGGTCGATGGTGGCCCGGCGCATATCCAGCGACGCCGCGTCGTAGGCGGCAACCGGGTCGTCCGCGGCCAGGATGGAGCTGTCCGCTACCACCAGCGCGGCGCGCTCCCGGCCAATCTGCGCCAGGCGTGCGTTCGTCTTGTCGGTGGCGGCGCGGTAGCGCCTGCCGTCAATCAGGCCCTCGTCGTAGTCGGCCTCGAACCGGTCCAGCCGCTGGCGTAGGGCCTTGGCTTCCTGGTTCAAGCGCTCCAGCTCGGCCTCGTCCTGGTCGCGCACCAGCAGGTCGGCCAGGTCGGGCAGGGCCAGGCGGGCGCGGATCAGCCCGGTTACGTAGTCGTCGATGTGCGAGCCCACCCGGTAATGGCAGGTGTTCGCGCAGGTGTACCGATTGCCGCCCGAGCCGGTCGAGCTGCTGGACCGAACCCGCTGCCCGCAGGTGCAGAAGTAGAGGCCAGAACCCAAGTGCTTCCGGGCGGTGTCGCCGGACCCGTTGGTCTTCCGGCGGGGGTCGCTCAGCCGGGCTTGCACGGCATCGAACATAGCCTCCGTCACGATGGCGGGCCACTGGGCCTCGCCAACGACCTCGCCCTTCAGCGTGCTACGACCGGCGTACCGTGCGTTCCGCAGCAGGCCCAGCACGCTCGACGGGTGCCAAGCGCCACCGCGCCGGGTGGGTACGCCAGACTCGGCCAGCAGGCGGACAATCCCGCGCAGGGTCTCCCCAGCGGCGAAGCGGTCGAACACCTGCCGCACTACGGCAGCCTCATCCTCAACGATGGTGCCGTGCCGGTCGTAGCCGGTCAGCCGCACCCCGGCAGGAGCGAGGCCCTTCTCGGCGCGCTGCTGTTGGCCCCGGGACTGCCGCTCGCCCTTGCGGCGCACCTCGAACCGGGCGATCGCGGCCAGCATGGAGGCGCGAAACTCGCCGTCGGCGGTGGCCAGGTCGATCTCACCGTCTACGGTCACCAGCGCCAGCCCGGCATCGACCAGCGTGTTCAGGTCGCGGGTGGACCGCACCACCCGGTCGAGGTCCACGGCCACCACCACGTCCACCCGACCAGCGGAAGCGTCGGCCAGCATCCGGCCCCACGCGGTGTCAGGCCCACGGGGAGCGCTGGCCGTCACGTCGTTGTCGATGTAGGTGCCAACCACGGTCCAGCCCCGCAACTTGGCCAGGGCCGTCGTACGCGGTATCTGCCGCTCGATGCCGTTGTCGTCTTCCTTGGACTGCCGGACGTAGAGTGCTGCTCGCTTCATGGAGCCCTAGTATATGCCTATCCGTGTCGGAATGTGGTGGAGTTCCGCTTTAACGTCTAGCGCTATTGACGTGTCGCGTTATGCGCCGGCTGGGTGATCAGATCGTTCGCCGACTGTGACGACTGGGCAGGTACTTCGGTGTGCCGGCGCAGTTCTGGCTCAACCTGCAGACGCGCTACGACCTGGACCTCGCTGATGCTGCCCAACGGCCTTGCGCATGACCCTTCGAGGACTGTGCTCAGCGGCGCCCCGGGGATCGGGCTGAACCCTCCGCTGGGCTGCTTCGGCGCTACTCGTCCAGGCCGATGAAGCGGCGGAAGGCCTCGACTCCCGTGGCGGTGATCTTCTCGCCGCGGACGAAGTGCTCTGCGGTGAGCAGCAGGCGCTGGTTCACGGCGGCCTCGCCACGGCGGGCCAAGCGCCTCGTGCCGTCCGGTCGATAGCCCACCTTTCGGCTGACGGCCAGGGACGACGGGTTGTCGATAAACGCCCCCGATGTGATCTCGGCCGCGTCCAGGTAGTCGAAGAGGAAGGCGCAGATGGTCCGACGCATCTGCGTTCCGATGCCACGACCCTGGTACTTCTGGCCCAGCCAGGAGCCGGTCTCGCCCGTTCTGGTGACGAGGTAGTCCTGGGTCGCGAATCCTTGCACCCCGACGACCACGTCCTCGTACTCGACGGCGAACTCGAGCGACCACGCGCTTGGTGACCACCGGGCTCGCGTCCCCCAGTGGTACTGCGCGAACGCGGTCGGCAACGTCTCCGCCGGAGCGTCGGTCCATGGGTAGTAGAAGGGCGTGAGCCCAGGATCGTGGACGCCGCCGAGCGCCACCTCGATCAGGGTGGGCACCACCTCGTCGGTCACCGGCCGCAGCACCAGCGGTCCTGCTTCGATGCGCACGCCGAATGGTGGGAAGGCGGTCACAAGGTCCATGGCCACCAGTGTGTCGCATCCATGCCACCACCGAGGACGCGGACCTCCGGCAGCGATGCCGTCGCAGCGTGGCTGACGAGTTCCGGGCCTCGTCCTGGGTGGCTGCTGCGGCCCGCCGGGGTCACCAAAGGAGCCGTCGTGTAAGGCGCGTGAGGTGACCGGCGCGTCGTCCGGCCTGGCGTCGTGGTTGTGTCCCGCTGCCGCCGAGCTAAGGTAGGTACGTACCTACATAGGAGGTTCTCATGGGGACGATGACTGCCCGGGAGTTCAACCGCGATGTGAGTGCGGCCAAGCGGCAGGCCGCTGAAGGCCCGTTGGTGATTACAGACCGTGGTGAGCCGGCGTTCGTGCTGCTCTCGATCGAGGAGTATCGACGCCTGAAGGACCGCCGGAGCATCGTCGACATCCTTCGGATGGATGACGGCATCGAGTTCGAGCCCGTCCGGTCACGAGACCTGCCCCGCGCGGTTGAGCTGTGAGATATCTGCTCGACTCGAACGTCGTCAGCGAACTCCGGAAGCGTCCGGGGGTAGCCGACCCGAACGTGGTGGCATGGGCGGCCGGCCAGGAAGTCGAGGATCTGTACATCAGCGTGATCTCGGTGATGGAGCTGGAACTCGGGGTTGCCCGCATCGAGCGACGGGACGCATCGCAGGGAGCGATGCTGCGGGAGTGGTTCGAGCGTGCGGTGATCCGTGATCTCGCCGACAGGACCCTTCCGGTCACCCTCCCGATCGTGCGGAGAGTGGTGCCATGCCACGTCCCCGATCCTCGGCCCGATCGTGACGCGTACCTCGCTGCGACAGCCGCCGTCCACGGACTGATCGTGGCCACTCGCAATGTCGCGGACTTCGCGCCCACCGGTGTCCGCGTCCACAACCCGTGGCAACCGTCGGGCTGAGTCCGGAGTTCAGCTCGATGAGCGGCGAACCATACGGTGCATGGCGACATTGCCCCAGGATTCGCCGGTGGTGAACTGCTGCGGCTCGTCGACGAAGCCGCGGCGGCGGTAGAACTGCTGCGCGGAAGTGTTGCCGTCGATCAGCCAGAGGTAGAGGTCGCGGCCGTCGTCGATGCTCGCCAGCAGTTGCGTGCCCAGGCCGCGGCCGTGGGCGTCCGGGTGGAGGTACAGCCGATCGAGGCAGCGCAAAGCGGGAGCGGGGACGTGGCCCTGCTCGATCTCCCAGCCGCTGGGCGCATCGACGATGGACGCGACCCCGACGATCCGGCCGTCCTGGCGGGCGATCAGCCGTCGCGCGGTGCCGGGGTCGGCGAAGTCCCCGGCCAGTGCGGGTACCCAGCTGTCACGGAACTCCCGCTGCGCCTCGGCGAAATCCGGCCGGACGATTCCCCGATAGGTGAGCGCCTGCTGGTCGATGATGAAGTCGAACCAGGCGGGTGCGTCTTCCGGTACTGGCGGTCGGATCAGGAATGGCGTCATCCGAGGTTCGGGGCGGCCGCAGGTTGGGGAATCGCGCCGGCCGTCGGCATGCCGGCTTCGATGGTCCGAACGATCTGGATCTGCCTCAGCAGGAACGACTGCTCGTCCAGCTTCTTGCGGCGCATCCAACTGGTCACTTCGGCGTTCCACTTGCTGGCGTTGCAGGATGCGCACGCGGGTACCACATTCGCCAGGGTGTAGCGGCCGCCACGTGAGATCGGCAGCATGCAGTCCTTGGTGTAGGACGGTCCGGGCTCGTCACAGTAGGCGCAGCCTCCCCACGCCTCGATCAACGCCGACCATTGGGTGGCGGTCAGGTCGTGGGTCTGCTGGGCCATTCGGCGCTTCCGGCGCCGGGCATAGACCGCCGACCGGTTGCGGGTTGCCATGTCCTGACGGTACTGCCTGGCATCGGCGAATCAGGCGAAACACTCCGCTCAGCGACGGCTCTGCGATGGGCACGCCAGGCGGTCACAGGCTCCGTCGCCTACCGGCGTCCGGACCGCGGGGCCGTCGTCCCGCTCGCGCTTCTCGGGCTTGAGCGAACCATCGATGCCGGATGAATGGTCACGGGTGGTCACGAGCTACGCGCGTGCCTCGGTCGAGGGGGCATCGGGGTGACCGCCGATGCCGCATCAGCAGTCCAACCCCTGGCCAGGATCGGTCCGCCGGTGGCAGCATGGCCCCATGCTGGTGGGACGGCTGCTGTGGATCGATCGCGCGACGTCGGCGGTGACGCGGCGCGAACTGTCCGACCTGCCCGCCCTGATGGCCGACGATTCCGGCTGGCTCTGGCTCGACATCCCCGAGCCCGACGACGAGGCTGCGGCCATCCTCCGGGACGTGTTCGAGGCCCATCCCGCCGCGGTGTCGGACATCGTCGAACGCAACCACCTGCCGCGGCTGCATGTCTACGGCCAGACCCTGCTGCTGGTGCTGCACCGCCCGGCAGTGGGTGAGGGCGGCCACATGCACTACCTCGAACTCGACCAGTTGATCGGGCCGAACTACCTGGTCACCAGCCACGGCCCCCGCAATCCGAAGGTGCCGCTGGAATGGATGCTCGAGCAGACCGACGAGGTGGCCGAACGGATGCTGGCGGGCCGGTTCCGGCCCACGGCCCCCTGGCAGGCCTCGCACCGGATCGTCACCGCCACGGCGATCGCCGAGGAGCGCTTCGTCAACAAGCTGGCCCGCCAGGTCGGCAAGCTGGAGCAGAAGGTGATGGACCGCTCCGCGGAGACCAACCCGCAGGGCTTCCTGGAGGAACTGTTCCGCGCCCGCCATGCCCTGTTGACGGTGCAGACCATGACCAGCCAGGCCGCCGAGATCTACGGACGGGCGATCGGTCTGCTGGGTGGCCGCGACCAGGCGGTCGATGTCGCGCTGGCCGACAACAAGGACGCCTACGACCGGCTCAGCAAGATCACGGCGAGCCAGCTGGCGTTCCTCGCCGGAGTGACCGAGTACCACCGCGCCCGCACCGACACGAAGATGACGATCGCGGCCGAGCGGCTCGCCGTGATCGCGGCGGTGACCCTGCCGATCACGGCGATCAGCTCGGTCGTCGGGATGAACGTCATCAGCAACGACGTCACACGCTGGTGGTGGCTCGGCGGGCTGATCCTGGTCATGCTCGGGTTGTCGCTGGTGCTGCTGCGATGGGCCAAGCGCCAGGGCTGGTGGTGACGGTCCGATCCGGGCAAAGTGGTTTAGTTGCTAAAGTAATCCCATGGCAACGATTGCGCTGTTCGGTGGAACCGGCAAGACCGGGCGAAGAGTTCTGGAGAAGGCTGTGACCGCGGGGCACGAGGTCAGGGCCCTCGTCCGGGACCCGGCGAGGCTGACGCTCACTCACGAGAACCTCACGGTGGTCGCCGGCGACGTGCTGGACGCTGACGCCGTCGACCAGGTGGTCGACCAGGCGGACGCCGTGCTGAGCCTGTTCGGGCAGGTCAAGGGCTCGCCCGCGACGCTGCAGACCGACGGCACCCGCACCATCGTCCAGGCGATGAAGCGGCACGGCGTGACCCGGATCGTGACGCTGTCGGGGGGCGGGCTGCGCGCCCCGCAGGACAAGCCCGGCATCGCCGACACCGTGATCACGTCCCTGCTGAAGCTGATGGCCGGGCACGTCCTGGCCGATGCCCAGGGGCACCTGAAGGAGTTGGAGGACTCCGGGCTGGAGTGGACGGTCGTCCGCGGCCCCCGCCTGACCGACCAGCCCGGGAAAGGCGCCTACCGGGTGGGATGGGTGGGCGTGAACGCCAGCACCCAGATCAGCCGCGACGACCTCGCCGACTTCATCCTCAGCCAGGTCGACGATCGCAGCCACCTGCACCAACTGCCGTTCGTCTCCTGGTGACCCCGATGACCCGGTCGCGGGCCGCGCTGATCGGCCAGGTGCTGGAATCGATCGTGGCCTGGTCGCGGACGCTCGCCCAGGCGCGATCCGGGCCATTCGCCGACCATCGCCTGAGCCGCTCCCAGACCGAGGCGCTGTTCCTGATCGCCCACGGCCGCGGTCCGGTCACCCCCGGATCGGTGGCCGATGAACTCGGCCTCACCCCGGGTGCCGTGACGCAGCTCGTGGACGGTCTTCGCCGGCAAGGACTGATCACCACCGGGACGAACCCGGAGGACGCCCGCTCCCGGGTGCTCACGCTCACCGACCGGGCCGCCGCGCAGCTGGCGAGCTTCGAGAACGAGATGATCGCCAGCCTGTCGCAGGGCTTCGGCGATCTCACCGACACCGAGTTGGCCGCGCTGGCCCGGCTACTCGCCAGGACGGGGACGACGGCATGACCGCGGTCTTCGTGACCGGACCGACCGGCAATGTCGGCTCGGCAGTGGTGGACTCTCTGCTGGCTCGGGGCGTGCCGGTGGTCGCCGGCATCTTCGAGCCGGCAGAGGCCGAGCGGCTCCCCGCCGGGGTGGAACCGCGTCCGTTCCGGTTCGGCGCTTCCGCCGGCGAACTGGACGAGGCGCTCACCGGCACCGATCGGCTGTTCCTGCTGCGACCACCACAGATCGCGGACGTCCAGACCCAGCTGTTCCCGGTGATCGATGCCGCCCGGCGGCGCGGGCTCGCCCAGATCGTCTTCCTGTCCCTGCAGGGTGTGCAGCACAACCGGGCCACCCCGCACCACGCGGTGGAGCAGTACCTGCGGCGGACCGATGCGCCCTACACCTTCCTGCGTCCCAACTTCTTCATGCAGAACCTGTTGAGCGTCTATGCGGCGGAGATCCGGGAGCGGGGCGAGATCTACCTGCCGGCCGGCGGCGCCCGGACAGCGCTGATCGATGCCCGCGACATAGGGCGGGTCGCGGCCGTCGCGCTGACCGAGCCCGGCCACGTCCGCAAGGCCTACACCCTTTCCGGCGAGCACTCGCTGAGCTACGTCGACGTCGCGCGGATCATGACCGAGGAGTTGGGCCGGCCGATCCGCTACGCCCGGCCGTCGGAAGGCGACTACCTCGCCCACCTCGCCGCCGAGGGCAGGCCGCAGGACTACATCGACGTGCAGAAGATGATCTACCGGGTGGTCCGGCTGAACCTGAGCGCGCTCCCGAACCGGGCCGTCCGCCGGCTCACCGGCAACCGGGCGACCAGCCTGCGACGGTTCGTCGCCGATCACCGGAAGGTCTGGACGCCGACGGGCTGACGTCCCTGGGTCCAGGAGTGGACCTGTTGGTGGATCCGAATCGGACGACGACATCTATGAACTGCCCGACCCGGGTTGCGCGCCTGTGACCACGGGCTGGGGACGTTGCATTCCGGTCCTGCGCATGGCGATGTTGATGCAACAGGTCCGCCGAGGACATCGTGGGATCCGCATGGCGTGGCACAATCCGGCCATGGCCTCGATCCAGGCTCTCAGTGACGCCGACCGGCGCACCATCGCGCGCTGGGCTGCGGGCTGCGCCGAACGTGTGTTTCCGCTGTTTGAAGCCGACGCGGCGGCAACCGAACTGGTGCGGGACGCGATCGCTCGCGCCCGTGCCTACGGCGCCGGGGAAAGCACCGCCTCCGAAGAGATACGCAAGCGACTCGTTGCCGTGAAGGCTGCGAGTGCCGCCACCACTCCGGCCGGTTCGGCGGCCGCGAGGGCGGCCGGACAGGCTGCCGCCGTCGCTCATATGGGGGCGCACGCCTTGGGCGCGGCAGCGTACGCGGTCAAGGCCGTCTCGCTGGCAGACCCTGCGCGCTCCAACGCGGTCGATGAGGAAATCGGCTGGCAACTCGGACAGCTCACAGACGAGGAGCGTGCTGTGCTCAGGCTCCTACCGCCCGTGGGAGAGGACTCCTCCGGGCCCCTCGGCCCGGGGCTTCTGTCCCGAGGAATCCTGGGTTCGGTCATTCGAGAGATCCAGACCCAGATCCGGCAGTAGCATCACGCCAGACTTCGCCCGCAGTGCAGCCGTCAGGTCGTGGGTGCGCTGCGCCATCCGGCGCCTCCGGCGTCGGGCGTAGACCGCCGACCGGGCGCGAGTCGCCGGCCCCGACGGTACTGCCCCGCATGGTCGGAGAGCCCAGAAGACACCCCTTCCGGCATCGGACACGGCGCGATCGAGTCATGACTCGCACTCTCCGGCTCGACGTGGTCTGATACTCAACGGATGTCGATGGCGGCGAGTGGATCTCAGGAAGTCGGTGAAACGAGATGTCTGATCGGGCCCGGGTGATAAGCCTGTCTGCGGAGGATGCCGGTGAGGTGCTCACCCTGCAGCGGGCCGCCTACGTCACCGAGGCCATCCGCTACGACGACCTGTCGCTGCCTCCGCTGATCCAGACGCTCGAGCAGTTGACCGACGAGCTCCGCGATCCGGCGGTCGTCAAGCTGGGCATCCGGAACGAAGGACGTCTTGTGGCTTCGGTCCGGCTTCGCCTGCGCGGATCAGTCGCCCAGTTGGGGCGCCTCATCGTCGCGCCCGACCTGCAGGGGCAGGGTCTCGGAACCAGGCTGCTCACTGCCGTCGATGGCTACCTTCCGAGCGAGATCGATCACATCGAACTCTTCACGGGCGAGCGGAGCCTGGACAACATCCGACTCTATGAACGCAACGGCTACTCGGAGACTCGACGCGAGGGCGCGGGCCGCTACGACCTGGTGTTCATGGCGCGTCGGGTCTGACTCGCCGGCGTCAGCCGATCCGCGCACCGGGGGAGATGACGCCGACGTCCCGCATCTCACGGTGCGCGCCCCTACTCTCGGAGCATGACGTGGCTGGAGTGGACGTGGCGCGGGGCCTCGGTGGCGCTGGGACTGCTCCTGGCGGCCAACGGCATCTGGCTGCTGGCGACGGCGAATCTGAACGCCGGGGTGCTGCTGCAGTTCGCTGTGGCCGCCGTGGTGGCCGTCTTCGGTCTGTGGCGACGCGCCGCCGGCGTGCGGTGGCTCACCGTTCCGGCGATAGCGGCGGGGATTCTGTTCGGGATCGTCGCGGGATCCCTGGCCGGCTACGGGATGAACGACACCGCGTCCGGCGACGAGGATGCGCTGATCGTCCTGGGGGCGGCGGTGCATGGACGCGAGGTATCGCCGTCGCTCGCGCAGCGCCTGCAGGTCGCGGTCGGCTACCACCAGCGCAATCCGGAGGCGCTGATCGTCGTCACCGGGGGACAGGGGCCTCAGGAGGAGGTGGCCGAGGCGATCGCCGCGCGCGACTACCTGCTGGCCCATGGCGTCCCGGACGACCTGATCGTGCCGGAGGATCGCTCGACCTCGACCGAGGAGAACTTCGCTTTCGCCCGGTTGCTGCTCGACGACAGGCTGGGCAGCGGCTACCGCGTGGCCTTCGTCACCAACGAGTACCACGTCTGGCGGGCGGCCCGGGTGGCCGAGGACGCGGGGCTGGCCGCCACCCATCTTCACTCCGCCACCCGCTGGTACGTCTGGCCCTCCAGCTACCTGCGGGAGAGTGCCGCGGTGCTGTGGGCGCTCGCCACCGCCTGAGGCGGCCCGACCCGGCGCAGACAGTTCCCGTCCGGCCGCGACCGGGGGCGCAGCCGCCGGGTCCGGCAAGGGGCGCGCGAGGGCTCGGCGGCCAACCGGAGCTCCGATTCGTCCAAGCTATTTGCGCTGATGGCGGCCCGCCTCCCCTGGTGCGACGGTCGCGGCTGACAGAATCGGCAGGGTGAGTTCGGCGGATGGAGCTTCGGCGCCTGGGCATTGGCTGCGGCGCGATCTGATCGCCTGGCCGCGCGACCTGCCCTCAGAGCTGGCTCCGGCAGAGCTCGACTGGGTGCTGCACTGGTCGATCGCCGAACCCATCGATCCCCGTGAGCCGGCCCCGCTGCCGTGGCAGACGGCGGTGCTCCGGCTGGATCCCGAGGGGCTCCCGCCGGCGGTCGCCGCCACGGTCCCGCACCTGGCCGACTACCTGGCGTTGCGGGTGCCCGGTGAGGTGCCGGTGGCGGAGGCACTGTGTGGACAGCTCGTCGTGAGCGCCCACCTGCCGTCGGGTCAACTGGCGTTCTCCGGTTCGCTGCAGTTCCCGGGGGTGATCGACCAGGTCTACGCCGCGGCGGCCGAGGCCGTGCTGGGCGCTCAGTGGCAGGACGGCTCCCCGACGCTGCGGGTGTGGGCCCCGACCGCGCAGCGGGTCCGGCTCCTCCTGTGGCGGGCAGGCGAGGATCTGCACAGCCCGGGCCGCCCGCACCCGATGGCTCGCCGCGACGACGGAGTGTGGGAGATCCAGGGGGAGCGGGACTGGACGGGGTTCCGCTACCGCTACGAGGTCACGGTGTTCACCCAGCATCACGGACGGGTGGTCTCCAACGAGGTCACCGATCCGTACTCGGTCGCGCTGACGGTGAACTCCAGCCATTCGGTCTTGGCCGACCTGGATGCCCCTGCGCTGGCGCCCCCCGTCTGGGCCACCACCCCCAGCCCACCGCTGGCGCATCCGGTCGATCAGGTGATCTACGAGTTGCACGTCCGCGACTTCTCCGTCAGCGACAAGACCGTGCCCCGTGGCTTCCGCGGCAGCTTCCTCGCCTTCGGGCAGGACTCGGCGGGCATGACGCACCTGCGCCGGCTCGCCGAGGCGGGGATGACCTCGGTGCAGCTGCTGCCCGTGTTCGACAACGCCGCTGTCGAGGAGCATCCCGGGCTGTCGTCGGCACCCGCTGCGGCGATGCTCAGATCCCTGCCGCCGGACTCTGCCGAGCAGCAGCGCCATGTCGCCGCTCACTCCAGCGGCTACAACTGGGGCTACGAGCCGTGGCACTTCTTCGCTCCCGAGGGCTCGTACGCATCGAGCATCGAGGCGGCGGACGGAGCCGGCCGCACCCTGGAGTTCCGGACGGCGATGGGCGCGCTGCACGCCGCCGGGCTGCGGGTGGTCCTCGACATGGTGTTCAACCACACCGCCAGCGCCGGACAGGACACCAAGTCGGTGCTCGACCGGATCGTCCCCGGCTACTACCACCGGCTCACCCCCTGCGGCCAGCTGGAGACCTCCACCTGCTGCCCGAACGTGGCCACCGAGCACCTGATGGCCCAGAAGCTCATGGTGGACGCCTGCGTGTTCTGGGCCCGCCACTACAAGGTGGACGGCTACCGGTTCGACCTGATGGGCCACCACAGCCGCGACAACCTGTTGGCGGTGCGCGCCGCGCTGGACGCGCTGACCCTGACCCGCGATGGAGTGGACGGTCGTTCGATCACGCTCTACGGCGAAGGCTGGAACTTCGGCGAGGTGGCCTTCAACGCCCGCTTCGTGCAGGCCAGCCAGGGTCAGCTCGGCGGCACCTCGATCGCCACCTTCTCTGATCGGCTGCGGGACGCGGTGCGCGGTGGGGGCGCCTTCGACGATCCACGGACCCAGGGCTACGGCACCGGCCTGGCCGCCGGCGGAGATAGCGAGCGAGTCGCGCAGCTGGTCGACCTGGTGCAACTCGGCCTGGCAGGGACGTTGCGCGGCTTCGGTTTCCGTTCGGCACGCAGCGGCGAGCCGATCCGGGGTGACCAGCTGCCCTACGACGGCTGGGTGGCCGGCTACGCCGACCAGCCGGACGAGGTGATCAGCTACGTCGACGCTCACGACAACGAGACCCTGTTCGACGCCCTCACCCTGAAGCTCCCGCAGGCCACGCCGATGGCCGACCGGGTGCGGCTGAACGCGTTCTGTCTGGCCTGCGCGACGCTGGGCCAGTCGCCCGTGATGTGGCATGCCGGCACCGACATCCTGCGCTCGAAGAGCCTGGACCGGAACTCCTACCTCTCCGGCGACTGGTTCAACTATCTCGACTTCTCCATGACCGACAACGGCTTCGGCGCGGGACTGCCGCCAGAACAGGACAACGGACCGGTCTGGACGATCCTGGCCCCGCTGCTGGCCGATCCGGCGTTGAAGCCCGCCCCGTCCGACATCCGGCTGGCCCACGCGCTGGCGCTCGACCTGCTGCGGCTGCGCGCCTCGACCCGGCTGTTCCGGCTGCGCAGCGCGGCGGCCATCGAGCGGGCGGTGACCTTCCCGGTCTCGGGGACCTGGCAGCAGATCCCCGGCGTGATCGTCCTGCGGATCGCCGACCAGCAGGTCGAACCCCGCTGGCGCAGCCTGGTGACGGTGTTCAACCCCACTCCCCGGCCGGTGCGCCAGCCGGTCTCCTTCGACACCGCCGGTTTCGTGCTGCATCCGGTCCAGGCCGAGGGCGAGGACGAGGTGGTGCGCCAAGCCCGCGCCGGGGACGACGAGTTCGCCGTCCCCGCCCTTACCGTCGCGGTCTTCGTCGAACCGGCCTGACCCGCCCGACCGCCGCTCCGACCGCGTCCGTCGTCCACCGAGCGCTTGTCCCTGGGGCGTGGCGCTCGACGGCAGGGCAAACGGCCGGTGCCCGGGGAGGGGCGCGGGTCGGGGGTGGGGGACGGTCCGCACCGGATGGGAACGGGCCTCCCGCCGGGCCCGTCGCGATAGGGTGAGAGGGATTCCTTCTCGTGCGTGAAAGGCCGATGATGACCGCTGTGACCAACCCGCTGAACTGGACCGAACTCGACCAGCGTGCCGTCGATACCGCCCGGGTGCTGGCGGCGGACGCGGTGGAAAAGGTGGGCAACGGCCACCCGGGTACGGCCATTTCCCTGGCTCCGGCGGCGTACCTGCTGTACCAGAAGGTGATGAACGGCGATCCGTCGGATCCCACCTGGACCGGACGCGACCGATTCGTGATGTCGGCGGGCCATTCGTCGCTTACTCAGTACACCCAGCTCTTCCTCGCGGGCTACGGCCTTGAGATCGACGACATCGCGGCGTTGCGGACGGAGGGCTCGCTCACCCCGGGCCACCCCGAGGTCGGCCACACCGCAGGCGTGGAGTGCACCACCGGTCCGCTGGGCGCCGGCATCGCCAACGCGGTCGGGTTCGCGATGGCGGCGCGTCGCGAACGCGCGCTGCTGGAGCCTGCCGCCGAGCCGGGCACCTCGCTGTTCGACCACTTCGTCTACACCATTGCCGGCGACGGCTGCATGCAGGAGGGTGTCGCCAGCGAGGCGTCCTCGCTGGCCGGCGCCCAGAAGCTGGGCAACCTCGTGCTGATCTACGACGACAACCGGATCTCGATCGAGGGTGAGACCCAGATCGCGTTCACCGAGGACGTTGCCGCCCGCTACGAGGCCTACGGCTGGCACGTCCAGCATGTCGACTGGACCCATGGCGGGACCCGCTACGAGGAGGACGTCCAGGCCCTCTACGACGCGATCGAGGCGGCCAAGGCGGTCACCGACAAGCCGTCCTTCATCAAGCTGACCACGATCATCGGCTGGCCGTTGCCGACCAAGGCCGGCCACCACAGCGTCCATGGCGCGAAGCTGGGCGGCGAGGAGATCGCCGCACTCAAGACCGAACTGGGCTTCGACCCGGCGGTCAACTTCGCGGTCGAGCCGGCCGTGCTGGAACACACCCGCGCCAACGCCGCCGCTCGCGCCGCCGAAGCGAAGGCGACCTGGAATGCCCGGTTCGAGGCCTGGCAGGCCGCCAGCCCGGAGGGTGCCGCGCTCTACCGGCGGCTGCGCGCCCGCGAACTGCCCGAGGGCTTCGAGGCCGCGCTGCCGGTGTTCCCGGTCGGCAAGAAGGCCACCCGCGCCGCCTCCGGCGAGGTGCTGAGCGCGCTGGCCGATGCCGTCCCCGAGCTGTGGGGC
>CAYSZZ010000013.1:48342-92631 GCA_964435735.1 uncultured Propionibacteriaceae bacterium
GGCGGCTCGGCCGACCTGGCGGGCTCCAACAACACGACGATGAAGGGCCAGCCCTCCTTCCTGCCGCCGGAACAGTCCAGCCATGACTTCGCCGGCGACTACAACGGACGGACGCTGCACTTCGGCATCCGTGAGCACGCCATGGGCAACATCGTCAACGGCATCACGTTGGGGTTGACCCGTGCCTACGGCGGCACCTTCCTGGTGTTCGCCGACTACATGCGTGCCTCGGTCCGGCTCGCGGCGCTGTCGAAGATCCCCAGCATCTTCGTGTGGACGCACGACTCGGTCGGCGTCGGTGAGGACGGCCCGACCCACCAGCCGATCGAGCATCTCGCGTCCCTGCGGGCGATCCCGGGGCTGGACGTGGTGCGTCCCGCCGACGCCAACGAGACGGCGCAGGCGTGGGCTCAGGCCCTGCGCCACACCGACCGCCCGACCGCGCTGATCCTCACCCGGCAGGACGTGCCCACGATCGAGCGCGGAGAGGGCGCGGCCGCGCCGGCTGAGCTGCTGGCCAAGGGCGGCTACACGCTGCTGGACGCATCCTCCGGCGAGCCCGCGGTCGTCCTGCTGGCCACGGGCTCCGAGGTCGGGGTCGCCGTCTCCGCTCGCGAGCAGCTGGAGGCCGAGGGGATTCCCACCCGGGTGGTCTCGCTGCCCTGTCTGGAGTGGTTCGCCGCCCAGCCGGCCGAGTACCGCGCCGAAGTCATCCCGGCCGGCGCCGCCAAGGTGTCGGTGGAGGCGGGCATCGCGATGGGCTGGCGCGAGCTGGTCGGCGACGCCGGCGAGATCGTCTCGATCGACCACTTCGGCGAGTCCGCTGCCGGTGGGCTGCTGCTGGCCAAGTTCGGCTTCACCGCCGAGAACGTGGCAGCCAGGGCCAAGACGGCTCTCTCCCGTCAGGGCTGATCACCCGCGCTGAGCCCGATCCGCCGGTCCCACCCTTGTGGTGGACCCAACCGCACCGATGGGTGCCGAATCCCGGTGGATCGGGCTCCGGCGCGTCCGTACCTGAACAGCTGCCTCCGGATCGCCGTGCCATCTCGCTCGATGGCTCGTCACGGCGAACTGGAGGCAGAGCAGTTCCGAAGCCGGGTCGCACTGGTCCGACAGGCGGCGGCGGTCAGCCGACCGACCTGGCGCCGCTAGCCTCGTCGGGTGAACCCCACCGCCGCCCGCCGGCTGCGCGCCAATGCGCTGCTGCTGCTGGCCTCGGCGATCTGGGGATTCGCCTTCGTCGCCCAGCGGGTGGGGGCCGAGTCGGTCGACGCCTTCACCTTCAACGCGGTCCGGTTCGCGATGGGCGCCGTCGCGCTCGTCCCGGTGGTGTGGTGGCTGGACCGGCATCGGCGGACGCCCCGGCCGATCCGGGCGCAGGCGACGCGCGCGGTACTCCTGCCCGGGCTGATCACCGGCGCCCTGCTGGCGGTGGCCGTGGGAATGCAGCAGATCGCGATGAGCCACACCACCGCGGGCAACGCGGCCTTCATCACCGGTCTCTACATGGTGTTCGTCCCGATCGTGGCCGCCTTCCGCGGTCACCGGTCGAGCTGGACGACCGTGGTCGGGATCGGACTGGCGATGGTCGGGCTGTACTTCCTGGCGGTGGGCGACGACTTCTCCATCGGCTACGGGGACGCCATCGTGCTGGCCTCCACGTTCGTGTGGACCGCTCAGATCCTGGTGATCGAGCACTACAGCAGGCGGCTCTCCGCCCTGCGCTTCTCCATCTCCCAGTTCGCCTGGTGCGCGGCGATCAGCGCGATCGCTGCCGTGGCGCTGGACGCACGTCCGTTCGCCGGCCTCGGCGAGGGCCTCGTCCCGCTGCTGTACGGCGGGCTGATGTCGGTCGGGATCGCCTACACCCTGCAGGTGGTCGCCCAGCGGGATGCACTGGCGAGCCACGCCGCCCTCATCATGTCCGCCGAGTCGGTGTTCGGCGCGCTCGGGGGCGCCCTGCTGTTGGGCGAGAACATGGGGGTCCGCGGCTACTTCGGCGCCGCGCTGATGGCGGCCGGGATCGCGCTGACCCAGTGGCGGATGGATTCCGTACACCCGCCACCGGTGGCGGAGCAGGGGTCGCTTCGCTCGCTCACGTAGCATGGGCAACGGCAGTTTGGCCGAGAGAGGAAGACAGTGGCTCCGACCCAACCCCGCAAGAGGCTTTCCACCACCGCTCGTGTCGCGCTCTGGACCGGCGGTGGTCTGCTCGTGGTGCTCGGCGGGGCGTACGCAGCGGGCTACGCCCTGGCCGGCGACAACCTGCCCCGCAACACTGTCGTCGAGGGCATCAAGGTCGGCGGGCTGACCGCTGAGACCGCCCAGAACAAGCTTCGCGAGGGGCTCGCCGAACGCGCCTCGGCGCCGCTGACGATCACCGCGGGAGGGACCTCCGTCAAGGCGTCGCCGGCCGAGCTGGGGCTCAGCGTCGATCATGCCGCCTCGATCGCCGCGGCCGGGGGTGGGCGCAGCCCCAATCCGGTCGAGATCGTCGAGGTACTGTTCGGCGGCGCCGCGCTGCCTGCGGTGGTGACCGTCGACGAGGCGAAGCTCGGTGCGCAACTCGCCAAGCTTGCCGAGGAGGTGGACGTCGACCCTGCCGACGCCGCGCTGGCGTATGTGAAGGGCAAGCCGAAGGTCACCCCCGGGGTGGAGGGCAAGGAGCTTCAGATCGCCGAGACGGGGGAGGCCGTCCGCGCTGCCTACCTGCACACGACCACTGTCGAGGCGGTGGTGGTGACCACCGAGCCGGAGATCACCACGGCGGAGGCCGAGGGGGCCGTGGCCTCGATCGGGAAGCCGGCCATCTCCAAGCCGGTCAAGGTCAAGGTGGGGGACAAGGGCACCATCGCCATCGAGCCGGAGACGATCGTCGAGGCACTGAGCTTCGTCACCAGCAACGGAGACCTCACGCCCAGCCTGGACGCCAAGAAGCTGGCGGCGGGCGCGAAAGAGGAGTTGGACAAGCTCAAGCTGACCAAGGCCAAGAACGCCTCGTTCACCATCGAGCGCGGCGGCAAGCCGAAGATCGTCAAGTCGGTCGACGGTGAAGGGGTGGACGCGGACCAGCTCGCCGCGGCAGTGCTCCCGGTGCTGAGCAGCACCGATGATCGGACCGCCAGTGTCGAGATCACCAAGAAGCCCGCCTCTTTCACCACCGACGACGCCAAGGCTGCCGGGGTGAAAGAGGTCACCGGCGAGTTCACCACCTACTTCCCCGGCACCGCCTACCGGTACAACAACATCGGCAAGGCTGCGCGGCTCATCAACGGCACCTACCTGGCACCCGGTGAGAGCTTCTCGCTGAACGAGCGGCTGGGGGAGCGGACGCCGCAGGCCGGCTGGATGAAGGGCGGCGGCATCTCCGGCGGCAGGATCGACCCGAACATCTACGGAGGTGGCATCTCGCAGGCCACCACCACCTTGTTCAACGCGATCTTCTTCGCCGGCTTGGAGGACATCTACCACAAACCCCACTCGCTCTACTTCAACCGCTACCCGATGGGTCGCGAGGCGACGCTGGACTGGCATTCGGTCGACATGAAGTTCAAGAACGACTCGGAGTACGGCGTCCTGCTGCAGGGCTGGACCACCGGGAAGACCGGTTCCCAGGGCTCGGTCACCATCCGGGTCTGGTCGACCAAGACCTATACCAAGGTGGTGGCCACCAAGCCCAAGCAGAGCAACTGGCGGTCCCCCGGCAAGCCGATCTACAACAAGTCCAAGGACTGCATCCCCCAATCGGCGATGAGCGGTTTCGACGTCAGCTACGAGCGGCACTTCTACCAGGGCAAGAAGATCGTGAAGAAGGAGCCCTTCTTCTGGTCCTACAACACCTTGACCCCGGTGGTCTGCGGGGAGAAGCCGGGCGAGAAGAAGTCCGACTAGGGCGAGTCAGTTGGCGACGCTGGCCAGGACCACCCGTCCTTCCGCCACATTCACTCCCGCGGCGAGCGCGGGGTCTTGCTCGGTGGCCGCTCGCCAGCCCTGATCGGCCAGGCTCAGCACGTACGGCAGAGTCACGTTGGTCAGCGCCCTCGTTGAGGTCGCCGGCACGGCCCCCGGCATGTTCGCCACGCAGTAGAACAGGCTCCCGTGCACCGGGTAGGTCGGCCTGTCATGGGTGGTCGGACGGGAGCCCTCGAAGCAGCCGCCCTGATCGATCGCGACGTCGACCAGCACGCTGCCCGGCCGCATCCGGCGGATCATCTCGTCGGTGACCAGCTTCGGCGCAGCGGCACCGGGTACCAGCACGGCACCGATCACAAGATCGGCTCGGCTCACGCATTCGGCGATCTCGAGATGAGTGGAGGTCCGGGTGCGGATCCTGCCGCCGAACTCCGTCTCGAGTTGCCGGAGCCGCGCTACGGACAGGTCGATGACGGTCACCTCGGCGCCGAGGCCGAGCGCGTTGGCAGCGGCTTGCGTCCCCGCGACCCCACCACCCAGGATGACGACATTGGCGCGGGGCACGCCGGCCACTCCTCCCATCAGCGTGCCGCCACCGCCGTACGGGCTCATCAGGTGGTAAGCCCCGACCATAGTGGCCAGACGTCCAGCGACCTCGCTCATCGGGGTCAGGAGCGGCAGCGACCCGTCGAGGGCGCGCACGGTCTCGTACCCGATCGCGACCACTTCAGCGTCGCACAGCGCCTTGGTGCACTCCGGTGACGCCGCCAGGTGGAGATAGGTGAACAGAACCTGGTCTTTCCGCAATCTCGCGAACTCGGGTCGGATCGGCTCCTTGACCTTGACCACGAGTTCGGCCTGCCACACCTCATCGAGGCCGACGACGGAGGCCCCGGCGTCGCGGTAGTCCTGATCGGCGAAACCCGATCCGTTCCCTGCCCGGGCTTCGACCAGTACGTGGTGCCCATGGGACACCAGCTTGCTCACCCCGCCGGGGCTGACCCCGACGCGACGCTCGTTGTTCTTGATCTCGCGCGGCACGCCGATGATCATGTGTACTCCTTCGGGATGGTTGGCGACAGAGGTCGGCTGACAGAGGTGAGCGCTGGTAGAGCGGTCACAGGCGGATGCCGCGGGACCAGACGGTCGTCACGGCGAGATCGGCGTCGAGCTGGACGACGTCGGCGAAGCTGCCGATCGAGAGATCGCCGACCTCAGGCGATCCGATCGCCCGCGCCGGGGTGGCAGTCGCCGCCCGGACCGCCGCCGGGACAGACACGCCGCAGCGGTGAGCGATCTGCACGGCGCGCTCCAGCGTGAGTGTAGAGCCGGCCAGTGAGCCGTTCTCGCCCAGCCGGGCGATGCCGTTGCGCACCAGCACGGTGTGCGCGCCCAGGCGGTACTCGCCGTCGGCGGCGCCTGCGGCGGCCATCGCGTCGGTGACCAGCGCCACCCGGCCGGGTGCGAGCTGGAACAGCATGCGGACGACCGCCGGATCGACGTGCACACCGTCGGCGATCAGTTCGAGGGTCGCTCCGGAATCCAGCGCTGCCACGACCGGGCCGGGATTGCGATGGTGGATTCCCGGCATCCCGTTGAAGGCGTGGGTGAGCAGGCTCGCTCCACGTCGGTAGGCAGCGGCCGCGATCTCGGCGGTTGCCGAGGTATGACCGACCGCCACCCGCACTCCGGCGTCCAGCAGGAGATCCAGCACCTCCGGCGAAGCGTGTTCGGGGGCCAAGGTGATCTGTCGCAGACAGCCGTCGGCCACGCGCAGCAGCTCCCTGATGAGTGCCGGTGTCGGCACCCGCAGCAGCCGCTCGTCGTGCGCGCCGCGGTGTCCGGCGTCCAGAAACGGGCCCTCCATGTGCGCTCCGAGAATCCGTGGGTCTGCCAGGCTGGCAAGGCGGATCGTGTCCAGGCGGGCCAGTAGCTCGTCAAAGGGTGCGGTCGCCAGGGACACTACGACGCTGGTGGTGCCCACGCCTCGGTGGAAGGCGGCCAGACCGTGGACGTGGTCGACGCCCTCCTCGCTGGAATGACCGCCGCCGCCGTGGCAGTGGATGTCGACGAACCCGGGGCAGACGTAGCTACCCGCCGCATCATGCGTGGCAGACGCCGGAGGCCAGGCAGCTCTGCTGCCGCGCCGCCGGATCCGTCCGTCCGCCAGCAGCAGCCAGCCGTTTTCCGTGATCTGGCCGTGGTCGACCAGCCGGGCATTGTGAATCAGAACCTGGTCAGTCATGATGCCCTTCCGCCGGCGAGCAGGTTTAGCAGGCGCGTGGTCTCACGGGCGAGCGATTCCCTGCCCGCGCCGATGTAGCGACGGGAGTCCACCGTCGTGGGTTTGTCCGCGAGGTAGCGGCGGAGACCACCGGTGAAGCTGGCGTTCAGGTGAGTCGAGACGTTCACCTTGGTGATCCCGGCAGAGATGACGCGCCGGAGATCCGGATCGGCGACTCCGGAGGAGCCGTGGAGCACCAGGGGAAGGCCCACCTCATCGCGCAACCGGGCCACCAGGTCGAGATCGAGGACGGCATCGCGGGTGGTCATCGCGTGCGAGGTGCCGACCGCGACCGCCAGCGCGTCCACCCCGGTGGCCGCCGCGAAGGCGCGGGCCTCCTTCGGATCAGTACGCACCCCCGGGGCGTGGGCACCGTCCTTGCCACCCACTTCGCCCAACTCGGCCTCGATGAACAAACCGTGTTCGTGAGCTAGCTCCGCCACGGCGGCCGTACGCGCCACATTCTCGGCGAACTCGAGTTTCGAGGCGTCGAACATGACGCTGCTGAAGCCGAGGTCGATCGCCTCGCGCACCAGATCCTCCGACTCGGCGTGGTCGAGGTGGAGCGACAGCCGGGCCTGGCTGGAGTCGGCCACGGCCAGCGCGGCCGCTGTGATCGGACGCAGCGAGCCGTGGAACCGGACGCAGTTCTCCGAGACCTGAAGAATGAGCGGCTGCCCGGCTGACTCCGCGCCGGCGGCCAGACCCTCCGCGGTCTCGAGGTGGAGCACGTTGAAGGCACCGATTCCGCAGCGCTGGGCACCGGCCTCGGTGACCAGCTCGGCGGTTGTCACCAGGGTCATGGAGCGGTTCCGCACTTCTCGGTGGTGATCCGGGCATCGGCGAGAAACTCCCGCCATCGCGGGTTCAGTTCACCGGCGACCGGAGCGAGCACAGCCGAGGCGGACCAGGCGACCGCCCGCGCGATCGTCGCCGGGTCGGCGAGGGCGTCGGCGCCCGACTCAAGGATGGAGGCCGCGATCGCCGCCGTCGTGGCGTCACCAGCACCGGTCGGGTTGCCGGTCAGCGCGACGGGGGGCGCAGCCTGGTGCAGGATGTCGCCATCGGTCGCCAGCAGGCCGCTGCTGCCGGAGGTGACGACCACCCAGTGAGCGCCCGCTCGCAGCAGCTGGCGGGCGGCCTGCAGAGGATCAGAGAGGCCGGTCGCTGCCGAGATCTCCGACAGATTGGCCTTCGCCACGGTCGCTCCGGCGGCCGCGGCGGCAAGGAGGGCCTCGCCGCTCACGTCCACGACGGTCGGGATGCCGCGCTCCTCGGCGGCGGCAACGATGTCTCCGACCAGCGCGACCGGGGTACCCAGCGAGAGGCTCCCGGCGACCACGATGCAGCTGGCCGCACGGTTGCGGATCGCCGCCAGCAGAGCGAGTCGGGTGCCGCGGGACAGCGGGGCGCCGTGTTCATTGAAGAGCGTGGCCCTACCGGTGTCCGACTCGTACACGGCGGTGCTCAGCCGGGTGGCGGCGTCGCTGGTGATCAGATCCGCCGGGATCGAGGCGCGCTCGAGATCCCGGGCGAACTCGGCGCCGCTGTGGCCGCCGATCGGTGCGATCACCGCGGTCGGAATACCTTCATGGGTCAGCACCCGGGCAACGTTGACGCCCTTGCCACCCGCTCGTCGCCGGGAGGGACCGACGCGGTGGGAGTCGCCCAACTGAAAGCCGGTGACGGTGATGGTGAGATCGATCGCCGGGTTGAGGGTAACGGTGAGAATCATGGCCGTTGCAGCAGATCTCGGGCCGCCAAGGCAGCTCCCCAGGTGCCGGCGTCCTGCCCCAACCTGGCCGGCAGAACAGGTGGTGTCGGTGCGGACCCTCGGGCCGCTCGCAACAAGTCCGGCAGCGGGCCGAACAGCTGCTCGCCGGCTTCCGTCAGACCACCTCCCAGCAGGATCGCCTCCGGGGCGACCAGCGCGCAGAGCTGCGCCAGGCCGATGGCGAGCGCACGGAGCGCCTCATCCCAGATCCGGCGAGCTAGAGGATCCCCGGCCGCGGCCAGTCGTCCTACCTCGGCGGCCATGCTCGTGGTGCCACCGGCCTCCGCGAACCGCCGGGCGATCGCGCCGGCCGAAGCGATCGCCTCCAGACAACCACGATTCCCGCAGCGGCAGACCGGCCCGGCCGGGTCGACCACGGAGTGTCCGAGTTCGCCGGCCAGGCCGCGACCGGTGTAGGACTGCCCGTTCAGCCGCAGAGCGGCGGCGATGCCGGTTCCGATGATGACCACGGCCACGTCGCTGAAGCCGGCAGCGGCGCCGATGCGGTGTTCGGCGTCGCCCGCCGCCCGGACGTCGTGGGCCAATGCCACCGGCAGCCCGGTGGTCCGGCGTAGCGCGGCGGTGAAGGGGAAGTCCCGCCAGCCGAGGTTCGTCGAGAGGATGCCGACCCCCGCCTCCTCGTCCACCAGCCCGGGGACGGTGACGCCAATGGCTTCGATCCGAGCCCGGCTGCGGGCATCGGCGACCAGGTCCGTGACCGCTGCCACCACGGCGCCGCCGGGGTCGGTGACTGATCGCGGCGTCGGAGTCCGGTGGATCGTCCCGAGTTCTCCTGCCGGCCCCAGGACGGCCGACTTCAGCTGGGTGCCGCCGACATCGATGGCCAGGACCGGCGCTCCGACCCCGGCCCTGGGCTGGGTGATCGTGGTCATGCCGAAAGAATCACCGAGCGAGTGAGATGGCGGGGAGCGTCCGCATCCAGGCCGCGGGCGCGCGCTCGGGCCAGCGCTACGCGGTGAGCCAGGACGAGTTCCGCGAGCGGATCCCGATTGTGCTGGATGAACATCGCACCGGTGCTCCGGACGTCTCCGGCCAGACGTTCCGGTGCCTCGCCGAACATCCACACGGCGCGCCCGACGGTGGAGATACTCCTCGGTCCGTGGCGGTACTCCATGGCCGGGTAGGACTCGGTCCACGACTGGGAGGCCTCCCGCATCTTCAGGGCGGCTTCGTGCGCGATCCCGACCGTCCAGTCCTGACCCAGGCAGGTCAGCTGTTCGGCGTCGACCAGTGACTGGGGTATCTCACCGGCAAGAACCGAGTGGGCGTCACGGATGGGAGCGGCGAGCTCCGCTCCGTAGGCGGCGCGGGCGAGTGCGATGGTGGTGCTCGCAAACCGGGTCTGGACCACGGAGGACTCATCCGCGAAGGGGAGCGAGATCACGTCGTCGGCGAGGGCCGCGACTGGTGAGGCGACATCGGCTGTAAGGGCGATCTTGCGGGCCGCGGGAGGGGTCTCCTGCAGCAGTTTCACGATCTCGGTGGTCGTCCCGGAACGGCTGAGTGCCAGGATCAGGTCGTAGTCGCGTCCGGCCAGCCGGGCTTCGGAGGCGGCGAACGGATCGGTTACCCCAAGGCCGAAGCGCTCCCGTAGTGCAGCGACGCTTTGGGCCACGAACCATGAGGTGCCGCAGCCGACGATCGCCATCCTGAGGCCGGGACTGCGCAGCAGCGCCTGGGCGTCCCCCATGCCTGCTGCGGCTTCCCAGCAGTCGGGTTGGCTGAACAACTCCTCCTGCATGCGACGCCCTAGCGTTGAGTCCAGATGGGGTGTTGCCGTCATGGCGCTGCTCCTGCCTGTGCGATCTATTGCGCGATATTTATGATTATAAGTGATTGGAACCACCCTAGTCCAATCAAAGTTACGCGCGTAGTCTGCAGTTGGCGGCGACCCGCGGTGCTGGGCATGGCGGTGACCCCGGTGTGATCTGACAGCGGTGCCGCTGCCTCGGAATCCAATCGCTCAGTCGGCGATGGTGACCTCGATGCCGGCCTCGGCAAAGGCCCGGCGCTGCTCGTCGGTGATACCCGAGTCAGTCAGGAACGTCGTGATGGTGCGCGGCAGGTTCATCGAGGCGAAGGCGCGGCGTCCGATCTTGCTGGAGTCGGCCACGATCACCACCTTGCCGGCTCTGCGCGCCATCAGTGAGTTCACCTTGGCCTCCAGCTCGTCGTGCAGTGTCGGCCCGACCGCTGGGTCGACGCCGTTGGCGCCGACGAAGGCGATGTCGATGGTCAGCTCGTGCATGGTGGCTTCGGCAAACGGGCCGACCAGCTCGTACGACCTAGGATTGAGCACGCCTCCGGTGAGTACCGTCTTGATCTGCGGACGCATCGCCAGTTGTGAAGCGATGTTCACTGCGTTGGTGACGATCGTCAGGGTGTTGCCACCGGTATGCTCGCCGAGATCGGCACGGGCTCCCAGCGCCGAGGCCACAGCGGTCGTGGTCGTGCCCCCGCTCAATCCGACCACATCCTCTTTGCTCACCATCGCGCTGGCCGCGCTGGCGATCCGCTCCTTCTGGTCGGCGTGCTGCTCGCTCTTGTAGCGGATCGGCAGATCGTAGGCCACCTCCAGCGAGAGCGCGCCTCCCCGGGTCCGTGCCAGGAGTCGCTGCTCGGCCAGCGTGTCGAGATCCCGTCGGGCGGTGGCGGGCGAGATCGACATGGCTTCGACGATCTCGTCGACCTGGAGTTGCCCGCGCTCGGCGAGCAGTTCGAGCAGCGATGCCAAGCGAAGCGAGCGGTTCACGAGAGTCCTCTCCGAGAGTGCCGGACCGCGATCACCGTGTGCGGTAGGCGTCAAAAGGATAGAGCCATAACCTCACGGAATGCGATCAGTTCAGCTCGTTTCCGTACGGAATCACTCACCATAGTGAGGATTCTGCGGCGAAGGCCGCCAGCACGGCCGGAGCCGGTGGTGCCACATCCACTGGGACGCCGCCGGACCGCAACGAGCGGGTGGCGGCTTCGCCGGCCGCGACCGCCTCCCTCGCGGCGATCGGCGAAGTCTCGGTTCGGTCGCCATACAGGCCATACCGGATGAACTCCTCGATCAGCGCAGGATCGGCGCCGCCGTGGCCTCCGGTGTCGCCACCGAAGGGATGTACCTCGTCCGGCGGTGCGTAGCCGGAGTGCCGCCGGTTCCACAGCAGAACCTCGCCAGCCTCGGTGTCACCGACGTTCTCCAGCCGTCCGTGAGTGCCGATGACGGTGTAGTTACGCCAGTAGTCGGGTGTGAAATGGCACTGCTGGTAGCTCGCCACCACGCCATTGTCCAGTTCCATCAACATCATCGAGATGTCCTCGACATCGATGACCGGGTGGAGCCGGGAGAGATGCAGAGGCGGCCAGAGATCCGGCTCGGCGACTTCGTTGGCGCGCTGGTCACCGAGCGCCGAGCGGGAACCGTCCCCGTACAGCGCGAGCTTGCCGAACGCGGTCACGCGCCGGGTGGCGCCGCCGGCGATCCAGTGGATCACGTCCAGATCGTGTGCGCCTTTCTGGAGCAGCAGTCCGGTTGTGTTGCGTCGATCGGCGTGCCAATCCTTGAAGTAGTAGTCGCCGCCGTTTCCGACGAAATGGCGGCACCACACCGCCATCACCTCGCCGATCGCGCCCTGCTGAACCAGCCTGCGCATTGTGCGCACCATCGGGAAGTGGCGCATGTTGTGGCCGACGTAAAGCCGGGCGCGATGGTCCACGGCGGTTTGGAGGATCTGGTCGGAGTCGGCCGTGGTGATGGCCAGCGGCTTCTCACAGAAGACCGTGATCCCCCGACGCAGCGCCGCCACCGCGATTTCGGCGTGGGTGTGATCCGGGCTGAGGATCATCACCGCGTCCACTGGACCGGACAGCAGATCGTCCAGCTCGCGGGTCAGTTCGGCGTCGGGATGAACTGACCCGGCGCGGGTGAGAGCAGCCGCATCCGGATCGCAGATCGCACTCACCCGGGCATCTGGGTGGGCATCGACCAGTTCACCGAGCACAGCGCGGTTGCCGAATCCCACCAGTCCGACCTGGAGTGTCATCGGGTGTCCTTCCGGCGACTAGACGTACTGATCATCGTGCGGCATCGGACGGACCGCCGCCAGTGGATGCGGCGCATGCACGGTGTGGATCCAGCGCCACCCGTCGCCGTCGGGTTCGACGACATGAGCCGCGAGAAGACGGTCCAGGGCTCCTGCCGGAAGGGTGGCCGGATCGACGATCGACGAGTCTGTGGGGGCCAGCGCGCTCAGGGTGGCCGTCAGCCCCGGGAACGCGGCTTCCAGCCGCTCGGCGATGTAGAGCGTTCCCTCCATGAAGTACGCCTCATGCGGTTGGGCATCCCCGCGCCGGGGAGTCAGCGCGATCGTGACCAGCATCGGTCCGGCCACCGGGATCCCGGGCTCTCCCGGGCGCGGCTGGAAGACCACGTCGGCGTTGTAGTAGAGGTTGATGTCTCCCCGGTTGTCGAAGGCAGCCGCATGAACCTCCGCAACTCCATCAGCATCGGTGAGGGCGGTGAGCTTATAGGGAGCGTCCTGCTGTAGCGCGGTGGTGTAGCTACCGTCCGGGTTCCAGACTTCGACGAAGCGGAAGGTGAGTTCTGCGCCCGCCAGTGGTTGCCCACCGACGGTGAGCCGGGCGGCGAACCGGTTGAGGTACTGGTTGCCATCGGCATCGAGTAGCCGTCGCAGGGTGAGCTTCGGAGAGGCCGGCAGCGTGTTGTCGATCTCGAAGATGTCGACGCCGATCGTCATGTCCTGATGGCCGAACGGGGAGTCGCTGCCGACGTGGCCGTAGTTGGCGATCCGGCCGTCGGGCAGTTCGATCATGAAAGGCTGATAGAGGCTGACCGGCAGCCCCTCCACCGGCAGCCAGTTGCGGCCGTCGTCGTTGGAGACCGAATAGTGCTTGTTCCTGCGGGCGCCGACCAGCAGACCGTCCGCCTGGGCGACGATGGTCTCCGGCACCCAGCCGCCTTGCGGATTGGCGGCCGGCACCGGCGGTGCGCCGATCTCGACGGAAAGCAGTGAGCCGTTGATCCATCGGCCGTCACGGTACTCCACCACCTGGCGTGCTACCGGCGTGGCCTGGACGTCGCCAGCGATGAACAGCAGTGAACCGTCGGGTCGCTCCACGACGTCGTACTCGTGCGCTCCGATGCCGGGGAGGACGTAGTGCGGCCCGTCGTACTCCCGGCCGTCGGTGGAGGTGAGGAAGAAGGTCTGGATCTTCGACAGGTAGGTCTCACCGGGAAACATCGTGTTGCGGGTCGGACGCTCCTGGTCGGTGCCCCATGGGGTGCCGTAGAGCGAGGCCAGCACGATGATGGTGCCGTCCTTCAGACGCCGGGTCCGCCAGACGTAGCAGCTGGTGCCGGCCAGCAGTGGGGGAAGGGTTTCCCAGGTGGCACCGCCGTCGGTGCTCTCGCGAACGTCGATGTAGTCGCACCAACCGGTCCGGGTCTCGTTGACCCGGCGCACTTCGAGGCCGATGATCCGGCCGTCGGGAAAGCCGATGTTGGTGAAGGCGCCGTCCTCGATCCGGCAGCGGCCGGTCTCGGTGTAGTGAATGCCGTCGGTGGTCCGCAGGTACACCCGTTCGGAGACCAGGGTCGGGCTGGCGAAGTCGATCGCGCCGTAGGACACCGGCGATCCGCCGGCCTCGCCCATCGCCAGGGTCGGCTTCTCGTAGTGCGGGTTCGGCGTCTGGGTGGTCTCCTTGAAGGAAACGCCGATCGAGCCGTCGCCGTAGTCGAAGGCGGTCACCCAGGCCGTGAAGCCGGGCCGGATTCGAGGCGCGTAGACCTCGACCCGCTGGGCGTGACGGGGACGGACGGAGGGAAGGTCGAAGGTCATTGGCTGATCCAATCGTCGGTCAACGGACTGTGTCGGTGGCACCGAGCGGCCAAGAAGGGCTAGGGTCCACCATACGCGAAAGTGAGCGAAACTGACGATAATCGACCCATATTCGGAGTAACTTGTCAATAAACATCACCACGAGCCCGATGTGTGCGACGGAAGTCGAGGATCAATGACGACGCAAGGTGAGACGTTCGGCACCTCTGGTGCTGATCCTGGGATGCCCAGGAGAGCGCCGGTCGAACGAAGGCAGCGAGGTCGGCTGGAGAGGGCCTACCGCTACGTCAGGAGGCACTGGTTCACCTACCTGCTGGTGCTGCCCGGCCTGACCTTCCTGCTGGTATTCAACTACGGACCGATGTACGGGATCCAGCTGGCCTTCAAGGACTTCAGCGTTTCCAAGGGCATCTGGGGCAGCCCGTGGGTGGGGTTCGATCACTTCGTCCGGATGGCCAACGACCCGGTGTTCTGGAACGCGCTGGGCAACACCATTCAGATCAACCTGCTCAACATCCTGTTCGGCTTCACGTTCAACGTCCTGCTCGCGCTGATGATCAACGAACTGCGGCTACGGTGGCTGAAGTCGTCGGTGCAGACGCTGGTCTACCTGCCGTACTTCCTCTCCTGGGTGGTCTTCGCGGGCCTGGTCGGCGCGATCCTGTCGCTCTCCGGCGACGGCGGTGTCGTCAACACCCTGCTGGTGAGTTTCGGGTTCCAGGAGGTCGACTTCCTGCGTTCTCCCGAGCTCTTCCAGCCGGTGCTGGTGGTGACCAACATCATCAAGACCGCAGGCTACAGCTCGATCATCTACCTCGCCGCGATCGCCAGTGCCGACCCGGCGCTCTACGAGAGTGCGGCGCTCGACGGCTGCAACCGGCTCCACATGATGTGGTACATCACACTGCCGCGGATCATGCCCAGCATCATGGTGCTGCTCATCCTGCAACTGGCGACCGTCTTCCAGTCCAACTTCGATCAGGTCTACAACCTCTACTCCAGCTTCGTGCTCAGCACTGGCGACGTGCTGTCGACCTACATCTACAGGATCAGCCTGGGCGGTGGTGGCAACTTCGAACTCTCCACCGCGGTGAACCTGCTGTTCAATCTCGCTGGCCTGATCATCATCGTCTTCACCAACCGGATCGTGAAGCGCCTCGACGTCATGGGCATCTTCTAGGAGGCATTGTGAGTTCCACCGTCGCTTCAAAGGCAGTCCTCGGCCGTCGCCGCAAGTGGCTGCGGTTCGGCTTCCTCGACGTCTTCGTCGTGCTGTTCACCGTCGGGTTCGCGCTGATCTGCTTCTACCCGATGTGGTACGTGTTCCTTGCGTCGATCACGCCCTACAGCGAGTTCATTCAACAACGGCTTATGCTCTGGTTCCCGAACACCATCGACTTCCAGTATTACGTCGCGGTGTTCTCCACCGAGGTCTTCGCCAACGCCCTATTCGTCTCGGTCACCAAGACTGTGCTGGGCACCTTCGTGTCTGTCCTGGTCACCTCAATGATGGCCTACGGGGTCTCCAAGACCCACATCAAGGGCATGTCGGTGATCAACGCGCTGGTCGTCTTCACCATGCTCTTCGCCGGCGGGCTGATTCCGGAGTACATGCTGTATCACAGCCTGGGTCTGCTGCGGACCTTCTGGGTGATGGTGCTGCCGGCCACGCTGAGCGTCTTCTACTTCATCATCATGCGTAACTACTTCTCCTACGCGGCTCCGAAGGAGCTGGAGGAGGCCGCCATGATCGACGGTGCCAGCGAGGTACGGATCTTCTTCCAGGTCATCCTGCCCACCGCCAAGCCGATGCTCGCCGCGGTGGCGCTGTTCATCGCGGTCAACCACTGGAACGACTTCTACACCTACATGATGTTCGTCTCGAACCAGCCCGACCTGCAGCCGTTCGCCTGGATCCTGCGGCGTACCCTGGTGGATCCGTCGCTGATGAACCAGATCCGCAACGAGGCAGCCGTCAACGGTGGGCCGATCCTGCCGCCGATCGGGCTGCGGATGGCCACGATCATCATCGCGATGCTGCCGATCCTGATGCTCTACCCCTTCCTGCAGCCGTTCTTCGCCAAAGGGATGATGCTTGGCGCCCTGAAGGAGTGACAGAGTCTTGCGATTCATGATAGAAAGTGATCTAAACCCGGGCGGTTCAATCAGAATCCGTCTAGTGGGACCTACATCCAGTCATCCATCCGCGTGACCCAGCCACAAAGTACTTTCAGAGAGGAAGACGGAATGCGTAGCACACTGCGAGCCGGCGCCCTTGGCGCCGTTGGACTGCTCGTCGTGGGGTTGGCAGCCTGTACAGCCGCTCCCGAGCCGACGGGCGAACAGAGCCCGAACGGGCAGGGCCAGAACCAGAAGGAGAACGTCCAGATCCGGTTCGCCGCTTACGGCAACAGCATCGACGATCCCACCGGAATGGCGAACGATCCGATCAAGAAGGCGATCGAGGAGGCCACCAACCTCACCATCCAGTACGACACCGGCACGGAGGGCTTCGACGATCGGATGATCACCGAGCTGGCCACCGGCTCCGGCCCCGACCTGTTCTCGACCTGGGGCGAGAGCGAGAAGATCCAGGCTTGGCTCAAGGACGGCGCGATCGTCGACCTGGCGGCCATCGTGAACGCCGAACCGGACCGCTACCCGGTGCTGAAGAAGATGTTCGACTCCCCGGAGTACCAGGCCTACAACGAGCTCTACTCCGGTGACGCCAGCAAGGCCTACGGGATCTACGCCATCGGCGCGCTGCCCACGCCGGCCTTTGCAGGCGTCCCGGTGTACAACCAGGCGATCCTCGACGAGCTCAACGGCGGGAAGGTGCCCGAGACCGTTGACGAGTTTGTGGCCTTCACCACCGCGGTCGGCAAGACCGGTCGCGCCGGATGGTGGCCCCGCAACGACAAGCTGACCAACTGGAGCGAGATCGACCGCACGATCGCCCTTCCCCAGGGCACCTCGATCAACCCGCCGGCCGACCAGGCGTGGACGGGCTTCATCCGTGCGGGCGAGGACGAGTGGAAGCTGGTGACGATCTCGGAAAAGAGCAAAGAGGTCGTCAAGCAGCTGCGCCAGATGTACTCCGACAACGCGCTCTCCAACGGGGTGGGGGTCAAGGGCGACTTCGACGACGCCTATGCCGCCTTCGGGCTGGGTGAGCTCGCCTCAGCGAACTTCAACTTCGGCTACGCCCCGCAGTTCCGCGACTTCTGGAAGACCGCCTGGCAGCAGGCGCATCCGGACACCGCGAAGGTATCGGACCTGGCTCCCGGCAGGTCACTGCGCGGATCCGACGGCAACTACCCGCAGATCTACCAGACCAGCGGCTGGATGGCGGCGCACTGGTTCATCCCGGCCAGCGCGAAGCACCCCGATCGGGTGCTCGACCTGGTTGAGTTCATCGCCTCAGCCAAGGGTCAGGATCTGGTGTTCAAGGGAATCGAGGGCCTCACCTTCACCCCGGGTCCCGATGGCGTTCCGCAGTACATCGAGGGCGCCTGGGATTCGATCAACAAGGCCTACGGCACCTCCGACGGTCGCGGCAAGTACGTCTGGTTCGAGTACATGTTCAGCGGTACCTCGTTCATGACCGAGCTGGAGACCAAGCCGTGGATCGAAACGGTTACCAACCCGATCGACTTCTCGGCGGCCTGGTCCACCGACCTCGACATGGAGCTGTTGAACACCGCCCAGGCACAGATCGACACCTTCGTGGATCAGGTCGTCATCAAGCTGCCCGACTACTACAACCTGATCGTGCTCGGCGAGGAAGCCCAGGCGATGCGCACCCAGATGCGGGAGATCTCCAACCGTTACCTGGCGGGCATGATCGGCGGGCAGTTGGACATCGACAAGGAGTGGCCGAACTACGTTGCCGAGTACGAAGCCGCCGGTGCGGCGAAGTATGAGGAGTTGCTCAACACTGCCATCCAGACGGCGAAATCACTCGGCTAGCAGAGCCAACCCTGGCAGGAACCAAGGCGTCGCAGGGAGGCTGGCCCTCCCTGCGACGCCGAACCACGCAACACCTAGGAAGGAACCCTCGTGGCCCTGGACTATCCCATCCGCGTCCGCTCCACCGCTCGCCTGCTCTCGCCCGCGGTGGCCGAGAAGCTGAACGAGTATCACTGGCGGCGTGTGTTCCAGCAATTCGAGTGCCTGATGACCGACAGCGATCACGGCACCAAAGGTGCGGAACCGGCGATCATCCCGGCGATTCCAGGGCCGCGCCGGTCGGTGGTCTATTACGGCAGCGCCGAGAACGGTTCCTACAACCACCACAACCAGATCGCGAAGTTCCAAGGCCTGTACCGGTTCGCCTGGTCCAACGGCTTCCGGAACGAGGAGGACGCCGGGCAGCGGGTGCTGATCGCCTCCTCGCCCGACGGCCGGACCTGGAGCGATCCGGACATCGTGGCGGACGTCGAGCCCGGCAGCCCGTGGGCGCACAACTGCGTCGCGATGCACGCCACGGACGACGTGCTCTACATCGTCGTGATGACCGAGGAGACTGAGCACGATGAGACCGTCACCGGTATGCGACGGATCAACCCGGACACCGCCTACGTCGACCTCTATGCCTCCACCGACGGCCGTCGTTTCGAGAAGGTCCACAGCTACGGCTCGGACATCAAGTGGATCTTCGAAGCACCCAGGGTCACCGCAGAAGGCCGGCTGTTGTGCGTCTGCACAACTCGGCAGCGGGGGCCTGCCATCCTGCTCTGGCCGGGCGACGACATTCTCAAGCAACCCGAGTTCATCACCGTCCCGGAGCCCGAGGGAGCCTCGTTCCCTTATGGCGAGAGCACCTGGTACCAACTCGACTCCGGCCGGATCATGGTCTTCTGGCGGGACGAGGGCGCCTCCTGCCGGGTCTACGTCAACCACTCCGACGACGGTGGCCGCAGCTGGAGCGAGCCGGTGCTCTCCGATGTCCCGGACTCGATGAGCCGACTCTACGCCGGACGCCTCACCGACGGCCGCTACTTCCTGGTCAACAACGCCATTCCCACCCTGCTCGACCGTCGTCCGCTGATGCTACTGCTGAGCGACGACGGAGTGGAGTTCAACGACCTCCACATGATCAACGACTCGCCCGTCGAGATGCGTCGCAAAGGCCTGCTGAAGATCAACGGCCACCAGTACCCCTGCTGCCTGGTGGACGGCGACCTGCTGCTGGTCGCCTACGACGCCAATAAGGAAGACATCCTCTGCGAGGTCATCGACACCACCCGCCTCGCCCTCGCCACCACTCAGAAGGAGAACGCCCGATGACGACAACCGCCCCCGAGAGGCTCAGCGACCCGAGCGGCCGCGGCTGGGTCGATGGCTACCGGATCATTTTTCCGCAACGCCAGCACCCCTATACCGAGGAGGAGATCGCGGCCGTCGTCGATGTGATGCGCAACTCCGAGGGCCAGACCCAGGGCGACTATCTGGAGGCCTTCCAGCGCGACTTCGCCGAGTTCATCGGCGCCGAGCACGCCTTCGGCGTCTCCAACTGCACCAACGCGCTCAAGCTGGCTGGCATCTTCAGCGACATCGGCCCCGGCGACGAGGTGATCATCCCGGCCTACACCTACTGCGCCACCGCCATCCCGTTCGGCGACCTGGGCGCCACGATCGTCTGGGCGGACATCCACCCGAAGACCTGGACGATCGACCCGGATGACCTCATTCGCAAGATCACGCCGCGTACCAAGGCGATCGTCGCGGTCCATCTGCTGGGTCTGCCGTGCGACATGAAGGCGATCATGGCGATCGCGCGGGAACACGACCTGAAGGTGATCGAGGACTGCGCGCAATCGATGGACTGCACCATCGACGGCCAGCATGTCGGCACCTTCGGCGACTTCGGCTGCTTCAGCTTCCACGCCGCCAAGACGATGACCACCCTCGGCGAGGGCGGCATGTTCATCGTGAATGATCCGGAGATCGCTAAGGCCGTCCCGGGCGTCCGTCACAACGGGCTCACCGCCTTCCAGGGCCCCCGGGAGCGGTACTGGTTGCCGGCGATGAGCAATGTGGACGAGTTCTGGCCGGGCCAGTGGCCGCAGAACTTCTGCATCGGGGAGCCCCAGTGCGCGCTGGGCTCGGTGCAGCTGCGCAGCGTCCGGCCGAACAACGAGGTCCTGATCGAACAGGACCGCAAGATCCGGGCCGCGCTGGCCGATCTGCCGGAGATCAGCTTCCCGGAGGTCGTGGCGGGCGGACGCTACGTCGTCCACCAGTACGTGCTGCACTTCGACGGCAGCGCGTACGGGAAGAACCGTAACGACCTGATGGATCTGCTCACCACCGAGTACGGGGTGCGCGCGATCGTGCAGTACCACCCGCTGTATCGCTACCCGCTGTTCATCAAGCTCGGCGCCGCAGAGCAGGACTGCCCGCTGCTGGAGTCGTGGTGGGACAACTCTTTCTCCCTGCCGTGGTGGTGCGGGATCAGTGACGAGGAGATCGCTATCATGACCGACTCCCTGCGTGGGGCGATCGAGAAGCTCAGGAACGCATGAGCCCGACGGGGATCATCGTCCCGCTGGTCTCCCCGATCACGCCCGACGGCGGCGTCGACCTCGACTCGGTGGTCGCCAACGCCGAGCGGGTGTTCGCGGCCGGTGCCCACGGCCTGTACCTGTGCGGCGGGACGGGGGACGCGGCGGAGTTGTCGCCGGAAGACCGGCGACGGATCGTCGAGGTCACCCTTCCGGTGGCGCGGGCGCGGGGAGCGACCGCGATCGTGCACGTCGGGCAGGCGCCGCTGCGCGACGTCCTGGAGCTGGCCGAGCATGCCCTGGCGGCGGGCGCGGACGCGATCGCGTCCGTCCCGCTGCGGGGGGAGTGGGACCGGACCGTCCGGTACTACCGGGAACTGGCGGCCGTAGGCGGTCCGGTGTTCGTCTACCACATGCCACCGGCCGGCTACGACGCGAGTTACGACCAGTTGGCCGAGTTGCTGGACATCGACGGCGTCGCCGGAGCCAAGGTAAGCGACTGGAACCTGTTCCTGCTGCGCCGGCTGGTCGCGGGCTTCCGGGAGCGGACGTTCTACTCGGGACTGGACGAGAACCTCGGCTTCGGGCTCCTCGCCGGTGCCCAGGGCAGCATCGGGACGTGGTCGAACCTGGTGCCGCGCTTCTACGCCCGGGTCTGGGAGGCGGCTGTCGCCAGTCGCGAGGCCGAGGTGCTCGCCCTGCACCGGCGCTGGCAGCACTTCCTGGCGCTGGGCTGGGCGGGGGACATCATCGCCGCGTTCGAGGCGCTGATGGCCGATCGCGGGTATGCGTCCGCCTGCTTCCGGGTGCCGCGACCGGCGCCGGTGCTGGACGCGGTCCAGCTGGCCCGGCTGACGGCGGAACTGGAACTGATCGAAGCTCTCGGAGAGGAACAGTGATGCAGCGACGAACACTGGGCGGCAGCGACCTGAGCGTGTCCCGGATCTGCCTGGGCACCATGACCTTCGGCACCCCGGTCAGTCCCGACGACGCGGTGGAGTTGATCCGGGGCGCCGCCGGACTCGGGGTCGACTTCGTCGACACCGCGAACATGTACGAGGGATACGCTCGGGTCGCGGGTTCCGCGGGCGGCGTGGCGGAGGAGATCGTGGGCCGTGCGATCGCCGGCCGGCGGGACGACTTCGTGGTCGCCACCAAGCTGGGGATGAAGGTGGGCGACGCCGACGTCGACGAGTTCACCTCTCCGGCCGCCATCCGGGTGCAGCTGGAGCGCAGCCTGCGTCGGCTGGGGACCGATCACGTGGACGTGTACTACCTGCACAAGCCCGATCCGCACACCCCGGACGCCGACATCGTCACGGCCCTGGGAGCCGAACTCGCCGCGGGACGGATCCGCGCCTGGGGGGTCAGCAACTACGGTGCGGCCGACCTCGCCGGGCTGGTGGCGGCGGCCGACGATCTCGGGGTCGCCCGGCCGGTCGTCTGCCAGCCGCGGCTCAACCTGCTCGACCGGGCGGCGCTGGACGAACTGGTGCCGCACTGTGTCGAGAACGGCATCTCCGTCGTGCCGTACCAGGGACTGGCCGGAGGCCTGCTAACCGGCAAGTACCGGCGCGGTGAGGCCGCGCCGGCGGGTACCCGGGGCGCCGACAAGCCCGACTGGGTGGCCCCGATCGACGAGGAGCTCCAGGCCGAACTGGACCGGATCGCGGCCGATGCCGACGCCGCAGGGTTGCCGATGGCGTCCTGGGCGCTGCGTTGGCTCTCGTCCCGGCCGGGGGTCGACTCGGTGCTGGTGGGAGCGACCCGGTTGTCCCAGGTGGAAGCGGCGATCGCCGCCCTAGGCTGAGCCGACCACGACAGGGAGGTATCCGATGATCGCATCGCACGGACTGCCGGGGGTGACCATCACCTCGGGAGTGGTGGACTGGCAGTTGCTGCCCAGGGACGCGGACGACACGGCCACCGCGCTGCTGCGCGGCAGCGTGAGCCCGGCCACGATCAGCCCGGAGCCGCCCTTCAGCTTCACACCGATCGAGGCGGAGGTGACAGTTTCCGCCAGGGTGGTGAGCGAGTTGGATGGTGGCGCGGTCGTGCCGTGGACCAGGGCCGACCTGGCGCCGGATGCCACCTGGGAGGTCACCCTGCGACTGCCGGTGGGCGGCGGCTACCGGGTTGAGACCCAGCTGGAACAGGTCGGCGGCGACGGCTACTCGCTTACCCGCGGCGACGTGGTCCACCACGTCGGGGTTGGCGATCTCTACCTGGTGATCGGCCAGAGCAACGCTGCCGGACGCGCCCGGGACCGGGTCGTCGACGGCCCACAGCTCGGCGTGCATCACTACCGCGCCGATGGCACCTGGGCGCTCGCCGCGCATCCGCTGAACGACGGCACCCGGGCGGTGTACACCGGGCACTTCGAGAACCACAACACCGGTCACTCGCCGGCGCTGCACTTCGCCAAGCGGGTCTACTCGGCCACCGGGGTTCCGGTCGGGCTGGTGATGGCGGCCTTCGGCGGTTCGCCGCTGCGCTGGTGGGTGGACGGCGACCAGCTGGAGCCGCTGGCCGACAACGCCCTGGAGATGATGGCCGCCGCCGGCGGCAAGCCCCGCGGGGTGCTGTGGTACCAGGGCGAGGCGGACTGCTTCGAGTTCAGCGCGGCGGATTACGCCGAACGGTTCGGAAGGCTGGTCACGCTGCTCCGAGATCGCCTGGACAGCTCCGAGATGCCGTTCTACACCGCGCAGCTCGCTCGCTGCACGATGCAGGTGGAGGACGACCAGGACAGCCAGTGGGGAATGCTGCGGGAGCAGCAGCGACAAGCCGCGCACCGGCTGGCGGGCGTTCACATCGTCCCGACCGGCGACCTGCCGCTGTACGACTTCATCCACCTCAGCTCGGCCGCGAACCTGGTGCTCGCCGAACGCCTGGCGGACGCGGCGCTCGCCGAGGACTACGGCCTCCCCCGGGACTGGCGGGCGCCCGAGCCCGTAGAGGTCGTCCGCGGCGATCCCCGCACCGTGAGGCTGACCTTCGCGCCGATCCGGAACTGGATCAACGACTTCGGCCTGCCTGTCGCGCGCTGTCCGTTCGACTTGGTGGACGAGACCGGCGCGGTCCCGCTTCAGGAGTGGCGCGTCGACGGTGACAGCGTGGTGCTGTCGCTGGCCCGGGATCTCACCGGGGGTGCCGTCGTGCACGGCATGTGGCGGATGGACCACGGCGGGATCGTGCCCGCCGACTGCACCCGGCTGCCGTTCCTCTCCTTCTACGGGGTGGAGGTCGCATGAGCTACCTGTACTCGTTGCGGCTCTCGCTCGATCCGGGCTGGACCGATGAGGCGGGCCTTGCCCTGCTGCCCGAGCTGATCGAGGCCGGTCGGATCGACGACGTGATGGTGTTCGCCAATGTCGAGGAGCTCAACACCGGGCACACCGACGAGGCCGAACGGGTGCGGTACCGCGACCTCGCCAACCGCACCGCCGTCGTGGCCGGCCTGGCGGGGGCGACGATGTCGCTCAACCCCTGGCACACCGTGATGCACGGTGACTACGGCAAGCGGCTGCGCCCCGGCCAGGATTTCCGGCTGATGGTCGATCCGAACGGCCACACCGCCGAGCTGGCCGCCTGCCCTCGCGATCCCGCCTGGCAGGAGTACCTGGCCGACCTGTACGGTTACTACGCGGCGGCGGAGCCGCGGTTCCTGTGGGTGGAGGACGACTTCCGCTACCACAACCACCCTCCGCTGGAATGGGGAGGCTGCTTCTGCGACGAGCATCTGGCCGAGTTCTCCCGCCGCGCGGGCCGGGCGCTGACCCGCGCCGAGTTCGTCGCCGGCCTGCTCGCTCCCGGCGAGCCGGGTCCCTGCCGCCGGATCTGGCTGGAGACCGCCCGGGAGGCGTTGGAGGAGGTCGCCGCCAGGATCGAACAGGCGGTGCACGCGGTATCGCCCGCCACCCGGCTCGGGTTAATGACCTCGGTGCCCGCAGTGCACGCCAGCGAGGGCCGTCGTTGGGAGCCGCTGCTGAAGGCACTGTCCGGCCCCCACCCGCCGGCGGTGCGAGTCCATCTGCCGGCCTACGCTGAGCGGCGTCCGGCCGACTACCTGTCGTTGTTCCATACCGTGTCCGACGTCCACCGCGCCTTGCTGCCGGCCGGCGCCGAGGTGTACCCCGAGCTGGAGAACTTCCCGTACTCGCGGTTCTCCAAGTCGCTGTCGTTCACGCGGTTCCAGCTGCTCAGCGCCCAGGTGCTCGCCCCTGCGGGGATGACCCTGGACCTCTACGACCTGAACGGCAACGGACCGGTGCTTTCCGAGCGCTATCAGGACGTGCTTGCCGACGTCCGCGAGACGCTGGACGCCGGCTTGGCGAGCGGAGTCTTCGCCCGTCCCCGGCAGGGCGTCGCGGTGCTGGTGAGCGAGCAATCCTCGGTGGGGCTTCACACCGCCGTCGGCGGATCCCTGGAGGAGCTTTACCCCCGGGAGTACCTGTTCGGGGCGCTCCTGGCCGGCTACGGCATCCCGTTCCGCTACACCATCGACACCGAGTTGGCCGGCGAGATCGTGGCCGTAAGCGGCCAGTACTTCCACACCATCGGTGCTGAGGCCGCCCGCCGGCTGCTGGAACGCAATCGCGCGTTGCTGGACGCGGAGGCGGTCGAGACTCTGATCGAGCTGGGACTGGGCGATCTGGCCGGCATCAACGGGCTGGTGTGGACTGGGGATGAGGAAGGCGTCGCTACCTACGAGGAGGCCGCCGACGATCTCCGGTTGCTGGACCGGGTGGGTGCTAGGGCCTCGGTGCTGATGCTGGGCGGCGACATCGCGGTGGTCGACTACCAGCCGGGACGCACCCGCGACCTCACCCGGCTGCGCGATGCCGGGCATCGCGATGCCGGCCCCGGTCACGTGCTGGTGGACGACCGGATCCTGGTCATGCCGTTCGGGCGGTTCGACCCGCTGGCTGTGGTTCCGGCCATGCTGCGCACCACGCTGCGACAGGAGTTGCTGCAGCAGGTGCTGGCCGGGTGGGACACGAGCCTGCCGCTGCTGCGCGGCGCGGCCGATGTGGTGGTCTACAGCTACCCGGACGAAGCCGGCCAGGTCGTCTACCTGATCAACGGTTCGCTGGATCCGCTGGCGCGGCCGCGGCTGTGGGTGGGGGAGCGTCCGCTCTCCGATGTGCTCCCGGTGCTCGATGGGGATGCTGCGATCGGCTTCGCCCGAGAGGGCGACGAGGTGGTGCTCGACCTCACGCTGCCCCCGCTGGAAGCCATCCTGCTCCGATTGAGCTGAATGCCGGTCGATGGTTGAGCTTGTCGAGACCATCAAGTTGCTGATCGGCGGCAACGGGTCGCGGCTCTCCGACGAACTCAGCGTGGGCAAGCTCGACCGGCGTTGTGGGGGGCTTCGCCCGTCCCCTCCTCAGCGGTGAATCAGCGCGGGGTCGAGGCAGGACCAATTGGTCTCGACCAGCCGTCCGGCGCCGTCGCGCAGGTCGCCGGTGAAGACCGACACCCCGTCGGCCAGCCGCGTCGGGCCCACCCGCGGGTCGAGGTAGAAGATGTCCGGTTCCAGTCCGTAGCGGTCCAGCAGCAGATGGACCAGATCGCGCATCGCGAACACCCGGATCACAGCGTTGCCGATCGCGCCCACCTGAACCTGACCGGCCTGCTCCAGCAACGCGCCCGCCCGGTCGAAGTCGTGCTCGTGCTCGTACTCGCGACCGTCGTCGGTCGGCCGGGGCTGGTAGTCGAGCAGCACCGCTCGGGTCAGTGCGCCGTCCTCGCTCCGTAACCGCACCGGCCGCTCCACCACATGCCGGTCGGGGATCTGTACCAGGTACTCCCCGAAGTGGAAGCTGGTGCAGGAGACGTAGCTAAGCCCCAGCAGGACGATCCTGGCGTCCAGGGCGAGCAGCCGGCCGAAGGTGCTGCGCAGGTCGAACACCGACAGTGCCGGATCGGTGTGAGTGATGATCGCCGCCTGCGGCCCGGCCGCCGAGAAGCTGTGTCGATAGGCGGTGCTGCGCAGCGCGCCGGGGCTCACCCGGATGGCCTCGCTGATGGCGCCCATTTCGGAGTGGTCGTTCGCCGGGTCGATCACCGGACTCTCCGCCACCTCGTGACGGAAGGTGAAGGCAGGGGCCGCCACTGTCCCGGTCGGGCCGACCGCTTCGCGCAGCGCGGCGGCGATGGCTGCCGCGCCACCCTCCACCTCCCCGAACGGGCGAAGCGCCGAGTGCACCACGATGACGGAGCCGTCTCCGACGCCGCAGCGCCGGAGCTCGGCGACGGCCTGCGAGACGGTCACCGGCAGGACCGGACGCCGGTCGAGGGCGAGGAACATGACAGCCTCCACGAATGATCGATAATGACTTTGCACTGGACTACTATGCAATATTATCGGCGATTACGCTCTGATGTAATCATCTTGGCTACGCTGATCGGCTACGGTGGAGCCTGTCGAGACCATCAATGAGCGACAGGCAGTGACGGGTTCCGACCCTTCGACAGGCTCGGGGTGAACCACGCTCAACCCTCGTCGTATCGAGTTGATCAGCGTTTCCTGAGGCTTGGGATTCAGGCCCCGGGCCGAGCCATCGGCGGCTCTTGGTCTCCGTCGGCAGCGTCGGAGGATGGAGGTTGACCGTGCGTCGCTCGCTACAACTACTGGCCCGGCCCGGGCTGGCCACACTGCTGTCGGCCCAACTGCTCGCTCGGCTTCCCATCGGAATGTGGCCGATCGGCATCCTGCTTCACGTCCAGCAACGGACTGGCTCGTACGTCGTGGCCGGTCTGGTGGCGGCGTTGATGACCCTCGGCCGTGCCGTCGGGACGCCGGTGGCGAGCCGGTTGGCCGGCCGCTGGGGCACCCGGCCGTTGCTGATCGCGACCGCCACCGGTTCGGGGATGGCGGCGGCCGTTCTGGCCGGCCTCGATCTGAAGGGCCTGCCGATCGCCCTGGCTACCCTCGGCTACGGCATTCCAGCCCTGCTCAGCGGGCTGTTCACCCCACCTGTCCAGCCCATCGTCCGCAGTGCTTATCCGAGAGTGGTCGAGCCCGCCGAACTGGAATACGCCTTCTCCCTTGACGCAGCCGCGCAGGAGATCATCTTCGTGGCAGGCCCGGTGCTCGCATTTGGTGTGGCGGGCTTGGCCGAGCCCGCCTGGACGCTGCTGGCCGGCGTCGCCGGTCAGACGGCCGGTACCTTCTGGCTGCTGCGCTCGACGGTGCTGGCGGACGCCGCTTCCACCACGCAGCGCGGTCGTGCCGGCCGGGTGCTTGCCCTCCCCGCAGTGCTCGCGGGAACCCTGGTGGGTCTCCTGCTGGTGGGCGCGAACTCGGCGGTCGAGGCCGCCGTGACCGCGATCTTCGGTGGTGAGGCGCTGATGGGCGGGTTGCTGCTGGCGCTGTACTCGGTTGCCAGCCTGATCGGCGGGTTGGCCTTCTCGCACTGGACCTCCGGAAGGCTCGCCCAGGCTGCCTGGATGGCCGTTGTTGCACTGGGCCTCCTCCTCACGCCGCTGCGTCCGGAGACCTGGTGGCTGGGCATCGCGCTGGTGGTCGCCGGTCTCGGCGTGGCACCGGTGTTCGCAGCGGTGGCGCACCGGGTCTCGTCGCGGACGACCGCCGCCCAGGCGACCGAGGCCTTCGGCTGGGTAGACAGCGGTGCGATTGTCGGGGCCTCCCTCGGGTTCGGGCTGGCGGGAGCGGCGATCGAGTCGGGCGGCACCGATGCGGCGCTGTGGCTTGCCGCCGGGCTGGCGTTAGCGGGGTCGGCGGTGGCGGCGGGGGTGGCCGCGCTGGACCGAGGGAAGTGACGCCGGCCGGTCATCCCTCGAGGGCGAGGCCCTCCAGGACGGTCGCCATCCGGCACACTACGGCGGCGACCGTGGTCTCGTCCGAGATCAGCGGCAGCTTGGTCAGCGCGGTCGGTGGCGCTCCCGGCTTGTGGGCCTGGGTGCTGGTGTCGATGCCGAGATCGTCCAGCCGGCGGCAGAACTCGACGGCCGCGGCCGGCTCTTGGAACCGCAGGCACCCCATGTGGCCGTCGCCGGCCACTGCGGCCAGCTGGCCGGGAAACCTGCGGACGAGGCCGGCCAGCCGGTCCTGGTAGTGGCGTCCGACGGCCTCGATGTACTCGCCGTTGGCCTGGACGAACTCCATCGTGATCAGGTAGGCCAGGCTGGCCAGCTCCTCCTGACCGTTGGTCACCAGCGCGCCGAACTGGGAGAGCCGGTCCGCGGCCCGGGTGAGGATCAGCCGGCTGGCCGGATAGACCCCACCGGGGAAGCCCTTCCCGATCGCCACCATGTCGGGCTGGATGCCGTAGCGACGGAAAAGGAACAGGTCGCTGTACCAGGCACCGCTCTGGATCTCGTCGCAGAGCACCAGCACCTGGTGCTCCTGGCAGAGCCGGTAGGCGGCCCGCAGGAACTCGGCATCGAGGGTGTGGCCGCCGTAGTTCATCAGGACGATCTCGTGGCAGAACCCGGCCACGCGGTACGGCCCGGTGTTGTAGTGCTCGAACCGCGCACGGAAGCCGTCGGTGTCGTCGATCGGCACCGGCACCACCTCGAACAGCCCCGACTGGGCGGCCGCCGCGGCCAGTTCGGGCCACAGCCCCCGCAGCGTCTGCGCCAGGACGGTCGTGCCGTGGTAGTTCGCCGCCAGGCCACCCGCCCAGTCGCCGAGCACCAGGAAGACCGGGATCAGACCGGTCTGCTGGGCGCGCCCGCCGTCCGCTCCGTAGAAGCTGGTGAGCATGATCTTCAGCGCGGCCTCGGCCGCCAGCGATCCGGTCTCCAGGTTGAGCACGCGGTTGAGTGCCCTCGGCGCCTCACTCGCTAGCAGTGCCGAGACCTCCATTGCGTCCTCGATCCCATTCGCCGCGCGGACGAGCGCGACCTCCGCCCGGCGGGTGATGTGGCCGCGGGTGTTGTTGTGGGTGGCATTGGGGATGCCGAGCTCGCGCGCCCGGTCAATCAGCCCGTACCCCGGGAAGGCGTGGCCGAGTGCGAGTTGGTAATGCTCGCTCTTGGCAGCCAGGTGGATCCGGCCGTCCTGCCCGATCCGGCAGACGCCGAGCCCGCCCAGTGGGGCCGAGGCGGTGTTCTGGGCATGGCGGAAGGCATCGGTGGGAGCTCCCTGCTCGCCGTCGTCGAATCCGGGCAGCAGCGACTGCCCGGCCAGCTGGGCCAGTTGGGCGCTGCGTTTGGCGAAGGCGGTGGGGAAGAAGTCGACCGGGTCCTCCGCCAGCGCACGCAACCCCTCGAGCGAACGCCCAGTGAGCAGGTGGTTGGTCCGGATCACAGCGTCGAGATAGTCGCCGCCGACCAGATCGCGCAGCGAGCGGGAAACCGGGGTGAACATCGTCCTCCTCAGGTGTCGGTGGTGTGGCTAGAGCCGGAGTTGTTCGATGCCGTTGATGCGGCACCACAGGGCGATCCGCTCCTCGTGGTCGCCGAGCACCAGGGCCTGGTGGTGGGCTCCTGCTGCCCGCAGCCAGTCGGCGGCCAGCGCCTCGGCGCCGCGGTCGGGCCGGAAGAAGAAGGACGGCATGTCGCAGTGGTGCAACTCGACCTGCTCCAGCATCTCCCCGGAGGCCGACACCAGCCGGAACCGCTCCTCGCCCAGGTGCACCAGCGAGGCGATCGTGGCTCTTCCCGGCCGGGGGGTGAAGATGGGGGTCGGCGGATTGCCCAGCCCGCCCTCCGTGAGCACCCGGTCGATCAGCCGGGGACGACCGGCGGCGGTGGCCCAGTTGCCCTCGCCGGCGTGCGCAAACAGAATCGCGTCGCGGTCCAGGTCGAACATGTACATCTCGGTGAAGTTCACCTCGCCGATCAGACGACCCAGCAGGGCGACCAGCGCGGCGGCCATCACATCGCCCTCGGCGGCGTAGCCGTAGCCGTCCGCCATCAGGTGCGAGGCGGCCAGCAGCGGCAGTTGGTGGAAGCGCCCGTCGTCGCCGAAGTCCTCGTAGTGGGCGGTGTAGCCCACGTAGCCGTTCGTGTCCAGCCACGCCTTGATCCCCAGATACAGCCGCACCGCGTAGCCGTGTGCCTCCGGGCTGAGCCGAGGATCGATGTCGAACCGCTCCCGGTCCGCGGCCACCCGGGCCTGCACGGCCGCGTCGGAGACGGCCTCGCAGTGCCGGAACACCTGCCCGACCGCGGTGTGGCAGACCTGCGGGCCGAGACCGCGGAACAGGGCCAGCTCATCGACCACGATGTCGCCCATGCCGGTGAGGGCGCCGATCGCGCCCAGCCTCATCCGGCGGGCGGCCGTGGTGGTGGCTGCTGCGGCGCCGAAATCCGCCAGGAACCGGGCCAGCCTGCCGTCAGTGCGGCTGCCGGCGTAGACCTCGAACCGGACGCCGGAGCGGAGCAGTGAGTTGGCCACATCCTGGGAGCCGTGGATGCCCTGATTGACGGTGAGATCGCGCTCGTTGACGTCCTGGCGGACGTGCTCCTCGGGCTGGATCAGTACCAGGGCAAGCGGCAGGTGGTTCTCCCGCAGGGCATGGATCACGTGCTGGCCGGGAGCGTAGGAGAGCATCGCGATGACGACGGCGTCGTGTTGCTCGGCGTTGAAATGCCGCACTGTCGTCTCGATCTCCTCACGGGTGGTGGCCGCACCCGGGAAGTCGAAGTCGGCGATGTCGGAGAAGCCGGCCAGCACGTTCCTCAGGTACTGCTCCTGTTCTTCCTGGATGCCGGGGAACAGCGGCTTGTAGGCCTCCAGTAGCAGGCCGAGGACGCCGAGCTTCGGTTTCGTCATGTCAATCTCCTCGCGATCCAGCGGTGTGGTCGGACCAGAACGGACGCAAGGCATCCAGGGCCTGGCGGTAGCGGGCATGGCCGGCGGCGTAGGCCGGCTCGGAGCGGGGAAGGATCTGTTCCAGTTCATCCAGCTGCCGGGGGTCCACGCCGGGTTCGAGCAGGCCGGAGCCCCAGCCGGCCAGCAGCGCGGCGCCGGCCGAGGCCGCCTCGCTGAAGGGCAGCGGAGTGAGCGGTACCTGACAGACATCGGCTGCGATCGACTGCCACAGGTGGCTGCGTGAGCCACCTCCGCTGGTGTGCAACTGCCGGGCGGCGATGCCGAGCGCCGCGAGGGTCTCCAGCAGGTCGCGCAGCGCGTAGGAGGTGCCCTCCAGCAGGCTGCGTGCGAGGTGACCGCGCCCGGTGCCGAGGGTGAGACCGAGGAAGCCCCCCTGGGCGTGCGACTCCGGCCCGTAGCCACCTTCGAAGAAGGGCAGCGCCAGCAGTCCGTCCGAACCTGGCGGAACCAGGGCGGCAAGGTGATCGAGTTCGGCGTAGCCCGCGGTTTCGGAGAGGAGATCCCGTAGCCAGCGCAGCAGCGCGCCGGAGGTCTGGGCGATCAGCACGGTGAGGTAGCTGCCGGCCACGGCATGCCGGTAGACGGTGGGTCGCAGGGCAAGGTCGTGTGGTGGAGTGGCCGAAGGGGCGGCGACCACCAGCGCGGTGCCGAACGAGACGCCGGCCGTCCCCGGCGCGCCCAGCCCGGACCCCAAGGCGGCGGCCGCTTGGTCCATCGCGCCGGAGATGACGATCGTGCTCCCCGGGATGCCCAGGTCGCGGGCCCGGTCCGCGAGCAGCGGAGCGACCTGCTGGCCGCTGCCGACCAGTTCGGGCAGCCGGCTGCGGGGGATGCCGGCTGCGGTCAGGGCATCGTCCCAGTAGTCGTCCGTGCGCAGGTCGAACCATCCGGTGGAGGTGTGCAGGGAGCGGTTGCCCACTGCGACGCCGGTCAGCCACTGCACCAGGTAGTCCTCCAGCAACAGCAGCCGCCCGGGACGACCGCCCGCCGACGCGCGCATCCACTGCCGTGCTTTCGCCAGCGGAACAGCGCCGTTCAGTTCCGGCAGGCCGGTCGCGGTGTAGAAGGCGTCCGGATCGAACTCCCGGCTCAGCTCGCGGGCTTCGGCCCGGGCGCGATCGTCCAGCCAGACGATCGCGTTGCCCTGCGGATGTCCGTCCAGGTCTGTCGCCACCAGGGTCTCTCCCTGGGTGGTGAAGGCCAGCGCGCGCACCGTGCCACCGGAGGCCGCCCGCAGGACGTGGCGGGTGCCCGCGACGATCGCATCGGTGTAGACCGGCGGGGGCACCTCGATCCGCGAGCCGGTGGTGGTCAGCGGGTACTCCGCCCGATGCAGACCTAGCGGGTGCAACGACTCGTCCCACAGGACGGTCTTGATCGCGGTCGTCCCAACGTCGAAGGTCAGGAGCAGTTCGCCAGTCATGTCTGGATGCCGTCCTGGAAGCCATGGATCGTGGGCTCCGTCCCCCAGGGCACCGGTGTGGAGTCAGGAGGGCACCTTGGGGCTCGTCGACGCCGTCGCGACGCGACGGACCGACCCGTTCGGCTGCCGGCTCCGATCATCCAGGCCGGGGGAGCGTCAGTGGCGTTCACGCCTCAAGTCTAGAGCAATACTGAGTGATATCGCTCAAAGTGGCGCTGCACTAGTCACTATCGCTCGTATTTGGAGGGACTCAACTGACAACTGCGCGGATTGAGTCGATCAATCGGGCTGCCGCGACGGAGCGCTCCTGTTCCGCGGCGATGTCGGCGCCCGCGACAGCGGCGACGAACCGCTCCACGCAGTCGGCGATGTTCGCCAATCGGTCGGTGCCCCGCTTGGTCACGGTGAACACCTCTTCGGACTCGTCAAGGGACAGCAGCGTGAGCCGGCGCGGGTCGGCCACATGATCGATCAGCAGCGTGCCACGCTCGCCCTCGATGGCGTTGGGGACGGCTGAGGCGGTGATCTTGGAGAAGCTGAGGTCGGCGGCGAAGCCCGGGTAGACAGCGAGGGCGGCACCGGCCCCGTCGGCTCCGCCCGCGACCGGGACCAATGCGGACAGCACCCGATCGGGCTCACCGAAGAGGTGGACCAGGGTCTGTGCGCAGTACACGCCGAGGTCGTACAGGGCGCCGCCGCCCATGGCCGGATCGAAGACACTCACTGCTTCGCCCGCCAGCACCCGGTCGTAGCGCGGGGAGCGCTGGTGGAAGCGCAGCGTGACCCGGCGGACCTGGCCGAGCCGGGGGAGAAGCTCCCGGACCAGTTCGTAGGTGGGGTCGTAGAGGTTACGGATCGCCTCCAGGAACACCACCCCTGCCGTCCGCGCGGCGACCACCAACTCGGCGGTCTGGGCGGCACTGGTGGTCGCCGGCTTCTCGACCAGGACATGCTTGCCGGCCTCGATCGCCGCCAGCGCCTGACGATGGTGCACGGTGTTCGGGCTGGCGACGTAGACCGCGTCGAGCTCGGGTGAATCGAGCAGCCGCTCGAGGTCGGATTCGGACGCCGGCGCGCCCAGTTCGCGGGCCACCGCTGCCGCACGCTCGCCATCGCGCGAATAGACACAGGCCAGCTCGATGCCCTCAACCTCGCCCACGGCGGCCGCGAACCGCCGCGTGATCATGCTGGTGCCGATCGTCGCCACTCGAATCACTGCTACCTCCAAGCTCGGTGTGCCCACAGTAGGCGGCCGGACGTGGTAGCCGACAGTCGGTGTCCGGTGTTTCCGCGGGCCGGCCACCGCTGGCCGCCCGTGAGCTGGCCGGAGGGCAAGAAGGCCGATTGAGCCGGGCTCCACCCGCTAAGCTCTCGCCCGAGCCCACCTGCCGAGGGTCCGCGCCCGGAATGGTGTTTCCGGCCCAGAGCTTCCTCGGGCGGGGGCCGTTACACAACCATGACGGAAGGCGCAGCTTGTTCAGGCTTGCTCAGCGCGCTCGAGATACCCTTCTCGGCCTCATCTTGCTCACCGCTCTCGCCACCCTCTCCGCCTGTGCGCCGGGCTCTGGGAACGCAGCCACCTCGCCCGGCGCGCCGCCCGGCAGTGCCTCCCCTTCGGAGGTGAACACCGACATCTCTGGTGTGGGAGAGGTCACCCTGACCGTGTGGGACCAGGAGGTACGCGGGGGGCAGAACGAGCAGATCGAGAGGCTCAATGCCGCCTTCCGCGCCAAATACCCCAACGTGACCATCAATCGGGTCTCCCAGTCCTTCGACGACCTGGCGACCACCCTGCGGCTGGCGCTCACCGGCGACGACGCCCCCGATGTCGTGCAGGCCAACAACGCCCGCAACACGATGGGTGCCCTGGTCGCGGCGGGCCAGCTGATCCCGCTGGACGCCTACGCCGAGGCCTATGGCTGGAAGGACCGGTTCTCGGCGTCCGTCCTGAAGTTCTCCACCTACTCCGCCGACGCGAAGGTCTTCGGCGAGGGCAACCTCTACGGCCTGCCGCAGATGGGCGAGGTGGTGGGGGTGTTCTACTCCAAGAGCAAGCTCGCCGGTCTCGGGCTCGCGGTCCCGAAGGACTGGACGGAGTTCGACGCCGCCCTGGCCAAGGCCAAGGCCGCCGGCGAGCCCCCGCTGCTGCTGGGCAATCTCGACAAGTGGCCGGCGATCCACGTCTTCGGTCCGTTGCAGGGCGCGACCGTCCCGGCCGACCAGATCACCGCGCTCGCGCTCGGCAACGCCGGGGCGAGCTGGAAGACCGCGGAGAACGAGGCCGCCGCGGCCACGCTGCAGGGCTGGGTGGACCGAGGCTATTTCAACGGCGGCGTCAACGGCGCCGACTATGACGCGGTGTGGCAATCGCTGACCGAGGGCGAGGGAACCTTCCTGATCGGCGGCTCCTGGCTGGCCGCCGACCTCGCCGCCGCGATGGGCGACGACCTGGGCTTCTTCGTGCTGGCCGGTGCCGCCGGACGGCCCGCCACGACCGGCGGGACCGGTGTGCCGTTCGCGGTCACCTCGGCCACCGAGCATCCGGACGTCGCGGCCGCCTACCTCGACTTCCTCACCAGCGACGACGCGATGCAGCTCCTGGTCGACACCGGCAATCTGCCGGTCAACCGCACCGCGGAACTCGCCGGCTCGGCCAGCGGTGGGTTGGCCGAGGTCTTCACCGCCTTCGGCGACGTCACCAGTTCGGGCGATCTGCTGCCCTACCTCGACTACGCCACGCCCACCTTCTCCGACACCCTGGGCAACGCGCTTCAGGAGCTGATCGACGGCCGGCTCACCCCGGTCGCGTTCACCGAGGCGCTGGAGGCCGACTACACGGCGTTCGTCGCCTCGAATGGCTGACCGCGCCGACCCGCAGGCCCTTCGCCAGGCTCAAGGGTCACCACCCCGGAGCCGGCTCGCCGGGCCGAGGTGGCTGCCGTGGGGGTACCTGGCTCCGGCACTTCTGCTGTACGGCGGCTTCCTGCTGTTCCCGCTCGCCCGGGCCGCGCAGTACTCGCTGTATGAGTGGGACGGGCTGTCCCCCTCATCGAGATTCGTCGGCCTGCGGAACTACGTCACCGTCTTTACCGACCCCCGGCTACGCGAGGCCTTCGGGCATGCCCTGGTGCTGATCTTCTTCTACGCGGTGCTGCCGCTGGCGATCGGCCTGGTGCTGGCGTCCATCCTCACCCGGGCGAAGGTGCGCGGACTGGGCTTCTTCCGGGTGGTCATCTTCCTGCCGCAGGTGATCGCGATGGTCGTGGTCGCGGTCACCTGGCGGCAGCTGTACGCCCCGGACGGCCCGATCAACGCCTTGCTCCGCGCGGTCGGGCTGGGCTCCCTGACCCGCGCCTGGCTGGGCGACTACACCTGGACGCTGCCCGCCGTCGGCTTCGTCGGCACCTGGGTGTCGACCGGGCTGGTCACCGTCCTGCTGATGGCCGGAATCGCCCGGATCCCCAAGGATCTCTTCGAGGCCGCCCGGCTGGACGGCGCGGGCCCGCTCCAGGAGTTCCTCGCGATCACCCTGCCCAGCCTGCGGGGCGAGATCACGGTCGCGCTCACCCTGACCATCGTTGCGGCGCTGAAGACCTTCGACCTGGTGTACGTCACCACCCGCGGTGGCCCCGGCACCTCGACCACGGTGCCCAGCTATGAGGTGTACCGCAACGCCTTCGAACTGGGCCGGGTGGGTATCGCCACCGCGATCGGCATCGTGCTGACCGCGATCGTGTTCGCGATCAACGCCGTGGTCAATCGGATCGGTGACCGGGTATGACGATCTCTGCCGCGCACGTCCCGGTCATCTCCGGGTCCCGACCCGCCATCCCCGCGCCAGTGGGCATCTCTTTGACGGGGGCCGGTTCGTGACGATCTCAGCCGTCGAACGCGCGGCGAACTACGTCATCCTGGTGGCCTTCGCTTTCCTGGTGCTCGCCCCGATCGGTGTCATCCTCAGCCTCGCCTTCGGGCCGCAGCGCGCGGGCGAGAGCGGGATCTTCCACCCGGAGAACTTCCTGGATGCCTGGGTGATCGGACGGTTCGGGCAGTACATGCTCACCTCGATGGCGGTCGCCGTGATCGTGGTGGTGGTGTCGGTGACGGTGTCGATCCTGGCCGGCTACGCCTTGGGCACGATGCGGTTCAAAGGGCAGCGCGCGGTCTTCTGGGTCTTCCTGTTGGGGATCATGGTGCCCACCGAGGCCATCGTGGTGCCGCTCTTCTTCGACCTGCGGCAACTCGGCTTGATCAACACCCTGTGGGGGGTCGCCCTGCCGCAGATCGCGATGTCGATCGCCTTCGGCACCTACTGGATGCGCACCTACTTCCGCACCTCGTCGGTGGCGCTGATCGAGGCGGCCCGGCTGGACGGGGCCGGCTCCTGGCGCATCCTGTGGCAGATCCTGGTCCCGGTCGGACGTCCGGCGATCCTCACCCTGGTGCTGCTGGTCTTCATGTGGACCTGGAACGAGTTCCTGATCCCGCTGGTGATGTCGCCGAACGCGACCATTCGCACCGCTCCGCTGGGTCTGGCCTTCTTCCAGGGCCAGTACACCCAGGGCACCGCGCTGCTCGCCGCCGGCGCGGTGCTGGTCGCGACCCCCGTCGTGGTGCTCTACATCTTCGGGCAGCGCCACTTCATCCGCGGCATGCTGGAGGGCGCCGTCCGGGAGTGAGCCGGAATCAGCCCACCGCGGACGCCGCGGGCACCCCGAGCAGCCGGCGGACGCCGGCACGGGCCAGCAGCAGCACGATGATCAGCCCGGTCACGGCGAAGAATCCGCCCAGCTTCACCTGATCGGCGAAGAAGAGGGCGACGAGTTCGAGCACGACGAACTTGCTGCCGAAGACCAGCAGCCACAGCAGCAACCCGGCGCCGATCCGGCCGCCCAGGGTGGTCGCGGCGTTGAACCGGGCCTTCACACGGTTCTTCGCCCACACCACCCCCTCCAGCACGATCTTGAGCAGGACCGCGGTTAGCAGCGACAGCGTGAAGGTCTCGGTGATGATCAGCGGGAAGTACTCCACGGCGAGATTCAGCACGACGACGTAGACGAAGACATCGACGATATCGGCCGGCGCGATCCTGGCACCGAGTTCCATGGGTGGTCTGGTGGTCACGGGCGTCCTCAGGATCGGGTGCGCCGGTCGGGCACGGAGCGATCGTAGACGCTCCAGGGCCGATGGTCGATGCTCCCGACTCTCAGACTCGCTCGTGAAAGCCTCGGGTCAGCAGCCGCTCGATCGTGGCGGGGTCGTCGGTGCGCACCTGCATGCTGCGGGCGCCGGAGCGGGTGGCCCACCAGGCGACCGCCACCAGCGACTCGGTTGCGTCCGTGGTGACCCACTCGCCGTCCACCAGCGCAATGGCTGGGACGGCGACGGTCGCGGGTGGCTCCAGGCCGTCCAGCAGATCGAACAGCCGGATCACGAACCGCCGGCCGCCTATTCCCGTCCGCTCGGCCATGGCGTCCAGCAGGTCGGTGGGCATCCGCAGCGGATCGCGCCCGCGGGAGACCGGCACCCGGTGGCCGGCCACGATGTCGGCCCGCACGATGGTGTGCTGGGTACCGTGGCGGTCGAGCACAGTCATGGTCAGCTGATCTGCGGAGAGGACGTAGCCCACCACGTCCCGGGTGCCACCCTCGGGCACAGCGAAGCGCACCGTCACCCGTACTCCGGGCTGGGTTGGGACGCGGTGGGACGTTTCGCGGTCGGGGCGGTTCATCGGTTGTACAGTAGGCCACGAAGCGTCGTAGGAGGAGCCAGCCGACATGACTTACGTGATCACCTTGCCCTGTGTGGACATCAAGGATCGCGCTTGCGTCGAGGAATGCCCGGTCGACTGCATCTACGAGGGCGACCGGATGCTGTACATCCACCCCGACGAGTGCGTCGACTGCGGTGCCTGCGAGCCGGTCTGCCCGGTCGAGGCGATCTACTACGAGGACGACGTCCCCGCCGACCAGGCCGAGTACTACGACGTCAACGTTCACTTCTTCGACGAGATCGGCTCGCCCGGCGGTGCTGCCCGGCAGGGCCCGATCGACTACGACCACCCAGTCGTCGCGGCACTGCCGCCGCAGGGCGAGTGAGCCTCGCCGGTCGGCTGCCTGTCTTCCCCTGGGATTCGCTGGCGGACGCCCGCGCCCGGGCGGCCTCGCATCCCGGGGGGCTGGTGGATCTCTCGGTCGGCACTCCGGTCGATCCCACACCTGAACTCGCCCAGCGGGCACTCCGTGAGGCCTCGGATGCGCCCGGCTACCCGACCACCTGGGGCACCCCTGCGCTGCGGGCGGCCATCGTGGGCTACCTCGCCGCCCGCTGGCAGGCCTCCGGTCTGACCGAGCAGGGCGTGCTGCCGGTGATCGGCACCAAGGAGTTGGTGGGCTGGCTGCCCACTCTGCTGGGGCTCACCGAGGCGGACGCCGTGGTCTATCCCGAGATCGCCTACCCCACCTACGAGGTCGGCGCGCGGATCGCCCGGGCGAACCCGGTCGCCTGCGACGACCCGGCCGCGATCGCCGGGCTTCGACCGCGGCTGATCTGGATCAACTCACCGGCCAACCCGCACGGCCGCATCCTCAGCCTGGACGAGACCCGCGCCTGGGTGGACGCCGCCCGCGAAGCGGGCGCTGTGCTGGCCAGTGACGAGTGCTACGGGGAATTCGGCTGGGAGGCCGAGCCGGTCTCCGTCCTCGACCCGCGGGTGAACGGTGGCGCGCTGGACGGGCTGCTGGCCGTCCACTCGCTCTCCAAGCGATCGAACGCCGCCGGCTACCGGGCCGGCTTCATCGCCGGTGACCCGGCGCTGGTCGGGCCGCTGCTGGAGGTACGCAAGCACGCCGGGATGATGCTGCCGGCACCCGTCCAGGCGGCGATGGTCGCGTTGCTCGGCGACTCCGCCCACGTCGCTGACCAGCGCGGCCGCTACCTGCGCCGCCGGGGGTTGCTGCGTCCTGCTTTGGAGACCGCCGGCTATCGGGTCGAGCACTCCGAGGGCTCGCTCTACCTGTGGTGCACCCGCGGCGAGAACTGCCGTGCCAGCGTCGACCACCTGGCCTCGCTGGGCATCCTGGTCGCGCCCGGCGACTTCTACGGTCCGGCCGGTGAGCAGTTCGTCCGGGTCGCGCTCACCGCCACCGACGAGCGGATCGAAGCCGCCGCCGATCGTCTGCGCGGCGAGCCTGCCCGGTGGCCGGAGTAGGAACCGTCCCCATTTCGGGCCACGGACAGAGTTGGGGACGGTTCCTACTCCGGCCACTCCTACTCCGGCCACGCAGGTCGTGCGGGAGGGTTGCCGGCCTTTGCTCCGATCCGTCTGGTGTCGCACTTGTCCGGGATCTCGTTCCAGAAGCCGAACAGATGCAACGTCAGGCGCCTGGCTTCAGCCCGCCGGCACGTACCCGGCGTCCACCACGGCCTGGGCGCCTTCGGGGGAGAGCAGCCACTCCCTCACCTGGCGAGCCGGGCTGTCAGCGGGCTCGTCGGCCCGGATGATCACGAAGAAGTCGTTCACGTACGGGTACTCCCCGGTGCCGATGCTCTGGCGGGAGGGCATCACGTCCCCGACGCCGAGCATCCGGATGCCCTCCACCGCGTACATGCTCGACAGGTAGTAGTAAACCGAGTAGCCCAGCGCGTTGCCGGTGTTGGCGTAGTCGGAGACCCCCTCGATGATCCCACCCATGTCGTCGGTGACGAGCTCCGTCGGTGCCTTGGCCATCGCCCGGTCGCCCATCACGTACTTGCGCATCAGCGCCTGGGAACCGGACTCCTCCGTCCGCTGGTAAGCGACGATCTCGTTGTCCCGGCCGCCGACCTGCTTCCAGTTGGTGATCCGGCCGGTGTAGATGTCGCGCAACTCCGCAGTGGTGAGCGAGGTGACCGGGTTCGCCTCGTTGGTGAAGAAGACCAGCGCATCGCGCCCGATCGGATGCGACTCCAGCCTCACCCCGGAGTCGATGACCTCCTGCTTCACGGTGGCGTTCGCCTCGTAGACCAGCAGCAGGTCGGTCTCGCCGGCGATCAGCGCGCGGTAGGCATTCGGGGTGGTGGTGACCTTGACGGCGTTGTCGGCCTCGGCGGCCGAGGCTCCGGTCAGCCGCTGGATCACCAGCGAGATCAGCGGGATGTTCGCGGTCGAGCCGTCCATCCGGGGCAGGGTGTCGAAGCTGAACGGGTAGCCGGGTGGCTCCGGGTCGGAGGGTTGGGCGGTCGGGCTCGGGGAACTGGACGGCGAGACCGGGTCGGACGGGACGCTCGGGCTCGGCTGGGCTGCCGGGGTGCACGCGGTGAGTGCGAGCGCCAGCGCGGCTGCGATGCCGGTCAGGCGGACGGTCATGTCAGTCCTCCAAGGTGGTGTAGCGGCTTTCGCGGTAGAGCCAGCGGCCGGTGTCGTCGATGAAGCCCTGATAGCTGCCGGCCGTCGCCCAGTAGTAGCCCGAGGTGGTGTCCTGCACCGGCCCGTCGATCGCGGTGACATCGCGGAACTCCGTCCGCTCGCCGTTGGCCCGGTAGACGCCCGGTGGCGCGCTCTTCGCCTGGGGTTCGCAGCCGATCCAGACGCCGACCGCCAGGCAGTGCGACGGCCGGTCGAGGGCGAAGGTGATGCCGCTGCCGACGTCGTGAACGCGGTTCGCCGGGCCCTCCCGCGGCTCGTCGGAGAACAGCGTCCGGCTCAGGGCGTGGCCGAAGCCTTCAGGAGGATCGATCAACGTGCCCTCGGGCAGCAACAGCGTTTGCGGCGGGCCCGCGTGCGGATACACATCGCAGACGGTCGGGGAAGTCCAGCCGCAGCCGATCGTCTCGGCCGCCCCGGGTTCGATGATGACCCGCAGGTCGAGCCCGAGCAGACCGGTGTCGTCGCGGCCGTCCGCCTCCGCCAGCACCTCGTAGCCCCACTGGGTCGCGTACACCCGGGTCCAGTCGCCGCCCACCTGCTGGAAGGCGGTGTCGATGAAGTGGACGCGGGCGTCGTCCCCGACCACCGCGTACCCGGCCTGGAAGGGGTCGGCCCGCTGGAACATCGGCTCGAGTGCCCAGTCGCCCCGGCGATCGAGGTAACCGATCAGCGGCACCTCCTCGGGCTCGGCATAGGTGTCGATCAGCACGGTACTGGCCGGGAGCAGGGCACGATCGGCTGCGTTCGCCGACGGTTCCAGGTAGCCGGCCAGGAAGCCGGGGTGCGGCGTCTTCTCACCCGTGACGAGGTCGAGGAAGTACTCGTCCCTGGCACGGTGGACGTTGACTGTTCGGTGGTCGATCGTGGTGACCGTACGTCCCGGCCTGGCTTCGATCAGCGTCTCGCCGGAGCGCAGGTCGAAAAGCCCAGAGCCCACGTCGAGGACCCCGTTCTCGCTGATGTCGGTCTGGAACACGGCGTGGGTGTCGCCGATGCAATCGGCGTATCGTCCGGGCACCTGGCCGATCACCCGTCCCGACAGGTCGAGGATGTCCACCGCGGTGGCACCGTTGCCGGCCAGGACGAGGGACGCCCGCCCGGTCTCGTCCCGGCAGAAGTCGTACCACTGGTACCGCGGCGGGACGACGAGGGTGCCCTCGGTGTCGACGAATCCGCGCAGGATCTGCTCGGTGGTCCAGCCCTCCAGATCGACGGTTCGGACGGACGTGGTAGGCCACAGCATCGGCCCACCATCGGCTGCCGGCATCGGGAACGTCCCAGCTGGGTCGCTGGGACTCGGCTCGGGACTGGGACCGGCCGGGGTACTGGTCGGCGTCGCGGACCGAGTGGGGGGTTGCGGCGGAGCCTGCGGGGTACAGGCGGCGGCGAGCCCGGTCAACAGGCCGGCCAGTACGACCCCGACTGCGCGAACCCGGTGGCGCCCCATACCCACGATCATTGCCCCGGCGGCGGCAGCGGGGGTGGTTCACAGCGAACTCTTCGGCTTTCATCAGCAGGACGCCGGCCGTCCTGGACGCGCGGCCGGCCTCCAGCGTGCCCGATATCTCCACTCCTGTCTGAGATTTCCCCAAGGCTTCGCCGGCAGCCCTTCCTTCCCCACCGCGGTTGGCGCAGGATGGACGGGTGCTTCGTCGGTTCCTGCCTGCCGTGACCCTGGCGGTCGCTGCGCTGCTGGTGGCGACGCCTGCCGAGGCCGTCCAGCCCGACCTGCCCGCGGCGGACGGCCAGCCGATGCTGTGGCCGGCAGCCACGGTCGTCCCCGGGACGGACGAGAGCGGACGGCCGGCGAGCGTGACGAGGTACGGCTTCGTCGACACGACGGGTGAACTGGTCGTGCCCGCCTCCTACAGCTCGTACTCCTATTGCGCCGACGCGGACGGGCGGCCGGCCGCCGTACTCGCCAGCGGTGCGGAGGGTTCCGATCTGATCGCCTTCAGCGGCCAGGTGGTCGCCCAGGTCGACACCCCACGCGTCGCGTGCGTCGGAACCGACCATCTGGTCATCACCCGCCCCTCGGCCGGACGCCCGGAGGTGAGCGTGGTCGAAGCAGCCACCGGGGAATCGGTGCTCGCGCCCGCGGGCCACCGGACGATTGCGGCGGTTACCTCAAGCGTGGTCAATGTCTCCCAGCCGGCGGGGGAGTACTTCCTGGACCTGACCACCGGCGCGACCACCTCGCACCCGGGGTGGGTGACCGTGGCAGCCATGGAGGCTGGGGCACCCGGCGTCCCGGCAGTGGCGCGGCGCACCTCCTCGGGCGAGCCGACCGGCAAGGTCGGCTACCTCGGCCGGAACGGTCGGTGGCTGGTGTCTCCCGAGTTCGATGCGGCCAGCGCGTTCCGCGGCGGCTATGCGATGGTCGAAGAGAACGGCCGGGCCACCTTCCTCGATGTCGGCTTCCGCCGGGTCGGCGGCGAATGGGACCGGATCCGTCCGGTCACGATCCCGGCCGCGATCGGCGAACGGGTGCTCGGCTACTGGGTCGAGGCGGACGGACGTCGCGGTCTGCTCGGTCCTGACCTGGAGACCGTGGTGCAGCCCGGGCCCGGGCAGATCGACTGCGAGCCGACCGCCTCCGGTGCCTGCGCGGTGGTGGCCCCCGACGGACCCGCCGACCTGGTGCAGCTGCCCCAGGGCGGCGCCACCACATTGCCGGCCGGGTTCACCCGGGTGCTGACCGCCGGGCTGGTCGCCGACCGGCCCAGCGTGGATCAGCCCGCGGCGACCCGTATCCGCTCGCTGGCCACCGGGCGCACGACCACCCTGCCCGGCCCGGCAAGCTGTCGCGGTGTGGGCCGGCTGTTCGTGGCTTGTTCCGGCTCGTTGGTGATCGACTCCGACGGCGACCGGACGAGGTTCACCAGCGCGGTCCCGGTCCCTGATCCAGCCGGCGGCACCGCCTACTACTGGGTGACCACCGACTCCGAGCAGGGTTTCCTCGACTCCGATGGCCGTTGGCGCTATCGCCAGGCTCGCTAGTCCGAGGCGAAGCTGAGCGTCAGATCGCTCGGCCCGGCAGGGGAGCCGGGGCCGTGCCATGCGGCCGGGGACCATGGATCGTGCGTCCAGGTCCACGCACCGATCGACACGCCGGTCAGTCCGTAGCGTCCGGTGCCGGCCACGGCGACGTGGGCGACCGACCAGGCGACGGTGCTGTCCGCGGCTGTGATGGCCAGGCCGGCGTCGGTGGCGGAGAGCTTGATGGTCTTGCCGAAGGTCTGCTTCAGGAAGCTCGCCATACCCTCCGGGTCGGCGTCGCCCGAGGAGCGAACGGCGCAGCTGAAG
>CAYSZZ010000014.1:0-3500 GCA_964435735.1 uncultured Propionibacteriaceae bacterium
CAGCCCCGCCACCCCTGCGTGCACCATATGCATGGCGATCACCCCGCCGAGAACGTCCAGTGCGTCCCGGTGGCGGATGCCTCCACGGCGGTCGCCCGCGCCACCCGCTCCACCAGACCCGCGTCCCAGGACGACGCCATCCCCAGCTGGGTCGGGAAGATGGTCGCGCCGACCCAGAAGGAGTGGCCGTGGATGCAGTCCTCGGCGACCAGCAGCGGAATCCGCAGCCGGGTCTGGCTGGTCAGCTGGTGGGCCCGCACCACCCGTTCCGGCGAGGTGTGCAGGATCGAGCCGGCGTGCATTCCGAGCACGTAGTGGTCGAGGTCCTCGCGGGCGTCCAGCTGCAGCATCTGGCCGGCCTTCTCGGCGGCGGTCATCCGTCCGAGCAGGTCGGCGACCCGCTCGGCGACCGTGAGCGTCGGATCGAGGTAGTCCAGCTCGCTGGTGATGGTCATCGTGGGTCCTTCGTGGTGGTGTGGCGGACGGTGGCGGGGCGGACGGCGGTCGCGGCCGTGGCCCGGATGCGCTTCTTGCGCATCGCGCGGGCGCGCTCGCCGGCCGAGCGGAGGCGTGGGTTGACGTACTCGTCGATCCCGAAGTTCACCAGCGCCAGCGCGGTGCCGAGGATCGCGATGCACAGCCCGGCGGGGATGTACCACCACCAGAAGTCGGGGAAGGCGCCGTTCTGCTGCGCCCAGAACAAGATGGTGCCCCAGTTGAGGTTGGTGATCGGGATCACGCCGATGAAGGCCAGCGTGGTCAGCGCGAGCGCGGCCGCCAGGGCGGCCACTGCCAGCGAGGGCTTCAGCCTCATTGCTGTTCTCCTTTGTGTTCGTAGAGCGCGGCGGTTTGTCCGCGTCCGGGGGACCACTGTGACGGCACCACCCGATCACCCGGCGCTTGTACATTGCCGTTCTCAGGAGGCGTCGCTGAAAATGAACTTACATACCAGTCAGTAAGTTAGCAATCCGCTGGCAGCTCTGTGACCACATCGTGATCTTCGCCCGCGCTCCCGGCCGTCGAGCCGGTCGGCTGCAGGGTGGGAGCGTCCTCGGGTATCGAGACCACCGGCCCGTGCGCGGCGGCGATGACCGTACACTCAGTGTCGCTCGCGGTCACGATGCCGGAGCGGTCCGGACGGGAGTGGGAGGCGATGGCCACGAAGAAGCGCGAGACCCGGACGCGCTCGGAGACCCTGGTGCGCCGTCAGGAGATCGTGGCGGCAGCTACGGAGATCTTCGGCAGCCGGGGCTACAAGGCCGGCCCGCTCACCGAGATCGCCGAGCAGGTAGGGATGACGCATGCCGGCATCCTGCACCACTTCGGATCCAAGCAGAAGCTGCTCCTGGAAGTGCTGACCTACCGCGACGAGGCCGATGTCGCCGAACTCGAGGGGAAGCACATCCCGGGCGGCATCGAGCTCTTCCGGCATCTGGTGAAGACCGCTTTCGCCAACGCCAGGCGGGCTGGCATCGTGCAGGCCTTCGCGGTGCTGTCGGGGGAGTCGGTCACGGACAACCACCCCGCCCGGGAGTTCTTCGAAGGCCGCTACCGGACGCTGCGCGGAGAGGTCTCCGACGCGTTCCGGATGATGTGCGCGGAGCGGGGGATCGAGGCACCCGACACGATCGCGCACGCGTCCGCCAGCATCCTGGCAGTGATGGACGGCCTGCAGGTCCAGTGGTTGCTCAGTCCCGAGAACGTCCAACTGGGGGAGGCGAGCGCCTTCGCGATCGAGGCGATCGTCGCTGCCGTCCTGGAACCGAGGGAACCCCTGCTGTAGGCGCACCGCTCGGTGAGCCGCACCCGGGCGGACCGGCCGTGCTCGCCGCCTCGGTGTGACGGTTCTGGCATGCCGCCTTTGGGCGGTGTGATAGACCGTTGTCGTGACACTGAACACCCCCTTTCACGATCTTGACGCCTACGTCGCACTGCCGCGGCTCGGCGGACTCGCCCTCAGCCCGGACGGAACGCGCCTGGTCGCCACCGTCAGCACGCTCAATCCCGACCGCACCGCCTACAGCACCGCGCTGTGGGAACTCGATCCGACAGGCGGGCAGCCGGCCCGCAGGCTGACCCGCAGCGCCAAGGGTGAGGCATCGGCCGCCTTCGCCGCCACCGGCGACCTGCTGTTCACCTCCGCCCGGCCCGACCCGGACGGGGATGGTAAGAACGACGACCAGCCGAAGGCCGCGCTGTGGCTGCTGCCTGCGGGCGGCGGTGAAGCCCGGGTGATCGCGACCGCCCCGGGTGGACTCTCCGGCGTCCTGTGCGCCCGCGAGGCCACGGTGATCAGCGTGGCGGCGTCGGTGCTGCCGAGCGCGGACGATCTGCCGCGGGACGTCGCCCTGCGCAAGGCCCGCAGCGAGGCCAAGGTGGAGGCGATCCTGCATTCCAGCTACCCGGTCAGGGACTGGGATCACGACCTGGGTCCCGACCAGCTCCGCCGGTACGTCGCCGAACTGGCATCGCTCACGGACGATCCCGCCCAGCCGCTGCCGAAGCCCGACCAGGAGACGGCGAACGACGCCCCCGGCAGGCTCACGCTGCGCCAGCTCACCGGCGCCGGACGGGCATTGCGCTCGCACTCCGCCGCGTTGTCATCGGACGGCGCGACGCTGGTCACCACGTGGACCGTCCCGGATCCGGGGGCTGCCGAACGCTCGATCCTGGTCGCGATCGATGTCGCCACCGGTGGACGTCGGACGCTGTTCGACGAACCGGAGGCCGCCGTCGGGAGCCCGGCGCTCTCCCCGGACGGTACCCAGGTCGCGTTCATCCGCTCCACGCTCAGCACTCCCGAGCGCGCACCGGAGGAACACCTGATGATCGTGCCGCTGGCGGGCGGGACGGCGCGTCCGGTCGCCGCCGGCTGGGACCGCTGGCCCACCTCGGTCTCCTGGTTGCCCGACGGATCCGCGCTGGTGGTGACCGCCGACGACAACGGCCGCGGGCCGATCCATCTGGTGGGCCTGGAACAGGACGCCATCGGGGAACCGGTGACCGCCGACGACGCGGCCTACAGCGACGTCCAGGTGGCACCGGACGGCACCCTGTACGCGTTGCGGGCCAGCTACGCTGCGCCGGCCGAGCCGGTCCGAATCGATCTGCCCGGCTTCCTGGAGGCCGGGCCGGCCGGCTCCCGGCGTCCGGTCGCGGCGCAGCTGCTGCGTTCGCCGGCTCCGGCGCCATCGCTGCCGGGCGAGCTTCGTGAGGTCGAGACCACTGCCGCCGACGGGGTCCGGGTGCGCGGCTGGCTGGCACTGCCCGAGGGCGCCTCCGCCGAACGTCCGGCACCGCTGCTGCTCTGGATCCACGGCGGGCCGCTCGGTTCCTGGAACGCGTGGTCGTGGCGCTGGAACCCCTGGCTGATGGTCGCCCAGGGCTATGCGGTGCTCCTTCCCGACCCGGCGCTGTCGACCGGCTACGGCCAGGAGTTCGTCCAGCGGGGCTGGGGACGCTGGGGAGCCGCGCCGTACACCGACCTCATGGCGATCACC
>CAYSZZ010000014.1:3510-10483 GCA_964435735.1 uncultured Propionibacteriaceae bacterium
GATCACCGACGCCACCGAAGCCCTGCCCGAGATCGACCGGACCCGGGTGGCCGCGATGGGCGGCTCCTTCGGCGGGTACATGGCCAACTGGGTGGCCGGGCACACCGATCGGTTCGCGGCCATCGTCACCCATGCCAGCCTGTGGGCGCTGGACCAGTTCGGCCCGACCACCGACTACGCGTACTACTGGCGGCGCGAGATGACTCCTGAGATGGCGCACGCGAACAGCCCGCACCGCTTCGTCGGCCAGATCCGGACGCCGATGCTGGTGATCCATGGCGATCGTGACTATCGGGTGCCGATCGGCGAGGGCCTGCGGCTGTGGTACGAACTGCTCACCGCCTCAGGGCTGCCGGCGGCGGACGACGGCAGTACCGTCCATCGCTTCCTGTACTTCCCCAACGAGAACCACTGGGTGCTCACCCCGCAGCACGCCAAGGTCTGGTACCAGACCGTCTCGGCCTTCCTGGCCGAGCACGTGCTGGGTGCTCCCGCGGAGTACCCGGAGGCTCTGGGCTGACTCAGGCGGCGGTGCCCCCTGGCTCAGGCGCCATGGGGCTGCGGCAGTGAGCCGACGGCGGCCAGGACGGAGTCGCGGGCATCGCCGGGGGTGGCCGGCAGCACCGCGATGCCCAGCCGGTCGAAGAGCCTCGCCAGCCGCGAGCCGACCTTGGGCACCACGACGGCGCCGACCTCCTGCTTGGTGAGGAAGTGGCTGATCCGGGCGTGCCGCGGGTTGCGACCGAAGAGACTGGCGTCGTCCCAGCCCACCTCGTGGATGGTCCAGGACGTGATCCTGGGCCCGGTCACGTCAGCAACCCCGACCCAGTGGGCCCTTCCCCAGCGTGGGGCTGTCCGGCCGTCGACAGTCACGGGGGTGGCGATGATCACGAGCGCTCCTCATCGTTGTGGGCGGGAAGCCATCGTATCCGGTGCGGTTGGGAGGTCGGGGCTTCGCCGGGCATGCTGGGAGTCCTGATTCCTCCGGCTCCGAAGGAGGTGTCGTGAGCGAGATCGTTCCCGACCACATCCACGCGGGTGCCTTCGTGGTGCGCACCGGGGTCACCGAGCAGTCCTGGATCGACCTCAGCGATCCCACCCGGATCGAGTTCGAATACGTCCGGAGGATCGTGGAGGCGTTGCACGCCACCGTTCTGTCGCGTCCGGCCGGCCAGCGGATCCGGGTGGTCCACGTCGGGGGTGGGGGGCTCAGCCTGCCGCGCTACGTGGCGGCCGTCCGTCCGCGTACGGCGCAGATCGTGATCGAGCCGGACTCCGAGCTGGTCGCCGCGGTGCGTGCGCAGCTGCCACTGCCTCGCAACAGCGGGATCAAGATCCGCGAGCTTGACGGTCGTACGGCGGTGGCGGCGATGCCGGACGCCTATGCCGACGCGCTCATCGTGGATGCCTTCCACGGGGCCGTGGTGCCGGCCGAACTGGCCACGGTCGAGTGGTTCGGCGAGCTCGCCCGGACGCTGACCGGCGACGGCGTCCTGATCATGAACCTCGGGGACCGGGCACCCTTCGACTGGGGGCGCCGCTGCCTGGCCGGCATGGCGTCCGCCTTCGGCCAGGTGGCGGTGAGCGCGGAGATCCCGGTCTGGAAGGGACGCCGCTACGGCAACCTGGTGGCGGTGGCCGCACGCGGTCAGCTGCCGTTGGCGGAGCTGGAGCGGGACCTGGCCCGAACGGCTTTCCCCTACCGGCTGATCGCGGCGGGCGGGCTGACCGCATGGCTCGGCTCGGCGTCTCCGTTCACCGACGAGGATTCCGCCGACTCGATCGATCCGGTCGTCCGCGGCTGGCTTGGCTAGGGTGTGGCGCATGAGTCATCGCGATCAGCTGATCGAGCACATCCAGGATCTCGCGGTCGTCCGGGGTCGCGTGACGCTCGCCTCCGGCCGGGAGGCCGACTACTACGTCGATCTGCGCCGGGTGACGCTGGACGGAGTGGCCGCACCGCTGGTCGGCTCCGTGATGCGGGAACTGGTGGCCGACTGGGAGTTCGATGCCGTCGGCGGCCTGACCCTCGGCGCCGACCCGGTGGCGGTCGCGATGCTGCATGACGCTGCTCGGGCCGGCGGCCGGCTGGATGCCTTCGTCGTCCGCAAGGAATCCAAGGCCCACGGCCTGCAGCGACGGATCGAAGGCACCGAGGTAGCCGGACGGCGGGTGCTGGTGGTGGAGGACACCTCGACCACGGGCGGCTCGGTGATGACCGCGGTCGAGGCTGTCCGCGAAGCCGGTGGCGAGATCGTTGGGGTCGCGGTGATCGTCGACCGCGACACGGGAGCCCGCGAGAAGATCGAGGCCGCCGGGCTTCCCTACCGGTACGCCGTCGGCCTTTCCGACCTCGGCCTGTCCTGACCCCGGGGCTCCTACTGCTCCCGCGAGCTGGCCCGAGTTGGGGACGGTTCCAACTCCGGCCAACCTGTGGCCCGGTGGGTGGCCCGAGTTGGGGACGGTTCCAACTCCGGCCAACCTGCGATCGGGTGGGTGGCCGGAGTTGGGAACCGTCCCCACTCAGGCCACGCTTCGCTCCGGCCAACCTGTGATCCGGTGGGTGGCCGGAGTTAGGAACCGTCCCCACTCAGGCCACGCTTCGCTGTGTCCCCTCAAGAGGTTAGGCTGACGGCTACTCAGCACCTGCGAGCGAAAGAAGAACCATCGTGATGTTTTTCGTCATCCTGCTCGTCATCGTCATTGCCCTCGGGGGGTATGCGGTTTCGCTGTACAACGGCTTCGTCAAGTCGCGGAACCTGATCCAGGAGTCCTGGCGGCAGATCGATGTCGAGCTCAACCGGCGCTATGACCTGATCCCGAACCTGGTCGAGACCGTCCGGGCATTCGCCGCCCACGAGCGCAACACTCTCGAGCAGGTGGTGGCGTTGCGCAGCCAGGCCGCGCAGTTGGCGCAGGCCAGCGGTGGAGGCCCCAGTGAACAGCGCGCCCAGGTCGAAGAGCAGCTCTCCGGCGCGGTGCGTCAGTTGATCGTCAGCGTCGAGGCCTACCCCGAACTGAAGAGCAATGTGAACTTCCTCGAGCTGCAGCGCGAGCTGGCGGCCACCGAGGATCGGATAGCCGCCGGACGCCGGTACTACAACGCCAACGTCCGCAACTACAACACGCAGGTGGAGTCCTTCCCGTCCAACATCCTGGCCGGCATGTTCAAGTTCGAGAAGGCCACCTACTTCGAGGTCAACGACACCGCGATGCGACAGGCCCCGACGGTGAGCTTCGGCGAGATCAGCGACCGCGGTGACGTGCCACGTCCGGGCGCCGAGCCCAGCAACGCCCAGCTCGAGGCGGGTGCGGCTGCCGCCGGCGGGCTGCCCGACCCGCAGGCCTACCAGCAGTCGAACCCGCTGGCTCCGCCGCCGGGGCAGCTCAGCGAGCCGGCGCCGGCCCAGCAGCAGTTCCCGGCCCCCGCCTATCCTCCGGCGCAGCCGCAGCAGTACCCACCGGCTCAGCCGCCGAGCTACGGTGCGCCGGATCCGGCCTCTGGTGGGAACCCGGTCCCGCCGAGCTACGGGCCACCGTCCGATCAGCAGCCGGCGCCCTACCAGCCGCCGCAGTAGTCGCCCAGCCACGCGTCGGCCCGTCCCCGCGGGCGGGCCGACGCGCGTTGGGTCGGACGACGGGCACGCTCGCGTCCGCCTCTCGTCGCGGCGTGGGTACCAGGACGACGTCTAGACTTGCCCGTCGTGACCTCTTCCACCCAAGCTTCCAGCGGCGTGATCGACTGGACCCTCCGTTTCGTCAAGGGCATGTTCATCGGCACCGGCGCCATCCTGCCGGGCGTCAGCGGCGGTGCCCTGGCCGCGGTGTTCGGCATCTACGAGCGGATCATCGAGTTCCTGGCGAATCTGCGCAAGGACTTCATCGCCAACCTGCTGTGGTTCCTGCCGGTCGCGGTCGGTGCCCTGTTCGGCATCTTCGTGCTCGCCTTTCCGCTGGACTACTTCCTGGTTCATGCCAAGGTGCAGGTGATGTGGTTCTTCATCGGGTGCATCGGCGGGACTCTGCCGGCACTGTTCGCCGAAGCCGGCAAGCGGGGCCGGCGTCCCTGGCACCTGGTGCTGGCCGGGATGGTCGGGGTCCTGGCCCTGATCGGGCTGGTCTGGGCCCGCACGAATCTGAACGTGACGCTGCCGCAGAACTTCGGCACCTGGGTGCTGGCCGGCGCGATCTTCGCGCTCGGCATCATCGTGCCGGGCCTGTCGCCGTCCAACTTCCTGCTCTACTTCAACCTGTACCAGCCCCTGACAGAGGGCATCAAAAGGCTGGATTTCGGGATTCTGATACCGGTCGGGATCGGCGCGATCCTGTGCGTGCTGGCCTTCGCCAAGGCGGTCAGCAAGCTGCTGGAGATCGCCTACCCGGTCGTCTTCCACGTCATCATCGGCATCGTGGTCGCCTCCACGGCGATCATCATCCCCACGTTCGAGGAGCACGCGGCGCTGGACGCCCTGGGAGTCGCCATCACCGTCGCCCTCACCGCGGCCGGACTCGCGCTCGGACTGTGGATGGGACGGCTGGAGAACAGGTACAAGCCCGCCGAGCCCGCCTGAGATGGACGCCGACCAGCAACCCGCCACCCCGGACGCGAAACCATCCCCGCAGCCCGCGTCGGGCATCGGAGATCACCCACCGCCCGCGGCGGAGCACCTCTTCGCCACCCCCGGGGTCGGCCCGCATCCCCAGCCCTGGCCGGCGGATCGCCGGCTTGATCCGCTGCTGCTCGCCGAGGGCGACCGGCGCAACGTCCTGGATCGCTACCGGTACTGGACGGTCGAGGCGATCGTGGCCGACCTCGACACCCGTCGGGCGCCGCTGCACGTAGCGATCCAGAACTGGGAGCACGACTTCAACATCGGCTCGATCGTCCGGACGGCCAACGCCTTCAACGTCGCCGGGGTTCACATCGTCGGGCGGCGACGCTGGAACCGCCGGGGCGCCATGGTGACCGACCGCTACCTGCACGTCCACCATCACGAGTCGGTGACGTCGTTGGTGGAGTGGGCGCAGGTCGCCGGCGTGGCACTGGTCGGGGTCGACAACCTGCCCGGCTCGGTGCCGCTGGAGGGCGTCCGGCTGCCGCGGCACTGCTGCCTGGTGTTCGGCTCCGAGGGCCCGGGGTTGACCGAGGCGATGGTCGCCGCCTGCGAGCGACTGGTCTCGATCACCCAGTACGGCTCGACCCGTTCGCTGAACGCCGGGGCAGCGGCCGCGATCGCCATGTACCACTGGTCGCTGAGCTGGTCGCGCTGACGCGCCCGCGCCGGTCCTCAGCGACCGAGCCATGGCGGGCCACGTACGATGAGCGGGTGGGCGACGAGTTCGGCATCTACTACCGGCCAGAGGTTGCGGCTGAGAAGGTGGCGCGCGCCCGTTCGAAGCTGATCTGGCGGCTGGGGTCGACCCTGGTGTTCGTGGCGATCGGCATCGGACTGCGCCTGGCCTACCCGGACGAGCTCGGATCGTCCATCCCCTGGCTGATCGGTTCGGTGCTGGTGTTCGCGCTGGTGCTGGGCGGCTGGGAGTTCGTGCGGTACGTGGTCGCCCGTCGCGACGCCGCGCGGGTTCCGGCCGGTCTGGCACTGGGTGCCAACCGGCAGGGCATGCTGCTCGGCCCCGACTGGTTCGGCTGGGACGAGGTGGGCGCGCTGGTGGTGCGTCCGGGCCGGTGGGGCGGATCCTCCCGGCTGGTGGCGACCGGACGCGATCAGCGCAACCAGGAGATCCTGCTCGACTACACCGATGTGCTGCCCGCGACTCTGGATGCCGCGATTCTCGTGCTCTCCGGTGGTCGGGCGCGCATGGATCTCTCCCGGCTCGACGCCTGAGGGCGCCGTCCGCCCACTCGCGTCCAGCATTTCCCGCAATCGCTACGCAATGAGGTCAGGATTTGAAAGACTGGCCATGTTCCCCGCCCGCGGAACCGCGGGCGTCATCTGAGAGAGGCCGCATTCATGCCAATTGCCAGTCCTGAGAAGTATGCCGAGATGCTGGACGCCGCGAAGGCGGGTTCCTACGCCTTCCCGGCGATCAACATCACGTCGTCTCAGAGCCTCAACGCCGCGTTGCAGGGCTTCGCCGAGGCCGGCTCGGACGGCATCATCCAGGTTTCCACCGGTGGCGCGGAGTACGCCTCCGGCCCGACCATCAAGCACATGGTGACCGGTGCGGTCGCCCTCGCCGAGTACGCGCACATCGTGGCGAAGAACTACCCGGTGAACATCGTGGTGCACACCGACCACTGCCAGAAGGAGAAGCTCGACACCTACGTCAAGCCGCTCATCGCGATCTCCCAGGAGCGGGTCGATCGTGGCCTGGAGCCGCTGTTCCAGTCGCACATGTGGGACGGGTCGGCCGTCCCGATGGAGGAGAACCTCCAGATCGCGGACGAGCTGCTCGCCCTCACCTCCAAGGCTCGCCAGATCCTTGAGATCGAGGTCGGCGTGGTCGGCGGCGAGGAGGACGGCGTCAAGGCCGAGATCAACGACAAGCTCTACACCACCGTCGAGGACGGGCTGCGCACCATCGAGGTGCTCGGCCTGGGCGAGAAGGGCCGCTACATCACCGCGCTCACCTTCGGCAATGTGCACGGCGTGTACAAGCCGGGTGCGGTCAAGCTGCGTCCCGAGGTGCTGAAGGAGATCCAGGACGCCGTCGGCGCCAAGTACGGTCGCGAGAAGCCCTTCGACCTGGTCTTCCACGGCGGCTCCGGTTCGACCGCCCAGGAGATCTCGGACGCCGTCGACTACGGCGTGATCAAGATGAACATCGACACCGACACCCAGTACGCCTTCACCCGCCCCGTGGCAGACCACATGTTCCGCAACTACGACGGCGTGCTGAAGGTCGACGGCGAGGTCGGCAACAAGAAGCAGTACGACCCGCGCGCCTGGGGCAAGCTGGCCGAGGCCGGCATGGCCGCCCGGATCGTCGAGGCCTGCGAGCAGCTCCGCTC
>CAYSZZ010000014.1:10493-87047 GCA_964435735.1 uncultured Propionibacteriaceae bacterium
CTCGGCCGGCAAGACCATCGGCTGACCCAGCGGCGACTCCTGCATTGTGGGCCGGTCCTTCGGGATCGGCCCACAATGCCGTCCGGCTCGGGCGGCGGGCCTGGAACGGATCTGGTCCGTCCCACCCGTCCCGCGGCCGCCAGCGAGGCCGAGCGGCGATCCGGACGTGGATCCGCTCGACTCAGGCCGCGAGAGTCCGGATCCGGAGCGGCGGAGGGGTCGGGAGGCGGCTCCGGTAGAGTATGGCCGCAAGAGCCCGCCGGCATTGCCGCGGGCTTCTCCGATGCGAGGGGGCAGGTTCATGCCGGGGATCGTGGTTGTCGGCGCGCAATGGGGCGACGAGGGCAAGGGCAAGGCGACCGACCAGCTGGGTGATCGGGTCGACTACACGGTGCGCTATTCCGGTGGCAACAACGCCGGCCACACCATCGTGGTGGACGGTGAGAAGTACGCGCTGCACCTACTGCCGTCCGGCATCCTGAACCGCAACTCGACGCCGGTGATCGGCAACGGCGTGGTCATCGATCTCGATGTGCTGTGCGAGGAGCTGGACGGCCTGACCGCCCGCGGGGTCGACGTCTCCAAGCTGTTGATCTCGGCCAACGCCCACCTGATCACGCCGTACCACAAGGTGCTCGACAAGGTGACCGAGCGTTTCCTCGGCAGCCGCAAGATCGGTACCACCGGACGCGGCATCGGTCCGGCGTACTCCGACAAGATCAACCGGCTCGGGATCCGCGTGCAGGATCTGCTCGACCCACCGATCCTGCGGCAGAAGGTCGAGGCGGCGCTGGAGCAGAAGAACCACCTGCTGGTGAAGGTCTACAACCGCCGCGCCATCGACCCGGCCGAGGTCGCCGACGGCCTGCTGGTGCACGCCGACCGGATCCGTCCGATGATCGCCGACGTCTCCCGGGTGCTGAACGACGCCCTGGACCAGGGCAAGGTGGTGCTCTTCGAGGGCGCTCAGGCCCATCACCTGGACGTGGATCACGGCACCTACCCGTACGTCACCTCGTCCAACCCGATCGCGGCCGGCGCCTGTATCGGCGCCGGGGTCGGGCCGACCCGGATCGACCGGACGGTCGGGATCGCGAAGGCCTACACCACCCGGGTGGGGGAGGGTCCCTTCCCGACCGAGTTGCTGGACGCGGACGGCGATCGGCTGCGCGCGGACGGCGCCGAGTTCGGCACCACCACCGGGCGCCCGCGCCGTTGCGGCTGGTTCGACGCGCTGGTGGTCGAGGCAGCGGTGAACGCCAACGCCTTCACCGACATCTTCCTGACCAAGCTCGACATCCTGACCGGCTGGGAGAAGATCCCGGTGTGCGTCGCCTACGAGGTTGACGGGGTGCGCCACGACCACCTGCCGGTCACCCAGACCGACTTCCACCACGCCAAGCCCGTCTATGAGTACCTGGACGGCTGGAGCGAGGACATCTCCGGTTGCCGCAGCTTCGATGAGCTGCCTGCCAACACCCAGTCGTATGTCAAGCGTTTGGAGGAGCTGATCGGGACGCAGATCTCCGGCATCGGCGTGGGCCCCTCGCGGGAACAGGTGGTCAACATCCACGAACTGCTCTGACGCCTGACTGCCACGCCCGACCGGAGGGTCGGTGACAGCGGCAGCGGACGGGCCGGCTCCTCAGGGGCCGGCCCGTCCGTCGTCGTGAGGCTGCCTCCTGGCGATGCCCGGGTTCGGCAGGTGTGGGAACGGGCGTTCGTTAACGTCCGAAGTTGTGTTGTTTTATCTTGACATCTGCCCGAATCGGTGGTTTTATCCTGGTTAGCACTCCGGAGTGGGAAGGCCACTGCGGGGTTCCCAACTGGCAACGACGTCTAGGGGATACACATGACTACGCAAGTCGCGGCGCCGAAGAGTTCGGCGCGAGTAGCGGTACAGAAGTTCGGCACCTTCTTGTCCAACATGGTGATGCCGAACATCGCGGCCTTCATCGCCTGGGGCCTGATCACCGCCATCTTCATCGAGGTTGGCTGGATCAACCTGATCGCCCAGCAGCCGGCGGACAGCTGGGTCGCCGCACTCGGCGGCTGGGGTGACTTCGCCGGTGGCGGCATCGTCGGCCCGACGATCACCTACCTGCTGCCGATCCTGATCGGCTACACCGGCGGCAAGCTGGTCTACGACGTGCGCGGCGGCGTCGTGGGCGCGATCGCCACGATAGGCGTGATCACCGGCACGGACATCCCGATGTTCATGGGCGCCATGATCATGGGTCCGCTCGGCGGCTGGAGCATGAAGAAGCTGGACGCCCTGTGGGAGCACAAGATCCGGCCCGGCTTCGAGATGCTGATCAACAACTTCTCCGCCGGCATCTGGGGAGGCATCCTGGCGATCTTCGGGTTCTTCTTCATGAGCCCGATCGTCACCGCGATCTCCAATGCGGCCGGCGCAGCCGTGGGCTGGCTGGTCAACACCGGACTGTTGCCGCTGACCTCGATCCTGATCGAGCCGGCGAAGATCCTGTTCCTGAACAACGCCATCAACCACGGCATCCTCACCCCGCTGGGAACCCAGCAGGTGACCGAGGTCGGCAAGTCGGTGCTGTTCCTGCTGGAGGCCAACCCGGGCCCGGGTCTGGGTCTGCTGCTGGCCTTCATGCTCTTCGGCAGGGGTGCGGCGAAGGCTTCCGCCTCCGGCGCCGCCATCATCCACTTCCTCGGCGGCATCCACGAGATCTACTTCCCCTACGTGCTGATGAAGCCGATCCTGGTCGTGGCCATGATCGCCGGTGGCATGACCGGCGTCTTCACCAATGTGCTGTTCGGCGTCGGCCTGCGGGCACCTGCCGCGCCCGGGTCGATCATCGCGGTCTACGCCCAGACGGCTCCCGACAGCTTCCTGGGGGTCACGCTCGCCGTGCTCGCCTCCGCCGCCGTCACGTTCATCGTGGCCGCGCTGCTGCTCGGATTCGGCAAGAACAAGGGCGAGGGCGACCTCAGCGCCGCCACCGCAGAGATGGAGGCGCTGAAGGGCAAGAAGTCCTCGGTGTCCGGCCTGCTCACCGAACCCGCCGCGGTCGCGAGCGGCCCGATCACCTCGATCGTCTTCGCCTGCGACGCCGGCATGGGCTCGTCCGCGATGGGCGCCTCGGTACTGCGCAAGAAGATCAAGGACGCCGGGTACACCGACGTCACGGTGGTGAACAAGGCGATCTCCAACCTGGAGGACACCTTCGATGTCGTAGTCACCCATCAGGACCTGCTTGCCCGAGCGAGCCAGCCGACCCCGTCGGCGGTGCATGTCGCAGTGGACAACTTCATCGGCAGCCCCAAGTATGACGAGGTGGTCGAGATGATCAAGCAGGCCAATGGCGCGCCGGCGGAGAACTGACATGGCGGCCGACGGCCGCATGAGAACGGAGAACACAGATGTCCAATGAGTCGATCCTCGCGCCGGGCTCGGTGCGCCTGGGGTTGGCGTCGGTGACCAAGGACGAGGCCATCCGGCTCTGCGGCCAGGTGCTGATGGATGCCGGAGCGGTGAGCCCGGAGTACATCGACGGCATGTTCGCCCGCGAACTGCAGGTCTCCACCTACATCGGCGAGGGGGTGGCGATCCCGCACGGCACGAACGAGTCGCGCGGCTACATCAAGGCCCCCGCCCTCGGCTTCCTGCAGTTTCCGGACGGCATCGACTGGGACGGCAACAGGGTCCTGGTGTGCATCCCGATCGCTTCGGCGGCCAACGACCATCTGGAGATCCTGGCGAGCCTTGCCGAGCAGCTGATGGAGGCGGACGCCGCGGAGCGGCTGCGCACCACCGGCTCGGTGGCCGAGGTGCTCGAACTCCTCAAGGCGGCGGGGTGACCATGAAGGTAGTGCGGTTCTACGCGCCCGGCGACGTCCGGGTCGAGGATGCCCCGATCCCGGAGATCACCGCCGACGAGGTGCTGTTGCGGGTCCGCAACTGCTCCACCTGTGGCACCGACGTGAAGCTCTTCCACAATGGCCACCCGAACCTCACCCCACCCCGGGTGCTCGGCCACGAGGTGGCCGGCGAGGTGGCCGAGGTCGGTGCCAACGTGGCCGGCTGGGCGATCGGCGATCGGGCGCAGGTGATCGCGGCCGTCCCGTGCGGGGAGTGTCACGAGTGCCGCAAGGGCTGGATGGCGGTCTGCGAGAACCAGACCTCGATCGGCTACCAGTACGACGGGGGCTTTGCCGAGTACATGGTCGTCCCGCACGCGGTGCTGAAGGTGGACGGGCTGAACCGCATCCCTGACGGGGTCGGGTTCGACGAGGCGTCGGCGGCCGAGCCCTTCGCCTGTGCGATCAATGCCCAGCAGCAGCTGGGGATCGAGGCCGGCGACACCGTGGTGATCTTCGGAGCCGGGCCGATCGGGTGCATCCACACCCGGATCGCACGCGGCGTCCATGGTGCCGGACGGGTCATCCTGGTCGACGTCAACGCCGAACGGCTGGAGATGTCCGCGGCAGCGGTCCAGCCCGACGTCACGATCAACGCGGCCACCACCGACGTGGTTGCCGAGGTGATGCAGCTGACCGGCGGACGAGGCGCCGACGTGGTGATCACCGCCACGGCAGCCAATGTCACCCAGGAGCAGGCGATCGCGATGGCGGCGCGCAACGGCCGGATCTCGTTCTTCGGCGGCCTGCCGAAGACCAACCCGACCATCACCTGCGATTCCAACCTCGTGCACTACCGGCAGCTCCACATCCACGGAGCCAATGGTTCGGCACCGGAACACAACCGTCAGGCGCTGGAATACATCGCCTCCGGTCTGGTGCCGGTGAAGGACCTGATCACCGTCCGGCTGCCGCTGGAACGGGCGCTGGAGGCGTTCGAGATCGTCGCCGCCGGCAAGGCGATCAAGGTGACCGTCGAGCCGTAGCCAGTGGGAGAGGCGAAGGCCCCGTCACCGATCTGCGGTGGCGGGGCCTTCGCGCATCTGCGTCATGGGTCTGGCCCGGCGGGCCTTGCCTGGTGCGCGGGCTCGCCGGGCCTTCGTCGAGCGCTTGCTCTTGACGTCTGGGGGGACGTCAGTCGTTCAAGGGGCGGGCCGGGTTTGGGTCGATCACCTGGACGGCAACATCGGCCACCTGGTCGGGGCCGGGCATCTGGCTGCCGGGCAGGGCGACGGCGGCGGCACCGAAGCTGACGGCGGTGCGTAGCGCGGTGGCCGCGTCCGCGCCGGTCGCGACGGCGTGCAGGTAGCCGGCCAGCAGGGCGTCGCCGGCGCCGACGGTGGAGAGGGGCTGGGCGACGTGCGCGGTGGCCTGGATCGCTTCCGTGGCATTGACCAGCAGAGCGCCGTCCCGGCCGAGGCTCACCACCACGGTCCCGATGCCGGTGTCGACCAGACTGCGGGCCGCGACGATCACCGTGCCGACCGTGGGCAGGTCGTGACCCACCGCTTCGGCGAGCTCGACTCGGTTTGGCTTGATCAGGTCGGGACTGGCGGCAAGCGCGGCGGTCAGCGGGCCGCCGGAGGAGTCGACGGCCACCTTGATCCCGGCGGCGTGGCAGCTGCGGATCAGTCCGACGTAGAAGTCGTCGGCGACCCCGGGCGGCAGCGAGCCGCAGCAGACCACCCAGGCGGCATCGACGCTGGCCTTGCGGACGGCTGTGCGCAGACCCTCCAGTTCGTCGTCGGTCAGCTGTGGACCGAGTTCGTTGATCTTGGTGGTGGTGCCGTCAGGCTCGACGATGCCGATGTTCGCCCGGATCGCCTGGTTGATTCGGACCGGCTCCAAGGTGACGTCCAGCGGTTCCAGCAGGTCGAGCATGAGCCGTCCGTAGACGCCACCGACGGGGAGGACGGCGGTGGTCGGCGTCCCGTGCAAGGCGAGCGCCCGGCTGACGTTGAGTCCCTTACCTCCGGGATCCTCGCGGGTCTCGAAGGCCCGCATCACACTGCCCCGGTCGAGCGAGGGGACCGCCACCGTCCGGTCGACGCTGGGATTGGGAGTGAGCGTGACGATCATGCCCGGATCACCTCCGGTCCCGCGGCGATCAGTTCCTCAGCCAGGCTGTCCTCCAGCCCGGCATCGGTGACGATGGTGTCGACGTCGGTCAGCCGGGCGAACCGGCACAGCTGAGCCAGGCCCACCTTGGTGTGGTCGGCCAGGCAGACCACACGCCCCGCGGCGGTGACCATCGCCCGCTTCACCTCCGCCTCGGCCTGATCCGGAGTGGTCAGCCCGGCTTCCGGCGTGATGCCGTTGGTGCCCATGAACGCGACGTCGATCCGCAGTTCGGCCAGCGCTGCGAGCGGCCAGGGACCGACCGCGGCACCGGTGACCTCGCGCAGCCGGCCGCCGAGCATCAGCAGTTCGATCTGCGGCAGTTCGGCCAGCAGGGTCGCCGCCTGCAGTGAGTTGGTCACCGCCGTGATCCGCAGATCCGAAGGCAGGTTGCGGACCAGTTCGAGGGTGGTGGTGCCGCCATCGATCAGGATCGAGCCGCCGTCCGGCAGCAACTCCCGGGCGGCTCGACCGATCCGCGACTTCTGGGTGGCGTGCTGCCCGCGCCGGGTGTCCACCGAGGGTTCGTAGCCCAACCGCTGAACGTGCACCGCCCCTCCATGGACGCGGCGCAGATGCCCCTGCCGCTCGAGCATGGCCAAGTCGCGCCGGATCGTCTCAGTGGTGACGTCGAGCTCCTCGGCCAGCGCGGAGACTTCGACCTTCGATCGGCTCCGGGCGTGCTCGAGAATGCGCAGGTGTCGTTCGTGCGGCAGGAGTCGGTCTTCAAGCACTGCGTCGGGCATACCACAACGATACGGCAGAAATCCACACAAACGCAGCAGTTGCCACATAAATGGGCAGGTTTTTTGTGACCTTGTCCAGATGCGCGCCAGCGACGCTGGGCCGGACGGCGGGGATGTGGTCGATCATGGCAGGGACCCGCCGGCTGTCCGGCAAGAGGTCAGCTGCTGGACGGCCGGCGGCCCCGCCGGCATTGCGCGGGAATCCGAGGCAGGTCCCGGCCCGTCGCAGAACGACGGGGCGGGCCCGGTTGAGCTCGGGGGTCGGTGCACGCTCGGGCCATCCGGCCAGCGCCGATAGGATCGGGCGCGTGACCGGACTGGTGGTGTTGGTGGTGGGCAACGGCGGACGCGAGCACGCCCTGGCGTGGACGTTGAGCCGCGATCCGGGGGTTGCGGCCGTCCATACCGCGCCCGGCAATCCGGGCACGGCGCAAGTCGGTACCAACCACCCCGTCGACCCGCTGAACGGGGCCGCGGTCGCGGCGCTCGCTCGGCGACTGGGGGCCGGGCTCGTGGTGATCGGGCCGGAGGCGCCGTTGGTGGCCGGGGTGGCCGACGCCGTCCGGGAAGTGGGGATCCCGGTGTTCGGGCCCTCGGCTGCGGCTGCCCGCCTCGAGGGCTCCAAGGCGTTCGCCAAGGAGATCATGGAGTCGGCCGGCGTCCCGACCGCCCAGGCCCGGCTGTGCGTGTCGATGGACGAGGTGGTGGCCGCGCTGGACTTCTTCGGCCCGCCGTACGTGGTGAAGGACGACGGCCTGGCTGCCGGCAAGGGAGTGATCGTCACCGACGACCGCGATGCCGCCATTCGCCATGCCGCCAGCTGCGGCAGCGTGGTGATCGAGGAGTTCCTCGATGGCCCCGAGGTCAGCCTTTTCGCGCTCTCCGACGGCACCCACGTGCTGCCCTTCGAACCGGCGCAGGACTTCAAGCGGGTGGGGGACGGCGACACCGGCCCGAACACCGGTGGGATGGGTGCCTACACGCCCTTGCCCTGGGCGCCGCCCGGCCTGGTGGACGAGGTGGTGGCCACCGTCATTCAGCCGACCGTCGACGAGTTGCGGCGGCGCGGCACTCCGTTCGTCGGCTTGCTCTACGCCGGGTTGGCGCTGACGTCACGCGGTGTCCGGGTGGTGGAGTTCAACGCTCGTTTCGGCGACCCCGAGACCCAGCCCCTGCTGACCCGGCTGCGAACCCCGCTCGGACGGGTGCTGCTGGCCGCCGCTACCGGAGACCTGGCCGACGAGCCGCCGCTGGAATGGGGCAGCGGCGCGGCGGTGGCGGTCGTCCTCGCCGCCGCCGGCTACCCCGACACCCCACGCAAGGGCGATGTCATCACCGGCACGGAGACCGGCGCCGTCTTCCAGGCCGGCACCGCACTCGACGATCGCGGGCAGCTGGTGACCGCCGGCGGCCGGGTCCTGGCCGCGGTCGGTACGGGCGACACCCTGGCCGAGGCGCGCGAGACCGCTTACGCCATCGTCGCCCGGATTCACTTCGACGGCGGCTTCCACCGGATCGACATCGCCGCCAAGGCTGCCGAGGAGCACGCATGATCCCGAACGTCCTGGCCACCCGGTACGCCTCGCCGGCGATGCGGGAGATCTGGTCGCCGGAGCACAAGATCGTCGCCGAGCGGCAGCTCTGGCTGGCGGTGCTCGCGGCGCAACGCGACCTCGGCGTCGACTTCGGCGGCGACGACCCGGACGCGGTGATCGCCGCCTACGAGCGGGTGATCGACCAGGTCGATCTCGACTCGATCAATGCTCGCGAGCGGGTCACCCGGCACGACGTGAAGGCCCGGATCGAGGAGTTCTGCGAGCTTGCCGGGTACGAGCACATCCACAAGGGGATGACCTCCCGCGACCTCACCGAGAACGTCGAGCAGCAACAGATCCTCGCGTCGCTGAAGCTGATCCGGGAGCGGATCGTCACGGTGCTGGTCAACCTGGCGCGGCTCGCCGTCGAGTACCGCGACCTGCCGATGGCCGGACGCTCGCACAACGTCCCCGGGCAGGTCACGACCCTCGGCAAGCGGTTCGCCACCGCCGCGGACGAGGTGCTGGTCGCCCACCAGCGGATCGACGAGCTGATCGGACGCTACCCGCTGCGCGGCATCAAGGGCCCGATGGGCACCGCCCAGGACATGCTCGACCTGCTGGGAGGCGATACCGCCAAGCTGGCCGCCCTCGAAGCCCGGGTGGCCGAACATCTCGGCTTCGCCAGTGCGTTCACCGCGACCGGCCAGATCTATCCCCGCTCGCTCGATCACGACGTGCTGTCCGCCTTCGTGCAGGTGGCTGCGGGGCCGTCCAGCCTGGCGCACACCATCCGGCTGATGGCCGGCCAGGAGCTGGTCACCGAGGGCTTCGCCGAAGGCCAGGTCGGCTCCTCCGCCATGCCGCACAAGATGAACACCCGCTCCTGCGAACGGGTCAACGGCTTCGCGGTGATCCTGCGCGGGTACGCCTCCATGGGCGCCGAACTGGCCGGCGCGCAGTGGAACGAGGGCGACGTCTTCGAATCCGTGGTGCGCCGGGTCGCGCTGCCGGACGCCTGCTACGCCCTGGACGGACTGTTCGAGACCTTCCTCACCGTGCTCGGCGAGTTCGGGGCCTTCCCCGCGGTGATCGAGGCTGAGTTGCACCGCTATCTGCCGTTCCTGTCCACCACGAAGGTGCTGATGGCCGCCGTCCGCAACGGCGTCGGACGGGAGGCCGCCCACGAGGCGATCAAGGAGCACGCCGTCGCCGTCGCCCTGGCCATGCGCGCCGGCGCCGCCGAGAACGACCTCTTCGAGCGGCTGGCCGCCGACGACCGGCTGGGCCTCGACCTCGCCCAGATCCGCGCCGCCGCGTCCGACCCGCTGGAGCTCACCGGCTCCGCCCGTGACCAGGTGGACGCCATCGCCCGTGCGGCCGCCGCACTGGCCGAGGAGTACCCCGAGGCTGCCTCCTACACTCCCGGAGCCGTGCTCTAGAAGCCGCTGATCGTAGGCGAGTGCGCTCGCTGGTCTCCTGTCATTCCGGCGCAGGCCGGAATGACAGGAGGGGAGATCCCGGCCTCCGCGGGGATGATGGCCCAGGAGCGTCGATCAGTTCTTCCTTAGCCGATTGCTCAGGGCTGTGGGTCGACCGCGATCCGCTGCCGCGGCATCCACTCCGGGTTCTCCTGGCGGATCCATTCGGTGAGTTCCTCCAGGACGTGCCACCGCAGCTGCATGAGGGTGGCGGCGTCGCGGGCGCTGACGATCGCCCGGAGCCGCTTGCCACCCCCGGTACCGTCGATGACCCTGAGCAGGGCGACGTCCCCGTCCCACTGCTCGGCCTCGCTGAGGACGGCCTCGAACCTCGTCCGCACTGCGGGTACGGAGGTTCGCCAGTCGACGTCGAACTCAACCGTGCCGAGCAGATCCTCGCCGGTCTTGGACCAGTTCTCGAAGGGCAGCGTCGTGAAGTGGGTGCAGGGCACCACGATCGCGCGTTGATCCCAGGCCTTCACCACGACATAGGTGAGGGTGATCTGCTCGACCGTGCCGCGGATGTCGTTCACCACGACGACGTCTCCCACCCGGATTGCCTCGCTGAAGGCGAGTTGGATGCCGGCCAGCACGTTGCCGAGCACCGACTGGGCGGCCAAACCGACGACCACTGAGAGCAGACCCGCGCCGGCGAGCATACTGGCGCCGACCGCACGCACTGGTTCGAAGGTCATCATGATGCCGCCGGCCGAGATCAGCACGATGAGGGCGATCGTGAGGCGGCGCACCACCTGCACTTTGGTGCGCAGCCGACGGGCGTCCTCGGTCTCGGGGGCGTCAGACCGTCCCGCGAGCAGGGTGGCGTCGAGCGTCACCAGGGCGATCCGCGCCAGCAGCCAGGCCCCAGCCAGGATCGCCGCGATCACCAGGGCGTGCGCGACCGCCGGAGCCCAGGCTGGAGTGACCAGGTAGGCCGCGGTCAGCGCAGCGACCGTCGCCACCGTGGTGAGCAGCAGCGGCAGGGCGATCCGACCGAGCAGGCCCCGCATCGTCAGCACGGGCCGATCCTGCCAGATCGACGTACTGCCGGGATAGCGGCAGGCCGTAGGCTGTCTCCGTGCTCGATCTGCCGCTGATCCATGCCGGGAAGGTGCGCCGGCTCTACGACGCCGGGCAGGGGCGCATCCTGCTGGTCGCCACCGACGCGATCTCGGCCTTCGACTTCGTGCTCGACACACCGATCCCGGACAAGGGACGGGTGCTCACCCAGCTGTCGCTGTGGTGGTTCGGGCAGTTGGCCGACCTGATCCCCAACCACGTGCTCTCCACCGACGTCCCGCCCGAGGTGGCCGGACGGGCGGTGCTGGTCGAGCCGCTGGCGATGGTGCCCGTGGAGTGCGTGGCCCGTGGCTACCTGACCGGCTCCGGCTGGCAGGAGTACCAGGCCTCCGGGTCGGTCACCGGCATCGCCCTGCCGGCCGGGCTGCAGGACGGTTCGCGGCTTCCGGAGCCGATCTTCACCCCCGCGGTCAAGGCGCCGTTGGGGGAGCACGACGAGAACGTCGACTTCGCCACCGTCGTACGCCTGCACGGTGACGAGCTCGCCACCAGGCTGAAGGACGCCACGCTGGCCCTCTACGGCCGCGCCGAACAGCTCGCCCGGGAGCGAGGCATCATCCTGGCCGACACCAAGTTCGAGTTCGGGCTGCGGCCGGACGGCACCCTCGTCCTGGCCGACGAGGTGCTCACCCCGGATTCGTCCCGCTTCTGGGACGCCGCCGGCTGGCGGCCCGGCCACTCCCTGCCGAGCTTCGACAAGCAGTTCGTGCGCGACTGGCTCGCCCACGAGTCGGGCTGGGATCGTGCCTCCGAGACCCCGCCGCCCCCGCTGCCCGAACACATCGTCGAGGCCACCCGCCAGCGCTACCTCGAGGCTTACCAGCGGCTGGTGGGCGAGCCGCTCGGCCCGTCGGCACTTACTGCCACATAGCCGCTCTCCGCGACGGATATGTCGCGCGGGTCGGGTATATGGCAGTAAGTGCAGCTCGACGGGGCGACCGCGTCTGGGAGATGTCCAGCGAGGAGCGGACCGGCAGGGGGGCGGGGTTCGCCCACTAGGATGAGGGCCATGGCGCGAGTGATCGTCGACGTGATGCCCAAGCCCGAGATTCTGGACCCCCAGGGCAAGGCGGTGACCGGGGCGCTGGCGCGACTCGGCTTCGCCGGCCTGTCGGTGCGCCAGGGCAAGCGGTTCGAGATCGAGGTGGAGGGCGACCTCACCGATGAGCGGCTCGACCAGATCCGGCAAGCTGCCGAGACGATGCTGGCCAACACCGTGATCGAGGCCTTCGACGTCCGGGTGGACGCATGACCGTCCGGATCGGCGTCGTCACCTTTCCGGGCACACTGGACGACGTCGACGCCGTCCGCGCCGTCCGGATCAGCGGTGCCGAGCCGGTGCCGCTGTGGCACGGGAGCGACGATCTGCGGCAGGTCGACGCGGTCATCCTTCCGGGCGGCTTCTCCTACGGCGACTACCTGCGCTGTGGCGCGATCGCACGGTTCTCCCCGGTGATGGACGAAGTGATCCGCAAGGCCAATGACGGCATGCCGGTGCTGGGCATCTGCAATGGCTTCCAGGTGCTCTGTGAGGCGCACTTGCTACCCGGAGCGCTGATCCGCAACGATCGCCGGACCTTCGTCTGCCGGGATCAGAGGTTGCGGGTGGAATCCCGCGACACCGTCTGGACCTGTGACTTCTCCGACGGCGACGAGATCGTGATCGCGCTGAAGAACGGTGAGGGCAACTACCAGGCGGATCCCGAGACCATTGCCCGCCTTGAAGGGGAGAACCGGGTGATCTTCCGCTACCTGGAGGTCAACCCGAACGGCTCGGTGAACGACATCGCCGGCATCACCAACGAGCGCGGCAACGTCGTCGGCCTGATGCCGCACCCCGAGCACAATGTCGACCCGCTGGCCGGAGCCACCACCGACGGCCGCGGCGTCTTCACCAGCGTCCAGCGCTTCCTGGCTGCTGCGCTGGTCTAGAGGCTGCCGTCCCGGCGGGGAGCTCCCGCCGCACCGGCGTCATCCCTGCGCACCCGGGAAACCTCGTCGCTCGATGATGACAGCCAGGTGCCAGCCGCGGACGGCGTTGAGGAAGGCGATCCCGCTCACTCGTCCCAGATCCGCCAGGCCGACCTCGGCCTCGGTCAGGGTGCCGTCGGCGAGCCGGGCTTCGCGTTCGACACCGGGCAGGAGGCCGAGCCGGGTGGGCGGAGTCACCCAGCGTCCGTCCAGCCGGAAGGCGAGATTGCCGAGCGTAGCCTCGGTCACCAGCCCTTCGGGGGTGTGACAGATCACATCGAACGCCCCCTCCGGGCGTCGGTCACGCAGGGCGTCGTAGTGCATCCGCCAGGTGGTCTTGTGGCCAATCACCGGACGCAGCCGATCCACGTCCAGGGGCCGGTCGGCAAGTGCCAGGGGGAGCGGTGTCGGGAACTCGCCGGATGGTGCGGTCGCCACCTGGACGGAGCCGGTCCGCGCTGTGAGGCGAACCCGCCAGGAGGACGATTCTTCGATCCCTCGCCGGGGTGGGGTGGTGGGAGGACTCGTCGCCACGGCATCGAGGCGGGCGCGTTCCAGCGCCCGCAGCACCTGCTCCAGGTCGATGCCCAGGCCCAGTTCGGCGTCGGTGCGGGCGAGCCGGCGCAGGTGCCCCTCCAGGCGGGGATAGGTCCCGTCCACCAGGAGCAGGGTCTCCAGAGCAGCGAACGGTTCGCCGCCGAGCACCCGAGCCTTGGCGCGCCACTCGGCCAGTTCGGCGGCCGGTTCGGAGTCGGCCACGATCCCGGAGCCGACCCCGTACTCCAGCGTCCGGCCGCGTTGCTCGACGGTGCGGATCGGCACGTTGAAGATCGCCTCCCCGCCCGGGCGGATCACGCCGAGGGCGCCGCAGTACCAGCCGCGCGGCTGGTGCTCCAGCTCGGCGATCAGCTGCATCGCCCGGATCTTCGGCGCCCCGGTGACCGAGCCGCAGGGGAAGAGCGCCGCGAAGGTCTCGGCCAGCCCGGTACCCCGACGGCGCACACCGGTCACCGTCGACACCAACTGCCACACCGTCGGCAACTCCAGCAGTTCGAACAGGGCCTCAGCCCGCACCGAGCCGGGCCGGCAGATCCGTCCCAGATCGTTGCGCAGCAGGTCGACGATCATCAGGTTCTCGGCGCGCTCCTTCGCGCTCTCCCTCAGCTGCTCCGGCCCAGTGGCGGCCTCGGCCGTCCCCTTCATCGGCTGGGTGACCAGCCGGCCATCGGGATGGGCGTGGAAGAACAGCTCGGGCGAGAAGCTCGTCACGCCGCCCCCGCGCAGATACACCGCGTAGCCGTCGGGCTGGCGGGCGGCCAGCGCGCGGAACCAGCCATAGAGGTCGAAGCCCTCCGCCACGACCGTCCGGTAGCGGCTGGTCAGGTTCACCTGGTAGCAGTCGCCGGCGGCGATGTGTGCCTGCACGGCTTCGATGGCAGACGATGGTGCCAGCGTCCCAGATTCACCGAAACGCCCGGCCGGGAACCACGCCGGGTCCTCGGGTGCCCGCGCAGCCGGCCACTCCTCGGGATCGCCGGCGAACACCTCGAACCGGACCAGATCGCCCTGTCCGGGATGGGTGCGCTGGCTGGCGTCCCAGGCGCCGCCGGCCTCGTAGGCCAGCCCGCCCACCACCCAGCTGCCGCCGAGCGCCGACTGCTCGGCAGCGGCGACGACGTCGGGAACCTCCGCCGGCTGCGTGGTCTGCAGCACCGTCACCGGTGGGGTGCGAAAGGCGCCCCGCAGCCGCCTCGCGCGGTCACGCGGGTCGAGCGCCAGATCGAAGGCGGCCTGCACGGTCATGGGCCAAGCCTGCCAGGCCCGGCATGGCGGACTCCGCGACGCCCACTACGTCCGCCCCGGTAGATTTGGCGCCGTGGTCGACACCGTTACGCATGCCGCCAGCACCCCCGACGTCGCGTTGCCCTGGGCCGAACTCGGCCTGAAGGCCGAGGAGTACGCCCGGATCCGGGAGATCCTGGATCGTCGTCCGACTTCCTGCGAGTTGGCGATGTACTCGGTGATGTGGTCGGAGCACTGCTCCTACAAGTCCTCCAAGGTGCACCTGAAGCGATTCGGCGAGCTGGGCAAGGAGACGCCGCGCGGTCCGCTGCTGGCCGGTATCGGTGAGCAGGCCGGCGTGGTCGACGTCGGCAACGGCATCGCGGTGACCTTCAAGATCGAGTCCCACAACCACCCCTCCTACGTCGAGCCCTACCAGGGTGCCGCCACCGGGGTGGGGGGGATCGTCCGCGACATCCTGGCGATGGGCGCCCGTCCGATCGGGGTCATGGACTCACTGCGGTTCGGCGCGCTGGACGCTCCTGACACCGCCCGGGTGCTGCCCGGCGTGGTCGCCGGGGTGGGCGGCTACGGCAACTGTCTGGGGCTGCCGAATGTCGGCGGCGAGGTGGTCTTCGACCCCTCCTATTACGGCAACCCGCTGGTGAACGCGCTGTGCGTCGGGGTGCTGCGGCACGACGACCTGCACCTGGCCTTCGCCTCCGGCACCGGCAACAAGGTGATCCTCTACGGCGCCGCAACCGGGGGGGACGGGATCGGCGGGGCGTCGATCCTGGCGTCGGAGACCTTCGAGGCCGACGGTCCGGCCAAGCGTCCGGCGGTGCAGGTCGGCGACCCCTTCATGGAGAAGCTGCTTATCGAATGCACCCTGGAACTGTTCGCCGCCGGGATCGTGGTCGGCATCCAGGACCTGGGAGCCGCCGGCATCTCCTGCGCCACCTCCGAGTTGGCCAGTGCGGGAGACGGCGGAATGCACGTCGATCTCGACCTGGTGCCGCTGCGCGACCCCACGCTGCGGCCGGAAGAGATCCTGATGAGCGAATCCCAGGAACGCATGATGGCCGTGGTCACGCCGGCGAATGTGGAGCGATTCCTGGAGATCTGCCGCAAGTGGGACGTGCTGGCGACCGTGATCGGTGAAGTGACCGAAGGCGACCGGCTGATCATCGACTGGCACGGCGAGACCGTGGTGGACGTCGAGCCGGCCACCGTCGCCCACGAAGGACCGGTGTACGACCGTCCACTGGCCCGGCCGGACTGGATCGACCAGCTGAACGCCGACGCCGCCGAGGCGCTGCCACGCTCCTACGACGACCTCGCCGGCCAGGTGCTGGCGGTCGTCGGTTCGCCCAACCAGGCCGACAAGTCCTGGATCACCGACCAGTACGACCGCTACGTCCGCGGCAACTCCATCCTGGCCCAGCCCGACGACGCAGGCATGCTCCGTGTCGACGAGGAGTCCGGCCTGGGCATCGCGCTGGCCACCGACTGCAACGCCCGGTTCACCTACCTCAACCCGTATCTGGGTGCCCAGCTGGCGCTGGCCGAGGCGCACCGCAACGTAGCCGTCAGCGGCGCCGAGCCGGTGGCGATCACCGACTGCCTGAACTTCGGCTCGCCGGAGGATCCGGCGGTGATGTGGCAGTTCTCCGAAGCGATCCTCGGCCTGGTGGACGGCTGTCGCACGCTCGGCACCCCGGTGACCGGCGGCAACGTCAGCTTCTACAACCAGACCGGTGGGGCGAACATCCTGCCCACTCCGGTGGTGGGGATGCTCGGCGTCATCGATAACGTCGCCGATCGGCTGACCACCGGCTTCCGCGAGGTGGGAGACCAGGTCTGGCTGTTGGGGAGCACCGGCGAGCACCTCTCCGGGACGGCCTGGGCGCAGGTCGTCCACGACCACCTCGGCGGCATGCCGCCGACCCCCGACCTCGACCTGGAACAACGGCTGGCCCGCCTCCTGGTCGCCGCCGCCAAGCGGCAGCTGCTGCGGTCCGCCCACGATCTGGCCGACGGCGGCCTGGCCCAGGCCCTGGTGGAGAGCTGCCTGCGCCATGGACGCTCGGTGAGCTTCGGCCTGCCCGAGGGCGACCCGGTGGTCCAGCTCTTCTCCGAGACCCCGGGAAGGGTACTGATCTCACTGCCGCCGGACCACGCCGACGCCGTCGGCGCGCTGTGCGCGGAGCACGGCATCCCAGCAGCGCACCTCGGAAAGGTCACCGACAGCGGCCGGCTGAAGATCCGTGGCCACTTCGCCATGGCACTGGAGGAACTGCGGGACGCCTGGACGGCTCCCATTCCGTCCGCCATGCAGGCCGCCGGCCACTGAGCTGAGTGGTCGGCACCCGACTCGGCAACGGAGGATAGGCTGGCGCGATGTCCAAGGCCAGGCCCACGATCTACGACGTGGCAGAACGAGCGGGTGTGGCGCCGTCGACCGTGAGCCGGGCGCTCAGCCGGCCGGGCCGGATCGCGTCCCAGACCGAGGCCAAGGTGCGGGCGGCAGCCGAGGAACTGGGCTATCTCACCCGCTACGGGGGCGCGCGCGGTGACAACCGGCTGCTCGCGATCACGGTCGCCGATCTCAGCAATCCCTTCTACAGCCAGTTGGTGCGAGGGGCGCAGATCGCGTCAGGGCAGGCGGGGTATCAGTTGATCCTGGCCGACTTCCACGAATCCTCGGCCCACGAACAGGCTGAGCACGAACGCCTGGTCGACATCGTGGACGGCATCGTCATCGGCAGTTCCCGGCTGAGCGACTCGCTGCTCAGGGGGGTGGCGAAGCGGCGTCCGACGGTGGTGGTCAGCCGGGAACTGCGGGGTGTCACCAGCCTGATCCCGGACAACGCCGCCGGCATCCGTGCGGCGCTGAAGCTGCTTCACAACTTCGGCCACACCTCGGTCACCTACGTCGCAGGCCCGGAGGCGTCGTGGGCGGACGGCGCGCGCTATCGGGCGATCTGCGAGTACAGCGCCGCGGCGGGACGCTCGGTGCAGCGCATTGGCCCGTTCCTGCCCACCTTCGAGGACGGCATGGCGGCGGCCAGACAGCTGGTGGACAGCCCGCCGACGGCGATCATCGCGCACAACGACATGATGGCGATCGGTGTGATGCACGGCCTGATGAGCGCAGGAATCCGGCTGCCGGAGGATGTGTCGATCGTGGGGATCGACGACATTCTCTCGGCCCGACTGGTGACGCCCAAGCTCACGACCATCGCGCTGCCGGCGCTTCACCTCGGCATGGTGGCGGTGCAGAATCTGATCGCTCTGATCCGCGGTGCGACACCGACGGCGGAGAGCGCCCTGGTGATGCCGGTTCAGATCAAGATCCGGGAGTCGACCGGTCCGGTGCGGAAAACCAGGACGCTGCGCTGACCCGGCCGGCTGCTAGACCCAGTCGGCCCCGGCGACGCTGGTGCGAGTCCGGTACAGCGAGGTCGAGGCGGTGATGTAGAGATCCCGTCCGTCGACCCCGCCCCACGCGAAGTTGCCCACCCGCTCGTCGACCTCGACCATCCCCAGGGGCTCGCCGACCGGATCGAAGACGTGGATCCCGTCCGCCCCGGTGCACCAGATGTTCCCCGCGGCATCGACCTTCATGCCGTCGGCCTTCCCCGTGGGAGAATCCGGCACCCGGGTGAGGACCCGGCCTTCGTCGACCACCAGACGCGCGGTGTTCCACGAGGTCTTGAACTCGATGATCTCCCCGGTTGCGGTGTCGTTGACGTAGAGCCGGGCGCGGTCAAGGCTCAGGCAGAGGCCGTTGGGCTCGGCCAGTCGCGTGGAGAGCAGTTGCAGACCACGATCGGTCGACCAGCGGAAGACGCCACAAAAGCCCAGTTCCATAGGACGGATCGCGCCCATCGCCGCCTCGGTGCGCCCGAACGGGGGATCGGTGAAGATGACCGAACCGTCGGGACCGATGATGACATCGTTGGGGCTGTTCAGGGCGTGGTCGCCGAACCGCTCGGCAAGGACGGTCCGCTCGCCCGAGGGGGTGATCCGGACGACGGAGTTGGTGAGGTGCTCGCAGACCACCCGGCGTCCCAGCGGATCGATCGCCTGGCCATTCGCCTTGCCTGAGGGTTGCTGGAGGACGGTGGGGCCGTTGCCCTCACTCCAGGCGTAGGTGGTGTCGCCCGGAATGTCGTTGAAGATCAGCCGGTTGCCGTCGCTGTCCCACACCGGTCCTTCGATGAACTCGAAACCGTCCGCCAGGAGGGACAGCGGATCGGTCAGTAGTGGCGTCCGCATGGCGGTGTCACTCATGGCTGCCCGAACGCTGCGCGGTCAGCATGGAGCCCGCTACCGAGACGATGATGAAGGCGCCGATCACCACCTGATGCCACAGCGGCGACACTCCGAGCAGGTTGAGTCCGTTGCGGATCGTGGTCATCAGCACCGCGCCGACCACGGTGCCGTAGAGCACGGCCTTGCCGCCGGTCATGACCGTGCCGCCGATGATCGTCGCCGCGATCACATCCAGTTCCAGGCCCTGCCCGGCATCCGCGGTCGCGGCTTCGGAGCGGGAGGCGAGGATGACGCCGGCGACCGCACACAGGAATCCGGTGATGACGTAGACCGAGATCCGCACTCTGGTGAGCCCGATGCCGGCCAGTCGCGCCGCTCCCGCGTTCGAACCGATGGAGAGGGTGTGCCTGCCGAAGGGCGTCCGGTACAGGACGAACGAGAAGACAACGAACACCAGGATCAGGAGAACGACGGGCACGGGGATCGGGCCCAGGAAGCCCTGGCCGATGAACTGGAACTCCGGGTAGCGCAGGCCGTACACGGGCACTCCGCCGGTGATCACCATGATGAGGCCGCGCAGAACAGACATCGAACCGAGGGTCGCCACGAAGGACGGCAATCGGAGATAGGTGACCAGTACGCCGTTGAACGCGCCGATCACGGCGCCCAGCGCAAGTGCGCCGAGCACGGCGAGGTAGATGTTGACGCCGTTCTGGATCCAGATGGCGGCGGCCAGGCCGGACATGCCCAGGATCGCACCGACGGAGAGGTCGATCTCTCCCATGCCGATGACGAAGGTCATGCCGATCGCCATGATTCCCACCCACACCGATTGGCGCAGCACGACGGTCAGATTGCTCACGGTGAGGAAGTTCTCGCTGGCAAGGGTCAGCGCGACGCACAGCACCAGGAACGCGATGGTGACCCCGGCGCCGGGCAGCGCGAGCACCCGTTTCACCGCGCCGATGATCGGCGCCGGGCCGGCCGAAGCCACCGAGGTGGAACTCATTCTTGGTCTCCTTCGCTGCTCATGGCGATAAGGCGGATCTGCTGGAGGCTGGTTTCGGCGGGAGCGAGATCCGCGCGCACCTTCCCCTCCCGCATGACGAGGATGCGGTCGCACATGCCGAGGACCTCGGTCTCCTCACTGGAGACCAGGATCACCGACCTTCCCTGCTGCACGATGGCGGTGATGAGCAGGTACATGTCGTTCTTGGCGGACACGTCGATGCCGCGGGTGGGGTCTTCCAGCAGAATGATGTCGGCGTCGTCGAGCAGGCTCCTGGCCAGCAGGACCTTCTGCTGGTTGCCACCGGAAAGGCTGGACATAACCTGGCCGGGCCCGGTGACCTTGACCCCGTAATCCTGGATGGAACGATCGACGAGTTCGCTCTCGCGCACCCGGCTGAGCCCCAGTCTCCCCAGGGCGCGGTGGAGCGCGGAGATGGTGAGGTTCCACCTCACCGAATGCTCGGGGAAGATGCCCTCGGTCTTTCGATCGGCAGGCAGATAGGTGATCCCGAGCCGTCTGGCCTGCCGGATGGATCTGATCCTGACCGGACGCCCGGCCCGGTGGATCTCGCCCTCGGTGATCGGCACCGAGCCATAGAGACCGCGAATCAGGTCGCTCTTCCCACAGCCGGCCAGTCCGACGATGCCGAGGATCTCGCCTCGCCGAACGGTGAAGGAGACGTCGCGGTAGGAGGGCTCCCGGCCCAGCCCGCGCACGTCGAGCAGTGGTTCGCCGAGTTCGACGGCTTGTTTCGGGTACTGGTTGTCCGCCGGCCTGCCGGTCATCCCGGTCACCATGTCCTTGGCGGTGAGGTCCCGGGTCAGTGCGTCGACGACCACGACACCGTCGCGCAGGATGACCGTGCGATCACACAACTCGACCACCTCATCGAGATGGTGGGAGATGAAGACCACCGCTGTTCCCTGCGCCCGCAGGTCGCGAATGACCTGGAAGAGTTGCTGCTTCTCGCGGGCTTCCAGCGAGGTGGTGGGCTCGTCCAGGATCAGGACGCGCGCCCGTTCGTGCACCGCCCGCGCGATCTCGATGAGTTGCTGTTCGGCCATGGGCAGGTCGCCCACGGTGGCGGTGACGTCGATCTGCACGCCGAGCACCGAGTGGAGCACCTGCTTGGCCCCGGCCACCATCGCCCGGCGATCCAGCGGTGAGAACGGGGTGCTTACGCCGTGGGTGAGTTCGGCGTGGAGATAGACGTTCTCGTAGACGGCCAGCGAGGGGACCAGGCTGAGTTCCTGATGGACCGTGCGGATCCCATGCCGGTGGGCATCGGCCGCGGTGTGGAGATCGACGGGCGAGCCGTCGAGCATGATGGCGCCGCTGTCGGCGGAGTAGACCCCGGAGAGGATCTTGATCAGGGTCGACTTGCCGGCGCCGTTGGCCCCCAGCAGGCCGACGACGGCACCGGCCTCCAGGTGGAGGTCCACAGCCTTCAGCACCGGTACTCCGCCGAACGACTTGGTGATCGCATTCATCTCGATCACCGGCGTGGCTGGTGCTTCGGACATGCGGACCTCCCTTCCTGGATGCGATGCGGAACGAACAGCTACTTCTGCGTCGGTGGCACGTACTCGTAGTTGTTTGGATCGAAGGTATCCATGTTGCTCTGGTCATACACCGTGGTGGGGACGTTGATGAGCCGATCGACCGGCTTGCCCTCCTGGACGAACTGCTTCACGGCCTGGGTGACCAGCGTGCCCATCGCCTTGCTTCCGGTGTCGACCGTGACGGTGAGTTCACCGGCCAGGATCGACTGGCGTCCGTCCTTGGTGTTGTCGTAGCCGGCGATCTTGATCTGGTCCAGCTTGCCGACAGCCTTGACCGCAGCCACCGCACCGAGCGCCATCTCGTCGTACAGCCCGTAGATGAAACCGACATCCGGGTTGGCCTGGAGGATGTTCTCGGTCACCGACTGGCCCTTGGCGCGGGTCCAGTCCGCCTGCTGTGAGGCCACGACGGTCAGGTTCGGATTGTCCTTGATCGCGTCCATGAAGCCATCCAGGCGCTGGGTGTTGACGACACCCGGGAACCCCTGCAGAACGGCGACCTCGGTCGGCTCGGTGAGGTTCTCGTTCGCCCACTCGCCGATCTGGTAGCTGGCCTGGTACTGGTCGAACGTCACCGTGGTGACGTAGTAGGGGTCGTTCTCCGACAGGGTGGCCATATTGAACAGGAAGATCGGGATCTCCTTCTCGGCCGCCGCCTTGATGTAGGGCAGCATCGCCTCGTGGTCCTCGGTGGCCATGATGATGGCGTCGACGTCCTGCTGCATGAGCCCTTCGAGGATGTTGGGCTGCTCCTGCAGGGTGGAGGTGTTCGAGCTGGGCGCCTGAACCGTGAGGGTCGCCCACGACTCGCCGCCGTTGGCGTCGATCTCCTCCTTGATGCCGGCCAGCACCATCTCGTAGGAGGTGTTCATCACCACAGGCACGTAAGCCAGGTGCAGCGGCGCCTCCTTGGTGGTGGGCTGCATGACCGTGCCATCGGTGGTCTGAGCGGTCGTGCCGGTGGGATCGGGGGCCGGGGCCGATGTCGGCGTATCGGTGCCGGGCTGGTTCGAGGTGGAACAGCCTGCGGCCAGAACGAGGGCGGTCGCGACGACCGCGCTTCCTATCAGTCTTCTCACTGCTGTCTCCTTCGACGATCGAGTGGTGCAGTCCGGTCACTATTGGACGTTCCCCGGGCAGTGTCCAGCTTGTTGCCAAGCATCCAGCGCTTTGCTGGCAACCATGTTGCCAAGCATCCGGATCGATCACGCCGGGGATGACATCGAGGCTCGGGTGACTCTCAGGGTCGGCTCGGGGGTGATCCGGCGCCGCTGCGGCAGATCATCGTCCAGAATGGAACAGGCAGCCGCACGAGTGGAGGACGCAGCATGACCGATCAGAACCCCGAGGTTCGCGACAGCACCGAAGTCGAGGATTCGACGCCCATCGTCGAGGAGACTGCCGTGGACATCGCTGACGACGTGCAGCCCGCGCCGGCCGCCGCCGAGCCCGCAGTTCCCGAGATCGAAGCCGTACCGGAGGCCGTCGAACCTGAGCCTGAGCTTGAGCTTGAGACCGCCCAGCGCGACCCGGACGCCAGTGAGCTTCCGGAAGGCAGTGAGCCTCCGGAAGGCAGTGAGCTTGACGCCGACCCTGACGACGGGACCGACGTCGTCGACGCCGAAGTGGTGGGTCTCGACCTGGGGGACGAGGCTCCGCCGCCTCCGACCGGCACCGACTTCGAGGTGGCCGAGTCGCCGCACCTCACCGAGGCCGGGTCGACCGGAGACCTCGACATCGCCGCACCGGCCACGCCGCCGATGGAGCCCTCGCCGGCAGCGGCACCGCCCACTGACCCGGCGGCATCGGCCGCACCCGTTCCGACTCCGCTTCCGCCCACCCCGCCGGTCGCCGGGGGCAGCTTCCTCGACCTGCCGCCACTGCCCGACCTGGACTACCCGGCGCCCACGCCGCCGCCGGCCTCGCCGTACCCGCCGCCGGCGCCGTCCTACCCGCAGGCGGCCAACTACCCGCGATCGGCCGGCTACCCGCAAGCCGATTACGCGCCCTATCCGGTGGACTACAGCGAGCAGGCCGCCGGCCAGGCATACGGCCACGGCACCGCGACACCCCAGCACCAGCCGGCGCCCGTGGCTCCGGCCAACCCGTACGGCACCCCGACCGGTTTCGCCGTCCAGCCCTACCAGCAGGGCGTCCCGGTCGGCGACGTGACGATGGCCTCGGCAGCGCACTGGGGGGCGCTGGTGGCCACCGTCGCTAGCGGCGGCAGCCTGGGCTTCCTGGTGCCGCTGATCATCATGCTCACCAGAGGCCAGAATGATCCCTTCGTCCGCGCCAACGCGACGGAGTCGCTGAACTTCAGCCTGACGGTGCTGATCGGCATGGTGGCCTCGGCGCTGCTGGTCCTGATCTTCGTCGGGATCGTCGGTCTCGTCGTGATCCCGATCGTCGCGCTGATCCTGCAGATCCTGGGGGCGCTGGCCGCGAACCGCGGCGAGGTGTATCGCTATCCGGTCAGCATTCGCTTCGTGAAGTGAGACGACGACCTCCGGCGGCGCCCTGACGGCAGATCACACAGCACGTCCGCCGCTCGGTGCTCGCCCGAGGGGATGCCGGTGCACCCGGTAGAATGCGGCCCGTGGCTTCAGACGAGTTCGACCTGCTGGAAGCCGACCACCCGCCGCGCGACGCCTGTGGCGTCTTCGGGGTGTGGGCGCCGGAGGAAGAGGTCGCCAAGCTGACCTACTTCGGGCTGTTCGCTTTGCAGCACCGCGGTCAGGAATCCGCCGGCATGGCCGTGAGCAACGGTGACCGGATCATGGTGGTCAAGGACATGGGGCTGGTCTCCCAGGTCTTCGACGAGCCCTCGCTCAGCTCGCTGCGCGGTCACCTGGCAGTCGGGCATTGCCGCTATTCCACCACCGGCTCCTCCACCTGGAGCAACGCCCAACCGACCTTCGTGGCCACTGCCAGTGCCGGCGGGCTGGCCCTGGGGCACAACGGAAACCTGACCAACACCGACGAGCTGGAGGCCTGGCTGGCCGAGCAGCATCCCGGCCAGGTCGTCCCCCGCAAGGACCGGATGGATTCCACCTCCGACACCGCGATCCTCACCGCCCTGCTGTCGGCCTTCTCGGCCGAAGGGCTGGAGACCGCGGCGCTGACGGTCCTGCCCCGGCTGCTGGGCGCCTTCTGCCTGGTGTTCTGCGACGAGAACTCGCTGTTCGCCGCCCGCGATCCGCAGGGCATCCATCCGCTGGTGCTGGGAAGGCTGCAGAGTGGCTGGGTGGTGGCCAGCGAGACCGCGGCGCTGGACATCATCGGCGCCACCTTCATCCGCGAGGTCGAGCCGGGCGAGCTGGTGACCATCGACGCCGACGGGCTGCGCAGCCGACGGTTCGCCGCAGCCGAGCCTCGCGGCTGTGTCTTCGAGTACGTCTACCTGGCGCGCCCTGACAGCCTGATCGCGGGTCGCCGGGTGCACTCGGTGCGCACCGAGATCGGACGGACGCTGGCGATGGAAGCGCCCGCCGACGCCGACCTCGTCATTCCCACCCCGGAATCAGGGACGCCGTCGGCGATCGGCTACGCCGAGGCGTCCGGCATCCCGTACGGCCAGGGACTGGTGAAGAACTCCTACGTCGGACGCACCTTCATCGAGCCGAGCCAGACCATCCGCCAGCTGGGCATCCGGCTGAAGCTCAATCCGCTGCGCGATGTGATCGAGGGCAAGCGGCTGGTGGTGGTGGACGACTCCATCGTCCGCGGCAACACCCAGCGCGCGCTGGTCCGGATGCTGCGCGAGGCCGGTGCCGCCGAGGTGCACATCCGGATCGCCTCACCGCCGGTGCAGTGGCCGTGCTACTTCGGGATCGACTTCGCCACCCGCGCCGAGCTGATCGCACCCGGGCTCGAGGTGGACGAGATCCGCCGCTCGCTCAACTCGGACTCGTTGGGCTACATCAGCCTGGAAGGCCTGGTGGCCTCCACCGGGCTGGCGAAGCGGCGGCTCTGCACAGCCTGCTTCAACGGCGACTATCCGGTGCCGATCCCGGCGGGACGCGCCCGGCACCTGGGCTTGGAGGTCATTGATGGCTGAATCTGCCTACGCGGCGGCCGGCGTCGACATCGAGGCAGGTGACCGGGCGGTCGAGCTGATGAAGGCGTCGGTGGCGCGTACCCGGCGTCCCGAGGTGCTGGGCGGGCTGGGCGGTTTCGCGGGCTTCTTCGACGCCGCGGCGCTGGCCGGCTACGACCACCCGGTGCTGGTCACCTCGACCGACGGCGTCGGCACCAAGGTCGCGATCGCACAGGCGATGGGGGTCTACGACACGATCGGGTTCGACCTGATCGGGATGCTGGTCGATGATCTGGTGGTGACCGGCGCCGAGCCGCTGTTCATGACCGACTACATCGCCTGCGGCAAGGTGCACCCCGAGCGGATCGCCGCGATCGTCGACGGTATCGCCCGTGGTTGCGAGGCCGCCGGGGCCGCCCTGCTGGGCGGCGAGACCGCCGAGCATCCTGGCCTGCTGGGCGTCGATGATTTCGACGTTGCCGGCGCCACCACCGGCGTGGTGGAGAAGGCGCAGATCCTGGGCCCCGAACGGGTCGTGGCGGGGGACGTGGCGTTGGCCCTGGCGTCCTCCGGGTTGCATTCCAACGGCTACTCGCTGGTTCGCCATGTCCTGCTGAATCAGGCGGGTTGGTCGCTGGATCGATACGTTCCCGAGTTGGGACGGACCCTGGGCGAGGAGCTGCTCGAACCCACCCGGGTGTACGCCAAGGCCTGCCTGGCGGTCGTCCGCGGCGGTGAGGTGCACGCCATGAGTCACATCACCGGAGGCGGCCTGGCGAACAACCTGGCCCGGGTGCTCCCGTCCGGCATAGAGGTGGTGATCGACCGGGCGACCTGGTCGCCGCCGCCGGTCTTCAGGCTGGTCCAGTCCGTGGGTGGCGTGTCTGGACCCGACATCGAAGCCACCCTGAATCAGGGCGTCGGCATGGTGATGCTGCTGCCGGCCGCCGACGTGGGTGTGGCCCGTGCCGCCCTCGCGGAGTTCGGCATCGACGCCTGGGTGGCGGGGGAGGCCGTGGCTGCGTCGGGGGCCGCTTCGGTGAGGATGGTCGGCGCCCACCCGTGACCGATCAGACGGCGGCGATGCCTCGCAGCGACTCGCGTTGAGGTCGGTCAGTTGGCCCGTGAGCGGGTACCGCTGCGGCTGAGCCATTCTGGGGACTCCCGGGTCGGCCCCGGCCGGGCGTGCTCTGGTGGACCACGTATCGGATCCGCCGGGTCAGCGGACGTGAAGGTATCGCTGAGGCTGCCTGCGAGGTTCCCACCAGAGACGTCCGGTGACGCCGTCTCACCGGCCGCGCCAGCGAGGGTGGGTTCTTTGGACCCCACCGAAAACTTGGGTAACCTTGCCTGCACGACAGATTTCTTGAACCAGTAGCGGCTCGACCGCAGTGAACAGGCGAGGGGGCTGACCCGAGACTATGGGACGCGGCCGTGCTAAAGCGAAGCAGACGAAGGTCGCTCGCGATCTGAAGTACCGTTCCTACTCCACCGACTTCGGGTCGCTGGAGCGGGAGTTGCGGGGTGACTCCTACGAACCGCCATCGGCCGAGTCCGCTGATGACCAACTCGAGGATGAGATCGAGGACGACACCGAGGACCAGTACGCGGACCTCGCCAGCCGCTACGCCGACTACAACGAGGACGTCCGGAAAATCGGCTGACGCTCCACTTCGCTGTATGGCCTAGCCGCTTCACGGTCGGGTGTCATTGCGCAATACTGCGCCCCAGTAGTCCCCATAGGGGGGGACTTACGCGAAGCCGAGACGACGGTTAGTGTGGCTGGGTACCCTCCCCAAACCGGGCGATGGACGGCATGCGTGGCCCCGAGTTCGGAGCGATATGACTGGCAGGTGGTGGACTCTCACCCGTGAGAGGTTCTTCGCTGCGCTGAAGCATCCGATCGTCACGCTCGTCTCGCTGGCACTGATCGCTGGCCTGCTGGTGGCTCTGCCACCGGCTGAGGAGGCTGCCGCGGCACCACCAATTCGACCTGCCGCACCCGCCAGCCAGCCGGCCGCCCAGCCGGAACAGCCGCGTGCGGTCATCGTCCTGCGCGCCGCCGCCGAACCCGGCGTCAAGCCGTACCGTGACAAGAAGGCGTCCGCGGTCATCGAGAAGCTCACCGTCCGGCAGCGCGCCGCCCAGCAGGTTGCGGCGCGGCAGTACCGGGCCCAGCAGGTGAGTGCCGCGAAGGCTGCGCAAGACCGCAAGATCCGCAATGCGCAGGCAGAGGCGAACAAGCAGCTGCAGGCCGCGTTGGAGGCGTTGGCCAAGGCGCTGTCCACCAGCCAGTGCAAGGCGGTCGGTGGCGAGAACGGTCAGGCAGCAACCATCTCTTGCCCGCTGGCCGAGGGGGGCACCGGCGAGGTCGAGGTCGAGGCTCCGGGGTCGGAGACGATCCCCACCCCGGAGCCGACGCCCAGCGCGGAACCTGAACCTGAGCCGACAGCGGAGCCGCAGCCCTTGCTCGGTCCGGCGGCGACCCCCGGCGATGTCCGGCTGCTGGCCGCCGCCGACCTGGATGCCGCTTTCGCGGCGGCACTTGCCGACTGGCAAGCCGTCGGCGCCGACACCGACGGCATCACGGCCGCCCTGGCCGACCTGCCTGGCACCCGGCTGGGGGAGACCACGGGCCGCGAGATCCGGATCGATCCGGTCGCCGGCGGCTGGGGCTGGGACCGGATGGACCTGCCCACCGTGCTGCGTCACGAGATCGGCCATGCGCTCGGGCTGGGTCACACCGCCACCGGGCTGATGGCGGAAGTGCTGCACCCTGGCGTCCAGATCGCAGTGCCCGAGCAGTTGCCGGCCAAGGCCGGGCCGCTCCAGGGCACCATGGCGCTGACCGGCGATGACGCCGAGGCTGACGCCGAGGAGCCCACCAAGCCCGAGCCCGCGAAGCCGGAACCCGTGAAGTCCGAGCCGGCCGCGGAGCCGGAGAAGCCGGAATCCGAACCGGCGAAGTCGGAGCCCGAGCCGGCCACACCGCAGCCTTCGGCCACGCCGGAACCCGAGCCGGCGGCAGCACCACCCGCCGAATCGCAGCCGGCTGCCGACCCCGAGCCGTCCAGTGCGCCCGCCGTTTCCGATTCGGAGCCCGAGCCCGCACCGGTGGCGCAATGGACGCGCGGGGGCGAGGTCGCCACCCTGAGCCTGACGGGCACCATCGCCGAGGGGACCCTGGCTTACAGCACCGCCACCGGTGAACTGGTGTTCACCGCCGACGGCGTGATCTTCCGGATCTCGGCCAACGGGGTCCGGAAGGTGGTCGTGACCGGGGATGGCGCCAACCGGATCACCGTCGACCTGCGGAGCTTCCCGCGGGGCGGCGACGTGATCGAGATCGACGTGGCCGGTCAGCATCACCAGGTCGACGTGGTCAGTGAGGACGACGAGGTCGAGGTCTCGGGCAAGGGACGTTCGCTGGACGCGGGCTCGTCCACCACATCCGCCCCGTCCGGCGAGGCCGGAGCCAGCGCGGCGAACTACGCCCTGTTGGTGAAGAGCCTGTTGGCGATACTCCGCATCGCGGCCCCCCAGCTGATGGCGCGGATCGAGGTGGTCGGCTCCCAGATCGTGGTGACCGGCCAGATCGACCTGATCGAGACCGGCGCCAGCCTGGAACTGACCGCCCAGCGGGTGACCGCCGAGGGCGCGACCATCACCACCGGCGGTGCGGTGACGCTCACCGCGATCGCGACCGATCCAGCCGCCACCGATGCGCTGGTGTCGTTGCGGAACGCCACCCTGTTCGCCGGCGACGTCACCCTGACCGCCACCGCTCACGGGGACTCGCAGGCAAGCGCCGTGGTCTCGGTCGTCGGATCGCAGGTGACCGCCACGGGCTCGATCTCGCTGGTCGCCGACGCTTCGGTGGCCACCACCGGCAACCGTGCCACCAGCGTCGCGACCGCCACCGTCGCCGACAGCACGATCATCACGCCTGCCAGTCTCAGCCTCCAGGCGCGCAACAGCGCCTTGTTGCAGGCATCCGGCAGTGATCTGGCGATCAGTCTCACCGCCGTCACGTCGGCCGCGCTGACCGGCCACACCACGGTCTCCGCCGGCGGCGTGAGCTTGGCCGCGCAGGCATCGGCGCAGGTCCGCGCCGCCGCCACCGGCAACGCGGTGGTGAAGCTGGCAACCACCACCGAGGCCGGGCTGGCTCCCGGCGCACAGGTGTGGCTGGCCGGTGGCGACCTGACCGCCGCAGCGCTTTCGCACAATGTCAGCAACGTGAATGCCAACGGGATCGCCGTCGCCGTGGTCAACGCCCGGACGCTCGCGCTGTTCGGCAGTGGAGCGGGCCTGTCCGGTGCTCGCTCGCTCAGTCTGCGCGCCGACAGCCAGGACGCCGCCACGACGTCCGGAGCGGCCGCCGCGCTGGTCTCGTCCGCGGTCCAGACCCGCGCCACCCTGGCCCCCGGCGCCCCGCTGCTGCTGACCGGTGACCTGGCCGTGGTGGCCCTGCAACGGGCCGCTGCGAGTGCCAGCGGCGCCGGCACCGTCTGGGTGGTTGCCGACCACGATGTGATCGCCGAACTCCAGCGATCCGTCACCGCGGGCGGCCGGCTCGTCCTCATCGCCGATGGCACCTCGTCGGTCCAGGCCAAGGCCGCCGCCGGCAGCCGTCCGGCACCGGCTCCCGATCTGATCAGCTATGGCGGGCTGGCCGCGACCCCGATCGTGATCCCGATCCCGCTGGTCGCACTGGCCGGCGTGACCGCGACCGTCGACGCCGCGATCCACCTGCCCGCCGGCCTTGATCTGGTCGCTGTCGCCGGCGCCGAGCTGCGTGCCACCGCAGGGGGCAGTTCGGCGGCCATCGCCGGTGGCGGCGGCGCCGACGCCGGACGCACGGTCGCCATCAACGATGCCGGCTTCGGCAGCCGGGTGGCACTCGGCTCCCAGGTGCACACCGATGGCCCGCTGGTCGTCCACGCCGGACGAGGACCACCGGCCGTCACCACGACCGCTTCCATCTCCGTTGACCTCACCCGACTCACCACCACCCCTCGCCCCGCCGGCGCCGTCCTGGTGCTCGCCGCTCTCGGCGGCACCCTCACCGCACCCGGCGCCAGCTTGACTTTCGCCCCCCGCGCACTGGCGTCGAACGCCTGGGTCTCGATCAGCCCGCGTTCCGCCACCAACACCGGCATCCGGCTCACCACGGCGATCTATGACCTGCACGCCTGGGACGCCACCACCGGCGCCGTGATCTCGACCTTCAGCATCGCGCCCCGGCTGACGATCGCCGTCCCGGCATCGGCTGCCGACTCCGTCATCTACTACCTGGACGAATCCGGTGCGCTGCAGCAGCAGGCCACCCGCTACGACGCGGCCACCGGCACTCTGACCGCCGACCTGCCGCACTTCTCCGCCTATGCCGGTGGCTCCCCGCTCGACGGCGTCGTCGCCTGGCTGCTCCCCAAGCTGGCGGGGCTGGTGGCCGGTACATACACCCTCGATCCGCACGCCCTCATCCCCGGCATCACCCTCGGTGGCAGTGTGACGATCGCCGCCGGCGCAACCGTCAGCGGCGGCCTCTACACCGGCAGCGTGACGGTGGCCGGAACCCTCGCCCTAGCCCTCGGCACGGTCACCGGCTCGGCCGCTCTCTCCATTTCCTACACCCTGGTCAACCAGGCTCTCGACGCGGGCACCCTGACGATCAGCCTGACCGGCTTCGCCCTGACGATCGGCGACGCGGTGGAGGTGAGCATCGCCTCGGCCACCCTCGGCCAGACCGGCAACGACCTGGTGATCGCGGCCACCGGTGTGACCGCGAACGCGGGAGCCGGTGCGGTCTCCCTGACCGGCGGCAGCGCCCAGCTCGTGGTCACCCCGGCCGGCGTCACCGGAACCATCACCGGCGCGGTTGCCGTCAGCATCCCCGGCATCAGCGGTGTGACCGGCAGCTTCGTACTGGCGCTAGACACCTCAGCCGGCAAGGCCGCCTTCACCGGCTCGGACATCAGCCTCACTGTGCTCGGCCAGACCCTCTCGGGCAATGTGGCGATCTCCTACGCGCCCGACCTGACGACCATCGACGTGACCGCCGCGGCCCTCGAGTTCGCCGACGGCTCGGTGCGGCTCACCGGCGGCACCGCCACTCTGCAGATCCCCGTAGTGGGCGAACTCACCGGCAGTGTCAGCGGGACGCTCCAGCTGGTGGTCCCCGGCGTCGCCGCCTCCGGCACCTTCACCGCCTCGCTCAACGGGGCCGACTCCAGTGTCAGCGTCTCCGCCACGGACGCGAGCCTCACCGTCGCCGGTGTGAGCCTGCAGGTGGGCTCGCTGAGCTTCCTCCGGTCGGGCGGGGTCACCACCGTCCACGTCGTCGACGGCTCGCTGAAGCTGGGCCCCGCCGCCACGCCGTACGTGTCGGTCACCGGCGTCACGGTGGACCTGACTGTCAGCCCGGCGGGCGTGTCAGGCAACGTCACCGCCACCGCGACGTTGAATGTTCCCGGCCTGATCACCAGCAGCCCGACCGCCACCATCGACATCGATACCGCCCTCGGCAGACTCCGGGTCGAGGTCGTCATCCCCGACACCGAGGCCGGTCGGCTGGCCATCGGCGGAATCGGCTCGCTCGCCGGAACCCTCGGCTTCACCCAGTCCACTGCCGGCGGCGCGACCGAGACGGTCATCGCGCTCAGCGACGTCACCGTCCGTATCGCGGCGGGCGAGGTCACGGTCGCGGACGGGTCCGGGCTGCTCGTCCTGCGTCCCGCCGGAGTCGCCGGATTCATCTCCGGAACGATCACCGCCGGTGGCGGGCCGCTGGGTGTCTCCGGCACGGTGGCGGTGCGGCTGAACACGATCCTGAACGCCGCGATCGACACCAGCGTGACGCTTGACGGCCAGACAGTGGCCGTCACCTTCCCGGCATCGTCCACCGCCGTGCTGACGGTGAGCATCTCAAACGCCTCGCTGCGGATCGGCGACTTCGTCACCATCGAGGGCAGCGTCAGCTTCGACAGCGACGGTAGGTTCGGCGGCACCGGACTGCTGGTATTCCTCGGCAAGGGCCCGGCGACCCTCGAAGGCGGCGCGGTCAACCCGCTGGCGGTCGGCGTCCTGCTCAGCGATGCGACCGTCGGGTTGGTGCAGGTCGGCTCCACCTACGCACTCGTCGCCTCCGGCACGGTCAGCATCATCGGCGTCCCGGGCGTCACCCTCACCGGCACCACCAGCGTCCGGTTCAACAACACCGGGTCGAACCCGGGCGTCACCATCGAGATCGCCGGTGCTCCGGACGTAGTGGTCGACGTGCCGGACGGCACCACTGAGTTCGCGGTCACCGCAGCGGCGCTGAGCTTCGCCGGCCTGTCGCTGACCGGAGACTTCAGCTTCGCCAGCGACGGCACCACCACCACGATCACGGTGACCAACAGCTCGCTGGATCTCGCCGGCGCCGGCACCCTCACGATCACCTCCGGCAGCGTCACCATGACCGCCGCCGGCCTCGTCGCCGCCGTCACCGCGACCCTCTCCGTGCCGGCGATCGGGCTGACCGACGCCGCCGTGACCGTCGCGTTCGACTCGGCGCCAGGTGCGCCCGTCCCGCTCGAGCTCACGCTGGGTGCTGTGTCGCTGGTGATCGCCGGGCAGACGCTCTCGGTCGGCGAGCTGACCGTCAAGCGGAGCCTGGCCGGCGGCCAGGCCACGACCGACGTGACGCTCGGGAATGCCACCCTCTCGCTCGCCGACGGGCTGGTCGAGATCACCATCACCGAGGGGACGCTGCGGCTCTCGGCCGTCGGCATCACCGGCTCGATCGCGGCCAGCATCACGACCGGCCTCGCGGCGTTCCAGCTCGCCGGCGGGGTCGTGGTGCAGGTCAACACCAACCCGCTGCCCGCCCTCGGCCTGCCGGGCGGTCCCTACCTGCGGATCGCTGCCAGCAACGCCAGCCTCACCATCGGCGGCCAGAGCCTGACCGCCTCGGTCGTGATCATCCAGTCCACCGATGTGCTCGAGGTGACGGTCAGCAACGCGACCCTCTCGTTCGGTGGCGGCGCCTTCGCCCTCAGCAACGGGGCGGGCCAACTGAGCTACTCCACCACCGGTATCAGTGGGTCGCTCAGCGGCACCGTCACCGTGGCGATCCCCGGGGTCTCGCTGACCGGCTCGCTGCGGGTGGAGGTCGACACCGCGGCCGACAAGCTCGCGTTCGCCGGCACCGGGGTCAACCTTTCCATCTACGGGCAGACCCTCTCCGGCAACCTGGCCGTCACCAGCACCGCCACCACCGTGACCATCGAGGTCAGCCAGGCGGCTTTCAACTTCGGCTCCGGCCTGGTGCGGCTGGCCAACGGCGCCGCGGAGCTGGAGATCACTGCGGGCGTACTCTCCGGCTGGGTGCAGGGCACCGTGAGTCTGGCCGTGCCGGGGGTTGCGGCCAGCGGCACCTTCCGAGTCGAGATCGATGCGGACGCGGTTGCGCCGACACCCACGCTGCGGATAGGCGTGCCGGCGGACGACACGAACTCCGACCCCGAACTCACCGTGACGGTCGCGGGCATCGAACTCAAGGTCGAGTCCCTGTGGTTCTCCCGCGATGCCGCCGGCACCATCCGCCTGAGCCTGACCGGCGCCGAACTGGCCTTCGGCCCGACCGCCTCCCCGTTCGTGAAACTCACGGGTGGGCAAGCCGCACTGGTGGTCACTGCCGCCGGCGTCTCGGGTGACCTGGGCGCCACCGCCGTTCTGGACGTCCCCGGACTGGTGGACGGCAGCTTCACGGCCGAGGTGTCGATCAACAGCGCGACCGGCTATCTCGCGGTTCAGGTTTCGGTGACGGGTCTCAGCGTCGCCAGTGGCCTCGCCACCCTGAGCGGCCACCTCGCGTTCGTCCAGTCCACCGCGGCCGGCGTGACCGAGACCGTGATCGCGCTGAGCGGGGTCGAGGTTTCGATCAACAGCGGCGCCAGCGTCGGTGTCGGGCTCGTCAACGGCACCGGCGTGCTGGTGATCCGGACCACCGGTGTCGCGGGCTTCCTCTCCGGTGAGGTCACTCTCTCGGCCGGCGCGACCCTGGAACTGTCCGGCAGCGTCACGGTGCAGGTCAACACGATCCTCAACACCGCGATCGACACTTCCGTGACCGTGGGCGGCCGCACCCTCGCGGTGCGGTACGACGCATCGGACGAGGTGGTCTTCGACCCGATCATCACCGGCGGGGTGCTGAAGATCGGGGATTTCGTCACCATCGAGGGAAGCTTCCAGCCCACCGGCAGCGGCTTCCTCGGCACCGGCCTGCTGGTCTTCCTCGGGCAAGGGCCGGCCCGATTGGCCAACGGCGATCTCAACCCGCTCGCAGTGGGCGTCCTGCTGAGCAACGCCACCGTCGCCTATCTGAAAGAGGGGGACGGCGCCGCCGCCACCTTCGCTCTGCTCGCCACGGGCACGGTGAGCCTCGTCGGCATCCCAGGCGTGACGATCACCGGGGACACCAGCGTCCGGGTGAACACCACCGGCCACGCCGTGAACGTCACTCTGCCGCCGATCCCGGGCACCGATGGCGAGTCGGTCGTGATCAACTTCCCGACCGCAGCGGCCGTCACCGAGTTCGTCGTCAGCAATGCCACCCTCGTATTCGGCGGCTACGCGGTGACCGGCACCTTCGCCTTCAACCAGTCCGGAACCGATACCACCGTCACCATCACCGGCGGCGGCCTCGACCTCGGCGGCGCGGTCACCGTTACCGGCATCAACGGCACGATCGAACTGACCGCGGCCGGCCTGGAGGCGGAGATCGCCGGCCAGCTCACGGTCCCGGCGCTCGGCCTGGCCGGCGTCGGGGTCAGCGTGGCGCTGAACACCAAGGCCGGCGCGGCGGTTCCGCTCGCGCTGTCCGTGACCGATCTGGACATCGAGATCGCGGGTCAGTCGCTCGCGGTTGGACGGCTCACCATCACCCGCCAGACGGTCGCCGGCGGCGGCGTCGCCACCCGGGTGGAGCTGACGAACGCAGGCTTGGCGATCGGCGCCGGCGCAAGCCCTCTGCTGACCGCCAGCGTCGCCAGCGGCTGGCTGCTGATCACGGCCGCCGGGCTGAGCGGCTCGCTCACCGCCAGCGTCGCCACATCCATCCCGGGTATCGGGCTCAGTGGTGGTGTCCAGTTGCAGGTCAACACCACCTCGGCAGCGGTCGGCGACCTGCCCGCCGGTCCCTACCTGCGGTTCGCCGCCACCAACGTCGCCATCGCGGTCGCCGGCCAGGAACTGCGCGGCAACCTCGTCATCGTCCGCTCCACCGACGCGGCGGGCACCATCCTCGACCTCACCGTCAGCAACGGCAGCCTCACCCTGGGCGGCGGCGCAGTCAGCCTCACCAACGGCACCGGGCGCCTGGTGGTCAGCTCGGGAGCCGCCGGCGCCGTGCTCAGTGGAAGTCTCGCCGGGACGGTCGGGCTGGCGATTCCGAACGTCGCGTTGAGTGGCGCGGTGCGCCTCGAGCTGGACACGGCCGCGCAGAAGGTGGCGTTCACCGGCACCGGGATCTCGCTCAACGTCTTCGGCCAGACCCTTTCCGGCAACCTCGCCATCGCCAGCACGCCCGCCGCGCTGACCGTCGAGGTGACCAACGCCGAACTGTCCTTCGGTGGCGGACTGGTCCGGATCACCGAGGGCGAGGCGCACCTCACCGTGACCACCGGGGTGGGCATCGCGGGCACCGTGACCGGCACCGTCGCGCTGAACGTGCCCGGCGTCACCATCGACACCCAGCTCAGCGCGGTCTTCGACCCCGCCGGCGACCCCAAGCTGCGCATCGGCGTGACGAACGCCGATATCGCGGTGGCGGGCGTCTCCCTGCACGTCGACTCGCTGTGGTTCTCCCAGCGCGCGGACGGCAGCACCCGGCTGACGCTCACCGGAGCCTCGCTCACCCTGGGAGACGGGCCGACCCCGTTCGTCTCGGTGACCGGCGGCAGCGCGGACCTGACCGTCACCGCGGCTGGTCTCAAGGGGACGATCAACGCCACGGCGGCTGTCAAGGTGCCAGGCCTGCTGGACACCTCGGGATCGGTGAAGGTCACCGTCGACACCGCAACCGGCCACCTGGCCGTCGAGGTCACGAACCTCTCGGTCGCCTTCGGCGCACTCGGCACCATCACCGGCGACTTCGGATTCACCCAGTCGACCAGCGACGGCGTCACCGAGACCGTGATCGCGCTGAGCAACATCAGCGCCGACATCGGCAACGACGGCTCCGCCGAACTCACCCAAGGCAGCGGCCTGCTGGTGCTGCGAACCGCTGGTGTGGCCGGCTTCATCTCCGGCAAGGCCAACATCGGCGCCGGCGCGGTCGCAGCCTCCGGAACCGTCCTACTGCGGATCAACACGATCCTGAACACCGAGATCGACACCACGGTGGTGCTGAACGGCCGCACTCTGGCGGTCAAGTTCGCCGCCTCGCCATCAAGCGTGTTCTCGCTCACCATCTCCGAAGCCACCCTGAACATCGGCGACTTCGTCACGATCGAGGGCAGCGTGACCTTCGACGGCGATCGCTTCGCAGGCACCGGCCTGATGGTCTTCCTCGGCCAGGGCCCGGCGAAGATCGAGGGCGGCGGCATCAACCCTCTCGCCGTGGGCGTCCTGCTCAGTGACGCCAGGATCGCGCTGATCCGCAACGTCGGCGCGACCACCACCTACGCCCTGGTCGCCAGCGGCACCGTCAGCATCATCGGTGTACCCGGTGTCACCATCGCGGGCACCACCAGCGTCCGGGTGAACACCACCGGTGGCCCGGTGAACGCGACCCTGAGCATTCCGGGCAGCACCGACGCGGACATCCCGGTCGTATTCTCCGGCCCCGAGATGGCCTTCACGGTCACCAACGCCACACTCGGCTTCGCCGGCTACGCGCTTACCGGCAACTTCTCCTTCGGCATGGTCGGTACGGACGTCGAGATCACGATCTCCGGAGCTGCCCTCAACCTCGGCAGCGCGCTCAGCATCACCGACATCGGCGGCACCTTCCGGGCAACCGCCGCCGGGCTGGTGGCCGATCTGAACGCCAAGCTCGCCCTTCCGGCGGTGCTCGCCACGCCCACCGATGTCGCGCTGGCGATCGACACCCGGGCCGGCGCGGTCACGCCGCTGCGCATCGAGGTGTCGAATGTCGTCATCGATGTCGCCGGCCAGAGCCTCGAGGTCGGCTCCATGGTGGTGCAGCAGATCGTCACCGGCGGCGTCACCAGCACCTACCTGGCGCTCGCCGGGGTGGGCCTCAACCTCGCCGGTGGCACGGTCCGGCTGGTCGACGGCCAGGGCTTCGGAGTGCTTGCCGGTGCCGGGTTTGCCGGGCGGATCGGCGGCAGCATCCACATCAACCTCCCCGGGGTGACCCTGCAGGGCACCCTCGGCGTGGTGATCAACAACACTGCCGCACCGGTCAACACCTCGCTCACCGTCGCCGGGCAGCCGGTCTCGCTGGTGCTGCCGGGCGGGCCGTACCTGCGTGTCGAGGGCATCGGCGTCGTCCTGGACATCCTGGGCCAGCGGTTGACCGCGGACATCGCCCTCGAGCAGGCCACCACCATCCCGGCCGCGGGCGGCTCGGGCGAGACCGTGCTGCGGGTCGCGCTCACCAATGTGGCGCTGAGCTTCGGCGGTGCCAGCCCGGTCGCCACCCTCACCGGTGGGACCGCGCTCTTCCTCTCCCGTGCCTCCGGGCTCGCCGGACGGATCAGCGGCAGCATCGCGCTCACCATCCCGGGCGTGACCCTGACCGGCACCCTTGCCGTTCTGGTGAACACGGGCACCACCGCGGTCAACGAATCGTTCCGGGTCGGCGACGGCGATGTGCAGTTGCTGGTCGTCCCGGCGGGCGGCACCGTCGCCACCCCGGCCACCTACCTGGCCGTGACCGGAACGGGCGTGAACCTGCTGCTCGCCGGGCAGAGCCTGCAGACCGATATCGAACTGGAGACCCGGGCCGGCACGACCACCCTGCGGTTGCGGAACACCGTGCTGCGCCTGGGAGGAACGGCGGCCGCGCCGCTGCTCACCGCCGCTCAACCGGCCGACAGCACCGGATCCTTCGTCTTCGGACCGAACGGAGTCAGTGGATCGCTCGCGGTGACACTGGCCCTCGCGGTGCCCGGCGTGGGGCTCACCGGCACCGTCGAGATCGAGATCGACACCAACCCGGCCGCGCCCAAGCTGATTCTCCGTGGTGACGATCTGAGGCTGGAGCTCCTGGGGCAGACGATCGCCGCCGACATCACCTTCGACCAGGTGACCAACGCCGCCGGCGCGCGGCTGGTCCGGTTCGGTATCGCCGGAGGCTCCCTGCTGCTGGGCGGCGACACCCCTGCCACCGCTACGGTAGCCGTGACCTCGGTCACCGGCCTGCTCGTGCTCACCTCGACCGGCCTGGCCGGTACCGTCTCCGGGCAGGTCAGCCTGAACGTGCCGCAGGTCGAGTTCGCTGCCGGCGTCCAGATCTCGGTCAACACCACCGGCGCGGCGGTCAGCCAGACTCTGACGGTCGGCGGCGGCCAGGTGGCGCTCAACCTGCCGGCAGGACCGTACCTGCGGCTGGAGGCGACCGGCATCGTCCTGAAGGTCGCCGGCCAGTCGCTCAGCGGAAACATCGCGATCGAGCAGGTCACCACCGTCGCCACACCGGCCGTTCCGGATGACCCGGCGATCCCCGGTGACCAGTCGAAGCCGGCGGTGGCGGCCACCACGCTCACGAAGATAGCGCTGAGCAACGCCGAACTGCGGATCGGTGACGGCACCCGCACCATCGCCCGGCTCACCGGCGGTAGCGCGTTGCTGGTGCTGCCCGGCACCGGAATCGCCGGCCGGCTCACCGGATCGTTCGCGCTGGTCGGCGTCCCGGGCGTCACTCTCGCGGCCACCGTCGCCGTCGAGTTCAACACCACCGGGGGCAATGTCAGGCACCGGCTCAACGTCGCCGGGGTGACCACCGACCTCGAACTCTCCGGCACCGACCAGTTCAAGGTCACCGGCACCGCACTCACCCTCGGCATCGGCGGCGCAGTCGATCTGCTGGCCGACATCACCATCACCCAGACTGGAAGCGGCGCCACCACGACCACCACCGTGACGGTGGCCAACGGCTCGATCGCCCTGGCCGGCGGCCTGGTGAAGGCGATCAATGTCAACGGCAGTTTCGCGATCAGCTCACAGGCTGTGGCGATCGATCTCGCGGCCGGGCTGCAGGTCACGGTGCCGGGCCTTGCGATCAGCGGCACGGTCAGCGCCCGCTACCACTCCGCCGATGCCTCGCCCACCTTCGCCCTCACCGTCACCGGCGCCACCCTCACCATCGGCGACACCGCCTCACCGCTGCTCCAGGCCGGGGCGAGCCTGGCCACGATCGAGTCGGTGGGGATCGGCGCCGCCGGCGAGATCCGGATCGCGCTGCAGGGCGTGACGCTGCAACTGGCGGGCCCGACCTCCCCGATCGTCAACGTGCGGACCGGCCATGAGTGGACGGCCACCCTCGCGGTGACCGCCGCCGGCATCGCCGGGAAGTTCAGTGGCAACCTCGCCTACACCGACGGTGGCACCACGTACCAGGTGCTCACCATCCCCGGCGTGGAACTGCTCCCGTCAGGCACCTTCAGCATCCAGTTCAACACCTCGGCCGCCGCCATCGTCCGCGAGGCTCCGTTCGACCTCGACATCCCCGCCGGTCCGTTCGCGGCCGTCGCGATGACCGACGTCCAGGTGCGGATCGGCGGCTCCAGCGGGATCACCTTCAGCGGCGACTTCCTGGTCACCAGTTCGGCCGGCACGACGGTGATCGCCTTCAGCAAGGTGACGGTCTCGCTCGGCCAACCCGGCTCGACCGGCACCCTCGGCATCGTGGACGCTCGCGGCGCCTTCCTGCTGCTGCCTGCCACCACCACCGCGCCGGTCAAGGCCGGGGGCGTCGCCGGCACCTTCTCGGGGCGGATCTCGACCTCCACCGTCAGCGGGTTCTCCGCCGATGCCGCGATCACCGTCCGGCTGAACACCAGCGAGCAGGCCGTCGACTCCACCATCAGTGTCGGAGGCTCGACGATCCCGCTGGTCTTCAGCACCTCCGAGATCGCCGACGCGGACGGCGCCTTCGTCCGGTTCGAGGTGACCGCCACCATCAAGATCGGCAACTCGATCGAGATCTCCGGCACCTTCAGCTTCGGCTCGGCCAGCCCCACCACCATCAGCAACGTCACGATCTTCATCGGAGACGGGCCCGGGTTCAACAGCATCGGCGGTGAGACGGTGCGAAACCCGCTGGCTCGCGGCCTCTACCTCACCAATGCCAACGGCCAGGCGCAGAGCTTCGGCCCCGATCTCAACGCCTTCGTGCTGAGCGGCACGGTCGAACTGGTCGGTATCCCCGGCATCACCCTGACCGGCACCATGTCGGTGCGCTACAACGTCTCCGGCGCGGCCCGCACCCTGGCGGGAGTCACGATCTCGAACGGCTCGGTCGCCAGCCCGTTCCTGCTCGTGGTCGGCTCCGGCATCACGATCGACATCGCCGGCCAGAAGCTCACCGGCTCGGTTGGATTCCAGAAGTCGGACGCCGCAATGATCCTTGCCGTCGGAGGCGCGATCAACACGATCGACGGCAACGGAGTCACCGACTCCTATGATGCGCTGACGATGTCCTTCGGCGGGCTCGCCGAACTCAGCGTCGCCACCGGGTCGATCACCCTGACGCCGAGCGGTGTGGTCGCCGTACTGGACGGCCAGGTCACGCTCTCGATCGGCACGGCTCCGAACCGGCTCGTCCACCTCGACGCCGCCGCCAAGCTGCAGCTCAACAGCACCGGCGCCACCGCGACGGCGTCCGGCTTCACCCTCGCGCCGCGGTCGGTTCGAGTGCAGGTCGGCACCGGGGCCAGTCCCGCCACGCTGGAAGTCTTCGGACAGCAGTTGAAGGGTGTGCTGGTCTTCTCCCAGGTCGTGGGCATCGCCGGGGACGGCGTTGCGCCGCCGGTTTCCAGCCAGTTGGTGATAACCGGCCTCACGCTCGAGGTGGGTGCCCGTGACGGCACCGATACGCTCACCGCCGGCGTCAGGGTCAGCAACGGCAGCGCCTTCTTCTCGCTCGGCGAGTCCTTCGCCGGACAGATCTCCGGCACGGTCACCCTGGTCGGCACCCCGGCGACCATCGCCGGGACGATCAGCGTCGCGATCAACACCGGCACGACCGCGGTCAGCGAGTCGGTCGAGGTGGACGGCACGAGCATCGGCCTGGTGCTCCCGGCCGGGCCCTACCTGAAGATCAGCGGCACCGACGTACAGCTCGGCATCGCCGGGCAGCGGGTCAGCGGCAACCTCACCATCACCCAGACCGGAGCCGGTGCGGTCAGCTCGCTCACCATCGCGTTCAGCAACCTGCGCGCCGGCTTCGGCGACGGCACCACCGACTTCGTCCGCCTGGTCAACGGCACCGGCAACCTCACTCTGGCGCCGTCCGGCCTCACCGGCGAGATCAGCGGCACCGTCCAGGTGCTGATCCCCGGCGTCGAGATCTCCAGCGGACTGAAACTGGTCATCGGCACCAACAGCCTCAAGCTCAGCGCCACCGGCATCGTCGTCCGGGTCGGCGGTCTGGAGCTGACCGGTGGGGTCGATGTCTCCCAGGTGACCACTGGCCTGGTCAAGACCACGACCCTCAGCCTCGATGTCACAGCCGACTTCGGCGAGCCGATCGGCGGCATTGCGCTCACCGGCGACGCGGTGATCAGCAACACCGGCCTGCGAGGCGTGTTCACCCTCGCCGCCAGCATTTCGGTGGGCGAGGGCGTTACGCTCAGCGCCAGCCCGCTGCGGCTCGAGATCGACACCGCCACCGGCTTCGTCGCGATCACCGGCGAAGCCATGAAGCTCACCCTCGGGACGATCGAACTGCAGGGCTCCTTCGCGGTGCGTCGTACCCCGGCCGCCGGCGGCACGATGCGGACTGTGGTCGTGGTCGCGGGCGGCAGCCTGACCCTGACCGGCAGCAGCCCGATCCTGCGCAACATCAACGGCCTGTTCGTCGTGGTTCCGCCGAGCACGCCGGGGGCCACCACTGGTGCCGCGGCCGGCGGCCTGGCCGGCCAGCTCTCCGGTACCGTCGACCTCTCCAGCCTGTTGCCGCCCGAGGTGGGCGTCTCGGGCAGCTTCGCCCTGCAGGTCAACCGCACCGGCCGCCGGGTCACCGAGTCTGTGACGCTCGGCGGCGCCACCGCGACCCTCGACCTCGTCGCCGGCCCATACCTGAAGGTCGCCGGCACCGGCATCACCCTCACCATCGCCGGCCAGCGGCTGACCGGCTCGGTCTCCTTCGAGCAGTCCGGCAGCGGCGCCACCGCCACCACGAAGATCGTGCTGCAGGATGCCTCGCTGCGGCTCGGGGACGGCAACACCGACCTGATCGTCGTTTCCACAGTCGGCGTCAACGAGTTCACCCTCGGCTCCACCGGCGGCGCCACCCCGACCCGCTACCTGTTCGGTCGGCTGAAGGTCTCGGTGGCCGTCAACCTGCCCGGCATCAGTCTCGGCGGCAGCGCAGTCTGGTTGGACATCAACACCGCCACCACCGCCCAGACCGTCGGCGGCACCGCGCTTCCGGCGGGAGTGCTGCGGGTCGGCGGCACCGGCGTCTACCTGGAGATCGCCGGCCAGCGGCTCTCCGGAGATCTGTGGATCGAGCAGACCGGCCCGGTCACCGCCCGCGTCACCAAGGTCAGCGTCAGCAACCTGTTCGTGTTCCTCGGCAACCCGGGTGCGGACGGCCAGGCCGCGACCACCGCTGACAACACCGGCGTCGGGATCACCGGGGGCACCGGGAATCTGCTGCTCACCTCCGGCGGCGTCGCCGGCGCGGTGAGCGGGACCATCGCGGTCTACGGTCTGGACACCTCGGTGATCGAGATCGGTGCGCTGCCGGTTCGGTTCGAGCTCAACACCATGACCACCGCGGTCAACGACGCCGCCCTCGGCCTCGTCCTGCCGGCCGGCTCCTTCCTGCGGCTGCAACTCGGGACGGTCAGCAGCCCGTTGAGCATCAAGATCGCCGGGCAGTCGTTCAGTGGCGTCTTCGGCTTCGAGCAGGTGACTTCCTCCGGTCCGGACGGACGGCTCGGCACCACCGACGATGTCAAGAGCCTCAAGCTCGCCGCCACCGCGGTCTCCCTGTTCCTCGGCGACGACGGCGGCACCCCGGCCAATCTCAGTGACGACATCGGGTTGCGGATCAGCAATGGCTCCGCGTTGTTGCTGATCACCACCGAGGGCATCGCCGGCACCATCTCGGCCACGGCCAGCGTCAGCCTCGGCACCGGCATCGGCGCGATCGGCGCCACCGTGACGGTGACCCTCAACCAGCTGCGCCGGGTGGTCAACGCCACCACCGTGCGCACGGTTGCGGTCAACGAGCAGTTCACCGTGGGCGGCCAGACCACCACGCTGACGCTGGCCGCCGGGGTCTACCTGAACGCGTCGATCACCGGCCTCGGCCTGGAGATCGGCGGCCAGCGGTTCACCACCGACCTCGCCTTCGACAATCGGCTGCGCACCAACCTCGACGGCACCCTGGTGCTGCCGGAAGCCGCCACCACGACGATCCGGTTCGCCAACCTCGGGTTGCGCCTGGGTACCGCCGGCCGCGACGTTGTCGTGGTCTCCGGCGGCCAGGGCAGTTTCGTGATCGTCGGCGCCACCGCCGGGGTGGCCGGCGGCATCGTCGGCGCGGTCTCTGCCAACGTCGCCATCGACATTCCGGGCGCCAGCTTCTCGGGCAGCTTCCGCGTCCTGCTCAACACCCGTCCGGCGAGCACCGGGACATACATCCTCGACAACGGCACCCCGACGACCTCCGACGACATCGCCGTCGCCCCCGGTCTGGCGATCTCTGGCACCGACATCACCCTCGAGGTCGCCGGACAGCGGCTCACCGGCGGGTTCGGCTTCAGCAAGAACGCCCAGGGCGACATCGCGGTGATCGTCGCCGACGCCCGGCTCGCGCTCGGCGACGGCAGCCGCACCTTCCTCACCGTCGCCGTGGATGGCGCACTGCTGGTGACCGCGCCGAAGCCGGCGGCCGGCGGGCAGCCCGCGGTGGCCGGCGGCCTGGCCGGTGCGCTCACCGCCGCCCTCACGCTCTCACCAGAACTCGCCACCCAGCTGGGCATCGAGGTGGCACTCGACCTGCCGGTGGTGCTGCAACTCAACACCACGGCCGCGGCCGTCAGCGCCAACCTCACGATCGGCGGCATCGCCCGCACCATCACCGTCGCCGCCAACAGCCTGGCGGTGCAGGTCGGACTGATCGGGCGGCCCGCCACCCTCACTCTGTTCGGCCAGACCGTCAGCGCGATCGTCCGCTTCGAGCAGACCCGGACGGCCAGCGGCGCCAAGGTCGTCAAGGTCGGGTTCACCGGGGTCAACCTCTTCCTCGGCGACGACAAGGGGACGCCGGCCACCACCGACGACCAGGGATTGCGCCTGACGGATGGCTACGGCGTCCTGCTGATCACGCCCAGCGGCTACGCCGGCGAGTTCGTCGGAACGATCTCGGTGGTCGGCCTGCCGATCACCCTGCAGGTGAACAAGCTTTCGGTGCAGGTCAACACCCTCGCGGTGGCGGTGACCGAGACGGTCGGGTTCACGAACGGAGCCGGCGTCACCACCAACCGCACCATGGTGCTGCCGAAGGGCCAGTTCCTGCGGATCGCCGGCACCGGTGTGGAGGTCGGCTTCGCCGGGACGCCACTCACCCTGATCGCTGACGTGGCCGTGGAACGGGTGGGGACGGGTGCCAACCAGGTCACCAAGCTCGGCATCTCCAATGCCACGCTCAACCCCAACGGCCAGGCCATCGATGGCACGGCCCCGAGCGGCACCCTGATCTCGATCAGCGGCGCGCTGTTCATCTTCGGCGCCGGCACGGTCACCAAACCGGCCGAGAGCGGGTCGCCCGCGGTGACGACCACCACTGGTGGCGTGGCCGGCGTCCTCACCGGCCGGGTCCAGGTGGGTGGCCCGGGCGGCTCGTTGGGCGCCTCACTGGGATTCGCCATCAACACCACCGGCGTCGCCGTGAAGCAGAGTCTGGTGGTTGGGACCGAGACCCTCTCGGTCGACCTGCCCGGCACCACCCGCTTCGCCTTCGTCGCCCGTGACGTCGAGTTCAGCCTGGGCGACTTCATCGAGATCCGGGCCGGGCAGATCATCATCGGCACCGACGGCACCTTCGTCGGCACCGGGCTGGAGCTGTTCATCGGACGCGGTCCGTCCAAGCTCGCGAATGGCAGCGACAACCCCAATGCGATCGGTGTCCTGATCCGCAATGCCAGCATCTCGGTGATCCAGGCTGCCAGCGGTACCGGCTTCGCGTTGCGGGCCCGTGGCGACTTCGCCTTCATCGGCCTGGACGGGCTGCAGGTCAGTGCCAAGGTCGACTTCCTGGTGAACACCAGTTCGGCCGCGCTCACCCCACCCAGCCTCGAGGCATCCGCACCGCTGCCCGCCTCGACCGGGCCGATCGCCGGTGACTACTTCAGCTTCAAGGCGGTCAACGTCTCGATCGGCGTCGCCGGCGTCTTCGTGATCACCGGCAACCTGTCGCTCACCCGCCAGCCCAACGGCGACCTCGATCTGGCCTTCAACCCGATCGGGATCGTGATCAAGGTCGAGGGCACGAATATCGCGCTGCTGCAGGGTTACGCCTCGTTCACCATCTCGTCGGCCAGTGGCTTCCGGCTCAACTCCTTCAAGGTCGGCTCCTTCAAGCTGCTGCCGAAGGACACCGACATCCCCGGCACGCCGACCGGCGCCGGCACCGTCGCGATGTTCCCGACCGCCGATCTGGCCGGGCCCTACAAGGGCGAGGTGCTGCGTATCGGCGACCCGAACTACGCCACCAACAAGATCAAGGTCACCTTCAACGACCCCAACGGCGTGGGGCTGAACATCAACACCATCACCGATCCCGACGCCGAGATCGAGGTGCTGGTGAACGGCACCGCGGTTGAACTGGCCGGTACCGGTGGCAACCCGGAACGGGTGGGCAACAGCAACACCTGGATCTACACACTGAAGAGCAACCTGGGCCCCGGCCTGGTCACCGTCCGCTTCCTGCCCGGAGGCTTCGCCGACAACAGCGGTGCCACCACCATGGGCGAGGATGAGTTCTTCATTCTGTGGCAGGCACCGTCCGAAGCTCCTGGCCAGACCCAGCCGGGCCCGGTCGCCGCGCTGGCCAGCCCGGCCAACGGTGGCACCATCACCGTCGCCCAGATCAATGCGCAGGGCTACATCGACGTCACCTACACCAGCCTCGACGGCAGCCCGATCCTGAAGGGGTCGCTGACCGGCTACGTGGCGCCCTTCAAGCTCTCGGGCACCGCTGTCGCCGATCTCAGCGTCAACGACGGGCGGCCGGTGCTGCGCACGGCCGCCACGCTGATCTCCGGCAGGGACGACAACGCCACCTCGGTGACCTACCGGTACTACCTGGTCGACAAGGACAAGACCAACGCGATCGGCCTGTTCCAGGCCGGTACCGTCCAGCTGGCTTTCGACGGCGCCTTCTACAGCACGGGCAACGGCACCGCGCCGGCCGGGGCGCCGGGTAACCTGCGCTCGCCGGGGCAGACCCAGTCCTTCCAGATCGATCCGTCGGCACCCGGCGCGGCCACCTCCAGCGGGACGATCTCGCTCGGCCCGCTCTCGCTGAAGGGTCCGAGCGTCGGACTGGCCGATTTCGGCTTCGCCGACGGCATGGTGGTGCTCACGATCGCGATCAACCTCGACGAGGCATCGCTGGACTTCAGTTCCTCCAGCTCGTCCAGCTCGCCGAGCGTGACGCTGTTCGGGATCATGGGCACCTTCGACCTGGCGGTGGATGTCTTCGGGCTGCTGTCGGGCAACGTCCGGATCGAGCCGACCGGCGCCTGGTCGCTGGCCGTGGCGTCGCTGGAAGCGGTCATCCCCGACGTCGTCGAGCTGCGGGCAACCGGAATCTCGATCACCTACGACCCGAAGGCGCCACGGGGGCAGGAACTGGTCCGGATCAACACCGCCGAGATCACGCTGCCCAAGTTCGGCATCACCGGCAGCCTGCGTCCCTACAACCCCAGCACGCGGACCAACCTGAGCATCGACAACGACACCCCGCTCGGCACGGGGATCATCCCGGGCCTGGTGGTGCGGGACAACGGCTTCACGCTGGGAACCGCCGAGCTGAAGTACAAGCCGAATGCCCCGACCGGCGAGAACACGGTCACCCCGACCGATGGCGGCTCGGGCAAGATCAGCATCTTCGGCATTCTCGAACTCGATGACATCCGGGTGGGCATCTCCGGGCTCTCGGTCAACTTCGATCTGCCGAACTCGGTCGCCGGGTTCACCGGGGAGATCTACATTGCCACCGGTGGTGCCTCGCTGTTCCCGGGCCAGTCCTTCGGCGCCACGATCGTCGATCGCAAGACCGCCGACGACCGACGTCCGGACGGCACCGAGGACGACGAGGCGTTCCGGATCGCGCTGGCGTTCGAAGGCGGCCACGTGACGGCCTTCCTGCTCGACATCGACACCATGGAGATCCGGTTGGGCGGGTTCGTCACGCTCACCGCCCGGGACTTCAGGCTCGACACCGGCGCGGCCGGCACCGACGCCCAGTTGGTCAGCTTCGCCAGCGTCGGCGCAACGGTCTCGATCGGCGACTTCAAGATCACCGGAGAGGGACGCTACTTCGCGATCACCGGCAACGGTGGCTTCGTCACCTTGCCGGGCTTCGGGATCTTCCTGGCGGTCGGCTCGGCGGACGGGTCGTCCTTCAAGTGGCCGGACTGGCTGCCGATCCGGATCGACGCGATCGGCATCGAATGGGCCGACATCAACTCCAACCCGGGCGACTTCGTGCTCGTCCTGTCGGCCACCATCACCGGCCTGCAGGGATTGAGCGACCTCAACTTCTCCGGCAGCGTGCAGGGCATCCGGATCCAGCCCTCGCTGCTGCTGGAAGGCAAGTTCCCGATCATCGGCATCGACGCCTTCGGCGTCACCGTCTCCGGCAAGATGTTCGGCGGTCAGATCAACGCCGGACTGGTCGGCGGCATCCTGCGACTGGACGAGAACTACCAGATCATCGGCACCTTCGACCGCACCACCCCGGTGGCGCAGCGGGTGTTCTACCTGGGCATCCAGGGCGGCTTCTCGATCGCCGGCATGGCCGGCTTCACGATCCGGCTCGGGCTGAGCGAACTCGGGCCGCTGCAGGTGTTCATCAACGTCGAGCTGCCGACCGGCATCCTGCTGGTGCCACAGATCGGCCTCACCCTGAACGACTTCTCCGCTGGTGTCGAGTTCTTCAAGACCCTGCCCTCGCTGGAGGATCCGTTCGCGCTGCGCAGCACCGTCGCCGACCTGCCGACCGCGCAGTCGGCCGACACCTGGCTGACATCCCTGCAGCAGCAGGTCGCGCTGCAGGCCAAGGCGGTGTCGGAGAACCCGTCGGTGGGCGGCTTCCTGGCTGCCTTCACCGCGCCGATGGTGATCACCGGTGCCGCCCGGATCTACTCGATCTACACCTCGCAGCAGGTCTTCAACGGTCAGGTGATCGTCAAGATCTCCACCGACGGCAAGATGCTGATCATCGGCAAGCTCAACTTCGCCGCCAACAGCATCTCGCTCTCGGGCAGGCTCTACGTCGATCTCTCCAAGGTCGCCCAGGGTGACGCGACAGTGCTGTTCCTCGCCGACATCCCCGACCAGGTCCGCGTCCTCACGCTCTACGGCAAGCTGAAGATGGGCTTCCGCGACTCGTCCGGACGCGAGGTCGAGTTCGACGTCCTCGACGTCCCGGATCCGACCGCCACCTCCACCGCTCCTTCGGTGGATGTGGCCGGCCCGGTCGCTGGTGGCGGCAGCGGCGATATCTCGACGGTGACCTCCGACGGCGGGAAGTACGTCGACGTCGTGTTCCTGGCTCCCTCCGGCGCAACACTCGACATGAACCGGATTCTCACCGGCGGCGCGACGTTCACCTTCGGCTACATCAAGCCCGATGGCAGCATCGAGTCGATCTCGATCGCTGGCACTCCGAAGGGGATGGTCGCGATCACCACCTCGGACGGGCTGAAGTTCTTCGAGGTCGTTTTCGACACCGCCAGCAGCAACCGGAAACAGTGGACCGCCTACTACCAGGACGGCGCGACTCGGGTCGACCTGCTCACCGGCGAAGGCTTCGACCAGGCGTTGCTGGGCTCGGGCACCGGCGTGGACTACTTCAGGCAGCAGGCGCTGAAGACCCTCGGCGTGACCCGGTTCCGCTACCAGATCGACGCTGCCGGCTTCGCCTGGAAGATCGGCAGCTACCAGGTGAAGTTCGCCGCCGGCGCGGTGCGCAACGCCGCGGTGACGATCAACGGTGTGACTACGCCGGGCGCCCAGAGCGCAGCGCGGACGATCACCTTCGCGGTCACCGGTGCCACGGCCAACGTCACCAATCCGGTTGGCGGGATCGACATCAAGATCCTCAACAACCGGGGCTGGAAGACGTTCATCGACGTCACCTTCACCAGCGACAAGCAGATCGTGCTCACCTCGCTGCTCGACCTCGCCCCTGAGTTCACGCTCGGCGGCTCGGGCCTCGGCACCGCTGTGCTGGACGCCGGCCGCGCCCCGACCGTGATCGGCGCCGCACCAGCGACCGCAACCAGCTACACCCTGCGGTACTGGGTCACCGGCTCCTTCGCCGAGACCGGGGACATCACCGTGACCCCGATCGACAAGTCGTGGTCCTTCGCCACCGCGGCGACCGCGGAGCGGAACCCCGCCGACACCGCTGCGGCGAGCTGGACGCTCAAGGCCAGCACCGGAACCGTCCAGCTGCGTCTGGCCGGCACTGCTGTCACCGGCGGCTGGCTGCTGCCCTCCGGCCTGCTCCTCGATCCCAGCTCGTTCACGCTCGCGGATCTGGTCGACGCCGACCTTGGCACCGCCGGCATCCAGATCTATTCCGCCGGCAGCATCAAGGTGACGGTCGATCCCAACTACGCCTTCAGCTATGAGGGTGACGGGGTCTTCACCATCGTCGTGGTGGTCGCGGGTGTGACCGGCGACGCCACCGTGACGCTGACCCAGATCGCCGTCAAGACCGGAGCGGTGGTCTCCGGCGCGAGCGCCGATGCCGCTGACTACGCCGCCTCTCACCTGAGTGTCCAGTCCTACCCGATCAGCACGACCGGATCGACGCCGACCAGCTACCTCGACATCACCTTCAGCCCGAGCCTGGGCTGGCTGCTGGACACCACCTCGATCAACGGCGACGAGTTCGTCATCACCGGCGCCGGCGCCGGCACGGCCCAGTTGCTCAGCGGCAAGCAGTTCCTGCTGGAGGGCACCACCTACCGCTACCTGATCACCGGCCAGTTCGGGATCGGCACGGTCAACCTGGTGTTCGCACTGGCCAACTTCTCCGACAACTCAGGACGCTCGCCACCGGCCGGAGCCACCCTGACCCGCAGCTTCACCGTGGTGGGCTCCACCGCCGATCTCGTCGATGACGGCAAGGCTCTGAACGGACAGGTCATCGGGATCGACGTCGTCAACGGCCGTCGCTACCTCGAGGTGACCTTCCGTCCCACCAACGGGGCCATGCTGGACCACGCCACCATCAACGGTGACGAACTCGTCTTCCGTGGGCCGGACGGCAGCATCATCACCCTCGGCGCCCCGGTGCGGGTCGGCACCACCGACACCTACCGCTACTCCTTCACCGCCACCCTCGTGGTCGGCAACTACACCGTCACCTTCGTCGCAGGCAGCTTCGCCGACACCACCGGCATCCGCAACGCAGCGGAGACCGAGAGCTTCCGGCTGGCAGCTCCCACCGTCGTCGTCACCAACCCGAACAACGGCGCCGCCGGCGACGCCAAGGACTTCAGCCGCCGCGGCTACATCGACATCACCTTCCCCGACTTCGGCGGTGTCGGACTGGACGCGTCCTCGATCCTGGACGCCGGTGCGGAGTTCACCATCGAGGCCGTCAACGCGATCCTCAAGGTTTCCGGCACGCCCACGTGGATCGAGGGCAACACCTACCGGTACTGGTTCACCTACACCCTCACCAACGAGACCGATCCGATCACCGGTCAGCCGCTCGACATCGGCGCGATCACCAAGGTGGAGTTCATCGTCGGCAGCTGGAGCAACGACTCCGGGGTCGTCTCGACCGCATCCGACGAGCCGGACGAGGCCGCCATGGTCGTCAAGACCGGCGTGGTCTGGTTCGATGTCCGTTTCGATGGCATCGGCGGTCTCGATCTGGTGGCGCTGCTGGCCGGCGGCCAGCTCGTCCTGACCGGCGCGGGCGCCGAGGCACTGGTGGCGCTCGGGGTCAGCCAGCTGGACGAGAACACCTTCCGGTACGTCTACAGCGGCACCCTCACCCCCGGCACCCTCACCCTGAGCGTCGCTGCGGGCTCGTGGACGGATGCGGCCGGCAATATCGGTGGCGGCACCACCTCCACCTTCCGCCTGATCACCCGCGGCACCTCGTTCTACATCGAGCTGCTCGGCGGCATGATCCTGCAGGCCGGCGACTTCCTCGACGAGCCGCTGCTCGACCTGCGAGCCCGCGTCGTGCTCGAGATCGACCCGGCCCGCAAGCTGTTCAAGCTGAGCTTCGACGGTCAGATGTCGATCATCTACCTCGGCACCGTCGGTTCCACCTCCGGCGTCTTCGTCCTCGACATGGGCGACGAGAGCACCTCAGTGCCGCAGTTCTGGGGCGTCGCCACGATCGAGACAAACTTCTCAGCCCTGGAGCCCTACGGCATCAAGCTGTTCGCCAAGGGCACCCTGCAGATCAACCTGACCGGCCAGGAGAAGACCGAGACCCTGACCCTGCTCGGGCTCGGCGACGGCGGCGGCGACGTCACCCGCACCTTCGTACTGCGGCCCTACAGCTTCGGCCTGGAGCTGGTCGGCCAGCTGATCGTCGAGGCCGGCGGCAGCGAGCTGCTGCGGCTGCAGGGCGGCGTGTGGCTGTCGATCGAGGGCACGCCGACCCCGTCGATGCAGCTGTACGTGACCGGTGAGCTCTCCTTCGGTGCCGGGTCAGCCAGGCTGACCTACGGCGCGGCCACCGGTGTGCTGTTCATCCGCACCGGCGGTGCCGGGGGTATCGGCGTGGCCGGCATGTTCACCGTCAGCTCCGGAGCCGGGATCGGGCTGCCCTCCAGCCCTGACTTCCTGATCCAGGGCAAGGTCTCGGTGATGTTCAACACCACCGGTGTCCGCCAGGAGTTGCAGGTTCCGGTCAGCTTCCTGCCGCTGCTGCGTCCCGGCGATCCGACCAGCGTCGTGGTCTACGCGGCCGCTCCGGGTCTGGACGGCTCCGAACGTCCGGGCTCCGGGATCTACGCGGTCGCGACCATCCAGGCGACGCTGATCATCAAGAGCGTCATCACCCTGGTCGGGTTCGTTCAGATCGCCGTCGTGGGCGCTGAGGGCAGCGGCATGCTGAAGATCACCGGTGCGGTCGGCGGCACGATCCCCTTCCTCGGCTCGGTCACCGGCGAGGTCTACCTGCAGGCCTTCGTCGGTGCCAAGACCGGCATCGTCGGACGGATCAGGCTCACCGTCGGCAGCAACACCATCCCTGGAGTGAAGCTGAACGGCCAATTCCTGCTTGAGGTCAACACCCTCACGGCCATGGAGAGCATCGATACCTTCGTGCTTATCGGAGCGGGCTCGAGCCAGCGCTTCAAGACCGAGTGCGACGAGCCCGGTGCTCCGCCAAGTTGTGATCCGACCAGGCTCGTGGTGGAGAACACGGACATCGATCCCGGGATCAACCTGTTCATGTACGGCGAGCTCGTGCTGCTGGACAGGATCACGATCCTCGCCGCCGTCCGCTTCACGCTGGGCACATCGGGCCTCGATCTGCAGATCGAAGGCCAGATGAAGCTCGACCCGATCGGCGAGATCAGCGTGACCGCCAAGCTGATGGTCGACTCCCGCGGCCTGGTGGCCTACTTCCGGGTCACCGCCGGGCTGGGCGGCTTCGGCAGCGGGATCAAACTCGGGTTCAGTGGCACCCTCGACGTCACGATCGCGCTCAACACCACCAACAGCACGCTCTACTTCACGAAGCTGGCTCCGGGCGGCAGCGACACCAGCGAGTGCACCGGACCCGGCGCCAACTGCATCCAGGTCGACCGCGGCTTCCGGCTGAAGATCGACGGTGGCATCGACCTGCTCGCGGTGCACGCCAGCGGCTACGTCGACATCACCCTGGGTCCGTCCGGCTTCCAGTTGCTGTTCGGGTTGTCGTTCAACCTGGCGGGCGGTCTCGTCTTCAACGCCAACGGTGGCGCGGCGGTGACCGGCAACGGGTTCGCGATGCTACTCGACGTCTCGCTGAAGGCCGGCGACCCGGCCGGGCTGTTCGTGATCGAGGCCTCGGGGAAGCTCAAGCTCAACACGTCCAGCGCAACCCTGCTGGGGATCGCCGGCAACACCTTCCTGCTGGACGTCCGCGGCAAGGTGTCGATCCTGAAGATCCTCAACTTCGACGCCGGCCTGACGATCCGGGTCGACTCCAGCGGCTGGGAGCTGCGCGCGAACGCCAGCATGGAGTTCTTCGGCTTCATCGGAATGAGCGGCTCGATCCTGCTGAGGTCCAACGGCGACTTCGACATCCAGCTCTCGGGCCGCATCGTGCTCGGTTCGACCAGCTTCGGCATCGTGGGCCAGTTCAACTTCGGCCTGACATCGCTGAACTACGTCGACGCGTCGGGCGGCAACCAGTACCGGTTCCGGCTTTCCCTGGGTGCCAGCGTGGACGTCCGGATCTTCGGCATCACGCTGCTCGGCGCCGGCATCTCGGCGAGCTTCGGCTTCGACACCGGCACCGCCGGACCCGACGGCCGGGTGAAGATCGAGCTGAAGTTCACCGTCAAGATCAAGATCCTGTTCATCACGATCTCGAAGACGGCCACCTTCACCCTGGGTTACCTGCAGCTGCCCAAGCCCACCTACCTCGCCGGCGCGGCGGGCTCCACCACGGCGGAGCAGCGGCGGTGGGTGGCGACCGACCACGTCCTCTACCTCAACACCGGCGCGCGGGCGGGCTCCCGGAACACCTCCACCGACGAGACCGATGAGTCGTACCGGATCGAGCAAATCGGCACCACGGCGGCTGGTGCGACCATCAAGGTCACCGCCTTCGGCCGTTCGAACACCTACACCGGCGTGACCAGCATCGTGGGCAATCTCGGCGGCGGTAACGACCAGTTGTTCGTCGACTCCAGCGTCACTGTTCCGGTGACGATCAGTGGCGACGATGGCGACGACGTCATCGTGGTGGACGGCTCCGGCCAGGCCACGATCACTGGCGGCAACGGCGAGGATGATCTGATCGTGCTCGGGGCCCGCTTCGGCACGGTGAACGGCGGCAGCGGCAATGACTACCTGCGCCACGACGGCACCGGCGCGGTCTCGCTGATCGGCGGCACCGGTGACGACACCCTGATCGGTTCAGCCGCCACCGCGGCCATCGACGGCGGCAGCGGCAACGACTACATCGAGGCGGTCTTCAGCGGCAGTGGCAATCAGACCCTCATCGGTGGCGACGGCGACGACAACGGCGATGGCGACCGCTTGCTGCTCACCCTCACCGGCGGCAACGACGGACTGCGGATCACCCGCTCTGGCACGGGCCTGCTGCTGGCGGCCATCAGTCCCTCGTCCGGCACCGGCACCCGTACTGCCAACGGCTTCGAGGAGATCACGATCGACGCGGGTAGCGGCTCGGACACCATCAGCGTCGGCGACCTGACCGGCGTCACCACCAGACGCCTCAGCCTGGTGCTGGGTACCGGAGCCGACCGAGTGACGGTAGAGGGCACGTCAGGTGCCGACACCTTCCTGGTCGACCACGCGGACTACGGCGACGGCTCCGCTCAGCTCCGGGTCCGCCGGATGCAGAACTCCACCACGGCGTACTACGCGCTGTGGCTGGTCGGCGCGTCCCGAGCTCAGGGCGACGCCCTCACCATCGACGCGCTGGGCGGCAACGACACCATCGACGCCTCGGCGATGACCCAGGACTCCGTCGCGCTCACCCTGATGGGCGGGGACGGTAACGATGTCCTGGTCGGCTCGCCGTACGCCGACGTGCTCGACTCTGGCTTGGGCGACGACCGGGTCACCGGCGGCGGTGGACTGGACATCTTCCGGGACGCCGGTGGCACCAACACCCTGGTCGAGAAGGTGACCGGCTCGGTCGGCCTCTACGACAACCTGCTGGTGATGGGCACCCTGGCGGCGAACGGTGTCGACTTCGCCGCGGGTGCGATCGCCGAGGATCTGGGAGGCCTCTTCGCGAAGGTCGAGTTCACTGGCACCTCCGCCAACAACACCTTCCTGATCGGCGACGCCGACGGCTTCGTGGCGGTCGGCTCCAGCCAGCGTGCCGCGCAGGGGTGGACCGGCACTGTCACGATCGACCCCGAAGGCGGCAACGACCTGGTGCGGGTGGAGCTTCGCGCCGCCGCCGACGCCAGGGTCGTCATCCAGGGCTCCAGTGGAGTCACCCTGCGGATCTACGGCACCAGCCAGCGGGAGGATGTGCGGATCGCCACCGGACAGATCGACGCCACCCACGCCGGCGGTACCGTCCAGGTCAGCTACGGAGCTGCTGCCGTGAGCACCGTGCTGGTCGACACCCGCGACGGCAGCGATCGGGTCGCGGTGCGGTCGATCGCAGTGCCGCACACCATCGAACTCGGCAGCGGCGATGACATCATCGCGATCGGCAGCCAGGCGGGTGCCGGCGCGACCAGCACCGAATGGCCCAACATCGGCGGCACCCTGAACAGCATCGGTGCGGCGCTGACCATCTCCGGCGGCAGCACGGGCGCCCAGAACGGCTACGACGTCATGCTGGTCTCCGACGCCGGTGACACCGCGCCCAACACCGGCACCCTCTCCTCGACCCAGCTCACCGGCCTCGGCATGACCGGCGGCATCACCTACTCCCAGATCGAGGCCGTCGACCTCACGCTCGGCTCCGGCGGCGACACCCTGACGGTGCTGAGCACCATCACCGGGCCGATCACCATCGACACCGGGGCCGGCAACGACCAGGTGTTCGTCCACACGATCGCGGGGCCGACCACGATCGGCACCGGAGCCGGTAACGACACGGTCACCGTCGGCAACGGGGCTGGCGCGCTCACCGGCATCGCCGCCAACCTCGTCGTGAACGCCGGCGACGGCACCGACGACAGGCTGGTGCTGGATGCGTCCGGCTCGACCAGCAATCTGACCGGCACGATCGACGCCGGGTCGGTCACCGGCTTCGGCATGGCCACCGGGGTCGTCATCACCTACCAGGATCTGGACGCCGGGTTCGACGCCCCGGAGACCCTGACGATCAGCCTGGGCAGCGGCGCTGATCACGTGACGGTACTCAGCACCAGCACCCGGACCTTCGTCAACGGCGGCGCGGGCAACGACACCTTCGTCGTGAACCCCGCGCAGGCCCACACCGCGAACCTGCTCGCCGGAAGGCTGAGCATCGACGGCCAGGGCGGCGCCGACCACACCACCGTGAATCTGTGGGGCAATGGCAGCTCCCGGGTCGACGTGCTCGACGATGCGGCCAAGCTCCACACCCTGGTGATCAACGGCACCCCGGCGGCGGACACCCTGCTGATGCGGGCGAATACCACCACTGGCCTCGTCGCGCTGCTCTCCGGGCTGGTCGGCGGGCTGTACACCGCAGCCGAGATGGTGACCTACGCAGCCGGTCTGATCGGCGCCGCCGACCCGACCGCGGTCGCCGGAAACCCGACCCCCGGCGTCCGGGTCAGCACTGGCGACGGCGACGACCGGGTCGCCTTCGACGACACCGCGACCAGTCTCACCCTCGACCTCGGCGACGGTGCCGACCTGGTGCGGATCGGCCAGCTGTTCCGCGTCCGTCCCGGCGTCACCACTGACAACCAGTACCTGCCGGATGCCGAGTTCGGCGTCCTGGAAGGGTTCGACTCCACCCGCGGGCGGTTGTCGAACGGCGTCCGGCACGCCACCACCATCCACGGCGGCGACGGCGGCGACATCTTCGAGGTGTTCCGCAACCTCGGTCAGCTGTGGCTGTTCGGCGAGGACGGCGACGACATCTTCGTGGTGCGCACCTTCGTCAGCATCGACTCCCTGGCCCAGATCAACGCCGGCGCGGGCAACAACGTCATCGACTTCGCGATGAACGCCCACGTGGCGATCGACGGCGGCGGCGGCAACGACCTGCTGATCCTGGTCGGCAGCGAGGCGCCCGACCTGTTCGTGATCACCGCCGACGGCATCTACGGCAGCGGCATCTCGCTGAGTTTCGTCAACATCGAGCACCTGGTGATCTACGGCCAGGAGGGCGACGACATCTTCTACGTGTTGTCCACGGCGGCCGACCTGGCGATCACGATCTACGGCGGGCTGGGCAGCGACACGATCTACATCGGTGGAGCGGCCCCGACGGTGGCCACCCTGGACGGCCCGGTCTCCTTCACGCCGACCACCCTGGACGCGATCCGGGGCCGGCTCGAGGTCTACGGCGGCCTGGACCCCAACCCGGTCTACACCATCGAGCTGGACGCCTATTTGCCGATCCTGCTGCCGGGGGAGACTTCCGGCCCGCCCTTCCCGGTGGAGGCCACCACCGCCTCGGCCGTGGAGACCGCCCAGATCGACGAACTGGTCGTCGACGACTCGCTGCGCACCGCCGGAGTCGCCGGCACCCTGACCGCGACCCGCGTCACCGGCTTCGGTATGGTCAGCACCGGCATCGCCTACGACGAGTTCGAGGCACTGACCCTGCGCCTCGGCAGCGGCGCGGACCAGCTGCTGGTGGAGACCACTCATACCGGCACGACCGAGATCGACGGTGGCGCCGGCAACGACACCTTCACCGTCCGGACGGTCGACGGCCACACCCGGATCGCGGGCGGCTTGGGCGATGACACCGTGAACGTCGGAAGCACCGCGGGGCTGCTCGACCTGCTCGCCGCGACCCTGGTCGTGGACGGCGGCGCCGGCAACGACACCCTGAACGTCACCGACGCCGGCGATCTGGCGAACAACCTCGGCTGGCTGACCCAGACCACGCTCACCGGACTCGGCATGGCTGCCCGGAGCGCTCTCGACGCGCTGGGCCGCTCGCTCGATCTGCTCTACGCCGTGATCCCGACCGGCCCGAGTTTCACCCTCTCGCTGAGCAATGTGATCGCCGGCGTCACCACCAGCCTCGGCCAGCTCACCGTGGCGGCGGGAACGAGCGCGGCGGCGCTGGCGACGGCGCTGCAGGATCTGCTCTACCCATGGGCTGCCGGCGACACCGTCCGCAGCACGATCTGCGGGCTGGCGGGGGCCACCCCGTGCGCACCCTCGGTGTACGTGTGGCGGTTCGGCGACGGCTACCTGATCGGCTTCCGCGGCGAGGTCAACGATCCCGAGCGCACCCGCCGCGTCCAGCTCACCGCCACCGGCGCCGACTTCCCGATCGATGGCTTCCGTCGCACCGACGGCATCGTCTACACCGGCGTCGAGACCCTCAACCTCGATCTCGGCTCGGGCGACGACGTGCTGAACGTCCGCGGTACCAGCGCGGTGACCAATGTCGACCTGGGTGCGGGCGACGATCGGGTCTACGTCTCGTCGCAGGCCTACGTGCTGCTCAACCAGCGGCCCGACATGCTGGCAGGCACGCTGAACGACCTCCGCGGCACCCTGAACCTGCAGTTCGGCACCGGTCACAGCACCCTGCTGGTGAGCGACTTCAGTGCCACCGTGGGCGATCCGGACGTGTTGATCACTGACCGCCTGGCCGCTGCCCGGCTCCGGGATGCCAACCTGGCGGCCGGCGCCGAGATCGCGATCGTGGGCCTGGCAGCGGCTGGCATCAGCTACGCCGCGACCGGCGGCGACTGGACCGGCGGCGTCCGGATCTGGACCGGCTACGGCAATGACACCGTGCTGATCGACGGCACTGTGTACCGCGCCGGCCAGCGCACCACCACCTGGCTCAACACCGGCCTGGGCAATGATCGGGTAACGGTCACGCTGCTTGCCGGCCAGGACGGCCAGTTGGTGCTCAACACCCAGGGCCCCGATCGCAGCCAGCCCAACGCCGCCGACAACGACTACGTGGACGGCTCGGGATCGACCATCCCACTGGTGGTGTTCGGTGGCCAGGGCGATGACGAGATCATCACCGGCAACAACCACGACATCGTGCTGGGCGACAACGGCCTGGTGCTGTGGTTCGCACCCGACGCGGTTCCGGACTTCTCCGGCCTGAGTGATGGCTTCCTCACCGCGACCGAGCTCGCCGCGCTGGTGGCGGCAGCCGTGGGTGTCGCCGGTTACGGCGGGCCCGGAGACTTCTCGCTGAACACCGAGACCCTGGTCGGGCTCGTGCTCGGTCTGGCCGGGATCGGCGCGGGCGCCGACACGATCTCCACCGGTGATGGCGACGACATCGTGATCGGTGGCGAGGGCGCCGACACCATCGGCACCGGGAATGGGCACGACATCGTGATCGGCGATCTCGGCTACGCGAGCCACGTCTGGTCGGCCGGGCAGCTGGTCCGCCGCGAGATTGCCGCGACCGACGTGCTGCTCGGTGCCGGCGATGTGATCACGACCGGTGCCGGTGACGATCTGGTGATCGGTGGCGCCGGTGCGGATCTGGTGGATGCCGGCGAGGGAACGAACGTGGTGCTCGGGGACTCGGGCTCGATCGTCACCGACCACCTGGCGGGTGCGCTGGTGAGCCTGGTCGTGACAGCGTTCGCCGGTGGCGCCGGGCACGACGTGATCACGACCGGCGACGGTGACGACGTGGTGGTCGCAGGTGAGGGCGCTGACCAGGTGGTCGCTGGCGAGGGCGCGAACATTGTGCTCGGCGATCTCGGCACGGTGCGCTTGACCTGGAGTGCCGGCCAGTTGGTGTCGCTGCTGGCCGAGTCGATCCTGGTGACGCTGGGTGCCGGCGATCGGATCACCACCGGCTCCGGCGACGACGTCGTGATCGGTGGCGCGGGCGCCGATGTCGTGGACGCGGGCGCCGGTGCGAATGTGGTGCTGGGCGACTCGGGTTCGATCGTCGCTGAGCACGCCGGCGGTTCGCTCGTCGAACTGGTCGTCACGACGGTTGCTGGTGGGGCCGGGAACGACTCGATCACGACCGGCAGTGGCAATGATGTGGTGCTGGCCGGCGAGGGCGCCGATACGGTGGCCGCTGGTGAGGGTTTGAACATCGTGCTCGGGGATCTGGGTTCGGTTCAGTTGACCTGGAACGCCGGACAGCTGGTGCGCTTGACCGCCGCGTCGGTCCTGGTGACGCTGGGTGCCGGTGATGTGATCACGACCGGTGCTGGTGACGATGTGGTGATCGGTGGCGCCGGTTCCGATACGGTCAATGCCGGTGCGGGCGTGAATGTCGTGCTGGGCGACTCGGGTTCGATCAGCCTGGAGTACGCCGCGGGAGCGTTGGTGCGGCTCACGGCCACGACGGTGGCCGGTGGGGCTGGGAACGACTCGATCACGACCGGCGGCGGCAATGATGTGGTGGTCGCTGGTGAGGGTTCCGACCAGGTGTCCGCTGGTGAGGGTTTGAATGTGGTGCTCGGCGATCTGGGCACGGTGCGCTTGGTGTGGAACGCGGGCCAGTTGGTGTCGCTGTTGGCTGAGTCGGTCCTGGTGACGCTGGGTGCCGGTGATGTGATCACGACCGGTGCTGGTGATGACGTGGTGATCGGTGGTGCCGGTTCCGATACGGTCAATGCCGGTGCGGGTGCGAATGTTGTGCTGGGAGACTCGGGTTCGATCAGCCTGGAGTACGCCGCGGGAGCGTTGGTGCGGCTCACGGCCACGACGGTGGCCGGTGGGGCTGGGAACGACTCGATCACGACCGGCAGTGGCAATGATGTGGTGCTGGCCGGCGAGGGCGCCGACACCGTCGCCGCCGCCGCCGGCGCGAACACCGTGCTCGGTGACCTCGGCACCGTGCGCCTGGTTTGGCGGACCGGTCAACTGGTCCTGCTGGTGGCCGAGTCCGTCTCGGAGACCCTGGGCGCGGGCGACGTGATCACGACCGGCACCGGTGCTGATGTGATCATCGGCGGCCTGGGCCACGATCGGATCGTCGCCGGGGACGGCGACAACACCGTGCTCGGCGACAACGGCCTGGTCCTGTGGGCGCTGACCGCTCGTGAGCCGAACTGGACCGGCCTGGCCGATGGCGTGCTGACCAGCACCGAGTACACGGCACTGATGACAGCCGTCGCCACCGCGCCGTCGGCCGGTGCGATCCCGACGACCGTCCGGCTCGCCCTGGCCACCCGGGCCACCATCGCGGGCAACGACACCATCACCACCGGTAGCGGCGAGGATGTCGTGATCGGTGGCGAAGGCGCGGATGTCGTCCGCGCGGGCGCCGGCAACGACGTGGTGATCGGGGACTTGGGCTATGTCGCCCAGACCCACAGCGGCGGCATCCTGCTGCAGCGTCGTGCCGCCGTCTGGGGCAACACCATCGGCGGTAACGACGAACTGCGTGGCGAGGCCGGCGACGATCTCCTCATCGGTGGCGTCGGTGACGACCGGATCGACGGTGGCGCCGGCTCAGACTTGATCTTCGGCGACAACGCCCGGGTCGACCAGAGCTTCAGCCTCACCCCGACCGGCTGGTGGCCGTCCTTCCTGCGGGTCACCCTGCTCGACCACGACGTGCTGGCGCAGGCCGCGAAGGTCAGGGCTTGGGGCAACGACTACATCGCCGGCGGCGCGGGCAACGACGTCATCTTCGGTCAGCTCGGTGACGACATCGTCCAGGGCGACGGTTCGATCGACCTCACGGTCAATGCCTACCGTGACGCCAAGGGCCACCTGGTCATGCGCGCCTCCGTCCTGGCCGCCACCGACGGTGACGACTACATCGAGGGCGGTGGCGGCAATGACGTCATCTTCGGCAATGGTGGAAACGACGACATCATCGGTGGCAGCTCGGCGCTGTTCTCGCTGGTGTCGATGCGGGACCGTCCCGATGGCCGCGACCTGCTCTTCGGCGGCGCCGGTACCAAGATCGGACGCAACGACGACACCCCGGGCAACGACACCGACTCCGACGTGCTGATCGGCGACAACGGCTACGTGCTCCGGGCCACTCCGGTGGCCAGCATGCTGGCGCAACTGACCGGCGTCGGCCCGACTGTCGCCTCGCTGCTCGGTGGCCGCCTGATGCGGGTCGTGGTGCTGCTGGACTACACCGACGGCGGCCCGGGCGCGCGCAGCTGGCTCTTCCCGCAGATCACCGCCACCCAGGCAGCCACCTCGGGCACCGGGATGCTGGATGTCTGGGGCGCCGACGAACTGCACGGCGAGGCCGGCGACGACGCGCTCTACGGCGGCGGCGGCAACGACATCCTCTACGGCGACGCCGGTTCCGACTACCTGGTCGGGGGCTGGGGCCATGACTGGCTCTCCGGCGGCACCGGCCGGGATCTGCTGTTCGGCGACGAGGCCTGGAGCGCCGGGATCAACGTCGACGGCAAGCAGCCCAAGAACATCAAGTACTCCAACGACATCCTCTACGGAGGCTGGGACGACGATGTGCTCGACGGCGGCTTCGGCGATGATGCGATCTCCGGCGCCGAGGCGCTGGCGACCTCCTACGCGCTGAGCTACCGCAAGTCGGGCAAGAAGTGGGTCGTGAAGCAGGTGGAGTCGGGCTGGAACCGTCCCTTCAACGACGGCACCCTGCTGGGCTTCAACACCACCAAGAAGAAGGACTTCGCGCTCTACGCCAAGAAGACCAAGGCACGCAAGATCCTGCTCTGCGGCACCAAGGCCTTCAAGAAGTGCGCCAAGCCGCGCGAGTGGTTCCTGAACAACAACCACAAGGACGGGCGGCGCGACCGCAACGGCGTCTACAGCGACGGCCGCGACATCCTGATGGGCCGGGCCGGCAACGACTGGCTGGTCGGCGGCACCGGTCAGGACGTGCTGTGGGGCGGACGCGACCGCGACGTGCTCAACGCCGACGACAACCTGACCACCAACGGTGGCAAGAACTCCAAGTACGACAAGCAGAAGGACTGGTACGACACGCTGCTGGGCGGCTACGGCAACGACTCCTACATCAAGGGCAACAAGAAGGACAAGGTGCTGGCCCGCAACGGCGGCAAGCTGATCAGCTACTCGATCGGGCTGGGCGCCTTCCGAGGCCAGGAGATCAAGATCAAGCTGCCGAAGCTGCTCAAGCCGGGCTTCGACCGGATGCCGAGGATCCTCGGTCCGGCAGTCGTCCGGGTGGATTCGGCCGGCCAGGCCTGGCTGCGCGGGGTGACCAGCAAGACGCTCGGCAAGTACACCACCACCGTGAAGGTGAACGGACAGTCCCTCAGCTCCCTCGAGGTCAACTTCCGCTCGATCCCCGACCCGGCCTCGCTGGCGGTCAACCTCGGATCGCTGTGGGCAGCGGTGAAGGCGCGTGGCGGCACCACCACCGCGGCGATCAGCTTCGCCGGCACCATCGGCGGCCTGGGTGGTCTGACCTCGCTATCGGGCATGACGCTGGACTGCGCTGCCGGAGCCAAGGCGGGCTGCGCCTATGTGCTCACTCCCCGTGAGCCGGTGGCCGGTGTATGTTCGGCGAATGCGGGGTTTGCGGATCTGGGTTGTGTGCCTGGTAGCGGTAGCAGCAGCGTCTGGTGGCTGTGGGGCGACCCCGCGGCCCGCACCGCCGTCCGCGAGCCCAACGCCGACCTTGTCATGCCGACCTGCAGTACTGCAGGTGGTAGCGGCGGTACGCCAGTACGTGACGGTGTACGAGACCCCCGGGACGACCGATGCGTCGCCTTCGGCCCAGCCGTCTGGCCCCGCTGACGATCCGATCACCGCGGCTGCCACCGCCCTGGACGAGGCGCTCGCGGCCGCTCGCCAGGCAGTCGCCGACGGCTGCCCGCAGCAGGAGTTCCTCGATCAGCTGACCGCCGAACTGAAGGCGGTGACGGCAGACGGACCGATCGCGAAGGCGGTGCTGGCGCGGCTGACGGCGAACCTGCTCGGCACGGCTGGAACCGAACCGAGCGTCACCGTCGGCCCCACCGACGACCTGTTGCAGGTGGTGGCGACGGCCGCGCCGGGCGCGATCGTCTATCTGGATGCCGGCGACTACCTGCTGCCGACCACCTTGGTGCTGCTCGACGCGATCACCCTGGTGGGGGAGGGTCGCGACGCCACCCGGCTGAAGTCGAGCGCGGACGAGGTGGCCGTCCTGGTGATGACCTCCGATCTGGTCGGACTGCGCAGCCTGACCCTGCAGCGGGACGTGGCCGTCCCCGGCTCCGGAGTCGTCACCAGCGGGGGGCCCGCCTTGGTGCTGGAGGACGTGACGATCGCGGGAGCGCGAGCCGGCAAGACAGGTGGTGGCGGCGCCGGGCTGGATCTCACCGGGAACGATGATGCCACCGGCCCAGGCCGCACCACGGCCGAACTGACCGGCGTCCGGTTCAGCGACAACAGTTGGACGGGCATCTCGGTGGGCGGCGGTCAGCGGGTGAGCGTGGAGAGCAGCGAGTTCACCAAGAACGGCGAATGCGGAGCCTGCTTCCTGGGGACGGCGGAGGGCTCGATCACCGACAGCCGGTTCCGGGACAACGGGGTCGGCCTGGCGGCGATCGGGAGGTCCGTCCCGGTGGTGCGGGGGAACCGGATCTCCGGCGGTGAGGTAGGCATCCAGGTGGGGGGCGAGGCCCGGCCGACCATCGACGACAACCGGATCTCGAAGTCCGCGCGGGCGGCGGTGATCTTCACCGACACCGCGGGCGGAGTGCTGCGCAAGACCACCTGCTCCGACGTCGAAGTCGGGATCGCACTGGCCAAGACCGCTCTGCCCAGCCTGATGGACAACGACTGCACGGTGGTCCGCGCGGGTTAGGCCAGATGGCGTCGTGCCGCGGCGGCCGCCTGACTGCCGTACCTGCCCCCGAACAACTGGGCGTGCACCAACAGCGGGTGCACCTGATGCAGGGGGATCAGCTCGCGCCAGCGCCCGGGCAGCTGGTCACTGGCTGACTCGTATGCCGCCAGGATGGTCTCCAGGAGCGGGCATCCGAAGAGGACCAGCATCGCCAGATCGGTGATCCGGTGACCGCCGTGCGCGGCCGGATCGATCAGCACCACACCGTCATGGGACCAGAGCACGTTGCCGCTCCATAGGTCGCCATGAAGGCGGGCCGGGGGAGCGCCGTCGTCGAAATCCCCTGCCCGCAGCCGCTCGCAGAGCTGCTGGACGATTGCCAGTTCGGCATCGCTCAGCGACCCGGCGCGATGCGCCGCCCGAGCGTACGGGAGCACGCGTTGGCCGGCATAGAACCTGCCCCAATGCTCGGTGGGGCGCAGGGGGAGCGGCGCGTCGCCGATGTAGCCGTCGCCCTGCCAACCGTCCGGACCACTTCCGAAGGCTGGAGCCGCCGCGTCATGGGTGCGCGCGAGCGCCCTGCCGAAGTCGGCGGCCGCATCCTGGGTGGGGGTGGCCGTCGGGACCAGCTCGATGGTGAGCGCGGCCGCGCTGACCTCCAGAACCGCGGCCACCCGTGCGCCACCGGCTTCGGCCAGCCAGCGCAGGCCGGCGGCCTCCACCGCGAAGAATCCGGGTGGCGCCGCGGACCGGCGCTTGGTGAATCCGGTCATCAACCCAACTCGACCGGAGCGGCCGGTCGGCGGCCGAGCACCAGCCCGATCGCGGCGACCAGCACGCCGGCCGCGACTATCAACCAGGCCGCGGTGCGTAGACCGTCGAGCAGCAGGGCGGCCACCCGGTCCGCGCCCGGTGCCTGCAGCGGACCGGTGAGGGCCGACGCCAGGGCACCTGTCCCCAGGTGGACGCAGAGCACCATGGCGAGCCCGGCGATGGCCGCGGCCAGCCCGGCCCTGCGCACCGCCCTCGTCCGGCCGGGGGCGATCAGGATTGCGCCCGCCAACGCCAGGATGGCCACCGCCGGCAGCAGCACGGTGCTGGTGTTGAGCGTGCGGTATACGGCCCGGGCAGCGGCCACCGCTGGGGGATCCAGCTGGATCAGCGGCAGGGTGGCCTGGCTGTCGGGGATGAACCTGGCCAGGTCGAAACCGTTGGCGAGCAGCCGGTCGCGAGCCGCGTCCACCACCACGCCGATCTGGAGCGATAGGAGGCCCTCGTCGACTCCCAGGACGGCGGAGTCGTCCCCACGCAGCACCGCGAGCAGCTGACCGTGCAGACCCCGGATCGAGGTCTCCCAGAGCTGGGCGAAGCGCTCGGACGCGACCACTGTGGCAACCTGGTCGGCGACGAACTCCTCGATGGCGTGCGCGATCGGTCCGCCCAGCGATGGCAGCAACTCGGCGGTGCGCGATGGAAGGCCGAGCCGGTCGGCGAGCCCTTCCAGACCGTCTCGCGTGCGGGTCTCCACGTCGATCCCGGTGATGATCGCCCGGGTCGTCGCGGCCACGACCGTCTCCTGGACAGCGGGATCCTCCCGCAGGCCGGCGGCGGTGGCTACGAACCGGTCGGTGTCCAGGACGGCACCCTGCGCCCAGGCGGCCGTGGCTGCGAGAGGCAGGGCCAGCGCCATGACGGCGATCAGGATGCCGGACGCCACGCCGCGCCACCGCGGCGGCGACGCTTGACTCATCGCGTCTCCCAGCTCTCGAATTCCTGGCCAGAGCGTACCGTCCGCCGGCAGCTGCGCGCTGGCCGGCGAATAATCCGGGCCGCTGGACGGTTGAGCCGATGAGGACTCCTGAGGAGGTCAGCGATGGCAACCGCAGCAACGCAGCCTGACGCGCCCGTTGCGGCCGGCCGGGTCGCGTGGTCGGACCCGCGGGACGAGATCGAGATCGGCGTGCTGATGGCCAACGGCCGCCTGGCACCCCGCTCCTTCGCCACCCGCGCCGAGGCCGAAGCCTGGGCGATCGACGGCGAGCAGGTGGTGGAGTACAACAACATCTGCTCCTGCGACATCTGAGACCGGAGCTGTTCCCGGCTCCGCGGCCGCCGTCCGGCCGGGATTGCGGCGGTGCGCGCACGCACGGCTGCGCTGCCGAAGCGGGGCGTTGCTAGCCGGCTGCCTCGAGGGCTTCGGCCAGGTCGAGCCACTGGGATTCCAGAGCAGAGTGATGAGCCTCGGCGGTGGTGAGTTCGGTCTGAAGGGCGGTCAGCTTCTCGTAGTCGGCGGCGTGGCTGGTCATGGCGTGGTGCAGCTTCTGGATGGCGGCGGCGGCCTTCTCCAGCTGGTTCTCCACCCGTGCCAGCTCCTTGCGCGCCTGCCGCGTAGCGCCAGCCCTGGCCACCGGACGGCTGCTGGACGGCGCCGCAGTCGCCGTCGGGATGGACGCCGGGCGCCGGCGCAGCGCCAGATACTCGTCCACGCCGCCGGGGAGGTGGCGCAGCCGGCCGTCCAGGATCGCGTACTGCTGGTCGGTGACCCGTTCCAGCAGGTAGCGGTCGTGGGAGACCACCAGCAGCGTTCCGGGCCACGAGTCGAGCAGATCCTCCATCGCGGCCAGCATCTCGGCGTCCACATCGTTGGTCGGCTCGTCCAGCGCGATCACGTTGGGTTGGTCGAGCAGGAGCAGCAGGAGTTGCAGTCGCCGCTTCTGGCCGCCGGAGAGCTCGGCGACCCGGGTCGAGAGGTGTTCGCGGGCGAACCCCAGCCGCTCGAGCAGTTGGGCCGGTGTGAGGTCTCTGCCGTCGACGCTGAAGGTGGTTCGGGTACGTGCCAGCACCTCGCGGACGAGGTCGTCTCCGATGTCGGCGAGTTGCGAGAACTGCTGGTCGAGCAATCCCAGCCGCACCGTCTTGCCGCGCTTCACCCGGCCGCTGGTCGGCTTCACCGTGTCACAGATCAGGCCGAGCAGGGTGGACTTGCCGCTGCCGTTGGCGCCGACGATGCCGGTCCGTTCGCCTGGGGCGATCCGCCAGGTGACGTCGCGCAGCACCTGATTGTCGCCGTAGGCCATTCCGGCGTCTTCCAGATCCACGACGTCCTTGCCGAGCCGGGCGACGGCCAGCCGCTGCAACTCCAGCGGGTTGCGGATCGGGGGGACGTCCTCGATCAGCACGTTCGCGGCATCGATCCGGAACTTCGGCTTGCTGGTACGTGCGGGCGGGCCGCGGCGCAGCCAGGCCAACTCCTTGCGCAGCAGGTTCTGGCGCTTCGCCTCGGTCGCCGCGGCGATCCGGTCGCGTTCGACCCGCTGCAGCACGTAGGCGGCGTAGCCACCCTCGAAGGGCTCGACGATGCCGTCGTGCACCTCCCAGGTCTGGGTGCAGATCTCGTCCAGGAACCAGCGGTCGTGGGTGACCACCAACAGCCCGCCGGTGTTGCGCGCCCAGCGGTTCCTGAGGTGATCGGCCAGCCAGGCGATGCCCTCGACGTCGAGATGGTTGGTGGGCTCGTCCAGGGCGATCACGTCCCACTCGCCGACCAGTAGAGCCGCCAACGCCACGCGGCGTCGCTGCCCGCCGCTCAGCTCGCCGACCGCCGCGTCCCACCCCAGATCGGCCACGAGCCCGCTGATCACGTCGCGGATCCTCGGGTCGCCGGCCCACTCGTGCTCAGGCTGGTCGCCGACGATCGCGTACCCGACGGTCGCGGTGGGGTCGAGGTCATCCCCTTGAGCGAGCACCCCGAATCGAACCCCGCCACGCCGGACCACCCGCCCCGATTGGGGTGTGATCCGTCCGCTCAGCAGGCCCAGCAGGCTGGATTTGCCGTCACCGTTGCGTCCCACGACACCGATTCGGTCACCCTCGGCGAGGCCGAGGGTGAGTCCTTCGAAGACGACCTTTGTCGGGTACTCCAGGTGCAGGGCTTCGGCCCCGAGAAGATGCGCCATGTCGCGTCCAGCCTAGCCAAGGGTGGCACGATCGCATATTTCCGGTAGAGCAGACCGTTGACAGCCGGGCCGACGCAGAAGAGAATTCACTCGATTTCTCACGGCGGGGGCGCCAGAACAGATGGGTCTGCCATGTCACGACAGCACCGCTACGCCAACCACCGATCAGGCACCCGGCTTGCTGCGATCGGGATGAGCGCTGGCCTCCTCGCCGCTCTTGTCACCGTGTCGCCGGCCTCCGCCGCGGTGGAGTTCCAGGACCCGCCCACCCGGCTCTACATGCTGCCGAATGCACCTGGTCCGCTTCCGGCGTCGCCGATCCCGTTTCCCTTGGTCCCCGATGGGGTTCTGCTCTTCGACGGCAGCACGGACCTGATCTCTCAAGACACGCGCGCCATTGACATCGAATCCGAGGAGCCTGCCTGCGAGTTCGGTTCGACCTTCGTGCTCACGGGGTGCACCGCGGTGCAGCTCGACGTCTCGCACGGGATGCTCGATTTCACCACCGCTCCCACGCGTGTCGAGTACGACACTGATCCGAGCGATGACGACGACACTCTCGACGGTGTCGTCTACCAGCTACCCGGCGGCGCGCTCGTGCGCGACATGGATTCCGACGACGACTTGCCGAGTCGGGTGACGGCCCTGATCGGGAAGACCTCTGAGCTCAATGACGATCTGGCGCTGCTGCGCTACACCCCGGACGCCGACTACTACTACGACGGCTCCAACCCCGAGACCCTCGCCGTCGACATCGTCCCGGGGAGCGGATCGGGCTCGGTGACCCACGAGATCCAGATTCGAGTGCTGGATCTCAACGACTTCCCCGAGCTGACGGTGCCATCCACGCTCTACACCGTGGCGCCGGGTGACGAGGTCGTCCTCGGACCGGATAGTGCCTGGGAGGTGACCGACGAGGACAACGACGAGCCGGATGACAACGACACCCTCGACGGCGTGGGTAAGGAGTTCATCCTGATCGCCTGGGCCTCGTGCGGCTACTTCAAGTTCCAGGGAGCCAGTGGAATGGAGCTGCGGGACGATCTCGAGGAGGTGCTGGACTACGCGCTCGATCTTGGAGCGATCGACCCGGGCTGGCGCACCATCATCATGGACGCCTTCTTCGAGATCCTGCCGGACGAGATCGAGTCGATGCCGTTCGCCACGGGCAATCCCAATGACTATGCGCAAGCCTTCGCGGGCGTCGTCGACGACATCGAGTGGCTGAACTATCACCTGGACGAGATCACCTTCGCCGCGGTCACCGACCCGGTGACGATGGCGCCGTTGCCGGACGGTCTTTGCGACATCCGCTTCCTTGTCACCGACATCGGCAACAACGGCCTGCCGTTGCAGTATCTCGGCGATCCACCGAGTGGCATCGAGGTGCCGTTCTTCGGTTTCGACATCGACACCAACGACTTCCCCGGCGTCGAACTGGTGCAGGTTCAGGTCGGCGACGGTCAGGAGATCGAGGTCCAGCTCGGCGATGTCACGGTGACGGAGGGCACCACGTCAACCATGCCGGTCACGATCAGCCCGGCGACGCACCCGGCGTTCGACATCACGGTCTCCACGTCGCCCGGGTCCGGAACCACGCCCGACGTCGACTACACCTCCTTCAGTTCGCTGACCGTGTCGATTCCGGCCGACGCCGGTTCCGCGACGATCCCCGTCGATGCTCTGGTCGACGGTGTCTACGACCCAGGCGAGACCTATACCGTCACCGCTACCGCGCCCGCGCCGCCGCCGCCGGGCTACCAGATCACTCTGACCGACCCCGCCGGCCTGGTGACGATCACGGACATCGACGCACCGCCGGATGAGACCTCGCCAGCGGTGACGATCAACCAAGGTGCCACTCAGCTCGACCCGACCAGCACCTCACCCATTGTGTTTGACGTCGTGTTCTCTGAACCCGTCACCGGGTTCACAGACGGTGACGTCGACCTCACCGGCACTACCACCGCCGGTGTCCTGAGCGTCACGGTCATCCCGGTCAGCACCACCCAGTACACCGTTGAAGTGTCCGGTATGTCGTCCAACGGCGTCGTGGTCGTCTCCGTCCCGGCAGGGGCGGCTGAGGATGCCGCCTCGAATCCCAGCCTCGCCTCGACCAGCATCGACAATCAGGTCACCTACCAGGGTCTGGACGAGACGCCGCCGTCGGTGACGATTGATCAGGGTGCTGGGCAGGTGGATCCGACGAGTGTGTCGCCGATTGTGTTCGATGTGGTGTTCTCTGAGCCGGTGACGGGGTTTTCCGACGGTGACATCGACCTCACTGGCACTACCACTGCCGGTGTCCTGAGCGTCACGGTCATCCCGGTCAGCACCACTCAGTACACCGTTGAAGTGACCGGCATGACGTCCAGCGGTGACGTCATCGCGTCGATCCCGGCTGGTGCTGCGCAGGATGCTGCTGCTAACGAGAGTCTGGCGTCGACGAGCATCGATAACACGGTGACTTATGAGGTCCCGGCGCCGGATAGTACGCCGCCGTCGGTGACGATTGATCAGGGTGCTGGGCAGGTGGATCCGACGAGTGTGTCGCCGATTGTGTTCGATGTGGTGTTCTCTGAGCCGGTGACGGGTTTCGCGGCCGGGGATGTGGATCTGGCGGGCACGACTGCGGGTGGTGTGCTGGTCGTGACGGTGGTTCCGGTGAGTGCGTCGGAGTACACGGTGCAGGTGTCGGGGATGTCGTCGGGTGGTGATGTGGTCGCGTCGATCCCGGCTGGCGCCGCTGAGGATGCCGCAGGGAATCTGAGTCTGGCGTCGACGAGCATCGACAACACAGTGACGTATGAAGTTGCGCCGTCGCCCCTGGCGATCCAGGTTCCGGACGACATCGTCGTGAGCGCCGCGCCCGGTGACCCAGGGATCGCGGTGAGCTTCGTGGCACCGACGACCACCGGTGGGGTGCTGCCGGTGACGGTGCTCTGCGACTACGCCTCGGGCGATGTCTACCCGATCGGCGTCACGACGGTCAGCTGCACCGCGACCGATGCGATGGATCAGACGGCGACGGACAGCTTCACGATCACGGTGCTCCGGACCGACGCCCCCGACGATGACGGCGACGATGACGGCGACGACGATGGCGATGACGACGGTGCTGGTGACGGTGACGAGGACGGCCTCGCTGCGACCGGTGCCGATCCCTCAGCCCCGCTCGTTATTGCGGCGATCCTCCTGCTGCTCGGCGGCGGTCTCCGGCTGCTCACTCTGAGGCGCCGGGCCTGATCCAACGCGCTGCGAGCGGCCCGCGTTCCTCGGCAGGTTCCTTCAGCGTCCGCGCATGGCGCGGTTGACGCCCTTCATGGTGGGCATCGGGCCCTTCGGCATCGGTACCTTGGGCCGCACCGCGTCCAGTGCCCGCAGCCGCTGCTTGACCTCGGTGATCTGCACCGGCTTGATCGCCTTGGGGGACTTCTTCAGATGATCGGCCAGCTTCTCCAGCGGGACCTGACCGTCGGCATCGCCCATGAGCACCGTGCTCACCGGGACGCCGTAGGCGACCTGCTCGTGTTTGCGGGCTTCCGACGCCAGCACCGCCTTCAGGCGGGCGGGCGAGCCCTCACCGATCAGCACGATCCCAGCCGGCCCCACCACCCGGTGCACGATGTCGAGCTGCTTGGTGGCGGTGATCCCGGCGGTGTAGTCGAACTTCTTCTTGTCGAGCATGCCGAGCGCCACCTCGGCCGAGCCGGGCTTGCCGGCGTACCGCTTGTAGGTGGCCTTCTTGGCACGGTTCAGCATCACGTAGAGCGCGGCCACCAGGCCGGCCATCAGGCCGGTGATCAGCCACAGCCACCACGGCTGCAGGAAGATGCCCACCAGGCTGATCAGAACCATGGCGCCCAGGCCACTGCCGAGGATCAGCCACTGCGCCTGCGGATCGCTCTCGACGGTGATCCGGTAGGTCTCCCGGACCTGCCGGAACCATCCCCAGTCACGGGGGTTGTCGGAGTTCTTCTTGGCCAGCTTGGCGGCCTTGACGGCCTCCTTCTGCTTGGCCTCGAGTTCCTTGGCCTTCTCACTCTTCGCCATCTATGCGATCTCCTGCTCAGCCCGCTTGCGGGTCTCAAGTGCCTGCCGGTACATCCGTCCGGCCCGGTAGGACGAGCGCACCAACGGCCCGCTCTGGACGCCGACGAAGCCGATCTCGGTGGCTTCCGCGGCCAGTTCGTCGAACTCCTCGGGCGTCACCCAGCGGTCGATCGGGTGATGCCGCACCGAGGGACGCAGATACTGCGTGATCGTGATCAGTTCGGTCCCGGCCGAATGCAGGTCGTGCAGCGCTTCGGAGATCTCCTCGCGGGTCTCGCCCATGCCGAGGATCAGGTTCGACTTGGTGACCAGCCCGCGGTCGCGGGACTTGCGCAGCACCTCGAGCGACAGTTCGTAGTTGAAGCCGGGACGGATCCGGCGGAAGATCCGCGGTACCGTCTCGACGTTGTGCGCGAAGACCTCCGGCTCGGTGTCGAAGATCTGGTTCAGCCACTCATCCTTGCCGTCGAAGTCGGGGGCGAGCATCTCCACCCCGACACCGGGGTTCAGTTCGTGGATCTGGCGGATCGTCTCGGCGTAGAGCCAGGCGCCGCCGTCGTCCAGGTCGTCGCGGCAGACGCCGGTGACCGTCGCGTAGCGCAGGCCCATGGTGCGGACCGACTCGGCCACCCGAAGCGGCTCGCCGGTGTCATAGCCGGAGGGCTTACGGGATTCGATCTGGCAGAAATCACACCGCCGGGTGCAGGAATCCCCACCGATCAGGAAGGTGGCCTCGCGATCCTGCCAGCATTCGAAGATGTTCGGGCAGCCGGCCTCCTGGCAGACGGTGTGCAACCCCTCGTCCTTCACCAGCGACTGCAACTCGCGGTAATCCTCGCCCATCGTGGCGGTGATCTTGATCCACGGCGGCTTGCGCTCGATGGGGGTCTGGGAGTTGCGCACCTCAAGACGAAGCAGGCGGCGCGGCTCGGTAACGGTCACTAGGGCATTCTATCGGGTTCGCCGCGCTCGCTGTTCCCGGGTAGCGAGGCGCAGGGCTCCGCCGGCCGGCTGCACTTACTGCCAGATACTCGATCTGTGCGACAGATATGTCAGGCAGGTGCGTCATCTGGCAAGAACTGCACAGGTCGACCGGTGACGGGCGTGGGGATGCCGTCTCAGACGGTCAGTCCGAGGGTGACGGACGCGGCTGGAGCCAGGGACGCCAGATCCGGCGACTGGGTGTAGGGCTCGAAACGCAGCAGGTCGGTCAGGAGTGGCTCCAGGCGGCGAGCGACCTCGAGCAGGGTGGGCGGCTGGCTGTTCAGCTCGTCGGCCATCGACGTGACGCCGGCGTCGGTGATACCGCAGGGGATGATCTGGCCGAAGTAGCCCAGGTCGCTGGCCACGTTGAGCGCGAAACCGTGCATGGTGGTCTGCCGGGAGACCCGGATGCCGATCGCGGCGATCTTGCGTTCGGGACGGTTCCCCTCGGCCGCCAGCCACACCCCGGTGCGGCCGGGTACCCGTCCAGTGCTTATGCCGTACTCGGCCAGCAGCCGGATCAAGGCCTCCTCCACCCGACGGACATAGTCGACCACGCCGATCCCCCGGGGGAGGAAGACGATCGGGTAGCCGACCAGTTGCCCAGGCCCGTGGTAGGTGATCTTCCCGCCTCGGTCGACGTCCACCACCGGCGTGCCGTCGACGGGGCGCTCGTGTGGTTCGGTGCGGCGTCCGGCGGTGTAGACCGGCGGATGCTCGACGTACAGCACCTGGGGGCCCAGCTCCCGGCTGGAGACCCGGGCGTGGGTCTCTCGCTGCAACTCCCACGCCTGGTGGTAGTCGGTGAGCGTCGGCGGCTGGTCGGCGATCCCGAGGTACCGGAAGCCGACCGGACGCTGGTCGGCCTGGTTCTGCGCGGGTGGAACCACGGAGCCGTCCCCAGGTGCCGGGGGCTGCCCCGCCGTCCCGGCGTCAACCTCGATCACAGGCCGAGTTCGCCTCCGAAATCGCCTTCTTCGAGCCGTGCCTTGACGAAACTCAGGAAGCGGGCGGCGTCAGCCCCGTCCACCAGGCGGTGGTCGTAGGTCATCGACAGGTACATCATGTCGCGGATCGCGACGATCTCGCCCAGGTTCGGATCCTTCACCACCATCGGACGACGCACCAGCGCACCGGTGCCCAGGATGGCCACCTGGGGCTGGTTGATGATCGGGGTGTCCATCAGGGTGCCGGCCGAACCGTAGTTGGTGATGGTGAAGGTGCCGCCGGAGAGCTCGTCCGGGGTGACCTTGTTCGAACGGGTGCGGGCGGCGAGATCGGCGATGTGCTTCGCCAGGCCGGTGACCGACAGGTCGCCGGCGTTCTTCACCACCGGCACCAGCAGACCCTTCTCGGTGTCCACCGCGATCCCCAGGTGCTCGGCATCGGCGTAGGTCACCGTGCCGGCCTCGGTGTCGATGGTGGCATTCACCTTCGGGAACTGCTTCAGCGCCTCGGTGGACACCTTGGCGATGAACGGCAGGTAGCTCAGGCCGACGCCCTCGCGAGCCCGGAACTCGTCCTTGACCTGGTTGCGGAGTCGGGAGATGTTGGTGAAGTCGACCTCGACCGTGGCGGTGAGCTGGGCCGCGATCTGCAGCGACTCCACCATCCGCTTGGCGATCGTCGCCCGCAGCCGGGTGATCTTCTCGGTGGTGCCGCGCTTGGCGGCGTCCGGCGAGGGGGCGGCCGGGGCGGGGGCGGACGGGGCGGCCGGCGCGCTGGGGGCCGGGGCAGCCGCGGCCGCCTCGGCGGCCTTCCGGGCCTCGACGGCCTCAAGGACATCCTGCTTGCGGATCCGGCCGCCGACGCCGGTGCCGACCAGGGTGGCCAGGTCGATGCCGCTGGCGGCGGCGATCTTGCGAACCACCGGGGTCACGTACACCGGTTCGGCAGGTTCGGACGCGGCACGCCGAGCAGGCGCCGGTGCGCTCGCCGGAGTGGCGGCAGGTGCGGGCGGGGCCGCAGGAGCCGGAGCGGCAGCGGCTGGGGCGGACGGCTGCGGAGCGGCGGGGGCCTCGGGAGCGACCGGAGCGGGAGCGGCAGGTGCTGCGGGAGCAGGTGCTGCTGAGGCAGGTGCTGCGGGAGCAGGTGCT
>CAYSZZ010000015.1:0-1020 GCA_964435735.1 uncultured Propionibacteriaceae bacterium
ACCATGCCGTGAGTCTTGAGCGAAGGTCAGTAGCTCAGAGCGTCGAGGGCCAGCCTTGACACGCGAGGGCCAGCCAACGGCGCTGGCTCTCGGTACCTTTGGCTGGCCCTCGACGGCGTGAGGACGCCCAGCGCGAGACGGGGCGAACGGGTCAGCTCAGGGACGCGGGGCCGCCTCGGCCTCCATGGCCAGTTCGCGATCGCGGGCGTCGCGGTTGATCGCGGAGATCACGGCCTTCAGGGAGGCGTTGACGATGGACGAGTTGAGCCCGACACCCCACAGCACGCGGGAGTCGTCGCCCTCGCCGATCTCGGTCTCGACGTAGGCGGCGGCCATCGCGTCGCCACCGGCGGAGAGCGCGTGCTCGGTGTAGTCCAGCACGCGCACGTGATGGCCCAGGATGCCGAGCGCATCCACGAAGGCCGACACCGGTCCGTTGCCCTCGCCGGTGATCTCCCGCTCGGCGCCCCGGTCCTTCACCGTGGCCGTGACGACGTAGCCATTGCCGTTCGACACCGACCGCACCGTCACCAGCTCCAGCGGCTCGGACGGCATCAGGTACTCGGTCTCGAAGACCTGCCACAGCTCGGCCGGCGACACCTCGCCGCCCTCGCTGTCGGTGTGCTGCTGCACCACCCGGCTGAACTCGATCTGCAGCCGGCGCGGCAGATCCATCTTGTGCTCGGACTTCATGATGTAGGCCATGCCGCCCTTGCCGGACTGGCTGTTCACCCGGATGACAGCCTCGTAGGTACGGCCCACATCGTGGGGATCGATCGGCAGGTAGGGAGCCTCCCAGGCGATCTCGTGGATCGTTTGTCCCTGGGAAGCCGCCTGCCTCTCCAGCGCCTCCAGCCCCTTCTTGATGGCGTCCTGGTGGGAGCCCGAGAAGGCGGTGTAGACCAAGTCCCCCGCGTATGGGTGGCGCGGGTGGACCGGCAGGTTGGTGCAGTACTCGACAGTGCGACGGATCTCGTCGATGTCGGAGAAGTCGATCTTCGGGTCGATGCCCTGGGTGAA
>CAYSZZ010000015.1:1030-74856 GCA_964435735.1 uncultured Propionibacteriaceae bacterium
AACAGGTTCAGGCCCAGCGTCACCAGGCAGACATTGCCCGTCCGCTCACCGTGGCCGAACAGGCAGCCCTCGACGCGGTCGGCGCCGGCCATCATGCCGAGTTCGGTGGCTGCCACCGCGGTACCGCGATCGTTGTGCGGGTGCAGCGAGATCGCGACGTGCGGACGGTTCTTCACGTGCCGGCCGAAGTATTCGATCTGATCGGCGTAGGTGTTGGGGGTCGACCGCTCGACGGTGGCCGGCAAGTTCAGGATGATCTCCCGCCCCTCGCCGGGCTGCCAGACGTCCATCACCTGGTTGCAGACCTCGATGGCGAAGTCGGTCGGGGTCTGGGTGAAGATCTCCGGGCTGTACTCGTAACCGAACTCGACATCGGTCAGGTACTTCTCGGCGTACTTCATCACCAACTCGGTGCCTCGGGTGGCCAGCCCGATGCACTGAGCCTCGTCGATGCCGAATACCACTCGCCGGAACAGTTCCGCGGTCGCGTTGTACAGGTGAATGGTCGCCCGCTTCGTCCCGATCAGGGACTGGGCGGTGCGTTCGATCAGGTCCTCACGGGCTTGGGTCAGGACACTGATGGTCACATCGTCGGGGATGGCGCCGGTGGTGATCAGGCTTCGCACGAAATCGAAGTCCGTCTGCGAGGCGGACGGGAAGCCGACTTCGATCTCCTTGTAGCCCATCCGGACCAGCAGGTCGAACATCTTCCGCTTCCGTGACGGCGTCATCGGATCGATCAGTGCCTGATTGCCGTCCCGCAGGTCGGTGCTGAGCCAGCGCGGGGCCGCGGTCACCTTCTTGGTCGGCCAGGTTCGGTCCGGCAGGTCGACCGGGACGAACGGGGTGTACCTCTCGAACGGCATCGGGCTGGGCTGCTGCACCGGCACAGGCTGGGGACGAGTCGGGAATTGGATGGTCATGGGATTCCTCGCTTGGTGCGGATGAATGCCAGGCGCGTGACGAACTCCGTAGCGAGGGGGCCTGATCGAACTAGGCCTCGCTACGGCGAACAAGGAGAATCGTCGCCCACGACATGGCGTTCATCATGCCACTCCGATCCGATTCGCGAAAGTGGGCACGCCAGGCGAGACGGAAGGCGAGACGGACGTCCCACCCCAGGGGACGGCCATTTCCGCGGTGGGACAGCGGGGACGGTTCTTCTCGCCGCGAAGGCACTCGCACCCAACAACGGCCTCCATCCACCCGCTGACAAGCCAAGACACCCGAAACGCCGCCCGGGTGCCCCTGGCTCTGCTCAGAAACCCAGGCGGTTGAGCATCTTGGGGTCGCGTTGCCAGTCCTTGACCACCTTCACCTTCAGATCGAGGTAGACCGGCATACCCACCAGTTCGGCGATCTGTTGACGGGCGGCGGTCCCCACATCGCGCAACCGCTGCCCGCGGTGGCCGATCACGATGCCCTTCTGGGAGTCGCGCTCGACCACCATGGAGGCGTAGATGTCCATCAGCGGGCGATCGGCCGGACGGCCCTGGCGCGGGCCCATCTCGTCGATGATGACGGTCAGCGAGTGTGGGAGTTCGTCCGCGACGCCCTCCAGGGCGGCCTCGCGGATCAGCTCGGCGACCCGGGTCTCGGTCGGCTCGTCGGTGATCTCGCCGTCGGGGTAGAACTGCGGACCCTCGGGCAACAGCCTGATCAGCTCCTCGGCAACCACATCCACCTGGTCGTCGGTGAGCGCCGAAACCGGCACCACCGAGGCCCAGCGAATACCGAGCTTCTCCTCCAGGGAGGCGATCTTCAGCAGGTGTTCGGCCATCCGGGCGGGCTTCACCAGATCGGACTTGGTGGCCAGTGCTACCAGCGCCGGAGGCTTGGGAAGCTTGGCGATCTCACCGACCAGGAACTCGTCGCCCGGGCCGATCCGCTGGTTGGCGGGGAGGCAGACCCCGATCACGTCCACCTCCGCCCAGGTTGCGTAGACCAAGTCGTTCAGTCGTTCGCCCAGCAGGGTGCGCGGCCGGTGCAGCCCGGGGGTGTCCACCAGGATCAGTTGCGCCTCCGGACGGTTGACGATCCCGCGGATCACATGCCGGGTGGTCTGCGGCTTGGACGAGGCTATCGCCACCTTGGTGCCCACCAGGGCGTTCAACAGGGTCGACTTGCCGGCATTGGGGCGTCCGACGAAGCAGGCGAACCCGGAACGCATCACGACGCCCTCCTGGCCGATTCCTCGGTCAGCTTGGTGGCGGCCTCAGCGGCCATGTCGGTCTCCTCCTCCATCAGCGAGGCAAGGACGGTCTGAATGGTGTGGCGGCGACCGGCGCCGCGTTCGGCGACCAGCTCGATGCCCTCCCAGCGGACAACCGAGCCAGGGATCGGCACCTTGTCGAGCACCTTGGCCATCAGGCCCAGCACCGTGTCGACGTCGTCGTCATCGGCCTTCAGGCCGAACAGCTCGCCCAGGTCGTCGATCGGCAGCCGGGCCGAGACCCGGAACCGGTGCTCGCCGAGTTCGGTGACAGGGGGCACCTCCTGGTCGTACTCGTCCACGATCTCGCCGACGATCTCCTCCAGGACGTCCTCGATGGTGGCCAGCCCGGCGGTCCCGCCGAACTCGTCGATCACGATCACGACGTGGCTGCGGTTCAGCTGCATCTCCTGCAGCAGTTCATCCACCGGCTTGGAGTCGGGGCAGAAGGTGGGCGGACGCATCAGGGACGCGACAGTCTCCGAGGTCTGCGCCTTCGGGTTGTCGTACATCCGCCGGATGACATCCTTGAGGTACAGGATGCCCACCACGTCGTCCAGGTCCTCGTCGATCACCGGGATCCGGCTGAAGCCCGACCGCAACGCCAGCGAAACCCCTTGCCGGAGGGACTTCGTGCGCTCGATGTAGACCATCTCGGTGCGTGGCACCATGACTTCCTTCACGATCGTGTCGCCCAGGTCGAACACCGAGTGGATCATCTTGCGCTCGCCCGCCTCGATCACGTCGGAGGCCTCGGCGATGTCGACGAGTTCGCGCAGCTCGGCCTCGGACGAGAACGGTCCGTCGGCGAAGCCGCGTCCGGGGGTGAGCACGTTCCCGATCACGATCATCAACTGCGGGATGGGTCCCAGCACGGTTGCCAGCAGGTTGACCGGTCCGCTCGCGGCCAGCGCCACCTTGTCCACGTGCTGGCGCCCCAGGGTACGCGGCGCGACACCGAGCACGATGAACGAGATCGCGACCATGGTGAGAACCGGGAACAGGATCTGCTGCCACAACTCGGTCAGGTGCTCGACGTAGACGATCGTCACCAGCACGGTGGCGCTCACCTCGAGCAGGATGCGGACGAACAGCAGGGTGTTCAGGAAGGGCGCCCGGTCGGCCACCATCTGCTGCAGCCGCTTGCCGGCTCGGCTTCCGTCAGCGGCCAGCGACTCCGCACGAGCCCGGGAGACGGAGGCGAAGGCTGCCTCGGCCGCCACGATCAGCGAGGCGAGCAGCACGCAGGCGATCGCGACCACGATCGCGATCCACTGGGTCTGGGTCATCGTCGGCTCACGCGCCCCGATGCGCCGTCCAGGCAGCGATGACCTTGTCGTTGAGGTCGAACATGACCTTCTTCTCCCCCGGCTCGGCGTGATCGTGTCCGAGCAGGTGCAGCAGGCCGTGGATGAGCAGGTAGTCAGCCTCCTCCTCCGGTGTTCGGCCGTTCTCTGCGGCCTGGGCCGCGGTGACCTCCGGACACAGCACGATGTCGCCCAACAGCCCCAGCGGCGGCTCATCGTCACCGCCGGGCGTGCGGAGCTCGTCCATCGGAAAACTCAGGACGTCGGTGGGCCCCGGCTCGTCCATGTACTTCTGGTGATAGGCGCTCATCGTGTCGGGGTCGACCAACAGGATCGACAACTCCGACTGCGGATGGATGCGCAACAAGTCGAGCGCGAACCGGGCCAGGGCGCTCAACCGTTCGGCATCGACCTCGACCCCGGACTCGTTGTTCAGATCGATCATCGCTTCTTCCCCTGCAGCGTTGCTTCGTAGCGGTCGTAAGCGGCGACGATCCGCCCCACCAGCTTGTGCCGGACGACATCGTGCCTGGTGAGCGTGCAGAAGGCGATGTCCTGCACCCCGTCCAGGATCTCGCCCACCGCCCGGAGCCCGCTGCGCGTGCCGGAGGGCAGGTCCACCTGTGTGGCGTCGCCGGTGATGACCATCTTCGAGTTGAATCCCAGGCGCGTCAGGAACATCTTCATCTGCTCCATGGACGTGTTCTGGGCCTCGTCCAGGATGATGAAGGCATCGTTGAGCGAGCGTCCGCGCATGAAGGCCAGCGGGGCGACCTCGATGGTCCCGGCCGTCAGCAGCCGCGGGATGCTCTAGGGGTCGAGCATGACGTGCAGGGCGTCGTAGAGGGGTCGCAGGTAGGGGTCGATCTTGTCGTTCAGCGTGCCGGGCAGAAAGCCCAGTCGCTCGCCGGCCTCGATCGCCGGGCGGGTGAGGATGATCCGGTTGACCTCCTTGGCCTGCAGCGCCTGGACGGCTTTGGCGACCGCCAGGTAGGTCTTGCCGGTGCCGGCCGGGCCGATGCCGAAGACGACGGTGTGCGCGTCGATCGCGTCCACGTAACGCTTCTGGTTGAGCGTCTTGGGACGAATCGTCTTCCCGCGGCTGGAGAGGATGTTCGCGGTGAGCACCTCGGCGGCGGGGACGTCGTGGTTGACCATGCCGACGACTCGCTCGACCGCGTCGGCGGTGAGCCCTTGGCCGGTGCGGACGATGGTGATCAGTTCGGTGAGCACGTCGGCGCCCGCCGTCACCGCGGCCGGATCGCCCGCGAGGGTGATCTCGTTGCCCCGGACGTGCACGTCCGCGTCGAGTGCGTTCTCCAGGATCTTCAGGAACTCGTCGCGCGGCCCGAGCACCGACACCATGTTGATGGACGCGGGTACGGCGACCCGACGTTCGGCCGTGGCGACTGTTAGCGGCTGGTTCAGCGGTCCTCCTGTGCAATGAGAACGCTCAGTCTACCCGGGTGCACCGACACCGGACATGCCGGGTCGGGGACGCCCCTGGTCAGGCTGCTCCAGAGCGGGATCGGACGGCCGCCGTCCGGACCGGGCGTGGGGCGGCAGGTGAGCGCGCCACCAGGCCGGAACAGAGGCCCCCGTCCGGATCGGGAGTGGGACGGCGCCCAAGGGCTCAGTCCCACGGCATGCTGGAGCCATGGGCAAGGCCGAGACGGTCCCGGTCACCCCGGCGAAGCCGGCCGGGGTGGCGGCGATGGTGCTGGTGAGCGTCAGCGCCGTGCCGCTGATCGCCCTGCAGCAGTTCTGGATCGGGTTGGGCGTGCTGCTCGCCGGCCTCGGGCTGGCGCTGGTGGTCGACCGGGTGCTGGTCCGCTCGCTGGCGCCGGTCGGCATCGGGCTGACGTTGCTGGGCGCCACCCCGCTGGAGGCCGATCTCTCCGATCTGGGCATGCTGCGCTTCACGCTCATCCTGGGGGCGGCGGTGATCGTCCCGACGCTGCTGGCCCGCCGGCTGGTGGCCCCCGACGCCATCACCTTCCCGGTGCGCGGCACCCGGTGGACGACCTCGCGCTGGGTGTATCTGGTCGCGGTGATCGTGATCGGCTACCTGGTGTTGCCGTTCTACTTCATCGGATCGGGCACCTACGCCAACTGGCCGGCGGTCTCCGGTGCCAACGAGATCGCGCGACTGTTCATCGGTGTCAACGCGGTAGGCATCTGGGACGAGTTGTTCTTCGTCTGCATCGTCTTCACGCTCTTCCGTCGCCACGTGCCGCTGTGGGCGGCCAACCTGCTGCAGGCGACCATCTTCGTGTCGTTCCTGTGGGAACTCGGCTACCGCGCCTGGGGTCCGGCCCTCACCATTCCGTTCGCGCTGGTGCAGGGCTGGATCTTCGCCGCCACCGCCTCACTGGGCTATGTGGTGACCGTCCACCTGATCTTCGACGCGATCATCTTCATGATCCTGGTGCACGCCCACAATCCAGAGCTGTTCGACATCTTCGTCACGATCCCCGGCTGACCCCACGCCGCTCGTCGACCGTTGAGCTCATGGTCGAGAGGCGGGCTCAGGCCGACTTCCTGGCGACGTCCCAGTTGCCGCCGGCGCCGTAGACGGTCTTGGTCGCGGTGACGACCTTGGAGCGATAGACCGAGGCCGGCATCTCGAACCAGAACTTGAACTCACCGCTGCCGCCCTTCCAGGCGGCGGGCGGTTCGATGGTGAAGGTCGCGGTGCAGGAGTAGGTGGCCGAAGGCCCCGACCCGGACTCCAGCGTCATCGAGCCGCACGGGTAGGACTGCCAGCCGTTGTAGTACGGCGTCTTCTCGGTGTTGTGCAGGTTCACCTCGACCCACACCGCGGCGTCGCCCGGACGTAGGCCGGTAACGGTGAAGGTGTTCTTCCAGCCGTGGTCGTCGAGCTGCTTGCGGGTGACCTTCCCGCCGAGCGGGGGCGGCGGCTCAGGAGGCGGTTCGGAGGTCGGCGTTGCCGTGGTCCTGGTCGGCGACGGCTGGGGAGTCGGCGTTGCCGAGGGTCCGGGCGGTGTGGTCGGCGTGGGCTTGTCGGTCCTGGTCGGGGAGGGTGTCGGCGTCGGCGACGGCGTCGATGGCTTCGTCTGAGTCGGAGTGGGAGTCGGAGTGGGAGTCGGAGTGGGAGTCGGAGTGGGAGTCGGAGCTTGCTCGGTTGGCGTCGAAATCGCCGTCGGCGTTGGCGTGGGCGTCGCCTCGGGCGCGGGTGTCGGTGTGTCGGCGGGCCGCGGCGGCTGTGGGACCGCGAACGGTCCGACCACGGTCAGGCTCGACTTCCGGGTGGCCGCCACCGCGCTGCCCCGATACACGGTGACCTCGACCTGGTACTCGCCGATCGGTGCTGCCCACGGTGCGGATGCCCAGTGCAACAGGGCGGCGTCCTTGCCCTGGCCGCTGGTCTCCAGTTCGGTGTCGGTGAGCACGACCGCCTGCTGACCGTCCCGAGTCAGCACCAGGGAGATCGCGGTGGCGCCGGCGATGTCGGTGTGGGTGGTGACGGTGAGATCCCCGGTGAAGACCCGACCGGCAGCGACCGGGTAGTCGAACCACACCTGCGCACCGGGATCGGCCCGCGGCCAGAAGGCGAGGGCCGCGCTGGCGGCCAGGGCGGCACCGGCGACCACGGACGCGGTCACTGACGCGACAGCGGTGAACTGCATCGGCGCTCCCTACCAGTAGGTCCGGATCGGGCGGGTGTCGAGGACATACCCGGCGTTGGCTGCCACATTCGCGCCGTACCGCGGCGCGTCCAAGGCCAGGGTGCTGTCGAAGCAGGGCGAGTCGACCGCGATGTGCAGGTAGGGCGCGCCGGCTGCCGCCGGGACCACCTCTCGGACGTTCGCCGACGCGGGTTCGATCCACCAGGTGGCGCCGTTGGTCGCGGAGTAGGGGGCATGACTGGCCGGGATGACCAGCTCGGTCGTCCAGTCCGCGATCACCAGCTTGCCGGTCAGCGAACGCTTCGGGGCCTTCGCCTGCAGCACTCCCTCCAGCGGCAACAGGCGACGAGTGCTGCCGTCCTCGGTGATCTCGACGTTCGCCACGAACGGACAGGAGAGCGAGCGGACCAGTGCATCCGGATCGGTGCGGGGCGCGCTGATCCGGAGGGTGGGCTGGGAGTTGCCCACCGGCGCCAGCAGCAGGCCGGGCACCGCGGGCTCGCCGGTGTAGGCAGCCATGATCTGTCCCTGCCGGTGCGCGTCCATCGCCATCACGGACTTCGCCATCACGTTGGCGATCGCGGCGCATCCGGAGATCGTGCCGCCGGAGTTGGTCGCGACCGCGAGATCGGAGGCATCGATCCCCTGGCTGGTCGCGACCCCGTTGAGGATCGCCATGCCACCGGCGCTCAGGGTGAAGGTGTCACAGCTCAGGCCCAGGCTCTTCAGCAGCTGATCGAGCGAGACCTGGATGAGTGCGCTGAGGTCCCCCTCGGCGGCCGCGAGCGCCTGCGTGGAGTTGGGGAGGCTGGGCGGCGCACCGGTGTAGTAGGTGAAGGCCGCGCTCCCGACCGCATAGAAGGCGCCATTGCAGGTGTCGACCGCCTTCTGCGAGGCCAAACCCATGGTGGCGCAGATCGGGTTGAGCGCCTCGACCACCTTCCACACCTGGGTGAAGACAGCGTTGTAGACGCTCGCGATGGCGTCCCACGCCTGTTTGACCAGGGCGTAGAAGTTCGGGTCGACGGCGGACGCCAGGCCCAGCCCGAGTCCGGCGAAGGCGCCCACCAGCGCACCGTACGGCCCGCCGACGACGAACCCCTGCAGAGCGCCGTAGGCGATCATCGAGATGATGCAGCCCAACCCGCACTCCTGGGCCGCCCGCTGAGCCTTGATGGCACTCTGCTCTCGTTTGTTGTCGGCCGCATGGTCGAGGCAGTAGATGACGTCCCCGGACGGCCAGGCCTGTTTGGCCACGGTCAGGTCGGACATGCCCGAGTCGGGGATCCGCGGGTACATGTCCGGGTTCGCGCCGAGCGGGATGGCGGCGTAGGTCTTGCCGTCCGGCCCGCGGTAGTTCCACGAGCCCGGGTACATCGCGTAGGTGTCCGCCTTCGGGTACCGCACCACCGCGTGGCAGGGCGGCATCGCGGAGGTGGCTGCCCCCGTGAAGCGATCGGTGGTCGAGGCCGCGTACACATCCGGCAGGACGCGGCCGGGCATGAGACTGAGCTGGGGGTTGGCGATGGACGGGTGATCGCCCGCGAACAGGGTCGGCAGCTGGATGACGGCGCTGGCCGAGGCCGCGCCGGCCGGCACCAGGGCGCCGGTCACGGTCGTGGTCGCGGTGACGGCGCGGACGTAGACGGTGTCGATCAGACTGCGTCCCTCCAGCAGCCGCTGGCGGGCGATCCCCCAGGCGACCTCGTCGGTCAGCGACAGCTTGTCCACCTCGTCCAGGCTCTCCGGCGTCACCTTCGCCGAGTGCCACGCCCACGGGTCGATCACCAGCGATCCGTCGGCGGCGGCACGCTCGGTGCGGAAGACGCCGGGCAGGTTCATCCCTGCCGATCCGGCCGTCAGCGGCAGGTAGGAGAACTGGTAGTACACATCGCCGGCCGCGCCGGCCTCGACGGCGTCGGTGCTGAACCGGATGTCGACCGGCTCCTGCTGCTGGGCGTAGAAGGCGATGCCCGGCGGCGGCGTGCTCAACTGAATCATCTTCGTGAAGGAGGTGACCGAGGTGTTGGCGCCGGTGCCCGGTACGGCCTGCGCGTCGATGGTCAGCGTCAGCGTGGTCGCGCCACCGGGTGCCCCCGGGACGACCGGTCCCACCGGGGCGCACTCCCCCGCGCTGCCGGAACCGCCCTGGGCGCCCAGGTGCGATGTGTCGGCCCGGCAGAAGTGACCCGACGCCACCGGGCCCTCGCCGCGGCTGCCGCTCCACACTTCGAGGTCGATCTGGTCGTAGGCGGTCAGGTTCAGGTACGGCCGCAGGTCGGTCAGCGCGGTCGATGAGCCGTTGAGGTAGCTGCCCTCCTGCAGCGGCACCCGCTGCCAAGGGCCCTTGTCGACCGCGATGTAGGCATAGGGCTGCGGGATCGAGTAGTCGGTGAGCATCAAGCCACCGGTGACGTAGGCGTCGCCCGTCCAGCCGTCGCGGGCGCAGGCGTCCGGGATCGTCACCATGATCGGGAACGACGGCTTCGCCTCCGATGCGGCGGAGGCCGGCGGGTAGCCGACCAGCATCGTCGGCCCGATCGGGAGGGTGGTCAGGCGCAGTTCTCCGCCCGCGGGCAGCTCGCCCAACGCCACCAGCCCTGGGCCGCCGTAGATCCGCAGGTCGGATGCCAGCTCGGCGGTCACGATCACGTCGCAGCCGTCCACCACCGCGTTGAGGTAGCTGAGCTCGTCGTCCGACAGCGTCCGCGGGAGCTTCACCTGGTCCCTCGGTGGCACGGTGCCGGTCACCAGCGTCCCCAACGGCAGCGGAGCCTGGGCCATCGTCGTCCCATCCGCCGACACCAGGGACGCCGCATCGACACCCAGCCGGTCGCCGATACTGGCCAGGCTCTCCCCGGGAGCAGAGGAGAGCCGCAAGCCCGGCCACAACCCGGCGCCGTCGGCATTCTCCGCGGTGAAGTCACCGAGATCCGCGGGCAGATCAAGAGCGGGGATCGCCACCGGCGCGGTCTGCGCCATGCGACCGGCGGTGTCGTAGGCCCGCGCCAGCGCCAGGTGTCCGCCGGCTGTCATCGGCACCAGGTCCATCGCGAACCGCACCTGCCCGGTGGCTGAGCCGGCCACCGCGTCCAGGTCGTCGAGTTCGTAGACCAGCCGGCCGTCCTGCCAGAGCTCGACCCGGTCAAGTTCGGCATCGGGAGGTCCGGAGACCATCAGGGTCACGGGCTGCCCCCGGCTCACCATCGGCGAGGACGCCGCCAGCAGGTCGAGTGCGAAGTCGCTCGGCGCGGGCTCCCCCAGCACGACCGGCTTCGGCGAGGGCCGCTCGGCGGGCCGTCCGGTCAGGTAGACCACCGCCGCCAGGGTCACCATGGCGAGCGCCAGCAGGCTGGCGACCATCGCCGTCCAGGGCGAGCCGAGGAAGCTGCTGGGACGTCCCGGACGGGCCGGAGTGGCAGTTGTCACTCAGTTACCTTGAAGGTCAGGCAGTACACCCCGACGATCTCGTGGTCGGTGGCGCCGTTCGTGACACCGAGGATCGCGAAGCCTGGACGATCGGCGGCGTCCGACCAGAAGACATCCTTGCTGGAGCCCCACTCATTGGCGCCGAGGTCCTCGAGGAAGACGCCGCCCATCGCGATGGCGTCGCCGGCCTGATTGACGTAGTACAGGTCGATGTCCGGGTCGTACTCCTGCGGCTCGGCAAAGGTCCAGGAGACCGGATTGTCCGCGCCACCGAACACCTGGCCCTCGGCCGGCGCCTTGGTGATCACCGGCGAACTGAACAGGTCGAAGCCCTCCTGCGGCACCGTGGGGCAGGCGCCGCCAGCGTCTCCGGATCCGCCCTCGGTGGCTTGGCCGGGCTCAGCGGTCGGCCCCGGCTGGCTGGTCTCCTCGCCCGGCGCCGGGGCGGGCACCGACGGGGCGCAGCCCATCGTCCAGCAGGTGAGGGCGACAACGAAAGAGGCGGCCAGCGCCCGGCGCACAGCGATCATGGTCGCAGTGTGATGCCCGTTGGCACCGCAAGACAGTAGGGATTCTGCGTGCTCGCGCAGGATCCCACGTGGCGACCGTGAGAAATCTTGCGTACCCGGCTACGCCGGCTGGGAGCGCGCGAGCCGGGCCACCGCGGTCCGGGAGGAAACGCCCCAGCGATCGAAGATCATCGCGACGTGTTTCTCCACCGTCTTCACTGAGATGCCCAGGGCGGCCGCGATCTCCGCGTTGGACAGGCCGGCCCGGACGAGTCCGGCCACCTCGGTCTGGCGCCTGGTCAACTCCGCCGTCGGAACCGCGGTCGGACCCACCTCGGGTAACGACGCCAACGCCGCGGGCAGCGCAGCCCGGCTCCGCACATCCAACGCCCGCATCGCGCGCCGCAGGTGCCCCTGGACCGTGCGCTCGGAGAGCGACAGCGCCTGCGCGATGGTGAGCGAGGTGAAACCCTCCGCCGCCATCGACGCCACTTCCAGCTCCCGCGCGGTGAGGACCTGCGCACCCGCGCCTCGCCGCGGCTCGACTCGGCGGCCCAGTCGGCGCAACTCGCGCGCGGCCCTGCTGCGCAGCGCGAGGGCGCCGACCTGCTCGGCCTGGTGCGCCGCGGAGTTGAGCTGGCCGACCGCGCCCGGGATGTGCCCGGCGGCCACAAGCGCCCGGGCGTGCTCGACATCGGTGGCGGCCGCTTCCAGCAGCCGGCCCGCGGCACGCGTTCGCGCGGCCGCAGCCGCGGCCTTGACGCTGGCCTGGCCGGCGTCACCGCCGGCCTGCGCCAGCCGGGCGTCGATCCGTTCCACCGACGCGGCGGCCGCAGGCACCAGGTACAGCTCGTGAGCCCGGTCGGCCCAGGCGGCCGCCCCAGCGACGTCACCGTCCTCCAGCGCGGCAGTGACCAGGATGTCGTAGCCGAGCGCGCGATCGACCACCTGGGCCAGGTGCAGATCCGGTCCCCCGCCCCCGACGAGCACCAACTCCGCGGCCTGACGAACCTGTCCGGCGGCCGCCAGGGCGTATCCGGCCACCAGATAGGCACCCGACTCGACCCATCCTTGCGGAGCATCGATGAGGTCACTCACGAACCCCACCTCCCGCGTGAGCGCGGCGCCGTCCTCCTGGTAGGCGGCGACCATCGCGGCGAAGGCGTGGAAGAGCGCACGGATCTGAGCCGGCTGGGCGTCGCTGCGGTGGCCCAGCGCTGCTTCGCAAAGCCTCCGCGCCGTGGCCAGGTCCCCACCGAACAATGCCCACCGCGCGGGCTGCAGGAGGGTCAGCCACGCCACGGGGCCAGACTCGGGTTGCGACCCCCGCCTCGAGAGCAGTCGTCCGGCCTCAGCCATCTGGCCGGTGGCGAAGGCGGCCTCGACCAGCAGCGCCAGTGCCAGCGGCCGGACTTCACCGTCCATCAACTTCAGGGCGGCAAGCTCGTCGACGGCGAACCGGAAGGTTTCGAGGTGCGAGCCGCCGTCCAACTGGGGCTCGTTGGAGAGGGCGAGCGCCAACGCTGTCGCAGCCACCAGCCTCGCCGGCGCCGCGGCCTGCACCGCGAGGGCGGCCGCCCGGCGGGCGGTCCCCACCGCATCGGCGAACCGGGCGTCCACGTAGTCGGCCAGCACGGTCGCCGCGACCAGCGCTGCACGGTCGTCCGGATCGGCGTCCGCGAGTCCCCGCGCCGCGACCTCGCGGGCACCTGCGGTGTCGCCGGCGAAAGCTCGGGCCAGTACGTCGCCCACCACGGGCGTGAGCGTCGCCGGCATCTATCGCTCGGCGAAGCGGTCCGTGGCAGCCACCAACTCGGCCGCGATCGCCGGCTCGGAGGCGGAGTGACCGGCCAGCACCAGCCGGTAGTCGGCTTCGGGCCAGGCCCGGCACAGATCGTCGGCGGTCACCTGCGGGCAGGGCAGGTCGTAGCTCCCCTGCACGATCACGCCAGGGATGTGGCGGATCCGGTCGACCTCGGCGATCAATTGGCCTTCGGCGAACCAGCCGCCGTTGACGAAGTAGTGGTTCTCGATCCGGGCGAACGCCAGGGCGAACTCGGGGTCGGAGAACTCGTCCACCAGGGCCTGCGAGAACTCCAGGGTGGAGGTCGCGGCCTCCCAGGTGGTCCAGGCGACACCGGCGGGCAGGTGGACGGCGGGATCCGGATCGAACAGCAGTTCGTGGTAGGCGGCGATCCGGTCGCCGGTGAAACCTGGCCCCAGCGGGGCTTCGAAGGAGCGCCACCACCGCGGCGCCAGGTTGGCCGCGCCGCCGTTGTAGTACCAGTCCAGTTCGCTGCGGCGCAGGGTGAAGATGCCGCGGAGCACCAGTTCCGTGACGCGTTCCGGGTGGGTCTCGGCGTAGGCCAGCGCCAGCGCGCTGCCCCAGGAGCCACCGAAGACCAGCCAGGCGTCGATGCCCCGCTCCACGCGCAGTGCTTCCAGGTCGGCCACCAGGTGCCAGGTGGTGTTCGTCGAGAGGTCGGCGGCCGGATCGCTGGCGTGCGGGGTGGACCGTCCGCACCCGCGCTGGTCCACCAGGACGATCCGGTAGCGCTTCGGATCGAAGTATCGCCGGTAGTTCGGGATGATGCCGCCGCCGGGCCCGCCGTGCAGGAAGACCGCCGGCTTCCCCTCCGGGTTGCCGCACTCCTCCCAGTACAACTCGTGCCCGTCGCCCACCCGCAGGCGGCCGGTGTGGTGTGGTTCGATCGGTGGGTACAGCGGCGAGGGAGCAGGATCAGTCGTCATCGTCGTCGTAGTCGTCGATGACGTGCATCGCGGCCTCCTCGGCACTGGCGGCACCGCCATCGATTCCGACGTCGTGGCCCACGCTGGCAGGCTCCACGTCCTCACCGGGGTAGCCGCCATTGGCATCGACCAGTCGTCCGGCCCGATGTCGTCCCACCTCGCGAGGCTCGGTGGGATCGGGGTTCCACGGCGTGTCATCGGGTACGACCTCCGGAGCCTCCTGCGTGATCCGCTGCTCCAGGGTCTCGCCGCGCCGCATCTCGGCGGCAGTGTTGCCGAAGCTCTGGGCCGGTGACCATCGCTCCGGGGTCACATAGCCCTCGTCAAGCACATCGGGGACGCCACGGTCGAGCAGTGTCTCCTCCGGCTGCAGCTGGTCGAGTTGCTCCGACTCGTCCGGAATAGTCTGGTCGTACTCGATGCTCATGCCTCTAGCCTGCCACGACCGGCAGGATGTGGCACCCCACAAGCGGATCGGCGATCGGAGCGGCGACCTGGCCACTGCGCCCGAGCGTTGCTGGCTCGAGAAGCATTCCTTGATTACTGTGTAGTAGATCTGCTATCGATCGAGAGATGAACATGACGCAGCGAACTGGCCTGATCGATGAGGCTCCAGCGATCCGCACCATGGGCCTCGCCATGAGCTACGGCGACAACCACGTGTTGCGCGGCATCGACCTTCAGATCGCCCGCGGCGAAGTGGTGGTGCTGCTCGGCCCCAACGGCGCCGGGAAGACGACCACGGTCGAGGTCCTGGAGGGGTTCCGCAAACCCTCCGCCGGCAGCGTGGAGGTGCTGGGTGCCGATCCCCACACCGCCGGCGACGCCTGGCGGGCGCGGGTCGGCATCGTGCTGCAGTCGTGGCGGGATCACGCCAAGTGGCGGGTCCGGGAGTTGCTCGAGTACCTGGGTGGTTTCTACGTCCCCTATTCGGGCGCGGTACCGCGGCCCTGGCCGATCGACGAGCTGCTGACGGCGGTCGGGTTGGCCGACGATGCCGACACCCGGATCGGGAAGCTCTCCGGTGGCCGCCGACGTCGGCTCGACGTCGCCTCCGGCCTGATCGGACGCCCGGAGCTGCTGTTCCTCGATGAGCCCACCGCCGGCTTCGACCCACAGGCCCGCCGGGACTTCCACGACCTGCTCGCGTCGCTGTCGGATCTGGAGACCACCATCTTGATGACCACCCACGACCTCGATGAGGCCGAGAAGGTCGCCTCGCGCATCCTGATGCTGGTCGATGGCGGAATCATCGCCGACGGCTCTCCGGACGCGTTGCGCCGGCAGGACTTCGGCAAAGCCGAGGTGCGCTGGTTCGACGGTGAACTGCATCAGGTTCACCCCACCGACGACCCGGTGTCGTTCCTGCGTGAGTTGCTGACCGATCCGGACACGACCGTCGAGGAACTCGAAGTGCGGCGCAATTCCCTGGAAGACGTCTATCTGAAGGCGGTTGAACGATGAGCAACCCCATCACCGCCCTGCCGCGCGCCGCTTTGACCGCGGCCGTCCGGCAGACTCGAATCGACCTGCGCACCAACCTGCTCACCGGCGCCGGCCTGAGCTACCTCATCACCCCGGCCATCACCATCGCCGTGATGCTGTTCCTGCGCGATTCCACGGTGATGGAGTCGACCATCACTGCGGCGCAGCACCTGCTGCCCGGCATGCTGGCCTTCGGGCTGGTGATCGGCGGGGTGATGGGGGTCGCCAGCGAGCTGATGATGGAGCGCGAGGACGGCACGCTGCTGCGCATGAAGGCGATACCCCACGGGCTGCAGGGCTTCCTGGCCGGCAAGGTGCTCACCCACCTGCTGCTGAATCTGATCTCCGGAGCGCTGATCGTGGTTCCCGCGGTGATCGTGTTCCCGGACATCGCGCCCGCGAACCCGGCCAACTGGCTCGGGCTGCTGGCGGTCTTCGTCGTCGCGGTGGTCGTGACCATCCCACTCGGCGCCCTGCTCGGCGCCGCTCTACGCGGCTACGGACAGCTCGGGATCAGCATGCTCGGAACCTACGGGTTGGCTGTCATCTCGGGGATCTTCTACCCCCTGGCGGCGCTGCCGGTCTGGCTGCAGGTGATCGGACAGGTCTTCCCGATGTACTGGCTGGGCCTCGGTTTCCGCCACGCCATGCTGCCGGCGGAGGCGGCCCTGCTGGAACTCGGCGGCACCTGGCGCACGATCGAGATGGTGCTGGCGCTGGCGGCCTGGCTCGCCATCGGCATCGTGGGTGCGCCGATCGCGCTGCGCAGGATGATCCGGGGGGTGTCGGGCTCGAAGGTGGCCGAGAGCCGCGATCGCATGCTGTCGCAGGGCTACTAGATGAACGAGATCGTCCACAACCGGATCGCGATGCTGCGCGCCGAACGCGGTATCTCGCGGCGTCAGTTGGCCGACGCGCTGGGCGTCCACTACCAGACCATCGGCTATCTCGAGCGCGGCGAGTACTCCCCCTCCCTGCACCTCGCCCTCCGACTGGCCGACTACTTCGGGGTGAAGGTCGAGGTGATCTTCTCCCTCCAGCCCTTCCCCCGCCTGGGCAGCTGACCCCTGTCCACCGCTTGATTCCGAGTCTGTGCACTGAACTCGGTGCACAAACTCGAAGTCAACGGGGTTGGGGCGCGTCAGCGGCGTCCGGAATAGAAGCGGCCGAGGAACTCGATCTTGAAGGCTTCGAAGTCACCGGTCTCCATGCTGGCGCGAATGTCGTCGACCAGGCGGACGGTGAAGCGCTCGTTGTGGATGGTCGACAGGGTCGAGGCCAGCATCTCCTTCGCCTTGAACAGGTGGTGCAGGTAGGCGCGGGTGTAGTGCGCGCAGGTGTAGCAGTCGCACTCGTCGTCGATCGGCGCGAAGTTGCGCCGATTGGCCGCGGTCACCACGTTGAAACGGCCGCGGGGGGTGTAGAGGGCGCCGTTGCGTGCCACCCGGGAAGGCATGACGCAGTCGAAGGTGTCCGCGCCGGCTTCGATCGCTGCGAAGAAGTCGTCCGGTTCCGAGATCCCCAACAGGTGTCTGGGCTTGTCGAAGGGCAGTTCTTCGGTGACCCACGCCACGATGGTGCCCAGGTTCTCCTTCTCCAGGGCGCCTCCGATCCCGAAGCCGTCGAACTGTCGACCCGAGACCTCCAGGGCCGCCAGTTCGCGGGCGGCAAGCCGTCGCAGATCCTCGTACTGGGCACCCTGCACCACACCGAACAGGGCCTGGTAGGGCTTCTGGGAGCGGACGGCGGTGAGCCGCTCGTGCTCGGCCAGGCAGCGGGCCGCCCAGGCACCGGTGCGCTCCACCGACCGCTCCTGGTAGCCGCGGGTGTTCATCAAGGTGGTCAGCTCGTCGAAGGCGAACATGATGTCGGCGCCCAGCTCGTGCTGGATGCGCATCGAGACCTCGGGGGTGAACCGGTGACGGTCGCCGTTGAGGTGGGACTGGAAGGTCACCCCGTCGTCGTCCACATGGGCCAGCCGCTGCTTGCCCTCGGCGATCACGTCGTCGTTGGCCAGCCCCACGGTGTCCATCGCGAGCACCTTCTTGAAACCCACCCCGAGGCTCATCACCTGGAAGCCTCCGGAATCGGTGAAGGTCGGGCCGGGCCAGTTCATGAAGGCACCCAGGCCGCCGGCGGCGTCCACGATGTCGGAACCCGGCTGCAGGTAGAGGTGGTAGGCGTTGGCCAGCACGGCCTGCGCGCCGACCGCGGCGATCGCTTCCGGCAGCACCGCCTTGACCGTGGCCTTGGTGCCGACGGCGATGAATGCCGGGGTGTGAATCTCACCGTGCGGAGTACGGATCGTGCCGGTGCGACCGCGCCCGCCGGGCAGCACTGCGGACGGGGTGAACCCGAAGGCCGCCTGGGAGAGATCCCCGCCTCCGCCAGAAGGCCGAGGCGGAGCCCCGGGCGCCGTGGCCTCTGCGGATTCGGCCATCGTCTCAGGCTCGGCCATCGCCAGCGATCCCTGATGTCTGGTTCGCCCTGACCCAGCCGAAGGGCCAAGGAGACCCTCCGCGGTCAGCGGGCGTCACGGGCGCTCAGGGCCTGGAGTTGGGCCAGCGCGACCACACCGGCGGTGGACGTGCGCAGCACCGTGTCGGCGATCAGCACCACCTTGCCGCCGGCAGCCTCGAAGGTGGCCACCTCGTCCTCGGTCAGTCCCCCTTCCGGACCGACGATGAACATGATCTCGCCGGTGCCGGGGACGTCCAGGCCGGCGATCGGGTCGGTGGCGGTCTCGTGCAGGACGGCGGTGAGCGCGGTCTGCGCAATCCGCAGCGCGAGCTCGGCGGTGGTCAGCGGGGCTGAGACGATCGGGACGCGGAACCGCCGGGACTGCTTGGCCGCCTCGCGCGCCACCGCGCGCCACTTGGTGAGTCCGCGCTCGACGCGATCCGGCCCCCACTTCACAACCGACCGCTCGGCCTGCCAGGGGACGATCTCGTCCACACCCAACTCGGTCAGCATCTCCACCGCCTGCTGGGCGCGATCTCCCTTGGGCAGTGCCTGCACCGCGACGTACCGGACCGGACCGGCGGGGACGTGCGGGGCGTCGGCGATCTCGATCGTCACCTGCTGCTTGGCGGCCTCCACCACCGGACCGCGGACGGCCGTACCCGCACCGTCACTGATCCAGATCACCTCGCCCTTGCGGATTCGGCGGACCTGCGCGGCGTGGCGTCCCTCCTCCCCGGCGAGGGTGACCAGCGCGCCCAGCCGAGGGTCGTCCAGGTAGGCGAGGAAGAGCGGTTCGGTCATGAGAAGGCCTCCTTCAGCCAGTTGAGGACGCCACCCTTGTGCTTGGCGGCAGCCACCTCCGGACGGCTCTCGTCGCGCAGTTCGGCGAGCTGCCGCAACAGCTCGCGCTGCTCGTCGTCCAGCTTGATGGGGGTCTGAACCAGCAGCGTGACGCCCAGCTCGCCCCGTCCGCCGCCACGCAACTTGGGCACCCCACGCCCGGGAACCGCGATCCGAGTGCCGGATTGGGTGCCGGCAGGAATGGCCACCGAGACGGTCCCCTGATCGGCGGCCAGGTCGTCCCGTTCGGCCTCCAGGGTGGCGATTTCCACCTCGGTGCCCAACGCGGCGGCCGTCATCGGCACCTTCACGACCACCTCGAGGTCGTCGCCGTTGCGGCGGAACACATCATGGCCGGCCACGGTCAGCTCGACGTACAGGTCTCCGGCCGGGCCGCCCCCTGGACCCACCTCGCCCTGAGAGTCGAGATGGATCCGGTTGCCGGTGCTGACCCCGGCCGGGATCTTGACATTGATCGTGCGGCTGGACCGCACCCGCCCTTCGCCCGAGCACTCGCCACAGGGATCTGGGATCACCGTGCCGTAGCCGCGACAGGCCGGACAGGTCTGCGAGGTGCGGATGTCGCCGAGGAAGGAGCGCTGGATCTGGGTGACCTCGCCCTGACCGTGGCAGGTGGTGCAGGTTACCGGCGAGCTGCCGGGGTTGGCCCCGGCCCCGTTGCACTTCGGGCAGACCACGGCGGTGTCCACGCGCAGTGGCTTGGTGATGCCGAAGGCGGCCTCGGCCAGCGTCAGGGTGAGCCGCACCAGGGCGTCCTGGCCGCGCCGGGTGCGCGAGCGTGGCCCGCGGCTGGAGGCCTGGGCGCCGAACATCGCGTCCACCAGGTTGGTGAAGTCGAAAGCGCCACCGGCGAAGCCGCCGAAACCGCCGGCCCCGGAGTTGCCCAGCGGGTCGCCGCCGCGGTCGTAGACCGAACGCTTGTGCGGATCGTGCAGCACCTCGTAGGCCTCGCCGATCTGCTTGAACTTGTCGGCGGCATCCGGGGCGTCGGCCACATCGGGGTGGTACTTCATGGCCAGCCGGCGGTAGGCCTTCTTGATCTGCTCGGCGCTGGCGTCTCGGGGGACGCCCAGCACCTGGTAGTAGTCAGTGCTCACTCATCATCCTTCAGCCAGGAAGCGCCCGACGTACCGGGCGACCGCGCGGACCGCGGCCATCGTAGAGGGGTAGTCCATGCGCGTCGGACCGACGATACCCAAGGTCGACCAGGCCTCCGGTGCGGTTCCGTATCCACTGGCCACCACCGACGTCGACTGCAGCGATTCGTAGGGGTTCTCGTGCCCGATCCGGACGGTGACATCCCCCTCGCCGGCGGCTTCCCCGAGCAGCCGCAGCAGCACCACCTGCTCCTCCAGCGCCTCCAGAACGGGCTTGACGGTGGTTTCGAACTGATCGGCGAACCGGGTCAGATTCGGGACGCCACCGACGATCACCCGCCCGGACTCCCGGCTGCCGATCACATCCAGGACGGCGGAGACCACCACCGCGCCGAGCGCGTGCAGATCCAGCGGCAGCTCGTCCAGCAGCGTCATCGCCCTGGTCGCCGCGCGCTCGGACGACAACCCGACCAGCGCGGCGTTCAGACGTCCGCGAAGTTCAGCGATGGTCTCCTCACCGGCACCGCCGATGTCGATCGCCCGTTGCTCGACCCGCCCGGCCGAGGTGACCACGATCACCAACCCGCGATCCCCGCCCAACGCGACCAACTCGACGTGTCGGATCGCCGAGCCGAGATCCACCGGGTACTGCACGATCGCCACCTGCTGGGTGATCTGGGCGAGCAGGCGGACGGTGCGTCGCACCACGTCGTCCAGGTCGAGTGCGCCGTCCATGAAGGTCTCGATGGCGCGCCGCTCCGCCGGGGACAGCGGCTTGACCGCGCCCAGCCGGTCGACGAACAGCCGATAACCCTTGTCAGTGGGGATTCGCCCGGCCGACGTGTGCGGCTGGGTGATGTAGCCCTCCTCCTCCAGCACCGCCATGTCGTTGCGGACGGTGGCCGGCGAGACATCGAGTTGGTAACGCTCCACCAGCGCGCGCGAACCGACCGGCTCACGCATCGACACGTAGTCGGTGACGATCGCCCGCAGGATCGCGAGCTTTCGGTCGTCGAGCATGGTGGTCCTCCCACGCCGCCTGGCACTCTCAAGGGTCGAGTGCCAGTCTATCCGTCCGGCGAATCCCCCGCACTCCGCCACTCGGGCGGCGCGGGTCTGCACCGCTGCGGCCGTATCGGGGAAGGGGTCGGAACCTAGCCTGGAACCAGGCCGCGCAGCTGGGGACACCCGCCTTGCACCAGGACCGGCCCGACACGCTCCGGCAACGGTGCAGCGCGCCTGCGGGCCCAAAGCCCGCCACGAAGATGTGCCACCGGGTTACGCTGAGGTCATGCAGACCAGCCTTGGGCCGTTCGAGCAGATCGCCGACGGCGTGTTCGTCGCTGTCGCCGAACCGGCATCGGTCAACATCGGCCTGGTGGTCGGGAAGACCTCCGCAATGGTGATCGACACCGGCTGCTCCCCCAGCCACGGCGCGGCGATCCGGCGGGCGGCCGAGGCCGCCGCCGGGGTGCCGGTGCGTGCGGTGATGGTGACCCACTGGCACTGGGACCACTTCTTCGGGCTGGCCGGTTTCGCGGGGATGCCGAGCTACGGTCACGCGACCCTTGACACCTGGCTCGGCTCGGACGGGTTGGCGGTCAGCGCCGCGGAGGTCGGCGTCCCGGTGCGCGACCTGGTACCGCCCACCCACCCGTTCTCGCTGGCGCGGGTGGTCGACCTCGGCGATCGGCGGGTGGAGATGGTCCATTTCGGACGCGCCCACTCCGACGGCGACGTAGTGGCCATCGTGCCCGACGCGAACGTGATCTTCGCCGGCGACCTGCTGGAGCAGTCGGGCCCCCCGGCCTTCGGGCCGGACTGCCACGTCAAGGACTGGCCCAGCGCGGTGGACGGGATTCTTGGCCTGGTGGACGAGCACACCATCATCGTGCCGGGCCATGGCGGCACGATCGACCGGATGTACGCCTTCGACCAACGTGCCCGGATCTCGGGACTGTACGGCCAGGCCGAACAGCTCGCCCGTCGCGGAATCAGGCAGGCCGAAGCCTTCGCCGCCGGCGAATGGCCCTTCCCCGAAGCGGCGGTCCGCGAGGCGCTGCCGATCATCTACGAGGAATTGGCGGCCGAAGGCATCCATCCGGGACGGCATCTGCCACTGGCCTGAGCCGGACCCGGTCCGGGCCGAGCGATGCGGGTCCCCGTCGGTTCGGTTTCGCCCCGAGCTGGTCGGAGGATCGAAACCCCCGTCACCCTGTCACCGAGCTTCGGCCGTCGATCACCCGGGTCCGCCGGACGCTAGCCGCCGGCCTTGCGACGGAACTCGCGGGCGCCACCCTGGGGGCCACGTGATTGCGGGCCCTTCTCCTTGTGGTGGCCATCGTCGCCGACGTTCGACTCGTGTCCTGCCTGCTTCTTCGCCAGCGCCTCGCGCATCTTGGCCTTGATGTCGTCGTTGTCGGTCATGGGAGCCACTGTGCCATGTCGGACGCACCACGTCGAGACCGGCGCCGCCTCCCGGCCGATGACGGCGAGCGTCAGTGGGTGGCGTCCAGAGCGTCTCGTACCGTGGGCCAGATCTCGGGCCGCATCACGGCGATCAGCCGGCGGCCGATCACCCCGGCGCGATACTCGATCCCGTCCTCATTCGCCACCCGACCGCCGAACTCGGCGACCATCAACCCGCCCGGCAGATGGTCCCAGGGGAACATCGACCGATAGGTCAGAAAGTCCACCTGGCCGTCGATCAGCTTGGGGTAGTCGATCCCGCAGGACCCCCAGGAGCGCCGCACCGTCACGCGGGCCGCGTCCTCTCCCCGCAACGGAACGTAGCTCGCCCCCAGCGGCACCGGTCGATCGACCGGCGCCCGACGGACAGCCTCGTCGTTGCAGGTCACCCCGGCGCCGCGCTCGGCGATGTACATCCGGCCATGCAGTGGTTGCCAGATCCAGCCCCGCACCGTTTCGCCGCGGCGCACCTCGGCCAGCATCACGGCGAAGTCGGAGGAGCCACGGGAGAAGTTCTTCGTCCCGTCCACCGGATCGATCACCCAGGCCCGCTCGGCCGTGGGCAGTGCCTCCAGTCGGGAGGGCTCGCAGAAGACCCCCTCCTCCCCCACCACCAGCGCGCCCGGATCGGCGGCCGAGAGAATCCGCACCAGCTCCGCCTCGGCCTCCCGATCCGCGACGGTGACGAGATCTCCGGGCTTCTTCTCCTCGATCTCACCCTCGGCCAGGGCACCGAATCGGGGCAGGATGACCCGTTCGGCCACATCCCGCAGTTGCTGCGCCACCCACTCGGTCTGCACGTTACTGCTCCAGCTCGTCTGAGGTCACGAAGTCGATCAGCCGCTCCACCTCGCGCGGCAGCGCCGGATCCAGGTCGCGCCAGGTGCGCACCCGTCCCAGCAGCCACTGCCAGGTGGCGGCGATGTCGGCCTGGTCACGGGCCGGGCGGCCCAGCGCGCGGCTCAGCCCGGTCTTGTAGTCCTGGCCACGGGGGATCTCGGGCCAGGCGCCCAGACCGGCCCGCTCCGGCTTGATGGCCGACCAGATGTCGATGAACGGATGGCCGGTGACCAGCACGTGCTCGCTCCGAATCTGATCGACGATCCGGGTCTCCTTGCTGCCGCTGACCAGGTGGTCGACCAGGACGCCGAGCCGCCGGCCCGGTTCCGGACGGAAGTCGCCGACGATCGCGGGCAGGTCGTCGATGCCTCCGAGATACTCCACGACGACGCCTTCGAGCCGCAGGTCGTCGCCCCAGATCCGCTCGACCAGTTCGGCGTCGTGCCGTCCTTCGACGTAGATCCGGGAGGCGCGGGCCACCCTTGCCGGCGCGCCGGTCACGATCCGGGAACCGGCCGCGTTGTGGGTGGGTGCTGCCGGACGGGAACGCCGTGGCGGGATCAGGCTGACCGGCTCGCCGTCCACCCAGAACCCTGGGCCGAAGGGAAAGCTCCGGCGGGCGCCCCTACGATCCTCGAGCACGACCAGCCCGTTCTCCCAGCGCACCACGGCGCCGACGAAGCCGGAGCTGGGATCCTCGACCACCAGGCCGACCTCGACCGGCGTCTCGACCGACGAGCGCTGATTCGCCCGTTGCCAGCCAGGCGTCAGCACATCGCGGGGGTAGCGGGTCACGGCAGTCACCCTAAGTCCGCCAGGCCGCCGTCCGGCGACCGTAGTGCACAGTGAGATCCGGGAGTAGCCGAGCCCGGAGCGTGCCTCGCACCGGCTGGATGATCCTGCCACCGCCACGGGGATGTCCCCGCGGCCGCCGCAGGGTGCGCTCAGCGTGCAGGGATCGCCGGCGGCGATCAGCCAATGCCGACGGCGTAGGCTCATCCCATGCGTGCGGTGATGGCCCGGGAGCCGGGCGGAGCGGAAGTGCTGGAGTACGTCGACCTTCCCGAGCCACGACCCGGGCCTGGACAACTGCTGGTGCGGGTGGCGGCGGCCGGGGTCAACTTCATCGACACCTACCGGCGGTCGGGGATCTACCCGATGCCCTTCCCGCACGTGGTCGGCTCCGAGGGGGCCGGCGAGATCGTGGCGGTGGGAGAGGACTCCGCAGGTTTTGCGATCGGCGATCGGGTGAGCTGGGACAACGCACCCGGCTCCTACGCCGAACTGGCGCTGGTCTCCGCGTCCGGTGCGGTGAGACTCCCCGACGGGATCGACCCGGTCGCAGCGGCCGCGCTGCCGCTGCAGGGCATGACCGCGCACTACCTGGTCCGCTCCACCTTCGAGATCCGTTCGGGTCACGACGCGCTGCTGCATGCCGGAGCCGGCGGGGTCGGACTGCTGGCCACCCAACTGGCCGCCGCTCATGGCGCACGCGTCATCACGACGGTGGGCTCGGCTGAGAAGGCCGAACTCTCCCGGGGTGCCGGAGCGGCGGAGGTGATCGACTACTCCACACTCATGGATCTGACTGCCGAACTGCCGCCGCTGGTGAAGGAACTGACCGGCGGGGCGGGTGTTCATGTTGTCTATGACGGCGTCGGGCGTTCCACCTTCGACGCATCGCTGGCCTCGCTGCGCCGACGCGGCACGCTGGTGCTGTTCGGCGGCGCCTCCGGCCAGGTGCCGCCGTTCGACCTGCAACGACTCAACTCCGGCGGCTCGCTCTACGTCACCCGTCCGACCCTGGCCCACTACACCGCCTCCCGCGAGGAGATCGAGTGGCGGATGGGCGAGTTGCTGGAGGCTGTGCTGGAGGGCACGCTCACGCTGCGGATCGGTGCCCGCTACCCGCTGGCCGAAGCCGCCGAAGCGCACCGCGCCCTGGAGGGCCGGCGGACCACCGGCAAGGTGCTCCTGATTCCCTGAGGTCAGGCGGCGCCGAGGTAGGCGCGACGGACACGGTCGTCTCGCAGCAGCGTTCGTCCGGTGTCGGAGAACGCGATCGACCCGGTCTCCAGGACGTATCCCCGGTCTGCCAGGGAGAGCGCCGCCTGGGCGTTCTGCTCCACCAGCAGGATGGTCACCCCCTCGGAGCGCAACTCCTTGATCGTGCGCATGATGGTCTGGGTCATGATCGGGCTGAGCCCCATGGACGGCTCATCCAGCATCAGCAGTTTGGGCCGGCTCATCATCGCCCGTCCGATCGCCAGCATCTGCTGCTCGCCGCCGGAGAACAGCCCGGCCGGCTGATGCCGTCGCTCACTGAGCACCTCGAACAGGCCGTAGACCCGTTCCATGTCGGCCCGCACCCCGGCAGCATCCTTGCGTGAGAAGGCGCCGAGCCTCAGGTTGTCCTCCACCGACATCCGGCGGAACAACCGGCGACCCTCCGGGGAGTGCGCGATCCCACGTTCGACCACCTGGTGCGCCGGCAGGGTGTCGATGCGGTCGCCCTCGAACCAGACCTCGCCGGAGACCGGCTTCAGCAGGGACGAGATGGTGCGCAGGGTGGTCGACTTGCCTGCGCCGTTGGTGCCCAGCAGGGTGACGATCTGTCCCTGCTCGACCGTGAACGAGATGCCCTTGACCGCGGTCACCCGGCCGTAGGCGACCACCAGGTCCTTCACCTCAAGCATCGCCGTCCTCCTCGTCGACCAGATCAGGAGTGCCGAGATAGGCCTCGATCACCCGGGGGTCGTTCTGCACCTCGGTGGCGCTGCCCTCGACCAGCACCGTTCCCCGCACCAGGCAGCACACCCGGTCGCACAGGTTGAAGATGAACTTCATGTCGTGCTCGATCACCAGGATCGCCATGCCGAGATCGCGGATCCGGAAGATCAGGTCCTCGGCCTCGCGGGTCTCCTGCGGGTTCATCCCGGCGGTCGGCTCGTCCAGCAGCAGCAGGGTGGGATCGGTGGCGAGAGCCCGTGCGATCTCGAGCCGGCGCTGATCGCCGTAGGGCAGGTTCCGGGAGAGCACGTCTGCTGCGTTGCCGAGCCCCACGAACTCCAGCAGTTCGCGGGAGCGTGCGGTGGCCTCGACCTCCTCATGCCGGTGCCGTGGCAACCGCAGCACCGCGTCGATCGCGTTCGCCTTGGTGCGGGTGTAGCGGCCCACCATGACGTTCTCCAGCGCGGTCATGTTGTGGAACAGCCGGATGTTCTGGAACGTCCGGGCCATCCCCGCGCGAACCACGAGCCGGGATCTGGCCGGCAACGGCTCACCCCGAAAGGCGATGTTGCCGGCGGTTGGCCGGTACAGGCCGGTCAGGCAGTTGAAGAAGGTCGTCTTGCCGGCTCCGTTGGGTCCGATCAGGCCGACGATCTCGCCGGCGTGCACCTGCAGGCTGACGTCGCTGACCGCCTTCAGTCCGCCGAACTGCATGGTGACATCGCGGGCGTCCAGCAACAGGGACTGATCGATCGTGGTCACTGGTCTCCCTTCGGGTCGGGGTTGTAGTGGGCGTGCCACCGGATCAGATCCTCCTCGACCTCCTCGGCCAGTTCGGTGTCGTCCTCATGGAACTCCAGCTGGCGACGCTCGTCGGCGATGATGCCTTCGGGCCGGAACCGCATCATGAAGACCATCAGCAGGCCGAACAGCAGCAGTCGGTACTCCGAGAAGAACCGCAGCTTCTCGGGCAGCACCTTGAGGATCGTGGCGCCGATCAGAACGCCCATCACCGTGCCCATGCCGCCCAGCACGACGGCCGCGACCAGGAAGGCGGACTCCAGGAACACGTACTGCTCGGGCACCACCGAGGTGTCCATGTGCGCCTTGACGGTACCGGCCACACCGGCCAGGAAGGCCCCGCCGGCGAAGGCCAGCAGTTTCAGCGAGAAGGTGTTGACGCCCATCGCCTCGGCAGCCAGTTCGTCCTCCCTGATGGCCACCCAGCCGCGGCCGATCCGGGAACGGTTGAGGTTGGTGAACACCACGATGATGAACGCCATCACGATCAGCATCAGCCAGAAATAGTTCGCGAACCGTCCGGTCTCGATGCCGAAGAAGTGCTGCGGCTGACCGAAGTCGAAGCCGAGGAAGTTCAGATTAGGGATGCCCGGGATGCCGTTGGGGCCGTGGGTAAGATCCGGGCCGTCATTGCCGTCCAGGTTGCGCATCGCCAGCCGGAAGATCTCACCGAAGGCGAGCGTGACGATCGCCAGGTAGTCACCCGACACCCGCAGCGTGGGCGAGCCGATCAGCAGGCCGAGCAGAGCCGCCACGGTGCCCGCGAGCAACGCGGTGACCAGGAAGGGCGGGCTCCAGCCGATCGTGGAGAAGGCCGACTCCGACAGCATCGCCGCGGTGAACGCGCCCGCGCCCAGGAAGGCGATGTAGCCCAGGTCCAGCAGCCCCACCAGGCCGATCACGATGTTCAGTCCCAAGGCGGTGGCAGCGAACACGAGCACCTGCGCGGCGATCGACATGTTGGCATCCGAGCCGCCCTGGGTGAACGGGAACATGAAGGCGGTGAAGAAGGCCGCCAGCACCATCACCTTGTTGTTCAGCGCGATGACCGTGGCGAACCACCCGAAGACACCGAACTCCTTCAACGCCAGGATCAGCGTCACGATCATCGCGGTGTAGAGGAAGAACCCGCCGGCGTCGTTCAAGGAGAACAGATAGGCGGCGGCGAACAGCAGCGCGCCCAGCGCCACGGCGATCGCCAGGATCTGGGTCCACCGCGGCGACTTGAGCTTGCCGAGGGAGGGCTCCGGCGAGGGTGGCAGGATCGATCCGCCGATGGCGGCCAGCAGGCTTCCGGCCAGCGCCAGCCACACCCCGGGCTCGGTGTTCACCAGGCCGCCCGCCTCGATCGCGATGGCGACGACCGCGACCAGGGCGGCGATCGCGGCGCCTGTCGCAGCGGTGTGCGCGGCGCTGTTCCAGCCGACGATCCGCGTCCATTTCTTGAGCCGGACACGTCCCAGGAACGGGGTGGCGAACAGCAGTGCGCCGACCAGCGCGAGAGCGAAGAAGTGCCATTGCAGGGGGGACGGCGCCCCCCAATAGGTCATGTCGTCCAGCACCTTGGCGCGGTACGACCACGGCAGCATCACCGAAACCGTGGCCAGCAGCATGCCCACCACAGCCGCCACACGGGCCGGAATCATCAGCCGCTGCAGCACCGGGTCGGGAAGCGGGAGCCTGATCATGCCCGATCCACCACCTTCGCGCCGAGCAGGCCCTGGGGTCGGAACACCAGCACCAGGATCAGCAGCACGAATGCCCAGACGTCCTTCCAGGCCGATCCTCCGAACTGACCGGGAACGTAGGCGGTGGCCATCGCCTCGGCTACGCCGAGGACCAACCCGCCCACCACCGCACCGTTGATATTGCCGATTCCGCCCAGGACAGCCGCGGTGAACGCCTTCAGCCCGGCCAGGAAGCCCATCCGGAAGTCGATGTTGGAGTAGCGCAGGCCGTGTGCGACACCGGCGATCGCTGCCAGCCCGGCACCGATCGCGAAGGCGGCCATGATCGTCTTGTCGACGTTGATGCCCATCAGCCGGGCGATGTCAGGATCCTGGGAGGTCGCGATCATCGCTCGTCCGGTCTGGGTGCGATTGACGAAGAACCACAGGAACACCGTGCTGACCACGAGCGCTCCGACGGTGAAGAGCGTTGGGAAGGGAACAATCACGGTACCGAATTCGAGATTGCGTCCGGAGATTCCCTCGATCGCAGGGAAGGGAATCGCCCGCTTGGAATCGGGGAAGCCGGGAATTCGTCCGTAAAACAGCCGGATGAACTCCTGCAGGAATACCGATACGCCGATTGCCGAGATCAGCGGCGCCAGCCGCGGCGCGCCACGCAGCGGTCGATAGGCGAACCGCTCGGTGAGGAGAGCCGTGGTGATGGCCAGCACGATCCCGCCCAGGATCATGAGCGGCAGCAGCACCAGGATCGACATCGTCGCACCCCAGTCCGTGGGCTGGCCGAGCATCATCCACACCGTGAAGGAGCCGAAGGCCCCCACCATGAAGATCTCGCCATGGGCGAAGTTGATCAGCTGGACGATGCCGTACACCACGGTATAACCCACCGCGATCAGTGCGTACAGGGAGCCGAGCGATAGTCCGTTGATGAGCTGCTGAAGGAAGTACTCCACGCCGTCTGCACCCTCCTGATGGTGGTTCTGTGGTCACACCGCCGGGCCCCGGTCGGCGCCCGTCCCGCGACGGGCACCGACCGGTTGCCTGGAGCTACCCTCAGCCCTCGAAGTTGACGACCTTCTCAGTGACCCAGGACCCACCGGCGACCTTGTAGACCGTGATCGTCCGGGTGATCGTGTCGCCCCACTCGTCGAACTCCACCCGACCGGAGGCGCCATCGAAGGCGACATCGTTCATCGCGGCGACGATCGCCTCACGAGCCGACTTGGCGTCGGCCGCGGACGGCAGGACCACCTTCAGTGCCTCGACGATCGCGTTGGCGGCGTCGTAGGACATCGGGCCGTAGGCGGCGTAGGGCTCGGCGAAGCCCGCTGCGGCGTAGGCTGCGATGAAGTCCGCCGCGGAGGGCAGTTCCTCCGGCGGGGCGCCCACCGAGGTGGCGAGGTCGCCGTCGGAGCCGCTACCGGCGAGTTCGATGAAGGTCGGGTCGAAGATGCCGTCGCCACCCATCAGCGGGACGTTCAGGCCGTTGGCCTTCATCTGGTTCGAGAGCGGGCCACCCGAGGGGTACTCGCCCCCGAAGTAGACCACCTCAGGGCCGGCCGCCTTGATGGTGGTGACCACCGATGAGTAGTCGCTGGCATCGGCATCGATCGACTCGGCCGCGACGATCTCGCCACCGCCACCGGTGAAGGCCTCACTGAAGGCCGCCGCCAGACCCTGGCCGTAGGTGCCCTTGTTGTGGACGGTCGCGACCTTCTTGATACCGCTGTCGAGCAGGTACTGAGCGGCCACCGGACCCTGAATGGCGTCGGTGGTGGCGGTGCGGAAGTAGTTCGCATTGGGTCGAACCGGGTTGGCCGGATCGGCCCCGACGGTCAGCGTCGGGTTGGTGTTCGCCGGGGAAACCTGGACGATGTGTGCGGCGTCCAGGATCGGGATCACGCTCTGCGCGACGCCGGAGTTCAGCGTGCCGACGACGCCGACGACGTCATCGTCCGCGGCCAAGGAGGTCGCCGCGTTGGCGCCGACGTCCGGCTTGGCCTCATCGTCCATCGCGACCAGCTCCAGGGTCCAGCCCGGAATCGCGCCGGCCGCGTTCGCCTGGTCGATGGCCAACTGCGCGGAGTTCCGCATGCCGGTGCCCAGCGCGGAAAGGCCGCCGGTGAGCGGGGCGATGAACCCGATCTTGGCGACCTTGTTGTCGGCTGGCGCTGGGGCGGCGCTGTCGCCGGTGGGCCCGGGCGCGGGGGTCGGCTCTCGTGAGCCACAGCCCGCCAGGGTCAACGACGCCGCCAGGATCGCAGCGCCGACCAGTTTGATGGTGGTCTTGTTCACATCTCCTCCTCGGGTCCAGTGGCGGCGCCACTGACACGGTTGAGCTACTCAGAGCACGCACATCGAAGCACCGATTTGTCTCGTCCTTGTTACAGCGGTGTCTCGACCAATCGCTCGTTAGCAAATCGTTGCGATTGCCGGCCGATGCGAATGCTCTGTGAGGAGTCACACAATCATCGCAGCGCTGCTTCCGCCAGACCTGACGCCGCTATTGGAGAAGATTGCGGATCACCCAGTCGGCCAGCAGCCGGCCCTGTTGGCTCAGCCGGAGCCGTCCGTCGTCAAGGAATCCCACCCCGGATTCGATCATCGCGGGCACCCGCTCGCGCTCGTCGGGGGTCAGCACGGCGAGGTCCAGGCCGTCCGCCAGCCGCAGTTCCAGCATCACCCGCTCCACCCGCCGGTCTTCGCCGGCAAGGACTTCACGGGCCTCTGCGGGGGTCTCCGAGGCGGCCAGCCGGGCGCTGTAGCGGGCCGGGTGGCGCAGGTTCCACCAGCGCACCCCGCCGATGTGGGAGTGGGCGCCGGGGCCGATCCCCCACCAGTCGTGGCTGCGCCAGTAGGCGAGGTTGTGGCGGCATTGGTGGCCCGGACGGGCCCAGTTGCTCACCTCGTACCAGGCCAGGCCCGCATCGGACGCCGCCTGGTCCGCCATCTGGTAGTAGTCGGCCTGCAGGTCGTCGTCGGTGGACGGCAACTCGCCGCGCTTGATCCGGGCGGCCAACCGGGTGCCGGGCTCGACGATCAGCGAGTAGGCCGAGAGATGATCGGGTTCGAGAGCGAGCGCCGCGCTGAGACTGGCGCGCCAGTCCTCGGCGGACTCGCCGGGGCTGCCGTAGATCAGGTCCAGACTGAGCGAGTCGAATCCGGCCTCGCGCGCCCACCCGACGACCTGCGCGACCCTGCCGGGAGTGTGGCGACGGTCGAGCACCGCCAGGACGTGGTTCACGCTGGACTGCATGCCCAACGAGAGGCGGTTGAATCCGCCCCCCGCCAGTGCGGCCAGGTAGTGGGCGTCGACCGACTCGGGGTTGGCCTCGGTGGTGATCTCCGCGTCGGCCGCGAGCGGGAACCGGTCACGAACGGCGTCCAGCAGGCCGACCAGTTCCGCGTGCGCCAACAGGGTCGGGGTGCCGCCCCCGAAGAAGACCGTCTGTACCTCACGCGGGCCGAGGATCCCGGCCGCGAGGTCGAGTTCGGCGCGCACCGCGTCCAGGTACCCGCGCTGGCTGGCGCCGGGGGCCGAACCCAGCTCCGCCGCGGTGTAGGTGTTGAAGTCGCAGTAGCCGCAGCGGGTGGCGCAGAACGGCACGTGCAGATAGAGGCTGAAGGGTGCCCGTGCCGCCAGCGCCCCGGCCGGCAGCGATCCGTCGACCGGTGCCGGGTCGCCGGGTGGTGGCGAGGACGGCGCCATGCCCTACTTCTTGTCGGACTTGGTTTCGGCAGTGGAGAGGGCGGCGACGAAGGCTTCCTGAGGCACCTCGACCCGGCCGACCATCTTCATCCGCTTCTTCCCTTCCTTCTGCTTCTCCAGCAGCTTTCGCTTGCGGCTGATGTCGCCGCCATAGCACTTGGCCAGCACGTCCTTGCGCATCGCACGGACGGTCTCGCGGGCGATCACCCGCGCGCCGATGGCGGCCTGGATCGGTACTTCGAACTGCTGTCTGGGAATCAGTTCCTTCAGCTTCTTGGCCATCGCAACGCCGTAGCTGTAGGCAGCATCGGTGTGGACGATCGAGCTGAAGGCGTCCACCGGCTCACCATGCAGCAGGATGTCGACCTTCACCAGCTTGGCAGCCTGTTCGCCGGCCTCGTCGTAGTCCAGCGAGGCGTACCCCTTCGTCCGGCTCTTCAGCGCGTCGAAGAAGTCGAAGACGATCTCGGCCAGCGGCAGCAGATAGCGGATCTCGACCCGGTCCTCGCTGAGGTAGTCCATCCCGATCTGCACCCCGCGACGGCTCTGGCACAACTCCATCACCGTGCCGATGAACTCGGTGGGGGTGAGGATGGTGGCCCGCACCACCGGCTCGTACACCTCGGCGATCTTGCCGTCGGGGTACTCCGACGGATTGGTCACCTCGTGCTCGGTGCCGTCCTCCATGACCACCCGGTAGACCACGTTGGGGGCGGTGGAGATCAGATCCAGATTGAACTCGCGCTCGAGTCGCTCCCGGACGATCTCCATGTGCAGCAGACCCAGGAAGCCCACGCGGAAGCCGAAGCCCAACGCCCCGGAGGTCTCCGGCTCGTACACCAGCGCGGCGTCGTTGAGCTGCAGCTTGTCCAGTGCTTCGCGGAGTTCGGGGAAGTCGGCGCCGTCGATCGGGTAGAGGCCGGCGTACACCATGGGGTGCGGCTGGCGATACCCGCCCAGGCTGGTGGTGGCCGGACGCGAGGCCACGGTCACCGTGTCACCGACGCGGGACTGCCGCACCTCCTTCACGCCCGTGATCAGGTAGCCGACCTCGCCCACCCCCAGCGCCGGGGACTTGATCGGCTCGGGCGAGATCACCCCGACCTCCAGGGTTTCGTGGGCTGCCCTGGTCGACATCATCAGGACGCGCTCGCGGTGGTTCAGCTCACCGTCGATCACCCGGACGTAGGTCACCACTCCCCGGTAGGTGTCGTAGACCGAGTCGAAGATCAGCGCTCGGGCGGGCGCGCTCGGGTCTCCCACCGGGTGGGGAATGTCGGCGACGATGTGGTCGAGCAACTCCCGGACGCCCTCGCCGGTCTTGGCCGACACCTGGAAGACATCGGACGGCTCACAGCCCACCAGGTGCGCGATCTCGGCCGCGTACTTCTCCGGCTGAGCGCTGGGCAGGTCGATCTTGTTCAGCACCGGGACGATGTGGAGATCGGCCTCCAGCGCCAGGTAGAGGTTGGCGAGGGTCTGGGCCTCGATCCCCTGGGCCGCGTCGATCAGCAGAATCGCGCCCTCGCAGGCGGCCAGCGAGCGGGAGACCTCGTAGGTGAAGTCGACATGGCCGGGGGTGTCGATCATGTTCAGGACGTAGTCGGTGTCCCCCTTGCGCCAGGGCATTCGCACGGCCTGGGACTTGATCGTGATTCCACGTTCGCGTTCGATGTCCATCCGATCCAGGTACTGGGCCCGCATCGAACGCTCGTCCACAACACCGGTCAACTGCAGCATTCGATCGGCCAGCGTCGACTTGCCGTGGTCGATGTGGGCGATGATGCAGAAGTTGCGGATGATCTCCGGCGGCGTCGCGCCGGGGCGTGGTGCGGGCATGCGGCTTTCCTGGTTGGGGACCGACGACACACCTTATCGTGTCGCACTCACCGGCTTGCGCCGCCTCCGCGACTGGACGTGGGCGGGAGCGGCCCGCCCAACTTGGTGCGCACCCGGGGCCTTTGATAGAGTCGGTGGTCGCGTCCGTGTCCGGATGCCACCAGCACGATCACCGACCAAGAAGGCAAGCCCTGTGGCGAACATCAAGTCCCAGAAGAAGCGGATTCTCACCAACGAGAAGTCTCGGCTCCGCAACAAGGCTGTGAAGTCCTCGCTGCGCACCCACGTGCGCCGATTCAACGAGGCCGTCGCCGCGGGTGACACCGAGAAGGCGCAGGAGTACGCGAAGGCCGCGACCCGCCAGCTCGACAAGGCCGCCTCCAAGGGCGTCATCCACAAGAACCAGGCCGCGAACCGCAAGTCGGCGATCGCCAGCAAGGCCGCCGCTCTCTGACGCCGCAGTTACCGACGCCGTCCTTCGGGGCGGCGTTTTGGCGTTCCCGCCCGGGGAGCTTCGTGGCCTGACGGCCGGACTCCCGACCAGGGGTGGCAGCCGCAGACCCGACCCCTCAGCATGACCCCGATCGCCTGACCCTTCCGAGCGATCCGCTCAACCTCGGCCGCGACAGCCGATCACGCTCAGCACCATCTGTTCCAGAGCGAAACCGGCATCGCTGCTGGCACCCTTCACCTGGGCGTCGGCCCGCGCCACCGCCCCGATCGCGCGCGCGACACCGACCGCGCGCCATTGCCGGGCCAATGGACCCAGGGACTTCAGCTTCCATGGCGGGACGCCGATCCGCTGAGCGATCTGCGCGTCACGCAGACCCTCGTCGCGCGCGTCCAGATACCTGCCGAGTTCGCGCAGGTTGGCGGCCAGGGCCGCGGTGACCTGTGGTGGGCCGACCCCGGTGGACAGCGCCCAGCGCAGTTTTTCCAGCGCGGGGCCGGTCTGGCCGGAGAGGGCATCGGTGGCGATCTCGTAGCTGCGCACCTCCGCCCGGCCACCGAAGTAGCGCCGCACCGCCGACTCGGTCAGTGACTGGCCCTCGGAGTCATCGATGAGTTGGCGGACGGCCGAGGCCAGCGCGTTCAGGTCGGCGCCAACCGCGTTGACCAGCACTTCCGCCGTCGGCTTCTCCATCCGGCCGCCGGCCCGCCGCACTTCGGCGATCACGAACTGGGGCAACTCCCAGGCCTTCAGCGACGGGCACTCCACCGAGCGGAGGCCGGCCTTGCGCAGCCGGTCGAGCACTGCCTTGCCCTTCACCCCCCCGGGATGGACGAGCGCCATTGCCAGATCAGGCCCTGGCCGGGAGGCGGTTTCGACCAGCACATCCGCCACCTCGGCCGGCAACTCCGGCAGGTCCTCGATCACCACCACGCTGGCGTCGGCGAACAGCGATCCGCCGGTGACCTCGGCCAGCCCGCCGACGGTGAGGTCGCCCGCCGACACCCGGCTGACCGCCGCATCGGGACGCTTCGCGAGCGCGGCCGTGGTCAGTTCGGCTACCGCCCGCCCGGCCAGCAGCGACTCCGGTCCGATGACGAGCAGAGCACTGCCGAAAGGTGATTCCACGGGCTACAGCATGCCAGTGGGCGCCGACATCCGTCCGCTCAACCCAGCAGGCTGAGTCCGAACCAGACCGCCGGCAGGCTCAGCACCGCGACCGAGATCACCACGAACCAGAAGTGGTCGCGAAGGATGGCCAGGTACTCCCGGATGGTCGCGCTCGGCCAGTAGTACTCGGCCGTCGGCGCCCCAAGAACGTAGCCCGCCACGCCCGCCTTGCGCATCATCATGGCCGACCGGAATGCGTGGAAGTTGTTGGTCACGACCGCCACCGGCCCGGTGACACCCCGCTCGGCGAGCAGGACGGCGGTGTTGGCCAGGTTCTCTCCGGTGGTGCGCGATTCGGTCTCGGTGAGGATCGCCGCCTCGGGCACGCCGTGCTCCCGCAGGTATTCCGCCATGGCCTCGGCCTCGGAGCGGGGCTCGTCCTCCCCCTGCCCACCAGAGGTGACGATGACCGGACGCCCTCCGGCGGCGATCGCCGCCTCGTAGGCCTGGCAGGCCCGGTCGAGCCGACTGGCCAGCAGCGGCGGCACGTCGCCGTCGATCAACCCGGACCCCAGCGCGACGACCGCCGCCACCTGGCGACCCTCGCGTCGCGTGATCGCCTGGTACACCGCCGAGTACAGCAGATAGGCCAGGAATCCGTAGGAGAGGAAACCGAACGGCAGGCTGACCAGCACCACCCCCAGCACCAGTATGAGGGAGTCGGTGGCGAGCGAGGCGGAGACCGCGGCCGCCACTGCCGCGATCGCACCCAGGATCGCCAGGCCCAGCAGGAACGACAGTAGGTTCGACAGCCGCCGTCCCTCCCGGCGCACCATGGTGAGCCCGTTCAGGACCAGCATCACCGCGACCAGCACCACCATGGCGACGATCAGGATCAGCACGGCGAGCAGGGTCCAGGCCCCGGCCACGTCCGAACGTTCGGAAGCCGCGGCACCGAGCGCCCCGATCAGCCGGAGCATCAGGCCGGCAATGGCGCCGAACAGGAAGACCGCACAGCGCATCGATCGTGGGTCGCGCACGTAGCTGAGCACGAACAGCACCGCGAAGATGCCCGTCAGCCCGAATTCCATCCGCGTTTCCCCTCAGCAACCAGTCGTGCCGGTGAGCCTAGCCCGTCGCTCTCAACCCACCGCGCGGCCAGACACTAGGATTCGGGGAACGACATCATCCAGCGCCAGGAGGCTATCGGTGGCACGACAAAGCCGCGAACCCAATATCGCCGATGTCGCCGCGCTCGCCGGGGTCTCCCCCACCACCGTCTCCCGCGTCCTCAACAACCGCGGATACCTCAGCCAGGCCACCAAGGACAAGGTCGCCGCGGCCATGACGGAGCTTCACTACCGTCCCAACGAGGTGGCGCGCGCGCTGCTCGGCCAGCGCACCCGGATCGTCGGCGTCATCCTGCCCACCGTCTCGCTGCCCTTCTTCGGAGAAGTGGCGGTCTCGCTGGAGCATGCGCTGGCCGAACGCGGCTACCGGACGCTCCTGTGCAACAGTCTGGACCGCAGCGAGATCGAGCGCGACTACCTGCTACAGCTGGAAGGCAACCGGGTGGACGGCCTGATCTCCGGGGCGCACAACGACACCATTCCCGAGTACGCCACCACCCGACTACCGGTGGTCACCATCGACCGCGAGCTGGCCGGTCACATCCCCAACGTACGGGCCGACAACGCCACCGGCGGACGGTTGGCCACCGAGTTGCTGTTGCGTCGCGGCTGTCGCCGTCCGGCACTGTTCACCTCGACCTCCGGCCCTCGCAACCTACGCGAGGCGGGCTATCGCGCCGTGCTGGCCGAGGCCGGTGTCGAGCCGGCGGTCGTCACGGTGAGGTTCGGTACCCCCGAGCCGGAACGCACCCAGTTGATCGACGCCGCCCTGGACGAGCTCAGCGCCGACATCGACGGCGTCTTCGCCACCGATGACCTGACGGCCTGCGCGGTGGTGGATTGGGCTCGTCGAATCGGACGGAAGGTCCCGGACGACCTGCGGGTGGTGGGCTTCGACGGCACCACCGCGATCCGTGCTGCCGCACCCTGGCTGAGCACCGTTCAGCAACCGATCCGGCAGATCTGCCGGGCCGCGGTGGACGTCCTGCTGGAGCGCATCGAAGCCGGCTCCAGGAACGACGAAAGACCCGTCGTCGCCCCGATGGAGTTACCGGTCACCCTGCTCGAGGGCGCCACCACCTAAGGACAACGACGGGTCGTCTCGTCAATCAGACCGGTTCGGCTGCCGGGACGACCGCCACGAGGAACTGGTCGCCGGCGGCAACCGGGCCGACGGCCGCGGAGTCGATCCGCTCGTAGGCCGTGGCGTTGGTGATCACCACCGGCGTGGTGGTGTCGAAGCCGGCCGCCGCGACGGCCGCCAGGTCGACCTCAGCCAACGGGTCACCGCGACGGACGCGCTGCCCGACCTTGACCTCGGGACGGAAGTGCTTGCCATCCAGTTGCACGGTGTCCATGCCGATGTGGATGAGGATCTCCACCCCGCTCGCCGAGCGCAGACCATAGGCATGTCCGGTCGGGAAGGCGACGACCACCTCGCCGTCGAACGGGGCGACCACGCGTCCGCTGGTGGGGACGATCGCGGCACCGGGGCCGAGCATTCCGCCAGAGAACATCGGATCCTTCACGTCCGCGAGTGCGATCGCCTCGCCGGCCAGGGGTGCCGTGACCGTGAAGTCGGTGGCATTGCCGGCCAGAGCCGCCGCGGCAGCGGCGTTCTCCACGGCCTCTTCCTCGATCGTCTCGTCGACATGGGTACCCGCGATCGAGGCACGTCCCTTGCTGCGGGCGTAGACCGTGCCGACGCCGAAGGCGAGCCCGAAAGTGACCAGCGCGCTGACGATGAACATCGGAATGTCGATCGGGTCGATCGAGACGAAGCCGATCAGGCCGGCGGCGCCGAGCGCCACGGCCCGGACGTCGAAGATGCTGATCAGCGCCGAACCGACGGCTGCCGCGCCGATGGCGATGAAGAACGGCCAGCGCAGCCGCAGGTTCACCCCGAAGATCGCCGGCTCGGTGATGCCCATCAGGGCCGAAGCCGAGGCGGCGCCCGCCATGCCCTTGAGCTTGGCGTCACGGCTCGCCAGGAAGACCGCGAGGGTGGCGGCACCCTGAGCGATGTTCGCCATCGAGGCCACCGGGAAGATGAACGAACCCGGACCGCCCGGCGGCAGCAGCGTCAGCTCCAATGCCGGGAAGCTCTGGTGCAGGCCGGTGACCACGATCGGCGAATAGACCAGGCCGAACACCAGACCGCCGATGAAGCCGGTGGACTCGTACAGCCACAGCAGGCCGAACGAGATCGCATCGGAGAGCTGTCGGGTCAGCGGGCCGACCAGCATGAAGGTCAGGAAGCCAGTGACCAGGATGGTGACCAGCGGGGTGAGCAGGAAGTCGGTGGTCCCCTTGAACCACTTGCGCAACTGCTTCTCGATGGTGGCCAGCAGGAAGCTGACGAACAGCACTGGGATCACCTGGCCCTGATAGCCAGCCTGGGCGACCGCGATACCGAAGATGTTCCAGAACTCCATCGTCCCGTCGGCGATCGCCGCGGCAACCCCCCAGCCGTTGACCAGATTCGGCATCACCATCGCCGCGCCCATGGTCGCGCCGAGGTACGGGTTGCCGCCGAACCGCTTGGTGGCCGAGAAGCCGATCAGTACCGGCAGGAAGGCGAACGGCGCCGACGCCAGCAGGTTGACCAGCGCCGCGACGTCGGTGATCCCCGGCCAGCGGTCGACCAGCGACTCCGGTCCGAACAGCCCGCGCGCGGTCAGCACGTTGTTCAACGCCATCAGCAGGCCGCCGGCGACCAGCGCCGGCAGGACCGGGACGAAGATGTCGGCGACCATCTTGATGAAGCGGGTGAAGAGGTTGCCCTGTTGTGCGGCCTCCTGGGCGGCCTCGGCCTTGCTGGCCTCCTTCACCCCGGAGGCGATCAGCTTGTCGTAGACGATGTCGACGTCGCCGGGGCCGACGATGATCTGGAACATGCCCCCGGCGGAGAAGGTGCCCTTGATGTCGGTGTCATTGTCGAGCGTGGTCTGGTCGACCTTCTCCTGGTCGTTCAGCACCAGGCGCAGCCGGGTCGCGCAGTGCGCGGCTGCGGAGATGTTGTCGGGGCCGCCGACGGCATCGAGCACCGTCCGGGCGACGCGGCTGTGATCCATGCGGGATGTTCCTCCTCGAACTGAGCCACTCCGTGAAGCGGGTGATTGCGGAATAGTCTGTCAATCGTTTGACAGATATGTCAAGGGATGGACAGCCTCACTCTCGGACGCCCGTTGCCACTCATTCCAGGACGGTGACCGCTGCCGTCGCCACGACCGCATCGCCAGCGAGGGCGACGCCGAATCCGTCCGGATCCAGGTAGCTGCGCAGGCTGAAGACGGTGTGCCCCCCGGCCACGAAGATCTCGGTCACCGACCGGTCGTGGACGACGGTGACGTCGAGCCGATCGAGGTCCGGGACGGCGAGCCGGCGGACGTCCCCGTGCGGGTAGCGGGTGGCGCTCCGGTCGACGGTGAGCGCGCCCCGCTCGAAGGACAGCCCGACCTGGGCCCCGTCGGACTTGCCGAGACGCAGGCTCCAGGGGCCGGACTGGTCGACGGCGAGGTCGAGGACGAACGAGCGGACTCCGTCCAACTCGGGCACGGGATGGGACGAACCTGCCAGATTCGTTCCGGCGATGGCGACCGGCTTCGGCTCCCCGGCGACCCGGCGGGGCTGCTGGTGGAGTCGCCCGCCACGCAGGGTGAGATCCCGCGGGACGCTCAGCGCGTGCACCCAGCCGTGGTCGGCCAGGGAGGGCTGGGAGTCCTCCGAAGCATTGCCCAGCCACCCGACCAGTAGCGGTGGCTGCTCGGGCTCGCCGGGCGCGACGGTGAAGACCTGGGGTGCGTAGAACTCGAACCCACTGTCCAGTTCGGTGAACTCGCCGGTCGGGTTGAAGGTGGTGCCGTCGAGATGCCCGACCAGGTAGCCGCAGGCGAAGATGTTGCGGAACTCGTCGCCTCGCGAGTCGATGCCCTGGGGACAGAGGATCAGGATGTCGAATTCCTCACCGGTATCGGCATCGGCGAGCCGCAGCAGGTTGGGGCACTCCCACATGTAGCCGAAGGCGGCGTAGCGGTCGTCGGGGACGGCCAACTCCCCCACCAGCCGCCAGTCGACCAGATCCTCGCCGCGATAGACCAGGATGCAGCCGGTGTTGTCCGCCCGCTGCGCACCGAGATACATCGCGAACCCGTCGCGGTCGGGCACCACGTAGGGATCGCGGAGGTGCGCGGTGTAGCCGGCGGGAGGGCCGGAGACCAGCGGGTTGGCATCCAGCTTGGCGAAGGTCCGGAAGTCGGTGGTGACGACCGCGCACTGGTACGCCTCGCGGCGGCCCTGGTCGTCCTTGACGTTTCCGGTGTAGTGCAGCCAGACCTCACCGTCGCGCACCACCGCGCCACCGGAGTACACGCCGTTGCGGTCGTACCAGTCGGACGGCGGGATCGCCGGAGCATGGGTGCGCCAGTCGACCAGGTCGGTCGAACTGGCGTGCCCCCAGTAGATCGCCTTCTCCCGTGGGAAGAACGGCCCGAACTGATAGAAGACGTGGTAGAGCCCGTCGATCACCACCAGCCCGTTGGGGTCGTTCAGCCGGCCGACCGGCGGTGCGACATGGAAGCGGGGATAGTCGGGATCGAGACTCGCCCGGGACTCGTCGATGGCCCGCTGCGCCGCGTCGATGGATTCCTCTCGGAGCGTCACGCGGGGAGCCTAACAGACCTGCCATACCTTTGACACTAGGGATGGACGCCTCTCGGATCGCCTCAGGCCGGGCGCCTTCCCGCGGCGGCGTCGCGAACGATCCGCTCGATCCGGGCCGCCCTGGTCTCGGGTCTCCTGGCCATGGCGATCGCGGTGAGCGCCGCCTTGCGGACCCCGGGCGGCCACGAGTCCCAGGCCGTCCGTGCCTCAGGAACTGCATTCAGCGCCGCGGTGAGCTCCGGCGGTTCCACCCCGGCCTCGGGCCCGTCCAGGAGGGTCCACATGCCGTTCGCCCTGGCGAGGTCGATCAGCCGCTGACCCTCGGGACGCATCCGCCCCTCGGCCACGAGTCTCTCGACGCGGGCCTTGTTCGTGGCCGCCCACGCGCTGGTCGGGGACCGCGGCGCGAACCACAACATGGACCGCTCGTCGTCGAGTGGTTTGGCCTGACCGTCGATCCAGCCGAAGCACAATGCCTCGAGGATGGCGTCGTCGTAGGTGATCCGCGAACGTCCGGTGGTGGGGCGCCAGAGCACCATCCACACGCCGTCGCAACCGTCGGCATTGGCCTCCAGCCACGCGCGCCACTGGCCGACGGTCTCGATCGGCACGTGCTGCGCGGCATCCATCTTGCCCACCTGAAGACCCTACTCGGTGGCCCTTCGCGGCGGCTCGGTCTCAGATCGTAGGTGAGGCTCGGCGCTGCTCACCCGGGCCGTTCGGTGGTGACCTCCAGTCCGCTGACGGTCGGGACCACCGCGAGCGACCCCTGGGTATCGGTGCGGAAGACCGTGGATCCGGCCCGTGCGAGTTCGCGCAGCGCGACGGCGGACGGATGGCCGTAGGTATTCTCCCCGACCCCGATCAGCGCGACCGGGGCGGCCACCGCGGCGAACAGTTCGGCGGTCTGGCGGGCCGAGCCGTGGTGAGGGACGATCAGGACGTCGGCGGCCAGTGGCGTCGGCGCCCGCAGGACGGCGGCCTGGCCGGCGAGTTCGATGTCGCCGGTGGCGACCACGACCGTCCGGCCGGTCTCGATCCGGCTGACCACCGACCCGTCGTTCTCCGCGCTGGACTCCTCCTGGTCGGCACCCGGGGAGCCCGCGAGCGGCAGTGCGGACAGCACGGTGACCTGAGCCCCACCGACCCGCAGCACCATGCCGGGGACGGCCGCGATCGCCTCGGTCCGCGGCAGCACCTCCGCCACCTGCCCGGCGCCGGGGTGGCCGGTCGGCGCGAGCACGGCATCCACCTCGCGTCCGGCCAGGGCGGCCAGGCCACCGGCGTGGTCGGCGTGGAAGTGGGTGAGGATCAGCAGGGGCACCCGTTGGATGCCGAGCACGTTCAGGCAGCGATCCAGCGCCGGCGGGTCCGGTCCGGTGTCGATCACGATCGCCTCGCCGGAGCCGACCGCGACCACGGTGGCCGAGCCCTGGCCGACATCGCACTGGACGACCTCCCACCCGGCCGGTGGCCAGCCCGGCGCCGAGACCGGACGCAGCAGGGCCGCGATCAGCACCAGCGCCACCGCGAGTGCCAGCCAACGCCGCCGTAGCAGGCGTCCGCCCAGCAGGAAGGCCGCCGCGCTCAGCCCGATCAGCACGGCGATCCCCACCGGGGTCGCCGGCCAGGGGATCGCCGCCGCCGGCAGCGCCGCACCGAGGTTGGCGATCCAGCACAGCGCCTGGGCTCCCCATCCGGCCGGCCACGCCAGGACGACGGCGGCTGCCGGCAACAGCGGCCCGATCGCCGCGCACGCGAACCCGAGAATGGTGGTGGGTCCGACCAGCGGCCCGGCCGCCAGATTCGCCAGCACGCCCACCAGGCTGAGCTGGCCCGAGATCGCGACGATGATCGGCTGGGTGGCCAACTGCGCGGTGACCGGGACGGCGATCGCCTCGGCCAGACCGCGGGGAAGCCAGCCGCCCAGGGCATCGGTCCAGGCGCGCGCCCAGCAGATGATCCCGGCCGAGGCTGAGACCGAGAGCGCGAACCCCACCGAAGCGGCCAGCCACGGATCGAGCAGCAGCAACCCGATCACCGCCCAGGACAACTGGCGCAGTCCACGCTGCCGCCCACCGAAGCCCAACGCGGCCAGGCCTACGCTGCCCATGGCGGCCGCCCGCACCACGCTCGGTTCGCCGTGGCAGAGCACCACGAAGCCGGCCACTCCCACCACCGCCAGGCCCCGCAGCCACCAGCCGCGCACCCCGAGCCGGCCCGCCAACCACAGCAGAGCCGCCAGCAGCAGGGTCAGGTTGCTCCCGGAGACGGCCGCCAGGTGGGCCAGGCCGGTCACCCGGAATCGATCCCAGAGCTCGGCGGACATCGCGCTGGTATCCCCCACCACCAGCGCGGGGACGACGGCGCGCGGCTCGTCGGCCAGGCCCGCGACCGATTCGTGCAGCACCGAGCGAACCCGGTGCACTCCGGCGTCCAGCCAGCCCGGCGGCGCCACCAGCACCGGCGGCTCCCGCGCCCGCGCGGTCGCCGCGTAGGCCTCGCCCGGGTCGGCCGGGGCCAGCCGCAGGATCGTCTCCACCTCGCTGCCGGGGACGACGATCGCCCAGGCGGTCACCGCCTCGCCGCTGACCCGCAGCAGGACGGGCTGTCCGGTCAGCCAGTGCTGGCCCCGCCCGGCGACCTGATCGAGCCGGGCGGGAACGAACCAGGTCGGTCCACCGAATCCCGAGGCCGCCAATCGCCCCGGTCCGACCCGCAGGGTGGCGGCCACCACGGCACCGTCGTCGGCCAACTCCGCCATCGGTCCACCGTGCAGGGTCGCCGACCGCCCACCGCTCACCATCAGGCACACCAGCAGCACGGCGCCGCAGCCGAAGGCCAGCCGACGTCTCGTCCACCAGCCCCAACCCAGCGCAGCGCCGCCCAGGCCAACCGCCAGCCACCACCACCGCTGGTCACCCGCGATCCCGGGCCAGGTGCCGGCCCAGGCCGCCACGGCGAGCAACGGCCCGCGATGGTCGAACCGCTCCGCCCCCGGGTCAGAGCCGGACAAGGTCCGCCAGCTGTGAATAGGTTTTGGGCCCGATCCCGTCCACCTCTTGCAGTTCCTCGATCCGGCTGAACCTGCCGTGCTCCTCCCGCCAGGCGACGATCCTGCCGGCCGTCACCGGCCCGACCCCGGGCAGGGTCTCCAGTTCGGCCTGGGAGGCGCTGTTCAGCGACAGCTTCTGGCCCCCGCCCCCGCTACCACCATCCCGGCCTCCGCCACCGTCGGCGCGAACCTCGCCGCGGGGCTTCTTGACGTCGCCGATCACCAACTGCGTACCGTCGGAGAGCACTGCGGCAAGGTTCAGCTCACCCGGGTCGGCATTCTCGGCCAGCCCGCCGGCGGCCTCGATCGCGTCCCTAACCCGTGAGCCCTCGGGCAGTTCGACCACACCGGGACGCTCGACCGCACCCAGCACGTGCACCAGGATCGAGGCCGGCACGGTGGGCGTCGGGGTCGGGCTGGACACGACCGTGGGTTCGGCCGACACCGGCCTCTCTACTGGCGTAGAGCGCGCCTGCAGCACGCTGTACCCCGCCCACAGGCAACCCGTCAGCAGCACGATCCCGACGGCCACCAGGTGGCGGCGGGTGAACTCCCAGGCGGTGCGGCTCCAGACGGCCATCGCCTCGCGACGGCCCGGCGCGACGACGCTCGTCGCCGGCCCCTGGTCGAGCCCGGCTTCGTCGAATTCGGTGTCCGCCGGCGGCGGGCCGATCGCCCGCCGGGCAGGGACCTCGTCCAGCAGCGCAGCCAGGCGCTGCCGGACCACTTCACTGAGCACCGGCTCCGGTGCGGGACCACGCGGCATGCCCGGCCACTATGGTCAGGCGACCACCGAATGTGCCTCCGGATCGCGCCGGCTGTGGACAACTCCGCCTCCAGGTTCGTTGTCCACAGCCCAGTCCGGGTAGCGTGGTGTCGTTACCCGATCCGGAAGAGGACCCCGATGGCGATCACTCTCGAGACAGTTGGCGCGAACGCCAAGAAGCAGCATGGCGGTTGTGGTTGCGGTTGCTCCGGCGGCACCCCCGAGTTGGTGCTCAGCTCGATCCCGAAGATCATGCGCAGCGGCGCGGTGATCGGCGGACTGACCAGCCTGCGCTCCGAGCAGCAGGTGGTCCTGGTCGCCGACCACTCACCCGCACCGCTGCTGTCCGCCCTGGAGCGGGTGGCTCCGGACAGCTTCGACATCGCCTTCCTGGAGGAAGGCCCCGAGACCTGGCGGGTGCAGGTCACCCGCCGCTGAGCGGCGCAGCACAGCAACGATCCCTGAGGTTCCGGCTACCGATGGACGACCCTTCGACGGGCTCAGGGATCCTCCCGCCTCAGGCGGGGACGATGCTGACCAGCTTGGGCGCCCGGACGATCACCTGACGCACCTCGCGCCCGTCCAGCGCCCGCTGCACGCCGGGCTCGGCCAGGGCCAACTCGGTCAGCTCCGCCTCGGTCACCGAGGGGGCGACCTCCAGCTTGGCGCGGACCTTGCCCTGCACCTGCACCACGCAGGTCACCGACTCGGCCACCAGCAGGGCAGGATCGGCCGTCGGCCAGGACGAGTTCGCGACCGACGGGGCATGGCCGAGCGCCTCCCACATCTCCTCGGCGACGTAGGGAGCCACCGTGCTCAACGCCTGGGTGACGAACTCCACCGCCTCACGGACGGCTGGATCGCCGCCACCGGCGCCGGAATCCACGGTCTTGCGCGCGGCGTTGACCAGTTCCATGATCCGGGCCACCACCACGTTGAACCGCTGGCTCTCCAGCGACTCGGTGATGTCGGCGATCGAACGGTGGGTGACCCGCCGCAGCGCCAGATCGCCGGTCGCCGGATCGGCCCCCGGCGCGGAGGTGACGTCACCGGCCAGCCGGTAGGCCCGCTGCAGGAACTTCACCGTCGAGCCGGGCGACATGTCGGCCCAGTCGATGTCGTCCTCCGGCGGGCCGGCGAAGACCACCGTGGTGCGGATCGCGTCCACCCCGTAGGCGTCGATCTGGGCGCCCAGGTCGACCCCGTTGCCGAGCGACTTGCTCATCGCCTTGCCCTGGTTGATCACCTGGCCCTGGTTCAGCAGCCGGGTGAACGGCTCCTCGAAGCCGACCATGCCCATGTCGTGCAGCACCTTGGTGAAGAACCGGGAGTACAGCAGGTGCAGGATGGCGTGCTCGACGCCGCCGACGTACTGCGCGACCGGCATCCAGCGGGCGACCTCCGCCGGATCGAACGGGCCGTCGGTATAGCCGGGCGAGCAGTAGCGGAAGAAGTACCAGGACGAGTCGACGAAGGTGTCCATGGTGTCGGTGTCCCGGGAGGCCGGGCCGCCGCAGCGGGGACACTCGGTGGCAACCCAGTCGGTGGCCGAGGCCAGCGGAGAGGTGCCCTTCGGTGCCAGGTCAGCGCCGCGCAGGTCGGGCAGTTCGACCGGCAGCTGGTCGTCCGGCACCGGGACCTCGCCACAGGACGGGCAGTGCACGATCGGGATCGGACAGCCCCAGAACCGCTGCCGGGAGAGCAGCCAGTCGCGCAGCCGGAAGGTGACCGCCTCGCGTCCGGTGCCCTCGGCTTCCAGGAACTCGCACATCGCGGCGACCCCGGCGGCCTTGTCGGTCAGCCCGTCCAGCTTCGGGGAGTTGACGTAGGCGCCGTCCCCCGGAGTGGCGATACCGGACGACACCGGATCGGGCAGGCCGGTCTCCAGCACCACCCGCACCGGCAGGTCGAAGGCTAGGGCGAACTCCAGGTCGCGCTGGTCGTGGGCGGGCACCGCCATCACCGCGCCCGAGCCGTAGTCGCTCAGCACGTAGTCGGCCGCCCAGACCGGCAGCTTCTCGCCGTTCACCGGGTTGATCGCGTAGCGGCCCAGGAACACCCCGGTCTTGGGGCGCTCGGTCGACTGCCGCTCGATCTCGGTGGCCTTCTTGGTCTGCTCCAGATAGGCCTCGAAGGCCTCGCGGTGCTCGTCGGTCACCAGTTCGGACGCGATGTCGGCATCGGGCGCGACCACGAAGAAGGTGGCGCCGTACAGGGTGTCCGGACGGGTGGTGAAGACCGTGATCGGCTCCTCGCGTCCCTCGATGGTGAAGTCCACCCAGGCGCCCTGGGAGCGTCCGATCCAGTTCCGCTGCATGGCCAGCACCCGGTCGGGCCACTTGCCCTCCAGCGCCGGCATGTCGTCCAGCAGCCGCTGGGCGTAGTCGGTGATCTTGAAGTACCACTGGGTCAGCTTGCGCTTGGTGACCGAGGCCCCGCAGCGCTCGCAGGCACCCTGGATCACCTGCTCGTTGGCCAGCACGGTCTGGTCGTTCGGGCACCAGTTGACGAAGGAGTCCTTGCGGTAGGCCAGCCCGCGCTCGTAGAACCGCAGGAACAGCCACTGCGTCCAGCGGTAGTACTCCGGGTCGGAGGTGTGCAGCCGCCGGGTCCAGTCGAAGCTCAGCCCGTACCGGCGGAAGGAGCGCGCCTGGGTCTCGATGTTGGCGTAGGTCCAGTCGGCCGGGTGGGCGTTGCGGGCGATGGCGGCATTCTCGGCCGGCAGTCCGAAGGAGTCCCAGCCGATCGGGTGCATCACGTCGTAGCCGCGCAGTCGCCAGTAGCGGGCCACCACGTCACCCATCACGAAGGCCTCGGCGTGGCCCATGTGCAGGTCGCCGGAGGGGTAGGGGAACATGTCCAGCACGAAGCGCCGCTCGCGGCTGCCGTCGTCGAGCGGGGCGAAGGTCCGGTCGGTTTCCCAGAACTGCTGCCAGCGCTCTTGCGCGGCAGCGGCGTCGTAGCCTTGGCGGACCTGCTCGGTGGTCACTTTCTTCTCCTCGTTGTGGGCTGGCCTACTGGCATGAAAAAGCCCCCTCGGGCCTTGGGCTCGTCAGGGGGCGCCGCGACTCGGGATCGAGAGTCGCGGCTATCGAAGCAGCAGGACGGCGTAGCGCATACCGAAATCATAGGGCATCGCCCTCGGCGGCCACCACGCCGGACTCGGCTGCGCCCCCGCCCGGCGGCGCAGCCCGCCCGAGTGACGGGCCGTCCGCGGGGCTCACCCGCTCCGCGAACCGGCCGGCGGCGAGCCGCCCCGGGGTCGAGGGTGATCGGGGGCCTGGTCCGCCGGCGCCGTCCCGGGGTCAGGATCGCCGGGCCCACCGGCCTATGCGCTCGGACCCAGCACCGCCCGCCGCACCTCCGGACTGGCGCCGGACAGCAGCTCGGGACGCAGTTCCTCCCACTGGGTCGGTGGGGTGACGGCGTCCACCAGCTGGTCCAGGGTGCGCAGCAGTCCGTTCGGCGGCAGCAACCGGGTCGCCCGCTCCAGGCAGATCGACACCAGGGCGCCGTCGCCGGCGATCCAGGCAGCCATCCCCAGCAACGTCAGCGGATGGCCCTGATGGACGGCCAGAGTCCGGTTCACCACCCGCCGCCAGAGATCGATCTGCTGGTCCGCCCGCTCTCGTGACATCGAGAGCAGGGCCACGTCCCGGGCCGGCGGGTGGGTGGTCAGGATGGCCAAGCGGGCCGCATCGCCGTCGTCGAGGCCGCCGGTGGCATCGAAGCCTGCCAGGGCAGCGCCCATCAACTGGGCCCATCGGCTGATCGGTTCGCCCGCAACCTCTGCTCCGACCCGCTGGGCGACCGCCACCAACGCACCGGTGTCAGCGGCCGGCGGACCGTCCACCAGTGCGGCCAGTTCGTCCCGGGAGCGCCGAGCGACCAGGCCGTGCATCGCCGCTTCGGCTGCGGCCCGGCTGCATCCGGGATCGTGCACTCCCCGGGGCCCCGCCAGGCCGTCGGCCTGCCAGGTCTGTCCGTCCACCGCGACCAGGCGACGGGCCGATCCGGCCGGCAGGAAGGCGTCGCAGCGCCGCAACACCGCCCAGGCATACTCGCGGTGGGCGGTGTAGGCCACGAACCAGGCGTCCGCGGTCGGGAACCGGCACCAGATCCTGGTGAGCACGCCCTCCACCCCGTCAGGCCAGGCGGCGTCCGCCAGATCGAGGCGTGCGGTCAGCGAGAGCTCGCCGCCGTTGATCACCAGCACCACGAGCGACTCCTCGGGGTGGAAGCCGAGCAGGTGAGGGATCAGCCCGAGCGCATCGTCGTAGTTCTGCAGCCGCAGCCGCGGCCGTTGATCGTTCACTGTCATGCCCGGGCACTGTGGTCACCGGGCCAGGAGCCGAGCCACTTGTCCACAGCCCTGGGCACACCACTCACCAGCGAGCGGCGGTATCCACACCCTAGTAGCCTGGGTGCCGATGACCCAGCCGCACCAGCCGTTCGACCCGACCCGTCCGATGGGTCCCGGGCGTCCCGCAGCCACCCACATCGAGCAGTTCACGCCGCCGCGCTCACCGTTGCCGTGGCTGATCATGGTGGGCGCGGTGGTCATCGCCGCCCTGATCCTGTTCACCGCGACCCTCTCCAACCGGCCCTCGGCGCCGTCGGCCTCCCCCAGCCCTTCGACAACGTCCGCCCCTGCCAAGCCGGGCCATCCCTTCGTCTCGCCGGACGGCGGGGTTGAGGGACGCTGGGAGGTGGTCGAGTCCCGGTGGAACGACGAAGGGGTCGAGATCAATCTTCGGCTGGCGGTCGACAAGGGCACCCTGTGGTACACCTTCATGGCCTTCAGCAATGACGCCGTCGAGGTGCTGGAGCCGGGCCCGGCGATGTCCTCACCCGCGCTGGGCTGGGAGCCCATCGAAGCCGGCCAGGAGCGCACCGGCTGGATCTTCTTCCCCACCTACCGCGCCGACCTGACCCTGCTGCTGGCCACCGAACTCGGACGCCAGATCTCCGCCCTGCTCATCCCCTCCTGAGGACGCCGATGACGAACAGACTGCGGATCGGCATCCTCAGCGACGACTTCTATCCGCACTCGGGAGGCGTATCCCGCTCCATCCAGCAACAGATCGACCATCTGGTCGCCGCCGGCCACGAGGTGACCCTGTTCGCCCCGCAATGGGAGTTCGAGCCACCCACGAACTGCCGCTGGGAGGCCCTGCCCCAGTGGCGCTTCCCCGGAACGCCGAGCTACCTCTGTTCCCTGGCCGCCACGCCCAGGATCGCCGCCCGGATCGTCGCCGAGCACGATCTCGACCTGGTCCACTCCCAGAACGAGCGGGGATCACTTCACCTGGCCGCGCTAGTCGCCCAGCAGGCGGCCATCCCGCAGGTGCACACCTTCCACTCCAACTACGTCGGCACCCATCGCACCAATGCCGGCAGCGCCGGGCTCAACTCGTTCACCTATCTACCGCTGGCCCCGCGGCTGCTCGCACTCGCCGGCGGGCGCCCGGACGTCGCCGTCCGGCGGCCGGTCTCCGAGACTGCGGGCGAGGATTCACGGTACGCCCGCCGGGACTGGCGCAACCTCGCCCGGATCGCCGCCGGGGTGGACGCCTTCACCTCACCGGCCGGCTTCATGATCGACTGCATCACCGATGCGGCCCCGGAACTGGCCGGACGCGGGTACGTCGCCCCCAGCGGAATCGACCCGCTGTTCGCCGCCGCGCGGCGCCACCGGCCGGACGACGGACGCGTCCGCATCGTGACCTGCAGCCGGCTGGGCTCGGAGAAGCGGGTCGATGCCCTGGTCCGCGCCGTCGCCGAACTCAACCGTCCCGACCTCGAACTGGTGATCATCGGGACCGGGCCGGCCGAGCCCACTCTGCGCCGCCTTGCCGAGCCGATCCCGGCCGACCGGGTGCGCTTCCTGGGACGGCTCGATGCCGCCGAGGTGGCCGCCCAGATGGCGGATGCCGACATCTACGCGCTGGCGTCGTACCACTTCGACACCCAGGGCATGGTGCTGGCCGAGGCCGCCGCGGCCGGCGCGCCGATCCTCTACTGCGACGAGCGGCTCCAGGTCGGCGTCGGTCCGGATAATGCGCTGCTCACCGGGCCCTCCGTCTCCGAACTGGCGTCCGGCCTGGCCACGCTGGCGGACGATCCGGAGCGCCGCCTGGCCATGGGCCGGGCCTCCCGGGAGATCGGCGGGCGAATCACCGGCACAGCGATGGCCCAGACCTACCTGACGATCTACCGTGAGGCGATCGAGCGGGTCAATGGTCGGTCATCGACTCCGGATGATACTTCGAGAGCACCACGACGCCGCCGATCGCGATAGCGCCGGCCACCAGCATCCCGACCGCGTCCGGCACACCGACCAGGGCGCCCTCGCCCAGCACGACCAGCCCGAAGGTGACCGCGACGATCGGGTCGGTTGTGGTCATCGAACCCACCACGATCTCGGCCGGCCCGTTGGCGTAGGCCTGCTGAATCATGAAACCGCCGCCCAGGTAGCAGACGGCGAGGAACGCTGCCACCGCCCAGAACAGCGGGGTCTCCCAGAACTGCGGCCCTCCGACCAGGTGACTCATCACCTTGACCAGCGCCGAGGAGAGACCGTAGAAGAAGGACCCGCCCGAGGCCCAGAGCAGGCAGCGCAACGAGTGCTTGCCCAGCAGCCCGCCCACGCCCAGCGCGGCACCGATCACCAGCATCACCCCGGAGCCGGCCACGATCCCCAACGGTGGCAACTCGGTCTGGGACACCGCCGTCCGGGTGGAGACCAGGGTGAAGCCGACGATGCCCACCACGGTCACCCCGACCGCGATCCAGACGGCTCGCGGCGGGCGGAAGTGGTGGATCTTCGCCGCCAACAGCACTGCCCAGGGCACCGCCAGGATGCCGACCGGCTGCACCACCGTGACCGGTGCCATCATCAGCGCGATGATGTGGCCGGTGGCGCCGACCGCGGCGGTCGCCAGGCCGAGCAGCCAGCGCGGGTTCTTGAGCAGGCCCAGCACCTGCCCCACGCCCATGTGGCGTTCCTTGCTGCTGGTGTCCACCTCGCGCCCGACGGCGAGATGCTGGATGGTCGCCGAGGTCGCGAACAGCACCGACGAGATGACCATGATCACCAGCGCCAGCGGTATGTTCTGCGGCAGCAGAGGCGACCCCGGGATGGCAAGGGGGATCAACACGGTGGCCAGCCTAGGGCATGGCTCTGCCCACCGGGGACGCCACCGACCGACGTGGTGTCACCGTCGATGACGGCCCGCGGGGGACTCGCCCGAGAACCGCACCGCAGCCCTCACCTGCGCGGCCAGGTTGCTGCCCAGGCTCAGCGGCCAGCGGTGCATCACGTAGTCGGTGGCATCGTCGACCCGCAGTTGCCGGGTGGAGTTGCCGGTGCGCACGCACAGTTCGGGGGCGGCCCCCTTGGCCCGCAGATAGACCGGACGCGGCGAGGCTGCGCAGTCCAGTCGGCAGACCTGGGCTTCGCCGGCGTCTCCCGGCACCGTGGCGAAGTCGATGGCCACCAGGTTGGCCGCGTTGGCGCCCATCGTGGTGGAAAGCAGATCCCGCAGCCACAGTTCGAACCGGTCGGCATCCGGGGACTTCAGGGTGGCGAAGTCGGGTTCCAGGCCGAGCACGCTGCCGCTGTCGTCCACCCCGATCAGCAAGGTGCCGCCATCGGTGTTCAGGAAGCCGCAGACCGCCTTGGCGATGACCTGCTCCATCCGCTCGTCCTTGGCGCCGGTCCGCAGGTTCACCCGGGCGGTCGACTTGAACTCCAGCCGGTCGGACTCCCCCAGCGCCAGCAGCTCCGGGACGGAAGCGCGCACCGGCCGCTGCACGTACGCCGCCACCGCGCCATAGGCCGCGATCGCTGCCACCGAGAAGCCCAGGCAGATCAGGATGGTCAGCGGACTGAACACCCGGGCGTCCGGACGGAGCCAGCCGGTCACCAGCAGGCCGAGTGAGGTCGCCAGGACGGCCACGACGATCGCGGTCGCCGTACCGATCTGGGCACGGCCGCGCAACAGCAGACGAGCGATCGAGGCGAACACCCAGGCGATCAGCAGATCCAGCGGCAGGACGAGCGCGATCGTCCACAACGGCACATCAGGCAACGACACAGCGCCAGCCTGCCATCAAAGGCACGGGCCGGTCACCATCCGCCGCCACCGCCGCCGCCGAAGCCGCCGCCGCCGCTGAAGCCCGAGCCGCCGGACGAGGCCGCGGTCGCGTGCTGCAGGGAGGACGACATCTGGCTGGCGAGCCGATCCATGGACGAAGCGAAGTCCGGACTGAGCATGGTTCCATAGCCATAGCCGACGTACCAGCCGGTGGTGGTGGGCGTGTAGCGGCCCTGCGCCTCGAGCTGGGCGAACACCTTCGTCCAGCGCTCGGCGACCCCGAAGATCACCGCGTACGGCAGATAACGGGAGAACACGTCGATCCCCTCCTCGAAGCGGATCTGGTCCGCCTCGGCGGTACTCAGGTACAGCTCGAAGCCCTTGGTCTGGGCGAGCACCGCGGAACCCTCGGCGGTACGGGCACCGAACCGGTTGTTCGCGATCAGCACGCCGATCCCGGTGAGCACCCCCGCCGCGCCCAGCAGCCCGAAGCCGACGAAGCCCAGCAGGATGCCGACCGCCGCGCCGGTGCCGATCAGCCCGACGCCGCCGACCACCGCGATCGCCCGCACCGTGCTCGGATTGCGGGTGAACCACTGCAGTTCCTTGGTCACCCGGTCGTACAGCCGGCTCCGGGTTCCGGTCAGCAGATCGGCGTAGGCCGAGTCCTTCAGGTCGTCGGTCTCCACCACCGAACCCTCCCGGAAGAGGCCATCGAACAGGTGCCGCTCGTAGCCCACCAGGCCCTGGCTGGTGGCCAGCCGGGTGAAGGTCCAGTCCTTCTTGCCGGTCTGTTCGATCTTGAGGTAGCCCCGGACCGCCAGGTCCATCATGGTGGCGGTGATGTCGGTGTTGTCGGCGGTGTGGTCGGTGAGCACACCCAGTTCACCTGGACGGGCGTCGGCCGGCGGTGAGAACTGCACGGCGACCGGCGCCCTCGCCGTCCCCTCGCCGATGGCCACCTGCTGGTTCGGCGCCGGTCTCGTGCCCGGGGTGAGGCCGAGGTAGACCTGATCGCGGGAACCTCGGCGGGTGCGGCTGAAGAGCCAGGCCAGCCCCAGTGCCGTCAGCACCCCGGTGAGGCCGCCGGTCACCGGATTGACCGGGAACATGTTGCCGATGTGGAAGCGGGTGGTGAGCCGGGGCTCGGCGTCGGTGAAGGTGCCGGCCGGGAACCCGGCCACGATCTGCAGCGGATTTCCCTTGCCCAACGACGCCTGGCGGAAGGTCGCGGTGCGCCCGTCCCGGGCGGCCTGATCGCACGCGCTGCGGAACCAGTCGCCGGCGAAACAGGCCACCCGCTGGACTTCCACCGGCCCGGTGACGGACGCCGTGACGCCACTGATGGGCACCTCCCAGCCGGGCCCGACCACATTCCAGTTGAACTCGTCCAGCCCGGATTGGGCCTGGTTCGTGGCCAGCAGCCCCCGGATCGAGTAGGTGATCCGGTAGCGCTGCACGCCGGTGAAGGTCCGTCTCTCACTGCCGATCCGGATCAGCAGGTTGCCCGACTCCTCCTGGGTCAGCACCGTCGCATCGGCGCCGCTGGGACTGGTGACCTCGCCGAGGGTGACGTCGAGCATCCGCCAGTGATCGGGGTCGTCCGCCATCTCCTGCCGCAGCGGCAACGTCACGTACGGGCCATGACCAGGGTCGTTGCCGAAGTCGAAGGCGAGGTCGAGCTGGACGTGAGTGACTCCGCCGGCGGCGTCGACCGTCGCGACCACGTCGTAGCTGGGGATCCGCCACGAAGAATGGTCGTCGTCGGCCGCCGCCGGAGCAGCGGGCAGCAGAAACAGGGTGGCCGTGGCCACCGCCAGCCAGGAGAGGACGCGTCGCACCCTTTGAGGCTAACCCGTCGATGGGTCGTGCGGAACCTTGGAGAACTCCCTATCCTTCACGGCATGGGCGAAGGCACGAGCGAGGTTTCGGCGGAGTTGCTGGCCGTTGTGGTCGCGATCGTCGATGGTGAGCCTTGCGTGCTCACCTTGGGCAACCCGACCCGGCTCCCGGCCGGGCCGCTGATGCCGGGCCACCACTCGCTGCAGGCTGCGACGCGCGCTTGGGTCGAGGATCAGACCGGACGGGCACTGGGCTACCTGGAGCAGCTCTACACCTTCGTCGATCTCGACGGACAGCAGAACGATGGGCACCGGCTGTCGGTCTCCTATCTGGGCCTCACCACACCGACCTCCGACGCGCTGCAACTCCGCCTCCGCCAGCGCCCGCTGAACCCGCCAGAGACCCCCGGGCCGACCGCAACGCCTGGGCAGCGGCCGGCCCACCCCGAGATCGGAGCCTGGAGCCGGATCTACGACCTGCTCCCCTGGGAAGACCTGCGGGCACACGGAGACCTACCCGCGCCCCTCGGCGCCGCGTTGGCCGCCTGGGCGGAGTCTGATCCCACGTCCGCCGGAGCCCGGCATCAGCGCTGCGCCATCACCTTCGGCCTGGACGGTGCCGGCTGGCAGCCCGACCTGGTGCTGCAGCGCTACGAGTTGATGTACGAGGTGGGGCTGGTCCCGGAATCCCCCACCCACTGGCGGTTGCCCATCGCCGAGCTCGCCCCCGGGAGCCGGATGCTCGGCGATCACCGCCGGGTGCTGGCCACCGGGCTGGCCCGGCTGCGCTCGAAGATCCAGTACCGTCCGGTGGTCTTCGAACTGCTGCCACCGCAGTTCACCCTGCGCCAGCTGCAGGATTGCGTCGAGGCGCTGGCCGGCACCGCGATCCACACCCAGAACTTCCGCCGCCTGGTCGAGCAGCAGCGCCTGGTCGAGGAGACCGGCGGGGTCGACTCCTCCACCGGCGGACGCCCGGCGCGGCTCTACCGGTTCCGTCGCGAGGTGCAGCACCAGCGCGACGTCGCCGGCACCAAGCTGCCGCTCCCCCGCGTCCGCTGAATCCCCACTGGGTCGTCATGCGACCGCATCGTGAGCAGGATTTGCCCACCGGTTTTGCTCAGGTGTAGCATTTCTTTTGCTCAAAGTTAGCAAAAGGGGAACCCGATGACTGCCACCCTCACCGCGCAGGAGTTGTACCCGAAGGTCAGCCACGTGGTGCCGGCCGTCGAGTGGGCCACCATGGCCGACGATGTCGAGGCGATCATGGCGCTCAAGGCGCAGCGCAACGCCGTCATCCTGGCGCACAACTACATGACCCCGGAGATCTTCCACGGTGTCTCCGACATCGTCGGAGACTCTCTCGCGCTGGCCCGGGAGGCGACCACCGTCGAGGCGGACGTGATCGTGCTGGCGGGCGTCCACTTCATGGCGGAGACCGCGAAGCTGCTGAATCCCGCCAAGACGGTGCTGATTCCCGACCTTCGCTCCGGCTGCTCGCTGGCCGAATCGATCACCCCTGAGGACGTCCGCGAGTTGCGGCGGCTGCACCCCGGGGTCCCGGTGGTCACCTACGTGAACACCTCCGCCGCGGTGAAGGCCGAATCCGACATCTGCTGCACCTCGGGCAATGCGGTGGCGATCATCGAGAGCCTCGGCGTGCCACGGGTGATCATGATCCCCGACCAGTACCTGGCCGCCAACATCGCCCGGCAGACCGGGGTCGAGGTGATCACCCACCCGGGCGCCTGCGAGGTGCACGAGCGGTTCACCCCCGCCGATATCGACCAGATCCGCGCCGACTACCTCGGCGTCACCGTACTCGCCCACCCGGAGTGCCCGCCGCCAGTGGTGGACGCCGCCGACTACGCCGGTTCGACCGCGCAGATGGTCGACTTCGTGGGTCGGCAACTGCCGCTGCGGGTGGCGTTGATCACCGAGTGCTCGATGAGCGACAACGTGGCCCAGCAGTTCCCCGACACGGAGTTCGTCCGGCCCTGCAATCTCTGCCCGCACATGAAGCGCAACACGCTGGGAACGATCCGGCGAGCACTGGAGACGATGACCAACGAGGTCACCATCGATCCCACCGTCGCCGAGCGCGCCCGCGCCGCGGTGGATCGCATGCTGGCGGTGAAGTGATGCCGGCCACCCGCCGGACTGGCGCCGGCTGCCCGGTGATCGTCGGCGCCGGCCTGGCCGGGCTCAGCGCGGCGATCGAACTGTCGCCCTCGCCGTGCATCGTGCTGAGCGCGGGCGCGGTGAGCACCGGCACCTCCACCGGCTGGGCCCAGGGCGGCATCGCCGCGGCGGTCGGGCCGGACGACGACCCCGTCCAGCACACCGCCGACACCCTCGCCGCAGGCGCCGGGTTGTGCGATCCGGAGGTCACGGACTCCATCACCGAAGCCGGCCCCAGCGCGATCGCCTGGCTGGCGGGCCAGGGCGCCCGCTTCGACACCAACCCGGACGGCACCCTCCGCCTCGGCCTGGAGGGCGCACACAGCCGACGCCGGATCGTCCATGCGCTCGGCGACGGCACCGGGGCCGAACTGCTGCGTACCGTGGTCGAGCGCGCACTGCAGCTGGACTCGGTGGCCATCTGGGAGCACTCCCCCGCGGTGGACCTGCTGGTCGAGGACGGACGGATCGCGGGCGTGCGGGTGAGCACCCCGACCGGCCCCTTCGACCTGATGACCGACACGGTCATCCTGGCCACCGGTGGGATCGGCGGGTTGTTCCAGCACACCACCAACCCGCTCGGCTCGCGCGGCCAGGGGCTCGGGCTGGCCTATCGAGCCGGGGCCGTGCTGCGGGACCTGGAGATGGTGCAGTTCCACCCCACGGCCCTGGACGTCGCCACCGACCCGATGCCGCTGGTGAGCGAGGCGGTGCGCGGTGAAGGCGCCTTCCTGATCAACGAGCGCGGCGAGTGGGTGCTGGCCGATCCGCTGTCGGCCCGCGATGTGGTCTCCCGCGCCGAGTGGGCACAGCTTCAGGACGGCCACCTGGTCTTCCTGGACGCCCGCGACCACCCGGGCGTTCGGTTCGCCGAGCTGTTTCCCTCGATCCACCGGATCGCCGCCACCGCCGGGCTGGACCCGACCCGTGACCTGCTGCCCGTCCGCCCCGCTGCGCACTATCACATGGGCGGCGTGGCGGTGGACGCCGACGGCCAGAGCACCGTCCCCGGCCTCTACGCGGCCGGCGAGGTGGCCTCGACCGGGCTGCACGGCGCCAACCGGCTGGCCAGCAACTCGCTGCTGGAGGCGGTGGTCTGCGGACGGCGGATCGGACGGCACCTTCGAACCGCCGCCGCCCGGCCTCCGGTACGGCCCTCGCACTCGACCTGGGCGTCCGCCCGTCCGCCCGCCGCCGGTCCGGGACTGGCCGAGATACGGCGGATCGTCAGCGCGGCGGCCGGCGTGCTGCGCACCGGCGAGCGGTTGCGGTTGGCGCTGGACGAGCTGGCGCCCTACCGCGACACCGAGGCCGGCCTGGTGGCCTGGCTGCTCGCCTGGTCGGCGCTGCAGCGCACCGAATCCCGCGGCGGTCACACCCGGCTGGACTTCCCCGGCACCGACCCGGTCGGTCGCCACATCACGGTTGGCGCCCTCACCGCCGCGACGGAGAGTGCCGCATGAGAAGCCTCTCCCGGCTGCTGGTCGAGCCGCTGGTACGCGCCGCGCTGGCCGAGGATCTCGGACGGGCCGGCGATCTCACCACCGACGCGATCATTCCCCCCGACGCGACCGCCGAGGTGGCGATCGTCTCGCGCGAGCCCGGCGTCATCGCCGGCCTGGCCTGTGCCGAGCTGGCCTGGCGGCTGATCGATCCGCGGATCGAGCTGACCATCGAGACCCCGGACGGCTCCCGCGTCCAGCCCGGCAGCACCGTGGCCCGGGTCTCCGGCCCGGCCCGCGGCCTGCTGACCGGCGAACGGGTGGCGCTGAACTTCCTGGGCCACCTCAGCGGGGTGGCCACCGGCACCGCCACCATCGCCGACGCGATCGCGCACACCAGTGCCAGGGTCACCGACACCCGCAAGACCATCCCCGGCCTGCGGGCGCTGCAGAAGTACGCGGTGGCCGCCGGCGGTGGCGCCAACCATCGCTTCGGCCTGGACGACGCGGTGCTGATCAAGGACAACCACGTCGCCGCGGCCGGCGGCATCCGTCCGGCGGTCGAGCGGGCACGCGCCGGCGTGGGCCACCTGGTGAAGATCGAGGTGGAGGTCGACACCCTCGACCAACTCGCCGAACTGCTGGAGACCGGAGCGGATGCCGTCCTGCTCGACAACATGGGCCCCGAGCTTCTGGCGCAGGCGGTCGCGATGGTGGACGGACGCATGATCACCGAAGCCTCCGGGCGGATCACACCGGCCACTGCGGTGCCGATCGCCGAGGCCGGCGTGGACCTGATCTCGGTCGGCTGGCTCACCCACTCCGCCCGCGTGCTCGACCTGGGGCTCGACTACCTCAACTGACGGGGCCACCTGATCGGGGCGATAGGCCCCCGACACCCACCCGGCAGGATCACCAGCTGAGCTCGGCGCATCCCGCGGCGTCGGCCTCCACCTGGAGAGTGGCGTGGTCGATGCCGAAGCGATCCAGCAACACCTGCTGCAGGGCAGCGAGAAGATCGGCCTGGTCGGCTCCTGGAACGGCGACCACGTGCGCGGTGGCGACGTTCATGCCCGAGGTCAGCGTCCACAGGTGCAAGTCGTGGACGCTCGCCACTCCGCCGACCTCCGCCAGGCTTGACGCCACCTCGGCCGGATCGATCCCGTCAGGGGCCTGCTGACCCAGCACGGCCAGCACCTCGCGTCCCAGCAGCACCGCTCGCACCGCGACGTAGGCGCCGATCGCCAGCCCCACGACGGTGTCCCACAGCGGATTCTGAGTCCAGCCGATCAGCAGCGCCGCGACGATCACCCCGACCGAGCCCAGGCTGTCGGCCAGCACCTCCAGGTAGGCGCCCTTGACATTGAGGCTCTCCCGGGCGCCACCGCGCAGCAGCCACAGCGCGATCAGGTTCACCGCGAGCCCCAGCACGCCCACGATCAGCATCGGACCGGTCGCGATCTCGGCGCCGGTTCCGATGCGGCCGATCGCCTCGACCACCACGTAGACCGCCACGCCGAGCATCAGCAGCACGGCCAGACCGGACGCGAACACCTCGGCGCGATAGGAGCCATAGGTGCGGCGGCCGGTGCTGTCAGGACGGGTCGCCAGCTGGGTCGCGGCCAGCGCGGCGCCAAGCGCCACCACATCGGTGGCCATATGCCCGGCGTCGGAGAGCAGGGCGAGCGAGCCACTCAGCCCGGCCGCGACCACCTCCACCACCAGGAATGCCAGCGTGAGGCAGAAGGCGGCCAGCAGCCGCCAGCGATGCCGCGCCCCGGCGTGGCCCGAGGCCGGCACATGAGAGTGACCCGCGCCCACGCCTCAGCCCCTCTCGGTCGCACTGCCAGCCGGCACCGGACGCACGCGGACCGCCTCCAGGTCGGGATCGGCCAGGTCCAGGTCGGCGCTGTCGATCACCACACCCGGCACCAGCCCTCGGCTCCGGAGTCGCGCCAGGACCTCGGGATCGGCGTCGGAGACCCTCGCCACCAGATGCCGGCCGGGGCCGGCCTGAGGGAGCAGCACCGCTGGGGCGGCGGTGGGCAGGCTCCCGTCCGGCCCTGGGATGGGGTCGCCGTGCGGATCGAATCGCGGATGCCCCAGCATCTGGTCGATCCGGGTCAGGAAGTCGTCGGAAACGGCGTGCTCCAGGCGCTCCGCCTCGTCGTGCACCTCGTCCCAGCCGTAGCCGAGCACCTGTGCCAGGAAGCATTCGATCAGCCGGTGCCGGCGCACCATCGCCATCGCCAACCGCACGCCGCGCTCGGTCAGCACCACCGGACGATAGGGCTCATAACCGACCAGGCCCTGGGCAGCGAGCCGTCGGACGGTGTCGGAGACATTCGCCTGGGTGGTGCCGAACCGCGTGGCCAGGCCCTTGGTGGTGATCGGCGGCTCGCCCCATTCGGTGGCCGCCCAGATCACCTTCAGGTAGTCCTGCGCGACCGGCGTCAGGACATCCACCTCGTCCATCAGCCCACCCCCATCACCTGCAGCGCGATCAGCGCGAGGTTCAGCGCCACGATCAATCCGACCACCACCCAGGCTGCCACGCACAACCTCCGGGAGTTGGCGTGGTCTCCCATGGTGGCCCGCTCGCTGGTGAGCTTCACCAGCGGGGCGAGGGCGAACGGGATCCCGAGGCTCAGCAACACCTGGCTCAGCACCAGCGACCAGGTGGGGTCGGCGCCCAGCGCCAGGATCGCCAGCGCCGGTGCCAGGGTGATCAGCCGCCGGGCCAGCAGTGGGACCCGCACGCGGAGCAGGCCGGCCATGATCGTCGCGCCGGCGTAGCAACCCACCGAGGTGGAGGCCAGCCCGGAGGCCAGCAGCCCGATGCCGAACAGCACGCCGACCACCGGCCCCAGCGAGGCGGTGATCGCGGCATGGGCGCCTTCGATCGAGTCGGTGCCCGGCACGCCCGGCAGGCTAGCGGCGGCCAGCAGCAGCATCCCGATGTTCACCGCCCCGGCTACCAGCATGGAGGCAACCACCTCCCAGCGGGTGGCGCGCAGCACCCGGCCAAGATCGGTGCCGTCCGGCGCCCCATGCCTATCCCTGGCCAGGGCCGAATGGACGTAGATCGCGTGCGGCATCACGGTGGCACCCAGCATGCCGGCTGCCAGCAGCACCGAGCCGCTGCCCTCGAAACGAGGCACCAGACCGGCGGCGGTCTGTGCCCAGGAGATGTCGCTGACGAACAGACCGGCCATGAAGCCGATCGTGATCACCAGGAGCAACCCCATCACGACGAACTCGAAGGGACGCTGGCCGCGCCGGTCCTGAATCACCAGCAACAGCATCGACACCCCGCCGACGATCAGTCCGCCCCAGAGCAGCGGGAGCCCGAACAGGATCTGCAACGCGATCGCCCCACCCAGCACCTCGGCCAGGTCAGTGGCGGCCGCCACCAGTTCGGCTTGCGCCCAGTAGGCGAGCCGCGGACCTCGTCGCAACCGGCTGCCGAGCAACTCCGGCAGGCTGCGTCCGGTCACCAGGCCGGCCTTCGCCGAGAGGTACTGCACCAGCACCGCCGCCGCGTTGGCCGCGACCAGCACCCACACCAGCAGGTATCCGTATTGCGCTCCGGCGGTGAGGTTGGCGGCGACGTTCCCCGGGTCGACGTAGGCGATCGCGGCGACGAAGGCCGGGCCCCACAGCCACGGCAGCCGCCGGCGCAGCACCGGCGACCGCAGCGGCACCGAGGTTTCGGACTCCATAGAGTTAAGCTACCTGAACTTCTGCATCCCCGCCGCCGAACCACACCAACCCCCGCCGTCCGGAGGCTCCTCGCCGACGGTCAGCGGCGGATCATCGCCCCATCACTCGACGGACGGCGTGATCTCCGCTCCAGCGAGCGATGAGAATCCACCCGCTCCGTGAGAATCCACCCGCTCCGGCGAGACATCCCACGCGTGATCGCGCAAGCCGTTACCGTAATCCAGTGACTGAATACTCGACGCTCGACACCGAGCTGCCCGGCGGCCCTGCCCGCGCTGACGAATCCCCGGACACGGTCGCGCATCACCTCGGCCCGGTGTTCCAGCCGACCCATCCACTTGCCCTGGCTCCGGTCACCGCACCCGCCCACTCGGTGGACGGCTTCGTCCGCCAGTTCCTGCGCGAGCTGAACACCGGCCAGGGTGTGGCACTGTCGCAGTCCAGCCTCAACGACCAGTACCTCGCGCTGGCCCGGACGGTGCGCGCCTACCTGATGGCCCGCTGGCTGGAGACCACCCGCAAGATGCGCCAGAGCGAGGCCAAGGTGGTCGGCTACCTGAGCGCGGAGTATCTGCTGGGGCGTCAGCTCGACAACGCGCTACTGGCCACCGACCTGGAGGAGATCGCCTCCCAGGCGATGGCCTCCTGCGGGCTCGACCTGGAGACGCTGCGCGCACAGGAACTCGAGCCCGGTCTGGGCAACGGCGGCCTTGGGCGCCTGGCAGCCTGTTTCATCGACTCGCTCGCCACCATGAGCGTGCCCTGCATCGGCTACGGGATCCGCTACGAGTACGGCATCTTCCGCCAGACCTTCGTCGACGGCCGCCAGGTCGAGCAGCCCGACACCTGGCTCGCGCTGGGCAGCCCGTGGGAGTTCCCGCACCCCGAATCGGCGGTACAGGTGGATTTCGGCGGCCACACCGAACGCTACACCGACACCGACGGAACCGAGCGCACCCGCTGGGTGCCGGACTGGAACGTGCTCGGCATCCCCTACGTCTACACCGTCCCCGGCTACCTGAACGGCCGGGTGAACACCCTGCGGCTGTGGAGCGCCCAGGCGACCAAGGCCTTCGATCTGTCGATCTTCAACGCCGGCGACTACGCCGAGGCCGTCCGCGCCCAGACCTTCGCCGAGAACATCACCAAGGTGCTCTACCCGGAGGACTCGACCCCCCAGGGCAAGGAACTGCGGCTGCAGCAGCAGTACTTCTTCGTGGCTTGTTCGCTGCGGGACTTCATCGACCGCCATCTCGGCCCGGACGTCGACCTGCGGACACTGCCGCAGCGGATCATCTTCCAGCTCAACGACACCCATCCCGTGATCGGCGTGCCCGAGCTGATGCGCATCCTGGTCGACGAGCGGAAGTTCGAATGGGACGAAGCCTGGGAGATCACCAAGCAGTGCTTCGCCTACACCTGCCACACTCTGCTGCCGGAGGCGCTGGAGGTCTGGCCGGTCGAGCTGCTGGGCCGGCTGCTCCCCCGCCACCTGGAGATCATCTACCGGATCAACGACGAGTTCCTGGCCGAGGTGCGCGCCACCTACCCCGAAGACGAGATGCGCGCCCGGCGGATGTCGATCATCGCCGACTACCCCGAGCGGGCGGTCCGGATGGCCTACCTGGCCACGGTGGCCGGCAGCAAGGTGAACGGTGTCGCCGCGCTGCACTCTCAGCTGCTGCGCGACAAGGTGCTGCCGGACTTCTCCGAGTACTGGCCGGAGAAGTTCACCAACGTGACCAACGGCGTCACCCCGCGGCGGTTCATCAGGCTGGCCAATCCAGGGCTCTCCAGGCTGATCACCGATGCCATCGGCGTGGGCTGGCTGACCGACCTGGAGCGGCTGATCGAGCTGGAGCGCTACGCCGAGGATCCCGAGTTCCGTGAGGCATTCGCCGGGGTCAAGGAGCAGAACAAGGCTCGTCTCTACGACCTGCTGCGCGCCCGCGACGGCATCGACCTGCCCGAGCACCACCTGCTGGACGTGATGGTCAAGCGGCTGCACGAGTACAAGCGGCAGAGCCTGAAGGTACTGCACATCGTGACGCTCTACGAGCAGATCATCTCCGGCAAGGTCGAGCCGGCAGACGTCACCCCGCGCACCTTCGTGTTCGGCGCCAAGGCGGCCCCGGGCTACCGGATGGCCAAGGAGACGATTCACCTGATCAACGAGGTCGCCCGGGTCGTCAACGCCGATCCGCAGGTGGCGGGAACGCTGTCGGTGGCCTTCCCCGCCAACTACAACGTCACGCTGGCCGAGCGGCTGATCCCGGCAGCGGATCTCTCCGAGCAGATCTCGCTGGCGGGCAAGGAGGCCTCCGGTACCGGCAACATGAAGTTCGCGCTCAACGGTGCCCTGACCATCGGCACCGACGATGGGGCGAACGTCGAGATCCGCGAGCTGGTCGGAGACGATCACTTCTTCCTCTTCGGGTTGCTCGAACCCGAGGTCGCCGACCTCCAGCAGAAGGGTTACCGGCCGCACGAGTACTACGAGAGCAACCCGCAGCTGAAGGCCACCCTCGACCTGATCGCCTCGGGGCACTTCTCCGGTGGCGACCGGAACACCTTCGAACCACTGGTGTCGAACCTGCTGTACGAGGACCGCTTCCTCGCGCTGGCCGACTATCAGGCGTACATCGACGCGCAGGCCCGGGTGGATGCCTACTACGCCGACACCGAGGCCTGGACCCGTTCCGCTGTCCTCAACGTCGCCCGCGCGGGGTACTTCTCCTCCGACCGGTCGATGACCGACTACATCGACCGGATCTGGCACACCCAGCCGCTGCGCTGATCGGCATCGACGGCGACCGTCCGAGTCGCACCCCTCACCGGGTCGGGCCCCGATGGTGGTGCGGTTACAGCCCCTGAGCGAGGCGGTAGTAGGCCTGGTTCCAGCGCAGTTCGCGGGTGAATCCACGGACGGTGGTGGCCTCGTCGATCTCGAGCAGCTCGATGCCGGCGATCTCGGCGAAGTCGCGGAACACATCGATGCCGACCGCGGTCGTCATCACCGTGTGATGGGCGGCACCGGCGGCCAGCCAGCAAGCGGCACTGGTGGCGAAGTCCGGAGCCGGACGCCAGACCGCACGTCCGACCGGGAGCTTGGGCAGATCCGGCGGGGTGATGTTCTCCACCACGTTCGCCACCAGCCGGAACCGGTCGCGGACATCGGACATCGCCACCACGAGCGCCGGGCCGGCGTCCGCGGTGAACACCAGCCGGACCGGATCGGCTTTGCCGCCGATCCCGAGCGGGTGCACCTCCAGCCGGGGCTTGGCAGTGGTCAGCGAGGGCGAGACCTCCAGCATGTGCGCGCCGAGAATCTTCTCCTCGCCGGGCTTGAGATCATAGGTGTAGTCCTCCATCAGGGACGCGCCACCGGGCAGCCCGGCACCCATCACGTTGGCCACCCGCACCAGGATCGCGGTCTTCCAGTCCCCCTCGGCGCCGAAGCCATAGCCTTCGGCCATCAGCCGCTGCACGGCCAGCCCGGGTAGCTGCTTCAGCTCGCCGAGATCCTCGAAGCTGGTGGTGAACGCCCCGAAGCCACCGGCTTCCAGGAAGGAGCGCAACCCGATCTCGATCGCGGCGCCGTCGCGCAGCGATTGGTGGCGCTCGCCGCCCGGCAACAATTCGGCAGCCACGTCATAGGTCGCCAGGTACTCGGCCACCAACGCGTCGATGTCCGCCTCGGAAGCCTCGGCAACCGCCGCCGCCAGGTCGTTCACACCCCAGGTGTTCACCTGGACGCCCAGCTTCAGCTCGGCCTCGGTCTTGTCGCCCTCGGTGACCGCCACGTAGCGCATGTTGTCCCCGAACCGGGCCAGCTTCAGCGTCCGGGCGGCCTGCCAGCCGGCGGCCGCGCGCTGCCACAACTCCACCTGGCGACGCACCTCGGGGTTCGACACGTGGCCGACCACGGTCTTGCGTGGCACGCCGAGCCGGGTCTGGATGTAGCCGAACTCCCGGTCGCCGTGGGCGGCCTGGTTCAGGTTCATGAAGTCGAAGTCGATTTCGTCCCAGGGCAGTTCGACATTGGCCTGCGTGTGCAGGTGCAGCAGCGGCTTGCGCAACGCGTCCAGGCCGGTGATCCACATCTTCGCCGGGCTGAAGGTGTGCATCCAGGCGACGACTCCGATCACGTCGTCGCGCGCGTTCGCCTCCAGCGCGAACCGGCGGATGCCGTCGGTGTCGATCAGCACCGGCTTCCACACCACCTTCACCGGCAGCGCCGCCAGCCCGGCGGCAACCGCCTGCGACTGTTCGGCCACCTGGCGCAGCGTCTCGTCGCCGTACAGCGACTGGCTGCCGGTGACGAACCAGATCTCGTAGCTGTCGAGAGTGGTGTTCAGGGTCATGCTTCTTCCTTCTGATCGGCGGGACGGCGGTCGTCAGTGGCCTGGCCGTACACGTTCTGATAGCGGTTGTACAACGCGTCGATGTCGGATGGGGCGATCGGCACGGGCTCACCCAGCTGCCGCGCGAAGTGGACGGTGCGCGCAACGTCCTCCACCATCACCGCGGCCTTCACCGCGTCCCGGGCGGTGACGCCGACGGTGAAGGGGCCGTGGTTGGCCATCAGCACCGCGCGGGAGCGGGAACCACGCAGGGTCTCCACGATTCCCCGGCCGATCGAATCGTCACCGATCAGCGCGAACGGGCCGACCGGGATCTCGCCACCGAACTCATCGGCGATCATCGTCAGCACGCACGGGATCGGCTCGCGGCGCGCAGCCCACGCTGTCGCGTAGTCGGAGTGGGTGTGCACCACGCCGCCCACCTCGGGCATGTGCCGGTAGACGTAGGCGTGCGCCGCGGTGTCGCTGGAGGGTGCACGCTCGCTGCCTGGAGTGCCGGGGATCGCCAGGCCGTCGAGATCGCACAGGATCATGTTCTCCGGCGCCAGCTCGTCGTACGAAACCCCTGACGGCTTGATCACGAACAGATCGGTGCCCGGCACCCGTCCCGAGACGTTGCCCGCCGTCCAGACCACCAGCCCGTAACGCACCAACTCGGCGTGCAGTCCAGCGACCTCGGCCCGCACCCCCGCAATCCGTGCCGCGAGTTCGGGATCAAACGATGTCATCTGGGTCTCCTTCGACGTCCGATGACATGTTACCGCTAACAGGCTGGCGTTGTCGTGGATTCCCGTACCACCAGTTCCGGAGCGATCGGTTCCGCACGGACGGCGGCCTCCCCGCGCAGGCCGCCGAGCAGCAGCGACACGCTCAACCGGCCGAGCGCCCGGAAGTCCTGGCGGACGGTGGTGAGCGGCGGCAGGAAGTGCGCTGACTCCGGGATGTCATCGAAGCCGACCACGCTGATGTCCTGTGGTACCCGCAGCCCCCTGGCGTGCAGCCCGTGCAGCAACCCCAGCGCCATCTGGTCGTTGGCGACGAAGATCGCCGTGGCCTCGTCCAGCTCGGGCGCCTGGCTCGCGTAGTGATAGCCGAAGTCCGCGGTCCAGTCCCCGACCACGGGTTCACGGACGGACAGCCCTTCCTCGGTGAGGCGTTCCTGCCAGGCGTCCCGGCGTGCCAACGCGTCCAGACCGTCAGCCGGGCCCGCGAGGTGGAGGATGTCGCGGTGGCCCAACGCCAGCAGGTGGTCGACGGCCAGCCGGGTGCCCGCGCGCTGGTCGACCGCCGCTGTGAGCCGGTTCGGGGCCGTACCGGAGGTCACGACCAGCACCGGCAGATCGCCCATTCCCCGGATCTCCTCCAGCGACGATTCCCGGTGCGCGATGACACACAGCGCCTCGACACCCTGGAGGAGCAGTTGCTCCACGCCCGCCGTCGGACTGCCGTCAGCCGCACTCGAGATGGCATCCACCGAGTAGCCTTCGGCGCGGGCGGCCTCCTCGAACCCCCACAACGTGGCGTTGGGACCGTAGTGGATCGGGTTGTCGACGAGCGCACCCAGTCGGTGGCTGCGGTTGGTGGCCAGCGCGCGGGCGATCGAGTTCGGGGTGTAGTTGATCTCCTGGATCGCCTCCAGTACCCGGGCGCGGGTGGACTCCCGGATGCTGGGGTGGTTGTTGAGCACCCGTGAGACGGTCTGGTGGGAGACCCCGGCGAGCGCCGCCACGTCGTACATGCTCGGCTTACGCTGACGGCCGGCCATCACGCTCCTTTGTCGGTGATGGCGCTGATCGTACGCCCCCCGGCAATGTCGCGTAGAATGGGCGCGACCTTTGGGAGGCCAGATGCGGATGGCGCGGCTGCGCAGCGTGGGGGGATCCTTCCTGCTCACCCTGCTGGGCGTGTTCGCCTTGGCCAACATCCCCGGCCTCCGCGTCGCCGGCAGCCTCCCGGCCTGTGTCAGCGAACTGCCCGGGACAGCCTGGCTGGGTGTCCAGTTGCATGTGCTGGCCCAGAGCGCAGCCTGCCCCGAAGGCATGCTCGCGCCCGGTCCGCACTACGCCGAGGTCGCCCGGATCTCCATCGTTCTCTCGCTGGGGACCCTGGCCGCCGGCCTGGCCGCGCTGGCCGCCGCCCTCGGGCTGGGCGTCTGGGCCCGTCGCGCGTTGCACACTGCCAAGCGGTGGCTGGGCCGGCGACTCGGCCTGGGTGCCACCGGCACGCTGCCGGTCTGGGGGCGCGCGCCGCTGGCCGTCCCGGTTCCCGTCCGCACCTCGTACCATCCGGCCACGCACTGGTCGCTTCGCGGTCCTCCGGTCGAGTACTGAGCAGGCGCCTGCCTGCTCCAACGCCGACCCCGCCCGCTGAACCGCGGGCTCCCTTCGACCGACCGGAGATCGACCATGAGCAGCAAGAAGCCCCAGAACAACCCGAGCGCGGCCGGCAATCGCCGCGAGCAGCTGCAGCGCCAGCGTGAGCAGCAGGCAAAGGAACGCAAGGTCCGCAACATCATCACCTTCAGCATTCTCGGCGTGGCCCTACTCGCCATCGTCGGCGTCATCGTCGCGGTGGTCGTGAGCAGCCGCAACGTACCGGTTGCCGAAGGCGGCGGTGCCGTGACCGGCAACTACACCGTGGTGGCCGGCAACGCGGACGCCCCGGTGACCGTTTCCATCTTCCAGGACTACATGTGCCCCTACTGCGGTGACTTCGAGCGGGCCAACCGCGACGATCTGGAGTGGATGGTCGACAGCGGCACCGCCAAGATCGAGTTTCATGTGATGAACTTCCTCGACGACGCGTCCCAGGGCACCCGGTTCTCCACCCGCGCCGCGAACGCGCTGGTCGCCATCGCCAAGGCCGAGCCCGACAAGGTGATGGCCTTCAACGCGGCGCTCTACGACGCCCAGCCGGCGGAGAACACCGCTGGACTCTCCGACGCCGAGATCGCCAGCATCGCGCGCGACGCCGGTGTCAGCAACGACGTGATCGCCACCTTCGCCCGGCTCGCCAACGAGGACTTCGTCAACCGCTCGACCTCCGAGGCCTTCAGCGCCGGCGTCACTGGCACGCCGACAGTGAAGATCGACGGTGAGAAGTGGCCCGCCGACGGCTCGGTCAACATGTACGAGGCAGGCCCGCTCCGGGCGGCCGTCGAGCAGGCTGCCGCCGGCAAGTGACCGATATCGTCGAGCGGATCCACCGCTTCAGGCAATCCAGCACCTGGATCTTCAGCTACATGCTGATGTCCTCGTTGATCAGCCTGGTCGCGTCCCTGGTGCTCTCGATCGACGCGATCGAGCTCGCCCGCAATCCCAACGTGGCGCTGGGCTGCAATATCAACGAGGTGATCAGCTGCGGCAAGGTGGGGGTCACCTGGCAGGCCAACCTGTTCGGGTGGCCCAACGCCTTCCTCGGGCTGATCGCCGAGCCGGTGGTGATCACCATCGCGGTGGCCAGCCTGGGCAAGGTGAAGTTCCCGCGGTGGTTCATGTTCTCAGCGCAGGTGGTCTACACGATCGGGCTGGGGTTCGCCTACTGGCTGTTCTACCAGTCGATGTTCCACATCAACGCGCTCTGCCCGTGGTGCCTGCTGGTGACCCTGTCGACGACCCTGGTCTTCACCTCGCTGACCCACGTCAACATCCGCGACAACAACCTGTTCCTCTCCGAGCGCACGCATCACGCACTGCAGGCCGGGTTGCGGATGGGCATCGACGCGCTGGTGATCACGCTGTGGCTGGCGTTCCTGGTCGGCGCGGTGGTGCTGAAGTACGGCCCCGCTCTCTGGGGGGCGTGACCGCCCCGCTCGGGTCGGCGAGCCGCACCCGCCCACATCGACCGCTTGTCTTCTGGTCGCGTGCCACGCCCCAGGCACCAGCGCTCGGCCAGAGGGCAAGCGGTCCGTACCGGAGGGCTGGCGGTCGCTTGGGCCGGGGTTGCGAACGGCCCGGGTAGTCGGTGAGTGGCAGAGTGTTCCCATGGGGGTGCTGGCTGGGGTGCGACTCGACGAGAGCCGGCTGACTCGCGCCCTGTTCGCCTACGACGCCTCGCTCTACCGCGTGGTGCCACAGGCGGTCGCGCGGCCGTGCGATGTGGACGAGTTGTCCGCGCTGCTCAGTCACGCGCGGGCCACCGCCGTTCCGGTGACCATGCGGGGCGCGGGGACGTCCTGCGCCGGCAACGCGGTGGGACCGGGGATCGTGCTGGACACCTCCCGGCACCTGACGGCGATCCGCGCGATCGATCCGGAGGCGGGCAGCGCCCAGGTCGAGCCGGGGGTCGTCCAGGCGCAGCTGCAGCGGGCCGCCGCTCCGCACGGGCTGCGGTTCGGGCCCGACCCCTCCACCTTCAACCGCTGCACCATCGGCGGCATGATCGGCAACAACGCCTGCGGACCGCGGGCGCTGGGGTACGGTCGGACCGCCGACAATCTGATCGCTCTGGAGGTGATCACGGGCGCGGGCGAGCAACTGCGGCTGGACACCAGTGCCGACCTGCGAACCGCCACCTCGCCCACCCTGCGCCGCCTGCACGACCTGGTGATGGCCAACCTGGGGGTGATCCGGACCGAGTTCGGACGGTTCTCGCGTCAGGTCTCCGGCTACAGCCTGGAGCACCTGCTTCCCGAGCACGGGTTCGATGTCACTGCCTTCCTGGCCGGCTCCGAAGGCACCCTGGCGGTGGTCACCGGCGCCGAGGTGAGGCTCGTGCAGGCGCCCACGCACACCGTGGTGGTGGTCTTGGGGTACCCCTCCATGGCTGAGGCCGCAGACGCGGTGCCTGCCGTCCTCCCCCATCGTCCGGTCGCGCTGGAGGGCCTGGACGCCCGGATCGTCGACGTCGCGCGGCGACGTGGCCCGGTTCCCGACCTGCCAACCGGCCAGGGCTGGCTGTTCGCCGAACTGGCAGGGGAAGACGTGGTTCAACTGCGCGCCGCAGGACGGAAGCTGCTGGCCGAGGCCGGTGCGCTGGCCGGCCAGGTGGTGGACGATCCGTCGCTGGCGGCGGCATTGTGGCGAATCCGGGCTGACGGCGCCGGCTTGGCCGAGACCAGCCTCACCCGTCCGGCCTATGCGGGCTGGGAGGACGCCGCGGTGCCGCCCGCCCGGCTGGGCGGCTATCTGCGCGACTTCGAGGCCCTGCTCACCCAGCACGGGCTGGCGGCCGCGCCGTACGGACATTTCGGCGAGGGCTGCGTCCACGCCCGGATCGACTTCCCGCTGGTGGAACCCGACGGGGCTGCCCGGCTGCGGGCCTTCCTGCGGGAGGCGGCCGCGCTGGTCGGCGAACACGGCGGCTCGATGTCAGGCGAGCACGGCGACGGCCGGGCCCGATCCGAGTTGTTGCCGGCGATGTACTCCCCGCAGGCCCTGGCGCTGTTCGCCGCGGTCAAGCACCTCTTCGATCCGGACAACCTGCTGAACCCCGGAGTGCTCGTCGATCCGGCTCCGCTCGACGCCGACCTGCGCACCGAGTTGGCCCGTGCGCCGCTCGCGCTGGCCCACCCCGCACTGGCGGCCGGGGTGCACCGTTGTTCGGGTGTCGGCCGCTGCATCAGCCATCACGGCGAGACCGCCGACATCATGTGCCCTTCCTACCGAGCGACCGGGGACGAGAAGGACTCGACCCGGGGCCGAGCGCATGTCCTGGCCGAACTGCTCGGCGGCACGCTCCCTGGCGGTTTCGCAGCCCCCGAGGTGCACGAGGCGCTGGATCTCTGCCTGGCCTGCAAGGGCTGCGCCCGGGATTGCCCGACCGGGGTCGACCTGGCGTCCTACAAGTCCCAGGTGCTGGCCGAGACCTACCGCGGCCGGCTCCGCCCACGCAGCCATTACACGCTGGGACGGCTCCCCAGCTGGGCCCGGCTGACCACCCGGGTTCCTGGGCTGGCGACGATCATGAACTGGACGCTGACCACCCCCGGCCCGGCGCACCTCATCCGCTGGCTGTCGGGAGTCGACCAGCGACGCTCCCTCCCCCGCTTCGCCTCGAGGACGGCCTCACCACTCTCCGCGCGGATTCCGAGCCGGGGTCGCGACTCGGCAACGGGGGGACCTGGGAGATCCCGGATCAGGTCGGGGACGACGGGTGAGCTCACCAGACACCCCGGTGAAGACCGGGATCTCCGTCCCGTGGCACTCTGGATCGACTCCTTCAGCGACTGCTTCGCCGGCACCCACCTACCGGCGCTGGTGACGGTGCTGCGCAGCGCCGGCTGGGCACCCGAACCGGTCACCGGCCCGGCCTGCTGCGGGCTGACCTGGATCACCACCGGACAGCGTGACACCGCCGCCCGCCACCTACGCCAAGCTGTTGCCACGCTGCACCCCTACACCGAGCGCGGCCTGCCGATCCTTGGCGTCGAGCCCTCCTGCCTGGCCGCTCTGCGGGACGACGCCGCCGACCTGATCGACGACCCGCGGCTGCCCGCGGTGGCGGCGGCCACCCGCACCCTGGCCGAGTTGCTCGCCGAGACCCCGGGCTACACCCCGCCCGATCTCACCGGCCATCAGTTGATCGTCCAGCCGCATTGCCATCACGCCAGCGTGCTCGGCTGGCAGGCGGACGCCGCCCTGCTCGCCCGGACCGGAGCACAGCTCACCACCCTGGGCGGCTGCTGCGGCCTGGCTGGCAACTTCGGCGTCGAACGCGGTCACTACGAGGTGAGCGTTGCCATCGCCGAAGACCAGTTGCTGCCCGCGATCCGTGACGCCGGCCCGGAGGCCATCGTGGTCGCCGACGGCTTCTCCTGCCGCACCCAGGTCGCCGATCTGGCCGGACGTCAGGCGCTCACCCTGGCCGAACTCCTCGCCCTCCACCTGGAGCAGCGATGAGGGCGACCCAGCCAGGACGGCAGGAGCCGTCCCCGGTGTCCCACCTGGTCAACGCCCCAGGCCCGGGCAGGATCGTGGTGGTCGGCGCCACATTCGCGGGCCTGGCCGCCGCGGCTCGGCTGGCGCGGGTCGGCCACGAGGTCGTCATCCTCGACCGCCGCAACCCCCTGACGCCGCCGACCGCCACGTCCGGCGTCGAGCGCTCGGCGAGCGGGGGTGTGACGGATACCGATCCCGGAGGGTGCGGTCCTGGCCTCTCCCCGCTCGACACCGACCCGAACGTGGTCGTGCTGCCGGCGGCCTGGCGCGATCTGTTCAGG
>CAYSZZ010000015.1:74866-86402 GCA_964435735.1 uncultured Propionibacteriaceae bacterium
CTGTTCAGGAAATCCGGACGACCGATGGCGGGCGAACTGGGCCGGCACGGGCTGAGCCTCGTCCCAGCCCCGGCGCCCACCTACGCGACCCCGGCCGGCGAGTTCACCCTGCCCGCCGACCGGGCCGGCCAGTGGCACGTCCTCACCGAGGCCCTGGGCCCGCGGACCGCCGCCGCCTGGTGCGACCTCCTCGACCGGCTGGACGCGACCTGGCTGGCGCTGCGTCCGCTCGGCGTGGAAGCGGAGTTCACCGCCACCCGGCTCGATCGCGCCACCAGGAACGCGCTGCGGGCCGACGAGACCCTGGCCGATCTGGCACATCAGGCAGGTCCGCTCGGCGACCTGTTCCTCGACCTCGCCCGGCGCCGCGACAGCGACCCCGGACGCACTCCCGGCTGGCTGGGCACCCGGCTCAGCATCGAGCGCACCTTCGGACGCTGGCAGTTGGTCGACGCCGGCGGGAACCCCCACCCGGCCGCCCGGCTGAGGGACGTCCTGCTGCAACGGCTCGCCGATCGCGGGGTCGAGCTGCGCTGGAAGGACGAGGTGTACCGGGTCCGGTCCGGCCGGGTGATTACTGCCGGCGGCGATCTGACCTGCCAGGCGGTCGTCATCACCACCTCGCCCTGGCAGTTCGCGACCCTCACTGGCACGCGTCCCCCCCGCAACCTGACAGCTGCCGCCACCGCCGGTCCGCGGTGGACGAGCTGGCGAACCCTGCTCGACCTACCCCGGCTGCGCACCGCCATCCCGGGCGTCTATCAGGCCTCCGAGTTCAGCCCTGCCGGGCCCGAGCCCTGGGCGCAGCTGCTCACCGGGGCCTTGGCCGCCTACCGCGTCCACGAGGATCTCACCGGGCAGGACATGCGCCCGACGAACAAGGAATGGCAGCCACCACCGCTGAACCGTCAGGCCAGGACGGTGATCTCCACCTCCACGAACATGTCGGACTCCGACGGACCGGAGTAGACGCCGCGCAGCGGTGGCACGTCGAAATAGTCCCGGCCGACCCCGATCTCGACATGGAACTCGCCGGGGACCGAGTCGTTGGTCGGGTCGATGCCCACCCACATGCCGTCCCAGTACTGCAGCCAGGCGTGCGACTCACCGGTCTGCGCTCTGCCGATCTCCGCACTGCCCGAAGGTGTCACATAGCCCGACACGTACCGGGCGGGGACGCCGATGGAGCGCAGCGCACCCAGGCCGACGTGGACGAGATCCTGGCAGACCCCCGTGCGGATCTCCCAGACCTCCGCGGCCCGGGTGAGCACCTCGGTGGAGCCGGGCACGTACTCCACCCGCTCCCGGATCGCAGTCACCAGTTCCCGGACGGCCTGCGCCGGGGTCTCCGACTCCCGGCGGATCTCCTCGGCCAGCGCGCGCAGCTGTGCCGCGGGCTCGACGTGACCGCCGGTCTGCAGCAGTTCGACGTGCTGGTCGGCCAGGTTCGGCGCCAGCAACTCCTCCCATCCGATCCCGTTGCCCGCGGACGGCCGCTCCCCGGTCTCCACCGTGCTGGTGGCCACCACCTGCAACCGGTCATGGGGTTCCAGGATCTCGAAGGCGGTCACCTGGGTGCGCCAGTAGTCGCGGTAGCCGTAGGTCCAGGCCGGAGGTGAGATCTCCAGGTTGGTCGCCAGCACGAGTTGGTCGCGGTTGCTGCGCGGCGTCATCCGCACCTCGTTGCGCGAGGCCGCGACACCGGCCGGATAGTCATAGCCGGTGTGGTGGACGATGCGAAGCTGCTTTCCCATCAGACTCCCTCCTGCCACGACGCGGCCGCCGCGGTGCTGAAGTAGCGACGGGTGATCGCCTCACTCGCCTGGTGGCAGCTGCGCTGCAGTTCGGCCATCCGCTGCGGCAACTCGGCCAGGATCCGTTCCGGCGGCTGGTACTCCAGTGTTGCCCGGGCGGTGCCGAGCCGCCGCTGCGCATCATCGTGGAAGCCGGCCCGGCGGGTGCCCGGATCAAGGTGGGCCAGGGCATCCTCGGCGAGCGCCAAGGTGTGCACCACCGAGCGCGGGAACAGCCGGTCCAGCAGCAGGAACTCGACGGCGTCGCGGTCGGAGACCACGCCCCCGTAGGTGCGGACGAAGGCGTGATGGGCGCCACAACCCCGTAGCACGTTCGGCCAGGCGCCCTGGCTTCCGGCGGTCACAGCGGTCGAAATCATCCGAGCGGTCATGTCCACCCGTTCCAGGCTGCGTCCCAGGGTGAGGAAGTGCCAGCCCTCGTCGTGACTCATGGTCTGGTCGGCGGTCCCCGAGATGACCGCGCAGCGTTCGCGCACGTACTTGAACGCGGTCGCCGGACGCATCCATTGCAGCCGACTGCCCCTCACCGCTATCCAGGAGGTGTTGATCGCCTCCCACATCTCGGTCGAAATCGTCTCGCGGGCCCGGCGCGCGGCTTCGCGGGCACCGCCTATCGCCCCCGCGATCGAGCAGGAGGAGTCGACATCCCAGCACAGCTGCGACAGCACCGCCTCGTTCGCGTCGGTGGTCTCGGTGAACTCCAGCGGCGAGCCCATCACGGTCAGCAGCGTGGCCGCCGCCTCGTCGGAATCGACACTGGGATCGTCGATCAGCAGCTGCAGGTGAACCTCGACGATGCGGCAGGTGTCCTCGGCACGCTCGAGGTAGCGTCCGATCCAGAACAGCGATTCGGCGATCCGGCTCAGCACGGCGCGCCTCCCCGGTTTCGCTGCTGCTGTTGCTGCCGGGACTGCTCGTACTGGACGGGCTCCTCGCCGAGCGCCTCCAGCGGCACCGCTTCGGGCGGCGGAGTGGCGCGACGGCGCTTGCGGTGCCGTACCCCGTCGGCCGCGAGCACCCAGGTGTCCTTGGACCCGCCGCCCTGGCTGGAGTTCACGATCAACTCGCCTTCGGGCAGCGCCACCCGGGTGAGCCCGCCGGGCAGCACGTAAACGTCGTCGCCGGAGTTCACCGCGAACGGACGCAGGTCGACGTGGCGGGGCGCCATCCGTCCCTCGATCATGGTGGGGACGGTGGAGAGCTGCACCACCGGCTGCGCTATCCAGCCGCGTGGGTCTTGTTCGATCCGGGCGCGCAATGCATCCAGTTCGCTGCGACTGGCCTTCGGGCCGATCACGATTCCCTTGCCTCCAGAGCCGTCCACCGGCTTGAGCACCAGTTCGTCGAGGCGGTCCATCACCTCCTCGCGGTGCTCCTGCTCCTCCAGCCGCCAGGTATCCACGCTTGCCAGCAAGGGATCCTCGGCCAGGTAGTAGCGGATCAGATCGTTCATGTAGGTGTAGACCAGCTTGTCGTCGGCCACCCCGTTGCCGACCGCGTTGGCCAGGGTCAGGTTGCCGGCCCGCACTGCCGTCATCAACCCGGCGCAGCCCAGCAGTGAGTCCGGACGGAAGGCGGCCGGATCCAGGAACTCATCGTCGATCCGCCGGTAGATCACGTGGACCGGACGCAGTCCCTGCGTGGTCCGGATCGAGACCCGGCCGTTGCGGGCCACCAGGTCTCGGCCCTCGACGAGTTCGACCCCCATCATCCGGGCGAGCAGGGCGTGTTCGAAGTAGGCCGAGTTGTGGACACCCGGGGTGAGGACGACGACCGTGGGATCGCTGACGCCGCTCGGAGCGGCCGCGCGCAGCGCAGCCAGCAGGCGCAGCGGATAGCCCTCCACCGGACGAATCCGGTGCCGCGAGGTCACCTCCGGCAGCGCGGAGAACATCGCGCGGCGGTTCGTCATCACGTACGAGACCCCCGAGGGCACCCGCACGTTGTCCTCCAGAACGCGGAACCGCCCGTTCTCATCCCGTACCAGATCGGTCCCCGCGACCTGGCACCGGACCCCGTTCGCCGGCACGATCCCGTGCACCGCCCGATGAAAGTGCGGTGAGGTGACCACCACGCGACGCGGGATCACCTGATCGCGGAAAGCCCGGCCCTCGCCGTAGACATCGGCCAGGAAGGCCTCGATCGCCCGCACCCGCTGCTGGACCCCGGCCTCGACCTCGGCCCATTCCTGGGCCAGCAGTACCCGCGGCACGATGTCGAGCGGGAAGGGGCGCTCCTCGCCACCGACATCGAAGGTGACCCCCTGATCGAGGTAGGTGGAACGCAAGTAGTCGGCACGAGCGCGCACCTCGTCGGCGTCCAGCTTGTCGAGTTGCCGCAGCACCGACCCGTAGGCGTCCCGGATGCCGTCCGCCCCGACCACCTCGTCGAAGGCCGCCGGACGCCCGGCGTACTCACGAAACAGCAGGCTCATGGGCGGGAGCATAAGAGCGCCATGTTTCGGTCGCGTGACGAACCGCACTGCGCCGAGTGCCACTCTCCCTCCCCGCAACGGTTGCGCCGGCGACGCTGGTGAGCTGGGCACCCTCGACATGCCGCGCGGTGGACGTCAGCAGACCAGGCTTCAGCGTGTCATAGACCAAACTGGTCAACGTGACCGCGTCGTCCAGGGTCTTGGTCGCGATGATCCGGTCGAGGCCGCCATAGACGTTGCGCACACCCTGACCACGCGCATCGGTGGTGGTGACGAGCCGGTCACCGTTGTCGTAGGTCATGGTGGTCAGCCCCGCGTCGGGGTCGCTGGCGGTGAGCTTGTTCCCGGCCATGTCATAGGTGTACTGCCAGGTGTTGCCCTTCGGATCGATCATCGTGTCCAGTCGACCGGCGGCGTCGTAGCGGTAGCTGGTCGTCGACGCCGTCGCAGTGCGGGGATCGTCGAGGAGGCATCGCGGCTCGGCATGCTGGAGTGAGCTCGGGGTTCTCCGGCCCGGCTGCCTCAGGCACCTGCGAATCGGCGGCCCGCGCTGACGGGCACCACGTGGGATCCACACAGCAGATCCCACGGCCCGCGGCCCTCGCCGAAGCAGACCAGCAGCAGGTACGACAGCGGCAGGCTCAGCGCCACCGCCTGCAGTACCACCACGTCCGGGCTGGTCTGCCCGGTGATCAGCATCAGCACGGCGGCGTGGCCGAGCGCGGCTGGCAGGGCGATCTTCACCAGGTTGCGCAACAGCGCCAAGGGGCGTCCGACTTGCCGGCCGTCGAGTCGGCGCACCCGCAGGCCGGCCCACTGCTTGCCGGGGCTGGCCTCGTACTTGCCGCCCTCGGTGAAAGCCAGCCAGAGCACCACGGGCACCACGATCAGCACGTGGCCAAGCAGGTTCAGCGGCAGCGGCGGCAGGTACACCGGCACCCCCGCCGCCCGCAGACCCAGATAGCCCCCGACCGCCACGCCGGCCCAAGCCAGGGCGAGCCCGAGATCGAGCAGGCCGGCGCGGAGCCGTCGCCGCAACGGCGCTGGCCGCACTCCGGTCTGGTCGGCCATGTCAGTCGGCCAGCGGACCGAAGGAGACGCCGCGGGCGGTCAGCTCGGCCTCGCCGCCGTCGGCCGCTGTCAGCACCCACAGGCCGTGGTCGGTCAGCGCAACGGTGTGTTCCCAGTGCGCGGCGGTCGAGCCGTCGCGGGTGACGATCGTCCACTCGTCGTCCAGCTCTGCGACCCGACCCGACCCGAGCGTGACCATCGGCTCGATGGCCAGGGTGATGCCGGGGGTCAGCTCGGCACCGCGTCCGCGGCGTCCGGTGTTGGGCACGTCGGGATCCATGTGCATCTCGTGGCCGATGCCGTGGCCGGTGAACTCCTCGACGAGGCCATAGCGCCGCGGCTCGGCACTCAACCGGGCCGTCACCGCGTGGCCGATGTCGCCGATCCGGCCCCCGGCGCGCATCGCGGCGATCCCGGCCCACAGGGCTTGCCGGGTTGCCTCGCTCAGCTGCCGGCGTTCCGGGCTGGCCTCCCCCACCTCGATCGTCACCGCGGCGTCGCCGTGCCAGCCGGCCAGGCAGGCACCGAAGTCGACCGACACCAGATCGCCGTCGGCCAGTACGCGAGGGCCGGGGATGCCGTGCACCACCTCGTCGTTGACAGAGATGCAGGTGACGCCCGGATACGGCGGTAGGCCTATGCCGCCGTCGTAGCCCAGGAAGGACGAGGTGGCGCCGGCCCGGGCCAGTTCCCCCCGAGCCAGCTGGTCCAGCTCGGCAGTGGTCACTCCCGGCCGTGCAGCCTCACGGATCCGGTCCAGGACGCCGGCGACCACCAGCCCGGCCGCGCGCATCGCGCACAACTGGGCTGGGGTCTTGCGCTCGATCCGCCGGCCGCGGCTCACGCCGAGAAGTCGTCCAGGGCCCGGGTGATCCGCTCGCGGACCTCCTCGATGGTGCCCAAGCCGTCCACCTCGACCAGCAGGTCGCGCTCGGCGTAGATGGCGAGCAGCGGGTCGGTGGCCTCGGCGTAGACGGTCATCCGGTTGGCGATGGTCTCGGCATTGTCGTCGGCGCGGCCCTCCAGCTCGGCGCGCTTCAACAGCCGCTCGATCAGAAGCTCGGTGTCGGCCACCAGCGAGATGACCGCGTCCACCGCGGTTCCGGTCTCGGCCAGGACGCCGTCCAGGGCCTCCACCTGCCCGAGGGTGCGCGGGTAGCCGTCCAGCAGCCAGCCGGCGGCGGCGTCCGGCTCAGCCAGCCGGTCTCGCACGATCGCGTCGGTGATCGCGTCGGGCACGTACGCGCCTTCGGCCATGATCCGGGCGACCTCCAGCCCCAGCGGGGTCTGGTTGCGCACGTTGGCGCGGAAGATGTCGCCGGTCGAAATCGCGGGAATGCCGTAGTGTTCGGCGATTCCCTTGGCCTGGGTGCCCTTGCCCACACCGGGCGGGCCCATGATGAGCAGTCTCATGGGTGTCCTTTCGAGAGATGCTCTCACCGTAGCAACCAGGCCGGGCGGGCGGGCGGTTTACCGGAGGAAGCCCTCGTAGTTGCGCTGTTGCAGCTGGCTCTGGATCTGCTTGACGGTGTCCAGGCCGACGCCGACGATGATCAGGATCGAGGTTCCACCGAAGGGGAACTGCGCCTGGGTTCCCAGCCAGATGAAGGCCGCTGCCGGAATCAGGGCGATGATCGCCAGGTAGGCCGAGCCGGGGGCGGTCAGCCGCGACAGGACGAACTTGAGGTAGCGGGCGGTCGGCTCGCCGGCGCGGATGCCCGGGATGAAGCCGCCGTACTTCTTCATGTTGTCGGCCACCTCGTCGGGGTTGAAGGTGATCGACACGTAGAAATACGCGAAGCCAATGATCAGAGCGGCGAAGAGCACGTTGTAGACCCAGGAGGTGCCGGTCACCAGATGGGTCTGGATCCAGACCGAGACCGGGTTCGGATCGTCGATCGTGCCGGGCACGAACTGGGCGTAGAGCACCGGCAGGTAGATCAGCGAGGAGGCGAAGATCACCGGGATGACGCCGGCCTGGTTGACCTTGATCGGGATGTAGGTGGTGCTTCCGCCGAGCAGCTTTCGTCCAACCATCCGCTTGGCGTACTGGACGGGGATCCGCCGCTGGCCCTGCTCGACGAAGATCACGGCCGCCATCACCAGCAACCCGACCGCCAGGACCATCGCGAAGGCCAGCCAGCCGGCGGCACCGGGACGGCTCTCCTTGATCCCCCACAGCTGGGCCGGGAACTGGGCGGCGATCTGGGTGAAGATCATGATCGACATGCCGTTGCCGATGCCGCGGTCGGTGATCAGCTCGCCGAGCCACATGATGACGCCGGTGCCGGCGGTCATGGTGAGGATCATCACGATGATCGGGAACACGCTCGCGTCGTAGACCAGCGGCAGCGTGCAGCCCTGGAAGAGCTGGCCGCTGACCGCCATCGTCACGAAGGCGGTGGACTGCAGGACCGCCAGCACGATCGTCAGGTAGCGGGTGTACTGGGTGATCTTCGCCGTGCCGGCCGCGCCCTCCTTCTTGAGGGCCTCCAGGCGCGGGATCACCACGGTCATCAGCTGCAGGATGATGCTCGCGGTGATGTAGGGCATGATGCCCAGCGCGAAGATCGCCAACTGCAACAGGGCTCCGCCGGAGAACAGGTTGATCATCGAGTAAAGACCGGAGCCCTCACCCGCCAGCGACACCGCACGGCACTGGTTGACGTTCTGCAGGTTCACATTCGGGGTTGGCACCATCGAACCGAACCGGAAGACGGCCAGGACCCCCAGCGTGAACAGGATCTTCTTGCGAAGATCCGGCGTCTTGAACGCATTGGCGAACGCGGAAAGCATCCGAACTGACTCCCCTTGCATGACGTGCCGGCCCAGCGCCGACGCACAACCGGACCGACTCTACCAACTACAGCCCGCCAACCCCGCATCGGGACACTCGTCGCGGGACGCGGCGTCCCGAGCGTTGCGGAATCGTGATCCACACCCACCCTCAACCAGCGAAAGGGCCGGTCCCGCAGGACCGGCCCTCACATGGACGGGCTCACAGCTGAGTAGCCGTGCCGCCCGCCTTCTCGATCTTCTCCTTGGCGGTGGCGGAGAACGCATGGGCGCTCACCTTCAACGCCACGGTCAGTTCGCCGTTGCCGAGCACCTTGACCACGTGGCCGTCACGGACGGCACCCTTGGCGACCAGGTCGGCCGGAGTCACCTCTCCCCCTTCGGGGTACAGCGAAGCCAGCTTGGCCAGGTTGACGACCTGGTACTCAACCCGGAACGGGTTGCTGAAGCCGCGCAGCTTGGGCAGCCGCATGTGCAGCGGCATCTGCCCGCCCTCGAAGAACTCCGGCACGTTCTTCCGCGCGCCAGTGCCCTTGGTGCCCCGGCCGGCGGTCTTGCCCTTGGAGCCCTCGCCTCGACCCACCCGGGTCTTGGCGGTCTTGGCGCCCGGGGCCGGACGCAGGTGATGAAGCTTCAGTGTCATGTCACTCGACCTCCTCGACCGCCACCAGATGCGGAATGGACTTCACCATGCCGCGAATCTCGGGACGATCCTCCTTGACGACCACGTCGCCGATCCGCTTCAGGCCCAGCGTGCGCAGGGTGTCACGCTGGTTCTGCTTGCCACCGATCCCAGACTTGATCTGGGTCACCTTCAAACGGGTCATCGGTTGCCCTCCTCACGCGCCCTCAGCAGCGCGGCCGGGGCGACGTCCGCCACCGGCAGGCCGCGGCGCTTGGCCACCGCCTCCGGCTCCTCCAGGCTCTGCAGCGCGGCCACCGTGGCGTGCACCACGTTGATCGCGTTGTCGCTGCCAAGGGACTTGGCCAGAACATCCTTCACGCCGGCGCACTCCAGCACGGCGCGAGCCGAACCACCGGCGATCACGCCGGTACCCGGGGATGCCGGACGCAGCATGACCACACCGGCGGCCTTCTCGCCCTGCACCGGGTGCGGGATGGTGCCCTGGATGCGAGGGACGCGGAAGAAGTTCTTCTTCGCCTCCTCGACACCCTTGGCGATCGCCGCCGGAACTTCCTTGGCCTTGCCGTAGCCGACACCGACCTGACCGTCGCCGTCGCCCACCACGACCAGCGCGGTGAAGCTGAACCGGCGACCACCCTTGACGACCTTGGCGACGCGATTGATCGCGACCACCCGCTCCAGGTAGTTGCTCTTCTCCTTCTCGGCTACAGCATCCCGGCCACGACGGTCCTCGCGGCCGCGACGCTGCTCACCACCGGCACCGCCACCGCGGCGCTGGGTTCCATTCATCGCTTACTTCCCTTCCGCAATCCGTCAGAATCCGAGGCCGGCCTCGCGGGCGCTGTCAGCCAGCGCCGCGACCCGTCCGTGATACTTGTTGCCCGCGCGGTCGAAGACCACGTTCTCGACCCCGGCGGCCTTGGCGCGATCCGCCACCAGCTTGCCGACCGCCTTCGCCCTGGCCGACTTGTCCCCGCTCACCGCGCGGACGTCAGCCTCCATGGACGAGGCGGAGGCCACCGTGACACCGCGGGTGTCGTCGATCACCTGAGCCACCACGTGACGGCTGGACCGGGTGACCACCAGGCGCGGACGCTCGGTGGTACCGGCGATCTTCTTGCGACCACGGGCCTGACGGCGCAGCCTGGCGGCCTGCCGGGCAGCAACCCCCTTGTGCACTGACAATGAGATGGCCATCACTTGCCCGCCTTTCCAACCTTGCGGCGAACTCGCTCGCCGGCGTACCGCACACCCTTGCCCTTGTAGGGCTCGGGCTTGCGAATCTTGCGGATGTTGGCGGCAACCTCGCCCACAGCCTGCTTGTCGATCCCGTAAACGGTGAACCTGGTGTTGCTCTCCACCGTGAAAGTGATGCCCTCCGGCGCGTCCACCACCACCGGGTGGGAGAAGCCGAGCGCGAACTCCAGCTGGGTGGGGCTCTTCTGTACGACGCGGTAACCCACGCCCACGATCTCGAGCTTCTTGGAGTAGCCGTCGGTCACCCCGGTCACCATGTTGGCGACCAGCGTCCGGGTCAATCCGTGCAGCGAGCGGGATTCGCGCTCGTCGTTGGGACGAGTGACCTCCAGCTCACCGGTCTCGTTGCGACCGACCTTGATCGGTTCGCGGACGATGTGGCTGAGGCTGCCCTTGGGGCCCTTCACCGAAACCGTCTGGCCTTCCAGGGTGACATCCACCCCGGCGGGCACAGCGATCGGGAGCCTTCCGATGCGTGACATCTTCTATCCTCCGATCACCAGACGTAGGCGAGGACTTCGCCGCCGACGGACTTGGACTTGGCCTCTTTGTCGGTCAGCAGGCCCTGGGAGGTCGAGATGATCGCGATCCCCATGCCGCCGAGCACCTTCGGCAGCGCGGTGGACTTGGCGTACACCCGCAGACCGGGCTTGCTGATCCGGCGGACGCCGGCGAGCGACCGCTCGCGGTTCTGGCCGTACTTGAGCTGCAGCTTCAGGGTCTTGCCGACCTCGCCCTCGGTGGGCTCGAGCACCTCGAAGCCGGCGATGTAGCCCTGCGCCCGCAGGATCTCGGCGATACCGGCCTTGATCTTGGAGTGGGGCATGCTCGTCGAGTCGTGGTACGCCTGGTTGGCGTTGCGCAGACGCGTCAGCATGTCTGCGATCGGGTCAGTCATTGTCATGACGTGGCATTCACTTTCTCGCCGCGGTTTCCCCGAGGGGACCTGCTGCGGATTCGGGTTGGTTCTGGATCACCAGGAGGACTTGATGACGCCGGGCAGTTCGCCCTTGTGGGCCATCTCGCGCAGGCACACCCGGCAGAGGCCGAACTTGCGGTACACCGCCTTGGGACGGCCGCACTTGTTGCAGCGGGTGTAGGCGCGCACCGCGAACTTCGGCTTGCGGGCCTGCTTCACCTTCAGGGCAGTCTTGGCCATGGATCAGCTCACTTCTTCTTCTTGCCGACGTATGCCGGGCGCTTCTTGACGACCTTGGCGATCTCGTTCTCGGGGGCCTTGAACGGGAAGCCGAGCGCCTTCAGCAGCGCGCGGGCCTCGTCGTCGGTCTTCGCGGTGGTCACGAACGTGATGTCCATGCCGCGCAGTTTGTCGATCCGGTCCTGGTCGATCTCGTGGAACATCACCTGCTCGGTCAGGCCGAAGGTGTAGTTGCCCTTGCCATCGAACTGGCGAGCCGACAGACCGCGGAAGTCGCGGATCCGGGGCAGCGCCAGGGTGAGCAGCCGATCGGCTGCCACGTCACGCTGCGGGGCGACCGGATGTGGGAGTTCGCCGAT
>CAYSZZ010000016.1:0-81023 GCA_964435735.1 uncultured Propionibacteriaceae bacterium
TCGGGTTCGGGGGTGGGTTGCGGTGTCGGCTGGGTCTCGGCAGGGCTCGGCGAGGGGTCCGCGGGCGTCGGAACAGGGGACGGCGACGTAGCCGGTCCGCTCGCCGGCGAATCAGGACCGACCAGAGCCGAGGTGATGGCGAACGCCACGAATCCCAGCGCGACCACCACCGCCGCGCCGAGCAGGACCATCAGGATCGGGGACCGGGTGGGCGGCCCTCCCGGCCGGTCCCCGATCGGGCTCGGCTGTTGCCAGCCCGGCTGAGCCGACGGTTGCCAGGGCTGCGACCCCCAGGGTGACGGGGCGGGTCGCGGCGGCGTTCCCCAGGGCTGCTGGCCGGGTGGTCCGGATGGCTGGCCCCAGCCCGATGTCACCGTGAGCTCACTTCACCGGGGCGATCGATCGGGCGTTGTTGCGCGGCATGCCGGTCTCCCCCAGGGCCGAGTGGACGATGGTGCGTCTGGAAACCGGATGCTAACAAGCTCGTCAGGCCGTCGGAATGGGTGGTTCTGCGGACGCCGCCAGGCGGTGACGCAGGCCGGTGGCTCCCAGGGACTGGCCGGTGATCGCCTTGGCCAGTGACCCGACGCCGCCGATCAGGGTGACCTTTGAGCGGGCGCGGGTGATGGCGGTGTAGAGCAGCTCGCGTGTGAGCAGCGGGGAATCCGGCGGGGGCAGGACGATGGTCACCTGATCGAACTGGCTGCCCTGCGCCTTGTGGACGGTCATCGCATGGACGGTCTGGACGGCATCCAGCAGGAAGGGCGAGACCGAGTACTGCTGCCTGCCCCGCGCGAAGTACGCCCGCAGGCCGCCGCCCTCGGAGACCACGACCCCGGTGTCGCCGTTGTAGAGACCGAGGTCGGGTGAGTTCTGGGTGACCAGCAGCGGCCGCCCGGGGTACCAGTCCTGGCTGGGGTCGAAGCCGGGGATCGCGGCGGTCAGCCAGTCCTCGACCTGACGCGACCACAGTGCGACCCCGTACGGGCCACGGCGATGGGCGCACAACAGCCGGTGCTGCTCCAGCGCCTGCAGCGCGGTCTCGTGGTCTCCTCGTCGGGCGGCAGCGACCATCCGCGTGCCGTGCCCGACGACGTCGTCCCGCAATGAGGTGCCGGCGGCCGACTCGGCCAGCAGGATGCCTTCGCCGCCCGAGGCTGCCAGCGTGACGGCGGCCTCGACCTCACCTGCCAGCACCAGCCGGGCGAGGTCGGCCAGCGCCTCGGTGGAGCGGTGGTTGTGCTGCAGCCGCACCACCGAACCGGACGGCGGCAACCCGACGGCGCTCAGCGACCGGGCCAGCGCGGGGGACGCCGCAGGCGCGGCGGCGACGATGTCGCGCAGCACCGGGCCGGCGTCCACCGGTGCCAGCTGGTCGGGATCGCCGATCAGGATCAGCCGGGCCGCGGGACGCAGGCTCTCCAGCAGCCGGGCGAGCAGGGTGACCGGCACCATCGATGCCTCGTCGATCACCACCAGATCGTGGGGCAGCGGGTTGCCGGCGTGATGGGCGAAGCGGTTGTGCGATTCCGGCACCCAGCCGAGCAGGCGATGGATGGTGCCGGCCCGCAGCGATCGCAGCGGCTCGGCGAGGTCGGGCGGCATGGTCGCCAGGGCATCGGCCAGCGCCTCGTCCATCCGCACCGCCGCCTTCCCGGTGGGAGCGGCCAGACCGATCACCGGTGCCGTGCCGGTGCTGCGCAGGACCATTCCGAGCAGCCGGGCCAGCGTGGTGGTCTTGCCGGTGCCGGGACCGCCGGCGATCACCGCCACCGGCGAGAGCGCTCCGACGACCGCGGCCAGTTCCTGATCCGCGTCGGGTTCGGAATCCGGGCCGGCGGCGAACAACTCGGCCCGGGCCGCCTGGAGCGCCGCAAGATCGACGATCTCGACCGGACGCTGCCAGCGGGTGCGCAGCTCGCGGGCCACGGTGCTCTCGTCGGCCCAGTACCGCTCCAGATAGAGCAGGTCGCCCACCAACCGCAGCGGACGCTCGCCGGCCGCCTCTGCACCGAGCGACACCAGAGGGCTTGCTTCGAGCGCGGCCCGCCAGCCCGCCGGGGACGGCCACAGTTCGGGCGGCACCGAGACGGCCTCCTCGTCGGCGGAGAAGGTCTGCCGGGAGACCTCGGTCAGGTCCAGACACACCAGCCCGGAGCGCAGGGCGCGGACGGCCAGCGCCAGCGCCAGCTGCACCTGCTGGTCGGGCTCGTCGTAGAGATGGGAGACCTTCTGGGCCACGTGCACATCGCCCCAGCCCAGCAGGCCGGTGGCGTGCATGTCGCGCAGCAGCCCGGGCGGCAGGCTCACCGCCAGATCGGTGATCATCGGGGCCTCCGATCCGCGATCAACTCCGACAGCTCCACGACCAGTCCGGCCGGCGGCAGCCAGCTGAACACTCCGGTCTCCGGTTCCGCGGTGGCACCATCCTCCGGCGGTCCCGCCATCCCGCGGACGAACAGGTAGCCAACCCCGCCCAGGTGCTGGTCCGGCCGGTAGCCGGGCAGCCGTCGGCTCAGGAAGCGATGCAGTGCCACGCAGTACACCAGTGCCTGCAGAGGGTAGTGGGAGCGGATCATCTCCTGCGCCATGGCCTCTGGGCGGTAGTGCTCTAGCAGCAACTCCGGCTGGCCGCCGAGCCGGTTGGTCTTGTAGTCGACGACCAGGTACCGATCGCCGGCCTCGCCCGGCACCCGAAGCACCGAGTCGATGCTGCCGGTGAGGAAGCCGCGCAGCACCTGCTCGGCCAGGCCGGGCCGTTCGAGTTCGTCGGGATACCCGGCCAGCGGGTCCGCCGGCGGCAGCCAGTGCCGCAGCAGGCCGGCGATCTCGGCCAGGGTGGTGGTCGAGTGGGCGTGCCCGAGGGGATACTCGAAGTCGAGTTCGCTGAGCCGGTCGGCGACCGGCAGTTGCGCCAGTGAGCGGCCGTCGGTCAGCCACCCCAGACCGGTGAGCAGGCTGGGCAGCAGCGCCGCGCTCAGCTGTTCGGTCTCGACACCCGCGAGCGGATAGCGCGACAGCGCGGCAGTGGTGGCGGCCCGCAGCCGCTCCCGGAGCGCCGGCTCATCGCCCGGCCGGCTAGCGTACCAATCGAGGTTCTCCAGGATGTAATGCACCAGGCTGCCGAAGGCGGTGCCTCCCGGCAGGTCTGCCATCGGCGACGGCCGCCCGGCCGCCAGGGCGCCGGCGGGCGCCTCGTCCATCGGCTCGTCGTCCAGCACCGGCAGCTCGGACGGCCCGACCGTTCCGCGGGCGTGCACGGCCGCGGTGAGCCCCGAGTAGGAGGTCCGCCGCCACAGCTGGTCGATCTGCCGATCCCAGTGCGGCGCCACCAGCCTGGTCGCCGTCTCGCGGGTGGCGGCAAGCTTCGTCTCCCGGGGCGGCGGGCAGTCCTCCACGGCGATTCCCGACCCGGCCAGCCACTCCAGCTCGCGTGGGTGCCGGTCCGTGGGGTAGGCGGGCGCCGGCGTCCCACGATGGTCGCAGAACAGCAGCCGGTGCAGCCCGGACGCCTCGGTATTGCGCTTGGTGCGAGCCCACCACACCGTGACCTGGCTCTGGGCGCGGGTGATCGCCACGTACAGCGAACGGAGGCGATCGGCGGCCGCCTCGAGATCGTGCCGCCGCAGCCGTTCGGCCCGCCCGGGGGTACCCAGCCCGCCCAGATCGAGCACCCGCTCGCCATCGTCGGAGTGGAAGACCAGCTTGCCGCCCTCGTCGTCGCCGAGGTGGAGGTCGGCGGCCTGGGGCACCAGCACGATCGGGAACTGCAGCCCTTTCGCCTTGTGCACCGTCATGATCTGCACCGCATGGCGGTCGGTCTCCAGCCGGCGGGTGCGATCGGAGGTCTGCTCGACGGCGGTCATGGTCTCGGCCAGCCAGCTCACCAGCGCCTGTCCCCGCTGCCCGGAGGAGTAGCGGGCGTGCAGCAACTCGGCCAGGTGGCGGTAGTCGGTGACCCGTCGCTCGCCGAAGGGTTGGGCCAGCACCCGCTCGACGAGATTGCTCTGCTGCTGCACCGCGGCGAACAGCGCGGCCACACCCTCACGCTCCAGCAGTCGCGACCAGTTCTGCAGCACCGCTCCCCAGCCGGCCAGCCGGGCATCGGTGGCCGTGGCCACTTCGCCGAGGTCACCGCCGAGGAAGTCGGTGAGGATGGCCGCGCGGGTGTGCTGCCGGCGTGGCTCGACCAGCGCCCGCAACAGGGTCAGCCAGTCGTCCGCGGCCACGGAGCTGAACACCGAATCCGAACCCGAGAAGGCGACCGCGACCCCCGCCGCGGTCAGTGCCTCGGCCAGTTCGCGGCCCCGCCGGTTCGTGCTCACCAGGACGGCGATGTCGGCCGCCCGCAGCGCGCGCGTACCCTCACCGGCCTCCAGCAGGGTGCCTCCGGAGAGCATCCGCACCACCTCGGCCACCAGGTCGGCGTTGACCCAGGCGCGAGCACTGGCGGCGTCCAGCGGATCCTGCGGTGCGATGCACCGAACTCGCGCCGGCGCCACTGCCTCGCCATGCAACCGGGAACTCGTCCGGGCCGCTTCGACGCGGGGCACCTCGATGCCCTCGCCGAGCGTGACGCCGCCGAAGAGCGCGTTGGTGGCCGTCACCACCGCGGGATCGGCCCGATGGTTCACCGTCAGCGAGTATTGCTCGGCCGCGGTGGCCACCGCCTGCTGGTAGGCGGTGACGTCCGCGCCGCGGAAGCCGTAGATGGCCTGCTTCGGGTCGCCGATCAGCACCAGCGGGCGGTGCCCGTCGAAGGCCCGGTGCAGGATCGACCATTGCACCGGATCGGTGTCCTGGAACTCGTCCACCAGCACCACCTGGCAGCGCCGGCGCAGCCGCTCCACCGCCGCCTGACTGGTGGCCCGGATGAGCGAGTCGCGTAGCCGGAGCAGCTGGTCGTCGAAGGTGTAGACCCCGAGCCGCCGCTTGCGTTCGGCGAGGTGGCCGCGCACCTCGTGAGCGAATCGCAGCCGTTCCGCGGCCGCGCCCTGGGCATCGGAGGGGACCAGCCGGGCCTCGCCCAACTCGATTGCCTCACGAGCAAGCCTGCGAGCGGTCGCCAGGTCGAAGGGGGGGCCTTCGGCGACCGATCCGTACCGCTGGAGGTAGAGATCGTCGGTGAGTTGATCGAGCAGGATGCTGACGTCCTCCACCAGGGTGGCCTGTGGGTCCGCCTCGGCGAGCACGCCGAGCTCGGCCATCATCGCCTGGCAGAACTCGTGGATCGTCATGATGGCGGCCCCGTCCAGGGTGGCCAGCGCGGTCACCAGCCGGGCATGGCGGTCCAGCAGGACCTCCGGATCGCCGTCGACCAGCAGCGCGTCGGTCTCGTCCAGCGTGGACGGGAGCTGCCCGCGCCGCGCCGCCGACAACAGATCGCGGGTCGCCAGCAGGCGGGCCCGCACCCGGGAACGCAACTCGACGGACGCTATCCGGCTGAAGCTGATCACGGCCAGCCGGTCCGCCTCGACCTTCCCCTCGGCGAGGTAGCGGGCGGCGAGCGCGGCGATGGCGTGGGTCTTGCCGGTGCCGGCGCTGGCTTCCAGCAGCACCGTGCCGGTCGGCAGCGGGCCGGCCGGGTCGAAGGCGGTCATCGTGCCACCTCCCACTCCAGCAGGGGTTCCCAGATCAACTGGGCCAGGGCTGCGAACAGGCTGGACTCACCCGTCTCGGGGGCGGGCAGTTGCACCGAGGTTGCGGGGATCTCCAGTAGCTCGGGGAAGCTGAAGAAGGCCTGCCAATGGCTGTCGCTGTCCCACTCCCAGAACTGCTTCACCGCGCCCGCGAGGTCCTCGGGGAGTCTCGCGTCGAAGCCACGCCGGCGCAGCCCAGCCAGCCGTTCGCAGGCTCGTGGCGGAGCCGGCAGCGGGCGGCTCAGCCCCAGGCGGTACAGCGCCAGGTACCGCCCGAGCAGCTGCCGGGCCTGGTCAGGCGGGGGAGCCGAGATCGCCACCGCGCGGTTCTTGCCCACCACCACGGCCTGCGGTTGGTCGCCTTCCGCGACGGTCAGCGCGAGCAGCCGCAGCCAGGCGTCGATCCGGTGCTTCGGCTGCAGGCTGGAGAACTCCACCTGCAGTAGCGCGTCGCCGCTGGTCGGCACCCGTCCGTGCAGACCGGTCGCACCGGCACCAGGGACGTCGATGGTCAGGCTGAGATCCCGGGCTGCGGCCCGACCCACCCCGGACGGGACGCGGCGCAGCGCTGCCCGAGCCTGGCTGAACACCTGATCGAGTTCACGCCGGCCGAGTTGCGCGGGGGGCACGTCGCCGCGCAGCCACTCGGCCTGCGCCACCGCCTCCGGCTCGGCGCCCGCGCGCAGCTGCCGCAGCACGCGATCGCCGATCTTCCACCGGTCGAGCGAGTCGAGTTCGAGCGGCAGGGAGTCGCTGAACTCGCGCGCCTCGGCCAGGGTGAAGCCCGCCCGGTACTTCAGCAGCTGCCTGGCCGGATGGGCGAAGAAGGCGGTCAGTTCGTCGAGGGCGACCCCGGTGCTCAGATCGGGCGGCGGAAGGGTCTCCAGCCGGTAGCGGTCGCGGGCGGGCCGCGTCTCCGACATGGCGCGGGCGCCGCGGAACGCCAGGTGGTCGACGCTGGACAGTTCTGGACGCCCGGGGTCGAAGTAGCCCGGATCGAAGGGCTGCAACGGGTGGGTCACCGTGATCTGCTCGCGGACGATCTGGCCACCCGCCACGGTGGTGTCCAGCGCGTCCAGCAGTTCCTGCAGGGGAGCGGCCAGCGGGATCTCTTCGTTGCTGGAGTCGCTGCGGTTGCGCGCGATCACGATCAGGCGCTCCCGGCTGGCGTGGATCGCGTCGAGCAGTAGCTGCCGGTCCAGCAGGCCGGCGGAGGGGTCTCCGGTAACCGGCTCCAGCCCGAGCAGGTCGTCGCCGTGCCGGGCGCTCGATCGCGGGTACCGTTCGGCGTCCCAGCCAAGCAGCACGGTCACCCGGTGCGGTACGTGACGCAACGAGGTCGGACCACAGACCAGCAACGACCCCGCACCGAACACGCCGCGCGCCGGGCGGTCGCCGAGCTCGGCCTCGATCACGCGCAGCGCGCCGTGGCGCTCCAGCAGTCCTTGGTCACCGCGTCCGGCGATCTGAGCCAGACCGGACCACAGGTCGGCCAGTTGCCACTGCTGGTCCGGCGGCAGGCTGACCAGTCCATCGACCGCGGTCCGGCAACGGCCGGCCCAGTCCGCGATCGTCGCTGGCGCGGCGAAGCCGGCGAGAAGCCGGGAAAGGCGTCCGATCAGCTCGGCCAGCCCGCCGATCAGGTCGATGTCGGAGGAGCCGACGTCGTCCAGCGGCAGCACGGTCTTGGCGAAGACCAGGTCGCTGGAGTCCAGCGCCACGCCGAGCAGCATCCGCTGCACTCCGGCCAGCCAGGTGTTCTGCGGGTATTGGCCCAGCCCGAAGTCGCCGCGTTGCGAGGCGGAAAGGCCCCAGCGGACGCCGGCGCGTTCGACCAGCTCGACCAGCCGGTCATGTCGATCCTCGGTGAAACCGAAGCGGGAGGCCACCGCGGGTTGTGCACAGAGATCGAGGACGGTGGACGCCTCGAACCGGCCATCCGGCAGCCGCAACAGTTGCAGCAGCAGGCCCACCAGCGGATTGGTCTGGGCGACGGAGCGATCGGCCAGCCGCACCCGGAAGCCGTGCCCGGGATGGTCCCCCTCCCGGCTGGGCAGCATGAAGGCGGCGGCGACCAGCGGCGCCACCTCGTCCACATCGGGGGTGACGATGACGATTTCGCGCGGTTCGAGGCTGGGATCGGCCACCAGTTCCCGCGCCAGCACCTCGCGCAACACCTCCACCTGGCGATGCAGGCCGTGCGACAGGTGCAACTGGATCGAGCGGTCCCCGGCGGTGAGTTGCCGGGGCCTGGCCGGCAGCCGGTCCGCGGCAAGGTCCGCCTGCAGCCAGCCCAGCAAGGTTCCCGGCTTCTCGGGGGCGGTGAGATCCCTGGGCTCACGGGGCTGACGGGGGTTGGCGTCGGGGTCACCTGGGTATGCCGAGTCCGGATGCTCCGCACTCGGCAGCAGCAGCGCGCGTTCGTCGGCCACGGCACCGAGGGCGTCGTTCAGCGGGTGACCGATCGGACGATGGAAGTCGCGCCGCAGTTGGTGCCCGCGAGTCGTCGGCTGCCGGCGCGGGCTCGGGGTCAGTGCCAGCAGGTCGACCTGGTGGTGCTCCGCGAGGGCGCCGAACAGCTCCAGTGTTGGCTGGTCGAGCAACTCGGGGGCGACGATCGCCACCCGTAGCGGCACTCCCGTGGCAGGTGCGGAGCGCAGGCTGGTCAGCAACCGGGCGTGGCGCTCGCCCGGGGTCTCGCCGAGTTCGGCGGCGAGCATCCGCCACAGATGGGCCTGCCAGGTGTTCTCGGCAAGGGGGCGTCCGGCGGCGTCGACGTCCTTCCCGCCCGCCCAGGCGGCGAGCATCGCGGGCCGGTAGGTGGCGTAGCCGGCGAAGTGGCGCGCGGTCCGCAGGCAGGCCGAGTAGGGCTCCCGCGAGGCCGTCAGGTGCCGCTGCAGGTCGCCGAGCGCCGGATCGTCGCCGGCCAGGGCCAGCCGCTGCAACGGCCACACCAATCGGTCGGGACGCCACGGGTCGTCCGCATCGAGGGTGCGCCGCAGCCCGCCCAGCGAAGTGAAGCTGATCCCCGCGCAGATGCCGTCGGCCACCGCCCACTGCTGGGAGAGCCAGCGCTGGAACCCCGGCCCGGGCACCACCGCCAGGTCGAAGTCGAACAGGTCGGCCCGGGGTTCCGACCAGCAGTCGCGCAGCACGGCCACCAGCGCCTCGGCGGTCATCGGGTGATGGACGCGGAGGCCGGTCAGGCTCCCGGCCTCAGGTGGTGCGGCTGTCATGGTGATCCCACCCTAGAGCCGCCCTGTGACATTTCGGATCCGCCCGGGCCGAGCCGACGTCTGCCGCGACGATTCGCCGGTACCCCGGGCAGGAGTCCGAGCGCCGTTCCGGAGGCGGCTGGTCGACACGCGTCCTGGGAGCCACCGGGACCGGTGGTTCCGTCGTGAGTGGAGGTCGCTCGCAGACTCCGCTGTGGAGTGTCGGCCGGGCCTCTTACAGTGTGGGGTGTGCTGACCGATCCGGACGCCCTGCTGGCGGGCCTCGACCCCGAGCAGGCCGAGGTCGCGACCAGCTTCGGCGTCCCGGTCGGGGTGATCGCCGGGGCGGGCACGGGCAAGACCCGCGCCATCACCCATCGGATCGCCTACGGCGTTCACACCGGCGCCTACGAGCCGCGGGCGGTGCTGGCGGTCACCTTCACCACCCGCGCCGCCGGTGAGCTGCGGTCGCGGCTGCGCTCGCTAGGGGCGCAGGGGGTCGCCGCCCGCACCTTCCACTCCGCGGCGTTGCGGCAGGCCCAGTACTTCTGGCCGAAGGCCTACCGGTCGCAACTGCCGCCGGTCAGCGAGGCCCGGCTGCCGCTGGTGGCCGAGGCGGCCCGGAGGTTGCGGTTCAACCCCGATCCGGCGATGTTGCGCGATCTGCTCACCGAGATCTCCTGGGCCAAGGTCAGCAACGTCGCCCCGGCGGACTACGCCGAGCTGGCCACCGCGGCCGGCCGTGAGGCGTCCGGTCTCGACCCGGGCTCGGTGGGACGGGTGCTCGGACGCTACGAGCAGGTGAAGGCCGATCGTGGGGTGATCGACTTCGACGACATCCTGCTGTGCACCTGTGCACTGCTCGGCGACCACCCCAGCATCGCCGAGGAGGTCCGGTCGACCTACCGCCACCTGGTGGTGGACGAGTACCAGGACGTCAGCCCGGTGCAGCAGGCGTTGCTGGAACTGTGGCGTGGCGGCTCCGAGGATCTCTGCGTGGTGGGGGATCCGGCCCAGACCATCCACTCCTTCGCCGGTGCCAGCCCCGACCACCTGACGGGTTTCGCCGCCCGGTTTCCCAACGCGCGGATCGTCCGGCTGGTGCGGGACTACCGCTCCACGCCGCAGATCGTGGCGCTGGCCAACGCGGTGTCGCTGCGGGCTCGGATCGCCGGCACCGTCCGGCTGGAATCGCAGTGCCCGGACGGGCCGCAGCCCAGCGTGCTGGGTTGCGATTCCGAGGCGGACGAGGCTCGTGCGGTGGCTGGCTGGCTCCGGCAGCGCCACGCGGGCGGGGTGCCCTGGCGCGAGATGGCGGTGCTGTACCGCGTCCACGCCCAGTCGCCCGTCTTCGAGACCGCTCTGACCGAGGCCGGAATCAGCTTCAGCGTCCGCAGCGGTGACGGCTTCTTCGATCGTCCCGAAGTGCGCCAGGCGATCAGCGCGGTAACGGATGCGGCCGGACGGGATTCCTCGGTCCCGGCGCTGGACGGCGTGCGCACGGCGCTGGAGCGGCTGGGCTGGACGTCCACCGCTCCGGACGGGCAGGGCCGGTTGCGGGAGCGGTGGGAGTCCCTGGCCGCGGTGTTCGGTCTGGCCGAGGATCTCGTCGCCGCTCGCCCGGACGCCGATCTGGGAGTGCTGGCGGAAGAGCTGCAGCAACGGGCCATGGTCGAACACGCGCCGCTCGGGGACGGCGTGGTGCTCTCGACCCTGCATGCCGCCAAAGGTCTGGAGTGGGAGGCGGTGGCCGTGGTCGGGGTGCAGGAGGGCACGCTGCCGCTCTCACTGGCCGCCGGCGACGAGCAGGTGGCCGAGGAGGGGCGGCTTTTCTACGTCGGCGTGACCCGCGCCAGGACCTACCTGATGCTGACCTGGTCGCGAGGCCGGCGGGCCGGCGGCTCCCGTCAGCCCTCCCGCTTCCTCGACGGTCTGAGCATCGCGGCCCCGGCGCCACCGCCGCGGCGGGGTCCCCGGCCACGGCTCGGCACCGCCCAGACCGCCACCTGCCGGGTCTGCGAGCGTCCGCTGAACTCCGGCGCCGAACGCAAGCTGGGACGCCACCTGGAGTGCACCCCGGCCTACGACGAGCAGCTGCTTTCCCGGTTGAGGCAATGGCGAGCCGAACAGGCGAGCGAACGCAGGGTGCCGGCCTTCGTGGTGTTCACCGACGCGACTTTGATGGCGATCGCGGAGGCCATGCCCGCCGACCCACCGGGGCTGCAGCGCATCCCCGGGGTCGGGGGAGCCAAGGTGGAGCAGTACGGCGACGCGGTGCTGCGGTTGGTCGCTCAGTCCGCGAAGCCGGGCAGGTAGCGCCGCAGTACGGCGGCGAAGTTCGCGGTCACGTCCAACTGGGCCAGTACCGCGATCCCGCCCAGCCAGACCCGGTAGATCAGGCCGTACTCCGGCGGGATGTTCAGCTTCAGCGGAATCTGGTCGGCGCCCATGCTGCGGTGCACCCGGCCGAACTGGGAGCGGGTCCATGCCCGGTCGAAGTGGAACTCCTCGACGCTGGCCGGCTCGACGAAGGGGTTGAGGTAGTCCAGCAGTTCGTCGGCATCGAGTTCGCCGGCGATGAACCCGTGCTCCTGCAGACCGGCGAGCATCCCGGCGGCATCGCCGGCGACCGCCCGGCGGATCAGTTCGCCCATGGGGCGGGGCAGTCCCTCCGGGAAGCCGGCGGTGAGCCCGAAGTCCACGACGCCGAGGCGGCCGTCGCCAGTGACCAGGAAGTTTCCCGGATGCGGATCGCCGTGCAGCAGCCCGCCCAGCGCCGGGCCGGAGAACAGGAAGGTGACGTAGTCGAGAGCGGCCGCGTTGCGGCTCTGCTCCGGCGCCTCGGCCAGCCGTCCGAGCTTGACGCCTTCCACCCAGTCGGAGACCAGGACCCGAGAGGTCGCGATTCTCGCTCGGGGTACGACGAAGCGCGGATGGCCGGCGACCGCCTCGGCCATCTGGTTCTGTGCCTGGGCCTCGTGCAGGTAGTCAACCTCCTCGGCGATCCGGGCCGCCACCTCCCGGGTGAGTGCGACCACGTCCAGCCCGCCGGTGACCGCGGAGGCCGCGGTGGCGAGCCGCTGGATCTGCTTCAGGTCGCTGCGCAGGGCGGCGTCCGCGCCCGGGTACTGGACCTTGACCGCGACCGGCTCCCCGGATCCGGACAGTCGCGCCCGGTGGACCTGACCGATCGACGCCGCGGCTGCCGGCCGAGGCTCGAACTCGGCGAAATGAGAGCGCCAGTCGGCACCGAGTTCGGCACGCAACACGCCATGCACCCGGGAGGTCGGCATCGGCGGTGCCGAATCCTGCAGTTGGGCGAGCTTGACGCGAAAGGGGGCCGCGATCTCCTCCGGCAGCATCGCCTCCATCATGGAGAGGACCTGGCCGAACTTCATGGCGCCGCCCTTCAACTCGCCCAGGACGGTGAACAGCTGATCGGCGGCGGCTCTGGAGAGATCGGCCTCCACCTGAACGGCCGACGCGCCGAGCAGCCGCCGTCCGGCACCCACGGTGGCTCGTCCGGCCGCCCCCAGGGGAAGGCTCAGCAGCCGGGCGGTGCGCCCCAGGGTGCCTTCGGAGAGGAAACGACTGCGGTCATCGGCGGGTTCGGTCACGCTGTCCAGTCTGCACGGCGATCAAGCGACTGCCATCACGCAGCCGCAATCGGGGTGCACCTGCCAATCCCGGACGCGCAGCACATGATCGGTACTGCCCAGTTCGAGGGTGCGACCGGTGGCGTCGGGCGCGCCGCCGGCCAGCCGGCACCGGATCTGCACCACCGCGGTGCTCGCCGCCCACCCCAGGAGAACCGGATCGGGCGCGGCCCGGTCCCGGCAGAGCTGGGCCACCAGCCGGGGCCACGCCCGGTCGTAGTGGCAGCGCAGCAGGTCGTGGCAGCGGGTACAGGGTGTGCTCCCCGGTATGACCAGCGGCCCGACCACGGCTCGATCGGTCTCCAGCCGGACGATCAGGTGGGTTCGTCCGGTGCGGGCCAGGGTGTCGGTGAGCGCACGGTCCGGCTCCTGGGTGTCAGTGGCGACCACGACGAAGCCGGGCAGGCCGGCGACCACCTCGCTCCAGTGCGGCATGGCCTCCGGCAGTCGGCGACGGTTCCGCCGGCGGGCGCTCGCCATCCGTACCACCTCGGCCAGGCCCGGCTTCTCCAGGCCGCCCGCGATCGCGTCGGCCAGCCGCCCGGCCCCCAGCAGGCCGACCTCGGGCCGGACGGCAGGCTCGGTGGTCAGCAGGCCGGCCGCTTCCAGCTGGTCGAGCAGCCAGCTCAGCCACGCGAGGGGCAGCGCCGGCGCGAGCCGTTCGAGTTCGGTGAGGCTGCGCGGCTCGGTCAGAGCCTGGACGGCATGGGTCAGTGCGACCGGCACCCCATGGAGCACGATGCCCTCGTCCAGCCCGAGTTGGAGCACACCCTCATCGCGCCAGGTGAGTGGGAGTTGACGAGTCAGGCGATAGCGGGTGGCTGATTCCGGCATAGCCCCACCGAAGCCGATCCGGCGACGCCGGACAAGACACCGGCACCGACGGGCAACACCGACGGGATTCTGGACAACACGACGGACACGGTCCGGACATGCGAAAGCGCCGGCGACCTCAAGGGTGCCGACGCTTCAGCGAGGACGGTCTCAGGCGTTCTTGGGCAGGAACCGCGTCAGGTTGGTGCCGCATACGGGGCACTTCGCCTTGGCGATGCGGGTGCCCTTCTCGTTCACGGTGACGTCGCCGGTCGCTTCGCGGTGATCCTTGCACTTCACGCAGTAGAACGAACCGGAGTAGGTGTCCTTTGCCACGGGTTTCTCCTCGGTGGTAGTGGTTGCCCCGTTCGGCAGTGGCGTCGGGGTTGCTTGCCGCGTCAGTCTACACAGCGTCGCCGCCTTGGCCACTGACGCGGCGGGGGAGCATTTTCACTCCGTGCCCGGAGATGTCGCAAGGCCCTCTCCTGTTCCGGTCGGGCTCGCCTTCCCCTGCGAGCGACCGGCCGGTGAGGGCCTCGCTGGGTCGAACCTAGTGGGCCGGCCGGCTGCGGTCAACCCGGATGTCGGAGCCGGTGGATAGGGTGCGAGCCATGGAATCGGACGAGGTCGAGATCCGGCGCAGCGCGCGCCGCACCCGCACCCTGACGGTGTTCCGGGAACGCGGTCGGCTCGTGGCGGTGGTGCCGGCGCGGACCACCCCGCGCGAGGTGGACGAACTCGTGCCTGCGCTGGTCACCCGGTTCCTCGCCAAAGAGACTCGCAGTCGGCTCCCGGGCGGCGATGCCGAACTGCACGCTCGCGCCCTCGACATCGCCGAGCGCTACCTGGCCGGACGGCTGCCGGTGCCGCTGCCACCCTTCGAAGTCTCCTGGGTGGCGAACCAGCACCACCGCTGGGGATCCTGCTCTCCGGGAAGCAACCGGATCCGGATCTCGGATCGGTTGCGGCAGGTGCCGCACTGGGTGGGCGACTACGTGATCCTGCACGAACTGGCACATCTGGTCGAGCCCAACCATTCGGCGCGGTTCTGGGAGCTGCTGGCCGCCTATCCGCAGGCCGATCGCGCCCGGGGGTTTCTGGAAGGTGTGGAGTTCGCCCGGCGCGACTGATCCTCGCCTGGCTACTTCGGTCCGGACTCCTCCGGTCCGGACTCCTCCTGCAGCAGTCGGGCCAGTTGGGCGTCCAGATCGTCGGGTGCCGCCGGCTGGTGGCCGCCTTCGGCGAAGCCCAGCGGGTCGTCCAGCTCGGTCGCGGTCGGGATCAGGTCCGGATGCGCCCAGGTGGCGTCCCGCTCCGCAGCCCCACGGGCCGCCCGGGTGGCCGCCCACAGGTTCGCCGCGTCACGGGTTCGGCGCGGACGCAGCTCCAGACCGACCAGCGCCTTCAGCGCAGCTTCAGCCGGTCCGCCGGCGGCCCGGCGGCGCCGCAGCGTCTCGGTGAGCTGGGCGGCGGCGGGCATCCGGCCACGGGCGGCCTGGTCGACCACCTCGTCCACCCAACCCTCCACCAGGGCCAGCAGGGTCTCCAGCCTGCCCAGCACCTCACGCTGCTCGGGGGTGACCTGGGGGGCGAAGAGGGAGCCGGCCACGGCCTGGCCCGCCTGTTCGATCTCCTGCGGCGTCATCGCACCACTGAGCTGGGTTTCGATGGCCTGTTCCAGGGCGGAGGCGTCGATCGCAATGCCGCGGGCGTAATGCTCGACCAGGGCCAGCAGTTGCGGTCCGAGCCAGCCGACCGCGCCGAAGAGTCGCTGCCGGGCGGTCTCGCGCAGCGCGAGGAAGAGCAGCACGTCCGACTGGGCGACGCTCAGGCCCTCGCCGAAGGCGGCGATGTTCGTCGGCAGCAGCGCTACCGCCGGCCGAGGGGTGAGGGGGAGACCGATGTCGCCGGAGCTGACCACCTCCACCGCGAGCCGGCCCAGCGCCTGGCCGACCTGCGCGGCGAACATGCCGGCAGCGGCGGTCCGGACCATCGGCTGCAGCATCCCGGCGGCGGGGTCGTCGGATGCCTGTCCCGCCAGCAGATCGCCCAGCGTGGCGGTGAGCGCCGAGACCACCGGACGGCTCAGCTGCTGCCAGGTGTCGAAGGTGTTCTCCACCCACTCGGCGCGACTCCACGCCGCCGGCGGGGGAGTCAGCGGGGGAAAGGCGATCTGATCGTTCAGCCAGAGGTCGGCCAGTTCCGAGGCGGCGCGGATCGCCGTCTGGTCGTGGCTTGAGGGGGTCGGATCGGGACCCGTCGCCGCAGTGATCTTGCGCGCGACATCCTTGGTGAAGCGCCAATTGATGCCGGAGTCGGGATCGGTGGCGCCGAATCCGGCGAGCTGGCTGGTGAACGCCGACATCATCGCCTGCGCCCGGGCCATCAGCTCCTCCAGGTCGAGCCGCCCGTCCGGTCCGGGACTGATGCCGAACTGGGAGAGGAATCGCAGCAAAGCCTCCTCATCGGGCCCGGGATCATCGCTGCGGCCGTCGTTGGTGTCTTCGCTCATGGCGGTTCCTCCTCGGTGTCGGTGCCGGCCTGCATCCCAAGGTTATTCTCAAACTCCAGCGGTATCGTGCTCAGCGGCGCGTTCCACCGGGGGCGCGGACGACAGGAGTTCCCGAGTGACCAAGCAGACCTGGACGGCGGCCGTCGCGGCGCTGCTGTTCGTGACGCTGGCCGCCGTGATCGCGATGGTGCCGGTGCCCTTCGTCACCTGGAGCCCAGGTTCCACCTACAACCTGCTCGGGACCGTCGAGGTCGAGAGCGTCGCGGTGGACGCGATCAGCATCGAAGGGGCCGCCACCTACCCGGTCGACGGTGAAGTGCGGATGGCCACGGTCTCGGTGACCCGGCCGGACAGCGCCCTGACCCTGCCGGAGGCGCTGCTGTCGTACTGGATGCCTTCCCGCGAGGTTCTGCCCCGGGACGCCGTCTATCGTCCGGGCGCCAACGCCGGTGAGCTGCAGGACGACAGCATCCGGCTGATGGACGACTCCCAGAGTTCGGCGGTGGTTGCGGCCCTGCGGGTGGCCGGCCTGACGGTGGAGGAACTGCCGATGGTCTCCTGGGTGTCGCTCGCCGGTCCGGCGCACGACCAGTTGCTGCCTGGGGATCTGATCGTGGCGGTCGACAATCAGCCGGTGGAGCGGACGGCCGACGTTCAGGCGGCGATCGCCGCGCACAGCATTGGCGAGGCGGTGAAGTTCGATCTGATCCGCGATCGGGAGGCGATCAGCAAGACGGTGACCACCCATGCCTCGTCCACGTCGCCGCAGACGGCGTCGATCGGGGTCGGCTGGGACACCGGTTTCCGATTCGAACCTCTGGTGACCTTCCACCTCGACCCGGCGATCGGTGGGCCCAGCGCCGGGCTGCCGTTCGCGATCGCGATCTCCTCGATGCTGACCTCCGACGATCTCCTGGCAGGGCGGATCGTGGCCGGGACCGGCACGCTGGACGCCAGCGGGCGGGTCGGCCAGATCGGCGCGGTTCAGGAGAAGATCGCCGCCGCGGTCCGCGACGGCGCCACTGTGTTCCTGCTGCCCACCGCCAACTGCGCCGACGCCAAAGTGGAGCACCCGGAGCTGCGGCTGATACCGGTCGACAACCTGGGCGATGCCCTGGCCGCCCTGGAGGCGCTGCGGGATCCGGCTCAGGACGGAGCTGTACCGAGGTGCCTATGAGCGAGGCCCTCACCGCCGCCTTGATCGAGGTCGAGCGCCATGTCGGCCGATCCGGGTGGGATCAGCCCGCCCGGCTGTTCGCCCTGGTGCGGACCACCGAGTTGATCGCCGCGGAGCCCACTCTGGCCGAACAGCTCAGCCGGGCGCCCGGCGATGGCTTCACCTCGATCGAGCAGGACGAGTTCGTCGCCGGCGAGGATCTGGCCGCCACCCTGGCCCGGATCGCCTGGCCCCCGGCCGTCGCCGGCTGCGTGCTGGCGCTGGAGCGCGCGTTCCTGCCGTCCGAGGCCGAGCTGGAACTGCCCGATGATCCGGCGGCTGCCGCGAGGCTCGTGGCGGAGCATCCCGAGCGGCTCGATCTCCGGGTGGTGGTGGGGGTGACCCGGGACGGGGATCAGCACGGTGTGGCCCGGATTCGCAGCGCGGCGCAGGAACTGATCGGCGGCGCCGACCTGGTTCCGGCCCTGGCGCTGGCGTTGTCACGTACATTGGACTGAACACCCGTTCCATCCGGTTGACCAAGGAGAGCCTGTGCCGACGTCCGTTGCCCGACGCAGCCCGCTCGTGCCCACCATCATCGTCGCCGGTGTGCTGTTGGTCGGCTTCCTGATCTTTGCCGAGCTGTGGTCGGACAAGCTCTGGTTCGATTCGGTCGCCTACACCCAGGTGTTCACCACCCAGTTGGTGGCCCACGTGGTGCTGTTCTCCACGTTCTTCGTTGCGATGGCGGCGATTGTCGGGCTGAACATGCTGCTGGCCTGGCGGCTGCGACCGCGGGGCAGCCGGCCGGCGAACAGTTCCCTGCTGGAGCGCTACCGCGACCTGCTGGGCTCGAACCTGCTGCTGGCGATCCTGGCGCCCTCGATGTTCTTCGGCCTGCTGGGTGGAATGACCGCGGCCGCCGCGACCCTGGACGTGCTGGGCTTCCTGAACCGGACCGACTTCGGCCAGACCGATGCCTACTTCGGTATCGACGTCTCGTTCTACGTCTTCACACTGCCGATCCTGCGCGATCTGCTCGGCTTCGCGATGAGCGCGCTGTTCTTCGCGCTGCTCGGTTCCGCGGCGATCCACTTCACGACCGGCGGGATCTCACTCAACCGCCAGTCGCTGCGCGGCAAGCGCCCCACTCCGGCCACCGCGCACCTGTCGGTGCTGGCCGGGCTGGTGCTGATCGTCTACGGCCTGCAGAACCTGGTGGACCGGTACGGCTACCTCGTCGAGATGGGCACGCTGTTCACCGGCCTGCACTACACCGACGATCATGCCCGGCTGGGCGCCAAGCTGGTGATGGCGGTGATCGCCTTCATCTGCGCCGGGCTGTTCTTCCTCAACGCCTTCTGGACCCGCTGGATCCTGCCGGTCACCGGTGTGGTGCTGATGCTGGTGGCAGGGTTGATCCTGCAACTTCTCTACCCTGCGATCGTGCAGTCCTTCCAGGTGAAGCCGAACGAGCCGGACAAGGAACGTCCGTACATGCAGGTGCACATCGACGCCACCCGCAAGGCGTTCGGCATCGACGGGGTCGAGATCACCGAGTACGCCGCGGTCACCCAGGTGCGGCCGGGTCAGCTGAAGGAGGACGCGGCGGCGCTGCCTGGCATCCGGCTGATGGACCCGGCACGCATCGGACCCACCTTCGAGCAGTTGCAGCAGGTTCGTGGCTACTACTCCTTCGCAGACATCCTCGATGTCGACCGTTACCAGATCGAGGGCAACGAGACCGATGCGGTCGTTGCCGCCCGGGAGCTGAATCTCAGCAAGCTCCCGGATCCGAACTGGAACAACATCCACACCGTCTATACCCACGGCTACGGTCTGGTCGCGGCCTACGGCAACCGCCGGCAGACCGGCGGTCAACCGGAGTGGATCGAGCGGGACCTGCCGCCCACTGGAGAGCTGAGCCCTTACGAGGGCCGGATCTACTTCGGGGAGAAGAGCACCGAGTTCGCGATCGTCGGACGGGAGCCCGGCCAGCAACCGATCGAACTCGACACCCCCGGCGGCGGGGACGGCGGACGGGAGCTCTACAACGTCTACGAGGGAACCGGTGGCGTGCCGATCGGCAACCTCGGTGCTCGGATGCTGTTCGCGACCTACTTCAAGGATCTGAACATCCTGCTGTCGGACCGCGTGAACTCGGCCTCCAAGGTGCTGTTCAAGAGGACGCCCAAGGAGCGCGTGGAGGAGGTCGCGCCCTGGCTGACCCTGGATCAGAACGCCTACCCGGCGATCGTGGACGGGCGCCTGGTGTGGATCCTGGACGGCTACACGACCAGCGACAGCTACCCCAACAGCCAGCTCTACAGCCTGCAGCGGCTCACCTCGGACGCCCAGACGCAGAACGACCGGCTGCAGCCGGACAAGCCGGTCAACTACATCCGCAACTCGGTCAAGGCGATCGTGGACGCCACCGACGGCACGGTCGACCTGTACGCCTGGGACGAGACCGATCCGGTGATGCAGACCTTCGCCAAGGTCTTCCCAGGCACGGTCAAACCCAAGAGTGAGATCGCTCCCGAGCTGCTGGCGCATCTGCGCTACCCGGAGGACCTGTTCAAGGTGCAGCGCTTTGTGCTCGGTCGCTATCACATGACCAACCCGGACAGCTGGTACCAGCAGTCCGACCTGTGGCAGGTGCCGGTCGATCCGGTGAACGCGGCCGCGACCGATGCGCTGGAGCCGCCCTACTACCTGTCGATCAAGTGGCCCGATGACGACGCGCCGATCTTCAGCCAGACCTCGGTGTATGTCCCCAGGGGCCGGGCGAACCTGGCGGCCTACCTGGCGGTGATCGCCGAGGCGACCAGCCCCAACTACGGCCAGCTCCGGGTGCTGCGGATGTCGGACACCCACCAGATCGACGGGCCCGGCCAGGCCTTCAACGCCATGGTCAACGACACCCGGGTGGCCGAGGTGCTGCGCCCCTATCTCAACCAGGGTTCCGCAGCTGCCACCTACGGCAACCTGCTGACCCTGCCGATGGGCGCCGGGCTGCTGTACGTCATGCCGGTGTACACCCAGCGGCAGGGCACTGACGGCTCCTATCCCGCACTGACCTACGTGATCGTCCGGTTCGGGCAGAGCGTGGGGATCGGCGCGACCCTGCAGGAGGCGCTGGACCGGACCTTCGCGGGTGACGCGGGGGTACAGACCGGTGAGGAACCGGGTGGGACGACCGACCCCACCGACCCCACCCAGCCGACCGATCCAACGCAGCCGACCGAACCGACTGAGCCGACCGAGCCGACTGAGCCGACTGAGCCGACTGAGCCGAGCGAGCCGGGCACCCCGTCCGAGGCCGCCCGTCAGTCGTTGCAGCGGGCCGAGGACGCCTTCGTCGCGGCCGACACGGCGCTGCGCAACGGCGACCTGGCCGAGTACCAGCGTCAGATCGAACTCGCCGAGCAGGCCATGAAGGACGCCCTGGACAAGCTGGGCCGCTGATCCGCACGATCCCCTGAGGGGGTCGACGAGAACGGGCCAAGCGAGCTCAGCCCTCCGACCCGGCCACCGTTCAGCAGGCGACCAGCCACAGCCCGAGCGCTGCGGCCAGCAGGCCGGCGAGCAGCATGGCGCCGGCGTGCAGCAGGACGCTCCAGCCGCGCCCGGCCCGCAGCAGGCGGGCGCCTTCGACGCTGGCGGTGCTGAACGTGGTGTAGCCACCGAGGAAGCCGGTGCCGACGATCGCACCCCACGGTCCAAGCGCACCGGTCAGCAGCCAACCGGTGAGCAGGCCCAGCAGGAACGAGCCGGTGACGTTGATCACGACCGTGCCGAGGGGAAAGCCGGTGCGATTGCGCCGGGCGACCGCGGTGTCGACGACGTATCTGGTGACGGCGCCGAGGCCGCCTGCCAGCGCGATCCAGAGCGGAGTCATCGGGGTCGCCTTCGGTAGAGGTGCCGGACGCCCCAGCCACCGGCATAGGCCAGTGCCAGGCCCAGCAGCACGCTGCCGCCCCCGTACAGCAGCATCAGGCCGATGGACCCGGATCGGCCCAGTGTCACCGCCTCGACAGCAAAGGTGGAGTAGGTGGTGTAGCCGCCCATCACCCCGGTTCCCACGCCCAGCCGGACGTACCGCCGCCAACCCGTGTCCTCACCGGTGGCAGCCAGGGCGTCCAGCAGTGCGGCGAGCAGGAACGAACCGCTGAGGTTGATCCAGAAGGTCACCCAAGGCCAACTGCCGGGCGGGGCGCCGAACCTGTCCTCCAGCCACCACCGGGCGAAGGTACCCAGGCTGCCGCCGGCGAGAATCAGCACCGGTGTGACGAGCCGGGGTGCGCTCACTGCCACGGGGCCGGGGCCTTCCAGTCGACGACGCTCAGCGGAACCACGAGGACGGGCCGGTGCTGGTGGCGGGCGAGGTGCAGTCCGACCGACTCGGCGAAGAAATCGTGGACGCGCTCACCGCGGGCGTGGCGGGCACCGACCACGATCGCCGACGCGCCCACCGCTCGGGCCAGGTGGGTGAGGGCGCGGTCGGCCCGTCCGGCCAGATAGCGCAGCTCCCACGCGACGTCCGTCCCGGCCAGGATCCCGGCCAGCTGTGCCTGCAGCTGGTCGCACCGCCGGCGCCAGTCGTCATCCTCACGGTCGGGCTCCAGGGGAGTGTGACGCACCGTCCCGTCGGGGAGTTCGCGATCGACGATCCGAGTCGGATCGGCATAGCCGAAGTAGAGCGAACCGCCCGTCGCCTGCGCCCAGGCGGCGGCGGTGAGGGCCACCACCGCGGGTTGTCCCGGCACCACGCCGACGACCAGCGGCTGGCCGGCCACGGGTTCGATCCGGTGCGGACCGGGTTGAGGAGCCTCGCGCATATCCACCTCCCAGGGCAGGACGATGCCTGCCCGTTCCACGGGACAGGAACCATCAGCCATCTCGGCGGTTCGGGCCGTCAGCCCCGGCGGGATCCATCGCCGGGCGTCATTCTAGCGGGCTGTTCGATCGGGTCCGGCGAGGTCAGGAGCAGCGGGGTGGTCGCCGTCGATAGGGCTGCCACCATGGGTAATGCTAAGCGTTGCCGACCGATTGACCCCAGAGGAAACTGGTGCTCGTGACGGCTGCCGCCCCACCGTCTGTTCGAGTCTGGATAGACGATGCGCATGCCATCCTCCGCCGGGGGATGGCGGCTTCGCTCGCCAGCGAGGGGTTCCCGATCGCGGGGGAGAGCGTTCGGCTGAGCCCTCCTCCGAGCTCCGACGTGACGCTGTTGCTGTTCGAGTACAACCCGGGGACGCTGCGGCCGGTGCTCCGGCTGGCCGAAACCCGCGGGGTGTTGCTGGTGGCCACCCTGCAGGAGGCCGGAGTGGACCACGTGGGCCGGCTGCTGGAGAGCGGCATTCGCGCGGTGCTGCCGCGCACCGATCTGACCGTCGAGTCGCTGGTGGCGACGGTGCGGGCGGTGGCCGCCGGCGCGGCCACGGTGCCGGCCCAGTTGCTCGCGCGGACCCTGGCCCATGCCCGCCAGAGCGCTGCGGGCCCGGTGGGGGCGCTGAACGATCGGGAGCGGGCCGTGCTGCGACTGCTGGCGGAGGGTTCCGACACCCTCGAGATGGCAAGGGAGCTCTCCTTCTCGGAGCGGACGGTGAAGAACGTGGTGCACGACATCCTGATGAAGCTGAACTGTCGCACCCGGGCGCACGCGGTGGCGCTCGCCACCCGCTCCGGGGTGATCTGAATGGCGGCGTGGCTCGATTACGCCGATGCGCTGCTGCACCGCGAGGCGATGCTGTGGCGGGTGGGAGGTGGCGTCGCCCCGCGGGAGGCCGCCGGCTGGTTCGTGACCGACACCGACATCGAGGCGATCCTGGCTGGGCTGCCAGGGCTTGACGGCGCGGACCCGGCCAAGGCGGCCGAGCTGGAGCAGCGGCTGGCCGGGGAGCTGGCGTCGCGGCGGAACGAGTTCCTGGCGTCGCTGAACGAGGAGGACCGGTTCGCTGGGCTGGTCGATCGCGCCGGCCTGGACGAGGCGGGCGCCACCGTCCTGGCGCTGGTGGCTGCGGTCGAGCGGTCGCCGCAACGACAGCGACTGGTGGCCTACCTGCACGACGACATGCGCCTGCCCCGGCTAAGCCAGGGATTGCTGGCACGCCTGGCCGGCGTCGCGCCGGTCGCACCGGACGCCGCGCTGATACGCCTCGGCCTGGCCGAGGTCGACCCCGACGGCCCCTGGTCGAACCGCATGGTTCGGCTGGCCGCCCGGGTCAGCTGGCACCTGCTCGGCAACGACGCTCCCGACGAGCAGCTTCCCCCGGTTCGCACCATCGGGGTCCGGTCGAATCCCGACCCCCAGCATCAGCCCGAGCCCGGCCTGCGGGAGGGTGCGCCAAGGCCGGATGCGGAGCGGTCGCCGACACTCACCCTGGTGCACGGGGCGGATGCCGAATCGCGGCTGCGCGCGGCGTCCGAGCTGCTGCCGGGGCAGTCCCAGCTGGTGGTACGGACACCCCTGGAGCAGTCGGCGCTGATCGTGCTGGTGCGCGAGGCGGTGGTGGCCGCGGCGGCCCTCGTGGTCGAGACCGACGAACCGGTGACCCCCGTGCTGGCCCGAGCCATCGAACGCACCCCCGAGGTGGCCTGGGTGCTCTCCAGCCCGCGCGAGCTTCCGCTCTCCTGCCTGCCGGATGTCGCCTGGCACGAGCTTGCCGTGGCGGCCGGGCTGGCCGACGAGGCGTCCTGGCAGGAACTGCTCGGCCAGACCTCGACCGGCCAGCGCCTGGATCGCGCGCAGCTCCGCCTGGTCACCCAGGCAATGGCCGGCGGCAGCACCTCGGTCGGGCAGGCGATTCGGCGGCTGGCGGCCGGTGAACTGGATCGGCTCGCGCTGCGCACCCGTCCCCGCTACGGCTGGGAGGATCTGGTGCTGCCCGCGGACCAGACCCGGCAGTTGTCCGAACTCGCCGACCGCTACCGCGCTCGCTCGCTGGTCTACGGCGACTGGGGGTTTCCCGCCGCCCCCTCGGCGGGCATCGTCGCGCTCTTCGCCGGTCCGCCCGGCACCGGCAAGACCATGGCAGCCGAAGTCATCGCCGGTGACCTGGGGCTGGATCTGTACAAGGTCGACCTCTCCGGCGTGGTGAGCAAGTACATCGGTGAGACCGAGAAGAACCTCGATCGGATCTTCGACGCCGCTCGGGCGGCCGAGGTGGTGCTCTTCTTCGACGAGGCCGACGCCCTGTTCGGCAAGCGCTCGGAGGTCTCCGACGCCCACGACCGCTACGCCAATATCGAGGTCGCCTACCTGCTGCAGCGGCTGGAACGCCATGACGGGATGGTGGTGCTCGCCACGAACCTGCAACGCAACATCGATCAGGCCTTCACCCGCCGGATCGCGGTCTGGGTGGACTTCCGGCCGCCGGAGGAGGCGGATCGCCGGCGGATCTGGGCCCTCAACTTCCCGCCGCAGGCGCCGGCCGCCGAACTCGAGCTCGACTTCCTGGCCCGCAACTTCGCCATCTCCGGCGGCACCATTCGCAACGCGGCGCTGGCGGCGGCCTTCCTCGCGGCCGCGGATGCCCGTCCGATCACCATGGAGGATGTGGTGATCGGGTTGAAACGGGAGTTCCAGAAGGCCGGCAAGCTCCGCACCCCGACCGAGTTCGACAAGTACTACTACCTGGTGGCCGACGACGATGCTGCACCTGCTCGATGACTCCCTGGCCGCCTTTCTGCGGCAGATCGTCCCGCTCCCGGCGCGGGAGATCGACATCGCCTTCGAGGCGCCGGACAAGGAGTGGTCGGCGAAGCTGAGCCGGCCGACCGTCAGCCTCTTCCTGTGGGACGTCCGCCCCAACCTGGCCGAGCGCAGCATCGGGTTGCAGGTGGTTCGGGACGAGGACGGGAAGGCCCGCCGGCAGGGCCCGATGCCGCGGGTCGAGTGCCGCTACCTGATCACCGCCTGGACCACCGAGGTGGCCGACGAGCACGCCCTGCTCGGCCAGGTGCTGGCGGCGCTGCTGGTCAACCCGATCCTGGCGCCGGAACACCTCAAGCCGCCGCTGGTCTCCGATCCGCTGCCCGAGATCCTGCTGCGCGCCGGCGGAGACACCGAGTCCTCGGACTTCTGGTCGGCGATCGGCGGGCAGCTGAAGCCTGGCCTGGACGTGTCGGTCTCGGTCACGCTGGACGCTGCCGCACTGCTGGCGGCCGGTCCGCCGGTGCAGGTCGTACTGCCGACCGTGGTCGACCAGGTCCTCCAGCCGGCACCGGAGCCGGGCGCCGACACGCCGTCGGTCTGACTCCGCCCCGCAGACCTCAGCAGCCAGGGTCGAGCCCTTCCGGCAGCCCTCCGGGATCGCCGTCGGACGCGGAACCGGACTCGGCCATGGCGGCCGCGGCCCTGGCGTTGTGGCGGGCGTAGTCGCGGTCGGTGGCCACAGTCGTGGCATGTGCGGCGCCGGGCGTGGTCGTCAACCGGGCGGCGAGGTCCTCGAACAGCGCGGACGCCAGCCGGTAGTCGCCGTCGTGGTAGGCCGCGCGGGCCTGGGCGTCCAGCTTCTCCGCGGCTTCGAAGTCGAGTGGCAACGGAGCCGACCCGACCGGCCGGATCAGATCGAACAGTGGGTAGGGTCCGTGGGTGGTGCGGGTGAGCTTCATGAGAGGTGCTTTCCGGCGTCGAACCAATCCTTGAGGGTGGGTGCATTGGCGGTCAGGTAGGTGGGGTCGTTGTGCCACAGTGAGAAGGCCTCGGCGTAGAACTCCTCGGGTTTGCCGGGCCAGTTCTGCTTGGCGTAGGCGGTCAACGGCGGGATCTTGTTCTTGGTCACGAAGTCGACGAAGGCCGCCAACCGGGAGGAGCGGCCGTCCTTGGTGACCTTCGCCTCGTCCTTCCGGCGTTCGGCCAGCGCGGCCTTCGAGGCTTCCAGTTTCGTGAATGCGGTGGCCCTGTCCTGGGCGGCGGATTGCAGGGTGTCCTGGGCGGAGACCACGTCGGCGAAGTCCGCCGAAGCGGCATGCCCGGCGGGGAGTCCGGCCGATTCCTTGTCCCGGGCCGCCACCGCCTTCTCGGCTGCCTCCTTCAGGGTGGGGAACTGGTCGACCTTGCTGCCCTTGGCGTAGGCGTCGATCGCCCTGGTCGCCTTCTGGACGGCACCCACGTACGCCCGGGCGGAGCCCTGGTCCTTCTTCGGGTACTTCGCGATCTTCGCCCCGGCCGCGGTCAGCGCGGTGTTCAGGTTCGTGATCGCCGTGTTCACAGTGGTCTGGCGGGAGCTGAGCGCGAAGGTGTCGTTGTTCACCACCGCCTGCGCCTGCTGGGTGGCGAACTGGGCGTCCCGCCGGGCCTTGCCCTCCACGGCGTGCCCGGCTTCGTGGACGATGGTGCTGAAGCTCGCGACCGCGGCGTCCCCGGCATCGCCGATGAAGCCGATGGTGTCGTTGGCGAAGGCCGTGTCGGCCAGGTGAAGCGATTCGCTGCGGGTCGCCACCGAAGCGGTGGTATCCGAGCCGGGGGTGACGCTCAGTTCGTGGCGGAACTGTCCGTCGAGGGATTCGCCGCTGTCGCTGGTGAGGGTGCGATCCCGCACCAGCTTGACGCCGGAGAGCGCCTTGCGTTCCGCCGGAGTCAGGCGGGACAGCGCCGCGTGCACCTTGTTGAGTTCGGGCAGGGTCCAGGTGGCGGTGCCGTTCTCGACGGCGCTGAAGCCGAGCGCCTTCAGCGCCGCGATCGCGGCGGCCTCGTCGGCGAGGGCACTGGGGACGGCTACCGGCCCGCGGTTCAGCAGGGCGGCGGTGGCATTGCCGGAGCCGTCGATCTTGATGCTGACCTGCCCGACCGGCTTCTTGCCGTCCTTCTCCGGGCCGATCTGGGTGACCACATCGATCTCACCACCCCAGTTCGCCCGCTCGGCGCGCTGCAGCAGGACGTTCCAGACCCAGATCTCCTCGGGTGCGCCGGTGGTGACGCCCTTGACGTCGACCGTCTTGCCGAGCGCTGGATCGGGCTTGGCATCCTGTTTGGCCTTGATCTCGGCCCTGATGCTGGCCATCGTTGTGCCCTGGGCGGGCGGAGTGAAGGTCTGGCTTCCGGTGTCGTACATGATCACGCTGCTGCCCGGCCCGCCGGCGCCGCCGCCCCCGCTGCCACTGGCGCCGCCAATGCTGGTCGGCCCCTCCAGCGAAGCCCAGGTACGCGGCCCGATGATCGCATCGACGTCGAGGCCGTGGCTGCGCTGGTAGTCGAGGGTCGCCTGCCGGGTGAGCGGGCCGAAGATCGCGTCCACCGCCAGCGGGGGAGTGGCGCCGTGAGCATTGAGCCGTTCCTGGGCGTGCGCGACGTCCGCCCCGGTGCTGCCGTACCGGATCATCCGCCGGGTCGGAGTGGCCTCCGCAACGGCGGCCGGCGCCTGCTGCAGCAGGGCGATCGTGGCACGGTTGCCAATCCCAGCTTCCGAGGCATGATGGACGAGGGTGGCGGCGGGCGAAGCGAGCAGCACCGGCTGCCGGGTCGTCGTCTGCTGCTCGGTCTCCGGGGGTGACGGGGTGGGCGGCGCGGCCGGACGCAGGAGTTCGGCCCGGCGGCGTCGTGTGGTGGTGGCCATGGTATGTCTCACCCCTCGTCGCTCGGGTCGGGCGCTGCGTCGCCGGGACCCCGGAAGCGCCGGTGCACCCGCCAGTCGGAGACCTCCGCGGCGACACCGTTCTCGTCCCGCGACCCCTTCTGAAGGTTGCAGGTGGAGCACAGGCCCTGCAAGTTGCTGGAACGGCTGTACCAGGCGACGCGGGCGTCCTGGGTGGTGTTGCGTCCGTCGCTGTTGAAGTGGCTGGCTACCGGCGTGATGTGGTCCAGGTGCCACGGCCGCACCGGGTACCCCGGAACTCCGCCAGCAGCGGAGAAACAGCCACCGCAAGAGGCGCAGCAATAGACGTCGGGGTTGGCCGGGATAGGGGCTGCGGGATCCCGTGCGCGCAGTTCGCGGATGCCGGCCTGGTTCGACTCCTGCCACTTCAGGTTCTCGATGCCGCCCTGCCAGCCCCCGTAGAAGCGGCGGCGCCAGCCCTCGCGGAAGTCGTTGCTGATCGAGTCCTCGGTGACGTACCGGGAACGGTGACCCATGTCGGTGAGGTCCTTCATGTGGAACTGACCGCCCAAGGACTCCAGGGTTGCGCGGTATGCCCCTAGCCGCGCGGTGACGGCCTGCGGGTACTCGGCTCTGGTGAACTCCCGGCCGAGCTCAGCCGAGTGCAGCGGAACGTTGGCGTTCATCGGGTCGGACCAGAGCCGGTCCATCTCGGCGATCTCGCTCTCGAAGGCACGCAATGTGGTGCTGGCCGCTGCCAGCACCGGACGGGCACCGGACGGACAGTTGTCGTCGGCCAGCGCAGTGTCGACCCGCGTGAGCAGGTGCCCGGCGTGACTCGACGCCATGTTCACCTGGTAGCCGGCGCCGACGCGCACGAACCAGATGGAGTGCCCGGCGCCGTCCATGGAGAAGGCGATTGGCGTGGCGGGCAGGGTCAGACCTCCGGCGGCCGCGGCTGCGTCCGGTTCCGAGGCATCCTCAGGCTCACCGCCGCTTCCCATCCCTAGCGCGTTGAGCGCTGCCTCACCGAGCCGCATGGCTTGGCGGATGAGCCAGATGACCGCGTCCTTGATCGCCTGTCGCAGGCCGTTGATGATCTCGACGATCTTCTCCGGAATGTCGCCCAGGCCGACCTGGCTGGCCAGGAAGCCGATCGCCACCGGGATGGCGGCAGCCAGTCCGCCCTCCAGCATGGTCGCCCCGGGGGCGATGTTCCCGGCGGCGATCGCGGCGATGGTGTCGACGTAGGTCTTGACGATCTGCAGGATCTCGGTGACGTACTCGATCACCGACTGGACGGCCCGGTAGAAGGCGATGCAGCTGTTGATCACGGCCATCACGCCGGTCGGGTCGAGCATCGAGAGCACCTTCGCGATCGCGGCGTCGATGATGTTGCTGACCAGCCAGTCCTTGGCCATGCCCAAGATGGTGTCCCACAGGTTGCCCAGCTGGGTGCTGAGGTACTCCCAGACGGCGACCATGCCGCGCTGCTGGACGTCGGCGATGAATGCCCACGCCTGGCCGAGCTTGTCGATCGCGCCGCGGATCAGCGCCACCTTCTCCGCCCCGATGACCTCGGTCAGGCACTCCCACAGGAACTCCACCGACAGGCCCATCACGTCCATCGCCAGCTTCAGGATCGCCTCGCCGGAGAGTTCGGTCGGGATCTCGATGCCGAGCCCCTTCAGGCCGCGGAACAGCCAGTCGGCCAGTCCTTGCACCAGGTGGGTCAGGATGTTGTCGAAGAACTGCGAGAAGCCCTGCTTGAGCGCGGCCAGCAGGTTGTTCAGGAAGCCGACCGGGTCGGCCTGGATATTGTCCAGGGCTTGCTGGACGCCGGCGATGATGCTGCCGAGCAGGTCGCCGGGGAAGTTCATCAGGCGCAGGATCAGTTCCAGCACGACCTGGACGACGGTCGCCGCGAACGAGATGATTCGCGACAGCGGCTCGCCGAACTGGTCGATTACCCGCATGATGCAGCCGATCGGGTCGAGGAAATCGCTCAGGCTGAGGCTCTCCCAGATCGCCGTGAAGGTGCCGGTGATCAAGTCCCAGGAGATGTTCAGCCGTTCCATCTCCGACTCGATCCTGCCGGCCGCCTCGGCGATCACGCCGGATTCGGCCAGCTGGGCGTAGGTCTCCGGCCCCGCGATCAGTTCGATGAACCCGCCGATCAGGTTCTCCGCGCTGCGTTCGACGCCAGCGCCGGTGAACGGGTTGGCGCCGAGGATCACCGTAAGCAGCTTGAAGCCGCGCATGGTGTGCGCCTTCTCGCTCAGCCACTCCAGCAGCGAGTCGCGGACGAAGACCAGGATCTGCGAGATCAGGTTCGAGCCGAAGGCGACCACGTCGCCGAACAGCGCGACCGCCCGGTTCGCCAGGTCGGGCAGGGTGTCGAGCAGGTTGGGCAGGTTGGCCGGCGAGATCGCGTCCCAGGCGTCGCTGAAGAGCTGTCCGGCGCGTCCGATCAGGCTCAGGAAGGTCGCGATCTGGCCGTCCACCCAGTCGGCGGTCTGCTGCAGGGTGCCGCGCTCGGTCATCTGCGCCAGCACCTCGTCCTGGCCGATCAGGGTGAGGAAGTCGCTGATGATCTCGACCGTGCTGGCGTTGACGTCGGCGCCGGTGAGCGGGTTGTAGTGCATCACCTTGGTGGCGAGGTTCCAGACTGGAGCCAGCGCGCCCTCGGTGAGGTACGGCTCGACGATCGGAACGATGGCCGCGCGGACGGCGGCGATCAACTGGTCGACGAGGTCGCCGATCGCGGCCCGGATGTCGGCCAGGAAGGCATCGATGTAGCCACGGACCATCGCGGCGTTGGTGGACGGGAGGCTGGTGACCGAGAGCCGTTCCCAGGCGGCGTCGATATCCTGCCCGACGCGGGTGATGGTGACGTTGTGCGCGGCCAGCGTGCTGGTCACCACCGACCAGGCGGAACTCAGCAGGTCCATCGCCTTCAGGACGACCGCAACGCCAGGTCCGAAGGGACCGGCTAGCAAGAGGGTCTCGACGGCATTGTCGAGATCGAGACTCACCGGTCGTCCGGTGAGCGGATCCTGTCCGATCGCAACGGCAACCAGGCCGTAGCCGGGAATCGCCCGCACCAAACCGCGGATCTCTTCCAGCACCGATTCCGGAATCCAGCTGTCGTCGCCGGACTCCTCGCGGGCCAGCGCGCTGCGTCCCCATGATGTCTGCTGGACGACGTGGGTGGCCTCGTGCGCCATCAGGGCGACATCCTGAGGGCTTTCCTCGGCGCCCAGGACGACGTCGCTTCCCACGGTGAAGGCGCGCGCACCCACCGAGCTGGCGGCACGAGCGGCAGCAGGTCCGGTGTGTACCCGCATCTGACTCAGGTCGGCGCCGAGGGTGGGCTCGATCCGGTCGCGCACCGCGGGGGCGACCGGTGTGCCACCGGAGAATCCGGCGGCGATGATCTCTGGCAGCCCGGACGGTGGTCCGCGGGGTTGCGCCGGGGACTGCTGCCGGGCGATCGCCGGCGCGACTGGCTCGGTTCTGGTGGTCGCTGTGTTGGGAGCCGTGCGATCAGCCGCCAATGGGGTCTGGTGGAAGCCGGCGCGCGCCGCCCTGCCGATGGCTGGCGGCGAGGAGACCGGTCCGGGGCGGCGTTCCCCGGCATGGACGCCGGTGGCCGAGGAGAGGGCGGCGCTGGCAGGTGGCCGCGCGATCCGGCGGACGGCGGTCTCCTCCACCGGCGCCACCACGACCACGGGTGCGGGCGCAGCGGCCGGGCTGTGGCTGATCGCGTCCGCTACCGCGGTGGCCTCCCGCTCGACCGCATCGGTGGGGGAGGTGACCCGCACACCGGCCTCGGCCAGGGTGGCGATCGTTGCCCGGTTGCCCATCGCCGGCCGGGCGCCGGCGCGGGCGAGCTGCTTCAGCGGGAGGGACGTGACCGGACGCGCGGGCTGGCGCACCGGCGTCCGCGCAACCTGCGCCTGGTGAGCCGGGCTCGGTGTGGCGACCTCGGCGGCCGGCACGTGCTCCCGCATGCCGCAGAGGCTAGATCGACCGCACGACCAGGAACAGGGCCATCGGGGCAATCATCCGGGCGAGCCGGTGGCCGAGGTGGCTTTGCACTTTCGGCTGTCCGCCTTGCCCTGTCGCACGTTGCCGTGCGAGGCGCAGGGTGTTCGAAAGCATGTTCACGACAGGAGACCGAGATGGCGAAGGTGGCCGTGGGGGACTTCGACGCGATGATCGAGATCGGAATCCGGGACGTGGTCACGACCAGCCGGATGGACGTCATCCACCGGCCCACCGCCGCGATGCTCGACTACCTGCGCGACTGCCTGCCCACGTTGGTGGTGCTCGACTCGGGCGCCCCCGGATCGGTGGAGGTGATCCGCCGGATCGTTGCGGAGTTCCCCAGCATCCAGGTGGTCACCTGCTCTGCCCATGACCCGACGCTTCGGGTCTACCCGCCCTTCCACCACGGGGAGTCCTTCGAGACCTCCCTTTCCGATCTGCCGCTCGACGGCTGAGGCCTGCCAATCCAAGGAGGACAACCCATGGCGACCAGTTATGCCACACCCGGCATCTATATCGAAGAACGTCCCTCCGGCTCGATGCCGATCCAGGGCGTCGGCACCGCGATCGCGGCCTTCGTCGGGCTCACCGACACCTACGTCGCCGCCGAGGGCGACCCGGACGATCCGGACGGCGTCCAGCCGCAGCTGGTGACGAGCTGGCCGCAGTACGAGCGGATCTACGGCGGCTGCGACTCCGGTGCGCTGCTGCCGTACGCGGTCCGGGGATTCTTCGACAACGGCGGAACGCTGGCCTACATCGTCCGGGTCTCAGGACGCGGCGCCGCGCAGCCGGCCACCCTGGCGCTGAGCGCGGCGGGGAATGCCGAGATCCCCAGCTTCACCGTGGTGTCGGCGGTCGACGACGCCAGCGGCTACGAGATCGAGGTGGTGCCGGGACCCGCGCCCGAGGAGGGGGACCAGTCGGCGCCCGAGTTCACCATCAAGGTGCTGCGCAACGGCCAGTCGGTCGAGGAGATCTCCGGGCTCAGCTTCACCAAGTCGCCCAAGGTGCTGGAGAAGACCATCAACGACCAGGCGAGGTCGATCCGGGTGCAGGTGCAGAACGTGGGCGGCGTCGCGCTGGCAGAGCGCACCCCGGCAGCCGGACGCTATCCGCTGCGCCAGCCGACCCCCGATCAGATCGAACCCACCGCGCTGGCCGGCTCGGAGACCGAGCGCACCGGCTACCAGGGCCTGGTGATCGCCGACGACGTCACGATCGTCGCCGTTCCGGATCTGGTGACGCTCACCACCCGCGCCGACGGCAGCTTCGACGCCGAGTCGTACATCGCCTTCCAGGCCACCCTGGCCGACTGGGCTGCCGCCAGCGGAAAGCGGATGGCGATCCTGGATCCGCCACCCGGCCTGAACGCCACCGGTGCCGCCGAATGGCGGGAGAAGCTCGGCAAGGACACCGCCTTCGCTGCCGCGTACTACCCGAACGTGGTGGTGCCGAACCTCTCCACCACCAAGGGCGCCAACGGGCCGCGCTTCCTCACCGTGCCACCGTCAGGCCACATCGCCGGCATCTGGGCCCGGACGGACGCGGTCCGCGGGGTCCACAAGGCGCCCGGGAACGAGGAGCTTCGCGGCGTGATCGGCCTGGAGACCAAGCTGAGCGACGGGGAGCAGGGCATCCTCAACCCGATCGGCGTCAACTGCCTGCGCAACTTCGGCACCTTCGGCCTGCGGGTCTGGGGCGCCCGGACCCTGGCGATGACCGACCCGAGCTGGCGCTACATCAACGTCCGGCGGCTGTTCAACTACATCGAGGAGTCGATCCGGCGTGGCACCCGATGGGCGGTCTTCGAGCCGAACGACACCGCGCTGTGGGCACGGGTGAAGCGCAATGTCGGCTACTTCCTGCGCGGGCTGTGGATGCAGGGCGCGCTGGTGGGAGCCACCCCCGAACAGGCGTTCTACGTCATCTGCGACGAATCCAACAACCCGCCTTCGTCGGTGGCTGAGGGCAAGCTGATCGTCGACATCGGCGTGGCGCCGAGCCGACCGGCAGAGTTCGTCGTCTTCCGGATCAGCCAGTGGCAGTCCGGCGAATCCACGACAGAGTGAGGAGCTGACCTATGCCCGACCTGACCACCACCTTCAAGTTCGCTCTCGAGGTGGACAACGTGAACCTCGGCTACTTCCGCAAGTGCGCCGGGATCGAGTCGGAGACCGAGATCATCGAGTTCAAGGAGGCCACCAACGAGGGCCGGATGATCATCCGCAAGGTGCCCGGCGCCATGAAATGGTCCGACATCACCCTGGACCGCCGGATCGACACCTCCAAGTCGCTGTGGGACTGGCGCAAGCAGGTGATCGACGGCGACGTGGACGGCGCCCGGCGCAACGGCTCGATCATCGCCTACGACTCCCAGGGCGGCGAGGTCGCCCGGTGGAACTTCGAGGCCGGCTGGCCGTCGAAGTGGAAGGGGGCCGACTTCGACGCCACCACCAACGACATCGCGACCGAGTCCGTGACGATCACCCACGAAGGGCTGGTGAGGGCCTGATGGGATTGCAGACCGAGTACCCGTTCACGCTGCCGAAGGGCTACGTCGACGACGAAGGGGTGCTGCACCGGCGCGGGGTGATGCGGCTGGCCTGCGCCCGCGACGAGATCGATCCGCTGCGGGACGCCCGGGTGAAGGAGAACGAGGCTTACGCCAGCGTGATCGTGCTGGCCAAGGTGATCACCGAACTCGGCAGCCTGCGGCAGGTCAACACCAAGATCGTCGAGGGTCTGTTCGCCTCGGACTTCAACTACCTGCAGGACTTCTACCGGGTGATCAACTTCGGCGACCCGGCCGTCCTCGAGGCGCTGGGGGAGGGCATCCCTTTTCCTCCGGAGGTGCTGAGTCCTGGGTGATCGAGCATCTGGCGAGCCTGGAGACCCACTACGACCAGCAGGCGATCTGGGACGAGGTCTGCTACCTGGCCTATCACCTGCACTGGAGCCTGGATCAGCTGCTCGACCTCGAACACGGTGACCGGGTGAGACTGGTCGAGCAGGTGGCCGGGCTGAACCGACGGGCATGGGAGGAGGCGCGAGATGGCTGAGACCGGGCTGGCTGCCAGGCAGGCCGACCCGCCCTACGCCGCCGCGTTCAGCTTCAGCGTGGACGGCGTGGAACTCGGCCGCTTCACCGAGGTCAGCGGATTGGCGGTCACGATGGCCGTGGAGGAAGTGGTCGAGGGTGGCAACAACGAGTCGGCGGTGAAGCTTCCCGGCCCGCTGAGCTGGCCCAATCTTGTTCTCAAGCGGGGCCTGACCAGCGATGACGCCATGCTGAAGTGGATGCTCGGCTACTCCGGCGAAGGGTACGCCGCCACCGGACGCAGCGCCACCAAGCGGCTCGCCACGATCACCCTCTACAGCAGTAGTGGGAAGGCGGCCCGCCGCTGGAGCGTGCGGGACGCGATGCCGGTGCGATGGACCGGCCCGCAGTTCGCCGCGGACGGCGGAGCCCTGGCGGTCGAGGAACTGGAGGTGTGCCATGGCGGCTTCACGGTCGAGTAGGCGCCCACCGCTGACCAGTTCCAGGGTGGCTGGACGCCGCCGGCTCGGCCTGGTCTCGCACCACTCCGGCCTGCGCCGCTGGCGCGCGAGCGGAGGATCCCTGAACCCCCATCGACGATCGCTGCGCCCCCACCGACGAGCTCTGAGCCCCTCTCTTCGCGCGTCCGTCGTGAAGGTCCGCCCCTTCGCCGGCCCAGGCCTGCGGGCCACCCTGCCGCTGGACGAGCTCGCCTTGAGCCTCCGCGGACGCTGGCCGAGGCGGCGTCCCCGCTACGGACTGGCGACAGCTGACGAGCCGCTGCTGCCACGCCCCATGGCGACCTCCCGGCGCCCGTCCTTGCTGCCCCGGCATCACCTCGCGCTGGGAAGCCACGCGGCCCCCTGGGTGAGCCCAGCGCTGGACATCGACGATCTGCCGACGGCGCCCGCGGGGCTGGTCGGGCCGCGGGTCGGGAACCCCGATCAGGTGCGGGCCGACGGTGTGAGCGCTGGGCGCGCGGGCGTGGGACCAGAGGTGGGCACGGGGTCGCCCTTCGCTGCGCCAACCCTGGTGGGCCGCAGTGCGGTCAGTCCCACGCGGCGAGGGCGGCTCGGCACCCGATCGGGTGAGCCCGCTGTCCCGCATCGCGCAACCCCACCGGGTCACACCGCAATCCGCTCCGGTGATGACCTGACCCCACCACGACCGCCCGCGATCCCACCGTCCGCCCACCCAACCCGGTCACCTCACGCCGGACTTGATCCGGGATCTCCGAGCGAGCGCGCGCCGATCGCCGGGCGAGCCATCCGGCTCAGCCGGATGTTCCCGGTCAACCGCGCCACACCGATCGGACGGCCCGTCCGCCGGGCTGGGCAGTCCGGCGGGCCTGGACCCGCGACGCCGCCGGCAGAGCCACGGCTGGTCCACCACCCGGCCTCCGCGCCGCACCTGGCCCCCGAGCAGGCCTGGCAGGCCGCCACCGCTGAGCAGCCGCTGGAGACTCCGCGTCCGCTGCCGGCCAGCTGGCAACCGCTGGCCCGGAGCCTGGCCGGCAGCCCGAACGTCCGCTACACCACCGGGCCGGCCACTCGCGCCGCCCTGGCCGCCAGCCGGGCGCTGGGCGCGACCACGAACCGGGTGATCCACCTGACCCGCGACCCGGTGGCCGCCGACCTGGAGGTGGTCGCGCACGAGTTGACCCACGCCCGCAGTTCCCTGGTGCGACCCCGCTTTCTGGCCGCGGATCACCGCCACGGCGACGCGGACGAGCAGGCCACCCGCCAGGCGACCAGCCAGGCCCTCGCCGTGGCACGTCCGGGTCCGGAGGTGGCGCGGCTGCCGGTCGGCGGCTCCGCGGTGCTGGTGGCGCGCACCCCGGCCCCCGCCGGTCACCACGCTGCCGCCGGCATCCCGTCCGGCCCATCGGCGACGAGCACGGCGGCGGGTGTTCTGGCCCGCGACGCTGCGGCCGCGCAGCCCGCCCCCGCTACGACTCAAGCGCAGCCGAGCGCCGCGCCCGCGGGGGAGGCCGTCCCGGTCGACTACGACAAGCTCATCGGCTTCCTCGACCGCTGGCTGGGCAAGGAACTCGAACGCCGTGGCGGCCGGTACCAGGGGGTGTTCTGATGGGGCTGGAGAAGGCGCAACTGACCCCGGAGAGCGGTCCGCCGATCCCGTGCATGTTCAACCCGGCCGAGATCTCGCTGTCGAAGTCGAACTCCTGGAAGGCCACCGAGTCCAAGGGCACCAACGCCCCCACCCTGGAGTTCCAGGCCGGCACCTCGGCCACCATCAGCCTCAACCTGGTGTTCGACACATCGCTGACCGGGCAGGACGTCTCCTCCCACACCAACAAGCTCTTCGACCTGATGAAGGTCGACCCCTCGCTGCCCGGCGCCACCAGCAGCAACAACGCGGCCCGCCCACCCTGGGTGAAGCTGGAATGGGGCTCCACCCACACCTTCAAGGCAGTCCTGGAACGCCTCGCGGTCCGCTACACCTACTTCGACGACCGCGGGACGCCGCTGCGCGCCAAGGCCGATCTCTCCCTCAAGCAGTACGAGGACGAGGAGACCTACCCGCTGCAGAACCCGACCTCGTTCACCCCCCGGCCGCATCGGACCCACACCCTGGTGGCCGGTGACACCCTGGACCGGCTGGCTGCCCGCTACTATCGCGACGCCACCGCTTGGCGCCGGATCGCGGAGGCCAACCGGGTGCTGGACCCGCTGGAACTGCCGACCGGCAGCGTGCTGGTGATCCCCGAGCCGGCGGTGCGCAACCGTGGCTGAGAACCGGCTCGGGCTCGCGGTCGTCAAGGTGGACGGCCGGGAGCTGGCTGCCGACGCCTACCGCCGGCTCGCCGCCGTCAGGGTGGAGGAGTCGACCGCCCTGCCGGACCTGATGGAGTTGCGCTTCACCGACCCCACCTTCGACCTCTTCGACGCGGGAACCATCGAGGTCGGCGCCCGGATGGAGATCGCGCTGCGCGCCGAGGGCGACCCGGTGATCGTCAGCAGCGGCGAGATCACCGCGGTCTCGGTCGAGCCCGGCCTCACCGGGCGCCACGAGTTCGTGGTGACCGCGATGGATCTCAGCCACCGGCTGGCCCGCGTCCCCAAGCGACGCACCTTCGTCTCGATGTCCGACGCCGACATCGCCGACCAGATCGCCGCCGAGTACTCGCTCACCGCGCAGATCGACCGCGGCGGGGCCACCCACGACCACGTGCTGCAGGCCAACGAGACCGACCTGGCCTTCCTGCGCCGCCGAGCCGTCCGCAACGGCCAGTCGGTGTGGGTGACCGGCGACACGCTGCACGTTGCCCGCCGCTCGCCGGGCAGCCGCGTCCCGAAGCTGACGTGGGGGGCCAACCTGCTGGAGTTCGACGCCCGGTTCTCCAGCACCGAGCGGGCCGACCAGGTCGAGGTCAGAGCCTGGGACGCGGTCGCCAAGCAGGCCATCGTCGGCACCGCCAGCGACCCGGACGCCCGCACCGACGCCCAGGCCTCGGACAAGGCCATCAACGGAGCCAGGGACGCCTTCGGACGGATCGAACGGACGGCGGTCGCCGTCGTCGTGGCCGATCAGCAGGAGGCGGACGCGGTGGCCACCGCCCTGCTCGCCCGCAGCGCCGACGACGGCGTGCTGCTGCGCGGCGTCGCGGTGGGGGATCCGGAGATCGCCGCCGGCGACCAAGTGGAACTCCAGGAAGTCGGGCAGCGGCTGGCCGGCCGCTACACCGCCACCGCCGTCGTCCACCGCTGGAGCTCCAGCGAGCCCTACACCACCCAGTTCTGCTGCGGCCCGCAGCTGCCGGCCGGCCTGGCCGACCTGGTGGCGCCGCCGGAGTCGGAGTTGCGTGCAGTGCTGCCGCACCTGATGGCGGCACAGGTGACCAACACCGACGACCCCCTGCGGCTGGGCCGGGCCAAGGTGAGCCTGCCATCGCTGAGCGGGCAGGACGAGAGCTGGTGGGCGCGGGTCGTCGTGCCAGGCGGCGGGCCGAGCCGTGGCATCCAGTGGTTGCCCGAGGTGGGTGATGAGGTGGTGGTCGGCTTCGAGCAGGGCGACCCGACCCGCCCCTATCTGCTGGGCGGGGTGTGGAACGACTCCGACCCGCTCCCCGAGCCGGACGCCGCGCAGAACGGGCGGACCGAGCGATGGGCCTTCGTCACCCGCAAGGGCACCAAGGTGATCCTGCACGACGACCCGACCGAGAAGATCGAGATCGTGGTCGCCGACACCGGCACCAGCCTGACCATGAGCCGCGAGGAGGTCTCGCTGGTGGGCGCCCAGAAGCTGGTGATCGAAGCCCAGCAGATCGAGGTCAAGGCCCAGCAGAATCTCAAGCTCTCCGGCCAGAGCGAGGTCGTCGTCTCCGGCGGCCAGATCAAACTCAACTGACGAGCGGACACGAAGGAGGAAACGATGCCACAGCCGGCCGCCAGGATGAACGACCCGGTCACCGGGACCGACCTCCACGGAATCATCCCGCCCTCCGGCGGACCGCCGGTGCCCACCCCGCACCCCTACGCCGGGAAGATCACCACCGGCTGCGTCAGCAGTGTGCTGATCAACGGGCTGCCCGCCGCGGTGCAGGGCAGTGGCTCGATGCTCAACTCCCCGCACCTTCCGCAGGGTGGCAGCTTCTCGGTGCCACCCACCGGGCAGGGCACCGTCATGGCCGGCTCCCCGACGGTCCTGGCCGGCGGCAAACCGCTGGCGCGGATCGGTGACCAGGTGCAGACCTGCAACGACCCGGCGCCGGCGCCCACCTCGTCGATCACGGGCGGCTCCCAGGATGTGATGGTCGGATGAGCACCCCACGACGTTCTTCTCCTCCGCTGCGCTCCTCCGAACAACGCCGCGGGGACCCCGCCATGAATACCCCACGACGTTCTTCTCCTCCGCTGCGCTCCTCCGAACAACGCCGCGGGGACCCCGATACCACCCCACGACGTTCTTCTCCTCCGCTGCGCTCCCTCGAACACCATCGCGGGGACCCCGCATGAGCACCACCGCCAATGACCTGATCGGCTCCGGCTGGGCCTACCCGGCCCGGATCGCCGCTGACGGCACCGTCGCGCTGGTCACCGGCACCGCCGAGCTGGACGGAGCGATCCGCTGCATTCTCCAGACCAGGGTCGGCGAACGGGTGATGCGACCCGAGTTCGGCAGCCGGATCACCGACTTCATGTTCGAGCCGATCACCGCCCGCACCCTGGGCATGATCGAGGAGGCTGCCCGTAGCGCGATCAGCCGCTGGGAGCCGCGGATCACCCTGGAGCAGGTCGCCGCCGTGCCGGGTGAGACCGAGGGGCTGGTGTTGCTCGACATCGGCTACCGGATCCGCGCCACCAACGACCGGCGCAACCTGGTCTACCCGTTCTACACCATCCCCAAGGAGGCCCCCCGGTGACGCTCCCAGCCCCCCGCCTGGACGACCGCAGCTTCCAGGACATCGTCGACGAGGCGAAACGCCGGATCCATCGGCTCGCCCCGGAGTGGACCGACCACAATGTCTCCGATCCCGGGGTCGCGCTGATCGAGCTGTTCGCCTGGATGACGGAGATGATCCTCTACCGCCTCAATCAGGTGCCCGACCGGCTGTACCTGAAGTTCCTGGAGCTGATGGGCATCGAGCGGCATGGGGCGGTCGCCGCGACCACCGATCTGCTGTTCCGGCTCACCGCCCCGCAGCCTGCCGTGGTGCGGGTGCCCGCCGGAACCCAGGTCGCCAGCGACCGTCGCGAAGACGAGGAGCCGGTCGTCTTCCAGACCACCGCCGAGCTGCAGGTCACCCCGCCCACCCTGGTGCACTGCCTCACCGGCAGCAAGGAGCAGGTGCTCGATCAGACCGAGCGGCTGCTGCTGACCGGGGGAAGCGTCAGCTGCTTCAGTTCGCTCACCGCCGGCGATGCCTTCTACCTGGGTTTCGAGCAATCACTGGCTGCCAATCTGCTGCGGATCGGCCTGGTCACCGGCACCGAAGGGGCCGGGGTGGACCCGAACCGCCCGCCGCTGGTCTGGGAGTCCTGGGACGGCGACGAGTGGGCGCCGGCGCAGGTGCTGGCCGACACCACGCTCGGGCTGAATGTGGCCGACGGCGGCGAAATCGAGCTCCTGCTGGCGAAGGAGCACGCGCCGCTCGCGCTGGGGCAGACCCGAGCCCACTGGCTGCGCTGCCGCCTGGTGGAGCCCTCCGGTGACGCGCCCGGGTATGCCAAGTCGCCGGTGATCCACAAACTGGAGGTGGTCAGCGTCGGTGGGGCGGCCCCCGCGATCCACGCCGACACCGCGCCGGCGGAGTTCCTGGGCATTTCCAACGGCGAGCCCAGCCAGGCCTTCCGGGTGAGCCGCTATCCCGTCCTCAAGCGTGAAGTGACCGAGACCGTCTACCTGCAACTGGCCGGGTCGGAAGCCGGTGGCGGAAGCGAGCAGACCTGGCGCGAGGTGCCGCACTTCGGCGGCGCCGGGCCGACCGACCCGGTCTTCACCTGGGATTCGGCCAGTGGCGAGGTGCGGTTCGGACCCCAGGTGCGGTTGCCCAACGGCCTGGTGCGGCAGTACGGCGCGATCCCGCCGGCCGACGCGCGGATCCTGGTGACCGGCTACCGCCACGGCGGCGGGCGGCGGGGCAATGTCAGCGCGGGACGGCTGACGGTGCTGCGGACGTCCATCCCCTTCGTGGCCGGCGTCACCAACCTGGCCCATGCCCGCAACGGTGTGGACGCGGAGACCGTCGAGGACGTCAAGGTGCGCGGGCCGCTCAGTCTGCGGACCTCCGACCGAGCGGTCACCGCCGAGGACTTCGAACGGCTTGCCCACGAGGCCACCGAGGCGGTCGGACGGGCCCGCTGCCTGCCGGGTGACGACGGATCGGTCCGCGTCCTGATCGTGCCGCGCACCGACCGTCCCGCCCGCGAGGTCGAACTCGATCACCTGGTGCTCGACCAGGGGCTGGTGGACGAGGTGGCCGGCTACCTGGACAAGCGCCGGCTGGTGACCACCCGCGTCCAGCTCGGCGAGCCCCGCTACCTCGGCGTGATGGTGGTCGCCCAGGTCACCCCACTGCTCGGGCTGCGGCCGGAAACGGTCCGGGAGGCCGCGACAGAGGCGGTCTACGAGTTCCTGCACCCGCTGTACGGTGGCGCGGACGGTCGTGGCTGGCAGTTCGGCCAGGCTCTGGGCGACGGGGACATGCACGCGGTCCTGCGCGGCGTGCCGGGCGTGGGCGGGGTGACCCGGGTGCTGTTCTTCATGGTGAACCTGCGCTCCGGCGAGGTCGACCAGAAGGAACTGCAACGGATCACGCTGCCGCCGGACGCGCTGGTGCTCTCCTACAAACATCAGATCGTGGTGGCCGAAGGGCCGGGCAAGCCATGACCGGCTGGCTGGTCTCACAGCTGCCGGAGGCAATGCAGCAGCAGTCCCTGCTGGCCGCCTTCGCCCAGACCGGCGAGGAGGTCGGCGATACCATCCGGTTCCAGCTGCTCGGCCTCGATCATCAACTCGATCCCGAGACCACCACCGACGCCATGCTTGGCTACCTGGCCAGCTGGTTCGGGTTCACCTTCGACGCCACCACAGACGCCGAGTTGATCCGGAGGCTGCTGAAACAGGTCGGACCGATCATCCGCACCCGCGGCACCGCGGCCTCCCTGGCGGCGCTGCTGGAGGTGCTGAGCGATGGTGAGGTGACCATTCAGGACCCCGGCTGTGTGATCGGCTCGAGTCTGCCGCTGCCGCCGGCCAGCAATGTGGTGGTGGCCCGGGTGGCGCAGGCGGGACCGTTGGGCGCGGAACGGCTGGCAGCCATCGCCCAGCGGGAGTTGCCGGTCGGGGTGGAGCTGAAGCTGGTGGTTGGGGGTGCTTCATGACCGTTGTCGACTCGGCACCGGCCTGCCCGCAGTGCGGTGAGCCGATCCCGGACCCGGCGCCGAAACTGTGCCGCAGGTGCAGCTATCCGTTGGTTTTCGTGGACCGGTCGCCGCGGCTGGAGGCCGAAGCACAGGGCCTGGAGACGCCGACCCCGGTGGCCGAGACGAAGCCCGAGCCGCAGCCCGTGCCCATCGTGACGCCGGTGCCTCCGCCGGCCACCAGGGCGTGCCCGGCCTGTGGCTACGGCAACGGGCTCGACCGGACGTGGTGCGAGCGCTGCGGCCGGCCCCTGGCCGCGCCGACGCCACCGCCGCCTGAGCCGGAACCGCCCCCACCACCGCCGCCGGGCTGGCTGCGCTGGGTACCCGGCCTGGTCGGTGCCCTGGTGCTGGTGATCGCCGGGGTGGTGGTGTGGTTGATCTGGTTCGCGCCCGCCCCGGCTCCGCCGCCACCACCGTCTCCCACGGCTCCCACCGCAGCCCCCGGTCCCGGTGTCATCCCCCGGGGCGAGGTCACCGCGAGGGCCTCCAGCACCCTCCCCGGCACGCGCCAGCAGTCCTGGGAGGCGCAGCGCACCATCGACGGCAATCCAGCCACCGCCTGGCAGAGTAATGGCTTCACCGACGGCGGGGCGCCGGTCACCCTGCGGTGGGAGTTCTCCCGTCCGGTCGAACTGAGTTCGGTCGAGGTGTACAACGGCTATCAGGCCGACGAGGCACGGTTCTGGGAGACCGCCCGGCTCGGGCGGGTGCTGATCATCACCGAAGCCGGCGAGCAGGAGGTGGAGTTGGCCGACGAACTCGGCGGCCAGACCATCGAACTCACCGGACGCACCAGCTACGTCGAGTTCCAGATCGCCTCGGCCCACCGGGCGGATGCGACCTTCCCCGACCTGGCGCTGTCAGAGATCACCTTCACCGGCGTGATGGAGTGACGGCTCACTCCAGGGTGGCGCAGATAGCCACCGTCACGACGTCCTCGCCGAAGTCGGAATAGGTGTCGGCCCGTGCCGACCAGGCCTGACCGGCCGCGCCGAGCTGTCCGGTCGGCCGAGAGGTGCGCAACCACAGATAGGAGCCCGTGCTGGGATACCCGTTCATCGGTGCGGTGGCGGTCGACTTCAGCGCGACTCCGCCGCCGAGCAGATCACCGCTGGGGCAGGCGGCGGTCTGGTCGACCACCTGGTTGCCGGCGGCGATGAAGCTGTCCTGGGCGACGACCTGGTAGCCGGGTGGTTCGGCCGCGCACACGGCATAGACCGTTGCCCGGGTCGGCTCGTCGGTCTCGATCACGGACACCCAGGAGCGCCAGGTCTGACCGTTGTCGGTGGTCGCGGGTCCGAGCTCGTTCACCTGGGCGCGCTGTGACTGGTTGGTGCCACCGGAGACACCGCCACCCAGCAGCACGGTGCCGCTCGGGCAGGTGACGGTCAGCATCCGCCGTCCCGCCATGGCGGCCGGCTCCCGGAAGGAGACGGGCTTCAGCCCTGGAAGCGGCTGGATGCAGGTGGTCAGGTAGGTGACGTTGCGGTCCAGTTGGGAGCGTCCGCTGAGACGCCACTTTCCTGTTCCCTCGGCCCGGCTCGCGCGCAGGTAGGGGGTCCCGGCCAGATCGCTGTCGTCGCTGACTCCGCCGATGAGCGGCACCATGCCGGAGGGGCACGCCAGATCGAAGACGTCGGTCTTGTCGGCCTTCAGGGAACGAGCCGATTCCTGGCGCACCACGGACGGAGGCTTCGGGCCCACGGTGAAGGGATGCTCGGTGGTCGCCGAGCCCGAGCCGTCCACCCGCGTGATGGTGAGCTTCACCAGGTGCTGGCCCTCCTGCGTCAGCGGGAAGGAGAAGGCCGGCCCGGGAGCCGGGCTGGCGAGCAGGCTCAGGCCGTCCGGGTTGATCAGATCCCAGGAGTAGGTGACGCCGTCGACGGGCGTGGTCGAGAAGTTGACCTTCTGGCCGACCACGGGCTCCGCCGGGTCGACGCTGATCTCGGGCGCCTCGGGCGGGTCCTCGCCCTCGGAGGTGGTCTCGACCACCGTCGGCAGGGGTGCGGGCGTGGTCGGTACCGGGCTTGCCGGCGTCGGGGCCGGCATGATGATCGGCCCCACGATCAGGATCGCGACCGCGGCCGCCGCCACGGTCAGCAACCCCACCAGGACATTGACCAGAGCCTGCGACAGCAGCGGCCGGATCACCATCCGCACCGAGGTGGTCACCGGATGGGCCGGATCGCGGACGTCGGTGGCCGTGATCTTGACCTGGGCCTGTTTCTCGGCCCCGGTCAGCCGGCCCGGCAGCCGGACGTTGACTGCGGCGGCCGCCTCGCCGAGCGGCGGCACTCCGAGCAGCTGGGGTTGCAGCCGCACCCTGGCGACACCCTGCTCGTCGCGGATGTCGAAGCTCAGCTGAGCGGGCGTATTGCCGGTGTTGCGGGCGGTCAGCGTGAAGTCGCCGCTGCCGCGTCCTTCCACGACCTCGGGATAGGCGGTAAGGGTGAAGCCGGCGACCGACCCGACATCGAGGACCAGCTCTGCCGTCCGCGACACGTTGGCGGCGAAGGGGGAGCGCACCAGCACTCCGATCCGGTACTGCCCGGCCGGGACAGGGGAGTCGGCGGGCAGACTGACCGTCACCGGAACCCGGCCGGACTCCTTCGGCAACAGCTTCAGCGGCTCGTTCGGCGGGCCGACCATGCCTGCTCCGGGCAACCCCAGCAGTTCCACCTGGTAGTGCTGGACCAGGGTGCCGGTGTTCGTGATCCCGACGTCGAGCGTGGCGCTCGTCCCCGGCTTCAACCGCAGTACGGACGTCCCCAGTTCGATGGCAAGCTCGAACGCCATGGCTCCCTCCTCGGCTGAACCCGGAATCAGGGTGTCATGCGGGTCGCTGCCGCAGAAACGTTCTGCCCGAAGATCTGCCCGCACTCCGGGCACCTGCGTTGCGGACGGTCGGTCAGGCTGGACGGCCGGGAATCCCCATCTCTGGCTGGAAGCGGGCTTCACGCACCTGCGTCCCGGTCGGGACTCATCGTCCATCCGGCAAGGTCACAGCCGGGAACCACGACCGTCAGACCGGGCGTCTAGCATGGTCTTCATCGCTAGAAGTCGCGTTTGACAAGGCAGTTCGCTCGATGTTCCGGACGGGAGAAGAGAGATGTCACTCACCAACGAGACCTTGGCCGGTCTGGCCGACGGGCTCGCTGTGCTGAGCGATGCCGACAGCGCGGAACTCCTTGAGCGCATCCAGGTGCTTGAGCTGGTGAAGAACGCCGCAGCCGCTGCGCAGGCACGGGCCTCAGTCGCGCTGCGGAAGCTCCGTGAAGAGCAGGAAGCTGTGGCCGGGCGGTCGGTGGCGAAGGTGGGGAAGTCGGTGGCGGCGGAGGTTGCGCTCGCGCGTCGCGAGTCGCCACACCGCGGGCGGATTCTGCTGGGTCTGGCGATGGTGCTGGATCAGGAGTTGCCGTGCACCATGGCTGCGTTCGCTGCGGGTGAGATCTCGGAGTGGCGGGCCATGCTGGTCTGCCGTGAGACCGCCTGCCTCTCCCGGCTCGACCGGGCTCGGGTGGACGCGCTGCTCGGCGGAGATCTTTCCCGGCTTTCCGACCGGGAGATCGTGGCACGGGCCCGGCAGGCTGCCTACCAACTCGATCCGCGAAGTGTGGTCGAGCGGGCCGGCCGGGCCGAAGCTGATCGCCGGGTCACGATCCGTCCAGCGCCGGACACCATGACGCTGGTGACGGCGCTGCTCCCGGTCGCGCAGGGCGTCGCACTCTATGCCGCGTTGTGCCAGGAAGCCGACCGGCTGCGAGCCGGCGGTGATCCGAGGAGTCGCGGACAGACGATGGCAGACACGTTGGTGTGTCGCGCGACCGGGCAGTCGGCAGCGGACGCCGTGGGGGTCGAGATCCAGTTGGTGATGACTGATGAGACGTTGTTGGGCGGCGGTGACCGCCCCGCTCGGATTGTCGGCCATGGTCCGATTCCGGCCGGCGTCGCCCGCCGGCTGGCATGCTGCGCATCGGAGTCTGATCGTGCCTGGGTTCGCCGGCTGTACGTTCGCCCGGGCGACCGCCGCCTGGTCGCCATGGAGTCGAAGCGACGGACCTTCCGGTCCGGGTTGCGCCAGTTCATCGCCATTCGCGATGAGCTGTGCCGGACTCCGTGGTGTGGCGCGCCGATTCGGCATGCCGATCATGTGGTTCCGGTCCACGCCGGCGGCCTGACATCCGCCGCGAACGGCCAGGGTCTGTGTGAACAGTGCAACCAGGTGAAGGAAGGCCCAGGCTGGCACGCCAGACCGAGCCCGGACGGCACGGTGACTATCACGACTCCCGGTGGGGAGCAGTATGCGAGTCGACCTCCGCCGGTCGTCCCGCCCGATCGGGCGCTGATCGTGCCGGCTGAGCTCAGCCGGGTTGAGGCGCGCCTTCAGGTACTCCTTGCGGCCTGAGGAACGAGTCCGCCGGCTGCCGCGTCCGCGATTTGGGGTTCCGAGAGGCCTCACCTATAGTTGTGTGAGCGACGCGGGGTGGAGCAGTTCGGTAGCTCGCTGGGCTCATAACCCAGAGGTCACAGGTTCAAATCCTGTCCCCGCTACGGAGAAGAGGTCCAGGTCAGCCAACGGCTGACCTGGACCTTCGCTTTACACCCCGGCGTGGAGCCGGCGCCCTGAATCCGCTGCGGTAGCAGACAACTCCCGGCCCGCGAGGAGTCTTGTGGGAGGACGGCGTCGGTGAGGGGGCGAGGCCGCTGTACTAGAATTCCGGCGCTCCCTCGCGTCGCGAGGCCAACCCATGGAGGGCTGATGGACTATCGGGGACTCGTGCGCGGGCCACGGCGGCTGCTGGCAGCGATGCTGGCGGGCTGTCTGATGCTGGTCGCCACCGCCTGCAGCCCATCCGACCCGACACCACAACTCCGGACGCTGACGGTGGGAGCGACGCTGGAGCCGCCGGCGATGGACCCGTTCCACAACACAGCCGCGTCGATCCCGCAGGTGCTGCTGTACAACGTCTACGAGACGCTGCTCAAGGTCGACTCCGAGGGCAAGCTCCGGCCGTTGCTCGCCCAGAACTGGGAGGTGAGTCCGGATCGCAGGACGTACACGTTCTATCTGAACACGGCCGCGAAGTTCGCCTCGGGGGCGCCGGTCGACGCCGAGGCGGTGAAGGCGAACCTCGACCGGATGCGCACCGATCCCCAACTCACCGAGACCTTGCGGGCTCAGCTCGAAGTGGTCGACTCGGTCGAGGCGCCGGATGCCGCGCGCGTCGTGATCACGCTCAGCCGGCCCTCGCTGCTGTGGCTGTACGAAATGTCGTCCACGCTGGGCATGATCGTCGATCCCTCCTTCACCGGCGATCTGGCGAACACCACGGCCGGCTCCGGGCCCTACCAGTTGCAGACCCACAACCGGGGTCAGAGCGTCGTGCTCAGCCGCAACGAGGAGTACTGGGGCACGCCCGGCCGGTTCGACCAGGTCACGTTCCGCTACTACGCCGACCCGAACGCCATGAACGCCTCGATGCTTTCCGGCGACCTGGACGTCATCTCCAACCTCCAGGCCCCGGACGCGTTGTCGCAGTTCGCTGACACCAGCCGGTTCACCACCATCTCGGGCACCACCAACGGAGAGGTGGTGCTGGGGTTGAACAACACCACCGAGGCGCTCGCGAAGCCCGAGGTGCGCCGGGCACTGACCATGGCGATCGACCGCAAGGCCCTGCGCGACACGGTCTGGAACGGTCAGGGGACGCTGATCGGTTCGATGGTGGTGCCGACCGACCCCTGGTGGGAGGACCTGTCGAGCCTGACCCCCTACGACCCCGAGAGGGCCAAGGAACTCCTGGCTGAAGCCGGATATGAGGACGGGTTGACGCTGCGACTCCGCGTCCCGGTGATTCCGTATGCGGTGAAGTCGGCCCAGTTCGTCGCCTCGCAGCTGCGCGACGTCGGGGTCACCGCCACCATCGAGGAACTGGAGTTCACCCGCTGGATTCCTGAGGTGCTCACCAACGGTGACTACGACATGACCATCGTCGGGCACGTCGAGGCGCGCGACATTGCCAAGTTCGCCAACCCGAACTACTACTGGCACTACGACAGCGCCGAGTTCCGTCGGTTGTTCACCCTGGCCGATGAGGCCGGTGAGGCGGACGCGCCTCCGCTGATGAAGCAGGCTGCCCGCTACCTGGCCGAGGACGCGGCAGCGATCTGGCTGTTCGCGCTGCCCAACCTGGTGATCACCAAGTCGACCATCACCGGGGTCGCCCAGAACGCCACCTCGCTCAGTTTCGACCTCACCACGATCGCCAGCGCGTGAGGCCATGGGCGGGCTTCTGCGACGCCTGGGGATCTTCGTCGTCACCCTGCTGGGCGCCTCGGTCCTGATCTTCGCCGTCACCGCGGCGCTGCCGGGCGACATCGCCCAGGTGCTGTTGGGGACGGATGCCACGCCCGAGCGGGTGGCCGCGCTGCGTCGCGAGTTCGGTCTGGATCGTCCGCTCCCGGTGCGTTACCTGGAATGGCTGGGCGGGGTGCTGACCGGCGACTTCGGGACCTCGCACCTCAGCCGGCAGCCGGTGCTGACGCTGATCGGGCCGAGCCTGGCGGTGACCGCCTGGCTGGTCGGTCTGGGCATCCTCGGTGCTCTGCTGATCGCGCTGCCGGCCGGCATGCTCGCCGCCCTGAAGCGGCGTCATTGGCAGGGTTTCGCGGTCAACGCGCTGGCCCAGTTGGGCATGGCGATCCCGGTCTTCTTCGGCGGCATGCTGATCGTGCTGGTCTTCTCGGTGTGGCTGGGCTGGTTGCCCCCCAACGGCTATGTCCCGCTGCGGACCAACCCGACACAGTGGGCGCGACACCTGGTGCTGCCGGTGGTCACCCTCAGCCTGGTGCAGGGGGCGGTGCTGATCCGCTACGTCCGCTCGGCCTTCGTCGAGGTGCTCAGCGAGGACTACTACCGCACCGCGCGGGCGATCGGCTGGACTCCCGCCGCCGCGCTGCTGCGACACGGCGTGCGCAATGCCGCCGTTTCGCTGGTGACCGTGATCGGCCTGCAACTCTCGGCGGTGCTGGTCGGTGCGATCGTGGTGGAGTACGTGTTCGGCCTGCCCGGGTTGGGCTGGCTGCTGCTGAACGCGGTCGGTCAACGGGATCTGTTCGTCATCCAGGGCACGGTGATGTTCCTGGTGCTGGCCGTATTGGTGATCAACGCCCTGGTCGACTTCTCCTATCTGCTGATAGACCCTCGCCAGAGGGCGCGGGGTGAGATCGGATGAGACGCTTCCAGCTCTGGCTCGGCGTGACCCTGGTCGCGCTGGTGGTGATGGCCGCCGTGCTGTCGTTGTTCTGGACGCCGTTCGATCCGATCCGGGTGGTACCGGAGAAGCGGCTGCTGCCGCCCGGCTGGCCCCATCTGCTGGGCACCGACGGCTTCGGGATCGACATCCTCAGCCAACTGCTGGTCGGTGCCCGGATGTGCCTGCTGGTGGGCATCATCTCGGTGAGCCTGGCTGCGGTGGCCGGCGTTCCGCTGGGGATGCTCGCCGGTCAGGCCGGCGGCTGGGTCTCCGAGGTGGTGATGCGGGTTTCCGATGTGGTCTACGCGTTCCCGGCCCTCCTGCTGGCCATCCTGCTGGCGGCCGGCTTCGGTGCGTCAACGGTGACGGCGATGGTGGCGATCGGGGTGGCGACCGTCCCCGCCTTCGCTCGCGTCGCCCGGGCGGGCACCCTGCAGGTGATGGCCAGCGACTTCGTCCTGGCGGCCCGCTCGTCCGGTACCAACCGGTGGGGGATCGCCGCCCGCCACGTGCTGCCCAACATCGCGCCGCTGGCCGGCGTCCAGGCCTCGGTGGGCTTCGCGATGGCGATCCTGGCCGAAGCCGCGCTGAGCTACCTGGGCCTGGGCACCCCGCGTCCCACCCCGACCTGGGGGACGATGCTGCGGGACGCCCAGCAGTTCTTCGCCACCGCCCCACTGCAGGCCGTGTGGCCGGGCCTGGCGATCGCGCTGGCCGTGCTGGGCTTCAACCTGCTGGGGGATGGGCTGCGCGACCACCTCGACCCACGGCTGCGGGAGGGGCTGCAATGACCACCCCACGGGATCCCGGAAGAAGCCTGCTGGAGGTCACCGACCTCACCATCGAGTTCGGACGCCGCCGCACTCGCGCCGTCGACAGGATCAGCTTCGCCCTGGAACCCGGTGAACGGCTCGGCATCATCGGCGAATCCGGCTCGGGCAAGACCGTGACCGCACTGGCGGTGATGGGTCTGCTGCCGGAGAACGCCCACGTCACCGGTTCCATCCGCTGGCGCGGAGAGGAGCTGCTCGGGCGTCCGGAACGCGAACTGGCCCGGTTGCGCGGGAACTCGATGAGCATGGTATTCCAGGAGCCCATGACCGCCCTGGATCCGACCATGCGGGTCGGCCGCCAGGTCGCGGAGGCCTTCGTCCTGCACCGCGGAAGCGCGGAACGGTCGGCCCGGGAACGAGTGCTGGAGATGCTGGACGCGGTCGGCCTGCCCACCGCGGAACGGATCGCGGACGCGTTCCCGCACCAGCTCTCGGGAGGCCAGCGGCAGCGGGTGATCCTGGCGATGGCGCTCATCAACGGGCCAGACCTGGTGATCTGCGACGAACCCACCACCGCCCTGGATGTCACCGTGCAGGCCAAGGTGCTGGAACTGCTGGATGAGGTGCTCACCGCCGAAGGGGCGGCGTGCCTGTTCATCAGCCACGATCTCGCGGTCGTCTCCCAGGTCGGCCGGCAGGTGCTGGTGATGCTCGACGGCCAGGTGGTGGAGCGGGCGCCGGTGGCGAGGCTGTTCACCGCGCCGGGCCACGCCTACACCAAGGGCCTGGTCGCCACCGCGCGGCTCGACCTGGTGAGGCCTGGGGCACGACTGCCCACCGTGGAGGACTTCTATGAGCGATCCGCGACGGATCGTGCATCGGCGAGCCCCTCGGCGAGCACAGGGATCGTCTCCTCCGAGGAAGGCCGGCCATGAGCGGCGAGCTGTACCGGGCGGAGCGCCTCACCCGTGTCTACACCCGCGGTCGCCGGCGGGTGGTCGCGCTGCAGGACGTCTCCCTCACCGTTGCCGCCGGACAGCGGTTGGGCATCGTGGGGGAGTCCGGTTCCGGCAAGTCGACCCTGATCCGGCTGCTGGCCGGGCTGGATCGTCCGACCGCGGGCCGGGTGTGGTTCGACGGCACCGAGGTCACCGGGCGTCCGGAGCGCGAGCTCGGGTTCCTGCGCGCGGCCGTCCAGCTGGTCTTCCAGGATCCCTGGTCCTCGCTGAACCCGCGGATGCGGGTGGGCGACATCATCACCGAACCACTGCGGTCGAAGCTGGTCCGCCGTCAGCTTCCGGCTGACGTCGACCATCGCAGCCGGCTGGCGGAGGTGCTGGAGGATGTAGACCTGCCGCTGGAGTTCGCCGACCGCTACCCGCATGAGTTCTCCGGCGGCCAGCGGCAGCGGATCGCGATCGCCAGGGCACTCGCACCCCGGCCCGACGTGCTGATCGCCGACGAGCCCGTCTCCGCTCTCGACGTCTCGGTGCGCGCTCAGGTGATGAACCTGCTGAACGACCTGGTCGCCGGCCGCGGCCTCACCCTGGTCGTGGTCAGCCACGACCTGATGGTGGTCCGCCACCTGTGCGACACCATCGCTGTGATGCAGTCAGGGCGGATGGTGGAGCAGGGTCCGGCCGAGCAGGTCTACGAGGACCCGCAGACCGACTACACCAAGGCGCTGCTCGCGGCCATTCCGCGGTTCGCCGGCTGAGCCAGGCGGCGGCGCCCCCGGGAGTGTCCGGGGCGTGGGCTGCTACTGCTCGGCCTCCACCGCACGAACCGGCATGGTCTCCTGGTTGGCGACATAGCTTGCGATCAAGTCGTTCAGGTCGAGGCCGGTGAGCTGCTTGACCACGGCCGGGAGTTCGGCCATCAAGGTGGTCGCCTTCTTGGTGAGGTCGGCGGCGCCATCGGTGGAGATCACCGTGAGCTGGTCGATCGCCGACATCGGAGCGGCCACCTCGTGGGCGACCTGCGGCAGCACATGGACGAGCATGTCGAGCACAGCCGCCTGGTTGTACCGGCTGTAGGCTTCGGCCTTCTTGTCCAGCACTTCGGCCTCGGCGCCACCGGTGGCCAGGGTGGCGGTGGCCCTCGCCTCGCCCTGTGCCCGTTCGACTTCGGCCTGGGCGGTGCCGGTGGCCACCTTCGCGGCAGCCTCCGCCTCTCCCTCGGCCCGCAGCGCTTCCGCCGCCGCGATCCGCCCGGCCTTCTGGGCCTCGGCGGCAAGGATGGCCGCGGCCTTCTCGGCGGTCGCCTTGGTTTCGGTCTCGTAGCGCTTGGCGTCCGCCGCGAGCAGCGCTGAGGCCTTCTGGGCGGCGGCCAGGGTCTCGGTCTCGTACCGCTTGGCGTCCGCCTGCCGGCGCACCGTGGCATCCAGTTGACGCTCGGTCAGCACCGCCTGCTGGGTGGCGACCTCCTGCTGGGCCGACACCAGCCGCTGCTGCTGGGAGGCCTGCTCCAGCGGGCCGGCATTGGCGGCTTCGGCGGCCGCCTTGTCGGTTTCGGCCAGGATCGCCGCCTGCTTCAGCGCCAGATCGCGCTGGGCGGTGGCGATCGCCTGCTCCGCGGTTGCCCGCGCCTGTTCGGAGCGCTGTCGCGCCTCGGCCTCGGCGATGTCGGCGGTCTGCCGGATCCGCGCCGCCTCGGGACGTCCCAGATCGCGCAGGTAGGTGCCGCCCTCGGAGTCGGCGATGTCCTGGATCTGGAAGGTGTCGATCATCAGGCCCTGGCCGGCCAGGTCGGATTCGGCGGCCTCGGCGACCTTGTGGGCGAAGGCCGCGCGGTCGGAGATGATCTTGTCGACGTCCATCGCCCCGATGATGGAACGCAGCGACCCGGTCAGCACCTCGCGGCAGAACTCCTCGACCGCACCCTGCTGGGCGTTGAACCGCTGGGCTGCGGCGCGGATCGCCTCGTCGGTGCCGCCCACCTTGACGATCGCCACGCCGTGCACATTGAGCTTGATGCCCTTGGCGTTGTAGGCGCCGGTGACGCCGACCTCGATCCGGTGCGAGGAGAGGTCGATCACGCTGAGCTGCTGGATCAGCGGAATGATGAACGCGCCGCCGCCGCGCACCACCTTCTGGCCGGAGAGATCGACCGTGGTCTGGCCGGTCTCGGGGTCGATGGTGCGCTTGCCGCCGCGTCCGGTGATCACGAACGCCTCGTTCGGCTTGGCGACCTGGTACCTGGAGGCGACCAGCCAGATCACCAGGACCCCGACGATTCCGATTCCGATGATGCCTACGACTGGACTGCCGAGCAGATCAAACAAGGTGTTTCCTCTCTACCGAAGGTGGACGACGCGGACGCAGGTGGGGGAGACGATGCCGACGATGCTGACCTGCCCGGTGGCGGGGATCTCGTCCTCCGAGATCGCGTTGAACCGGTGACGTTCACCACCGAACCGGACGTCGATCTCCCCGAGCCCGTCCGCCGGGATCGGGGTGATCACCGTGCCGGTCGAGCCGATCAGCGAGTTGATGGACGAGTCCGGGCTGTCGGATGAGTTGCGCAGCTTGTAGATCAGCCAGGTCACCCCGACCAGCACGCCCAGCCCCGCGACGCCGCCGACGACCAGCGCGACGGCGAGGGGGATGCCGATACCCTCCAGGATGCCGGCGGTGAACCCGAACATGGCGACGCCCGCGGCGATGCCGGTGAGCGAGAACCACTCGGTGTCGGGAATGAAGTCGAGGGCGCCATCGGCCAGAAGGGCTACCGCACCCAGCACCACGGCGCCGATGCCGATCAGGAACAGAGTGCTCATCAACGCTCTTCTCGTGGTGTTTGGTTCCACCATACCGGTCACCGGTTCGGGCCGGCACCGAGAGAGGCGACCGCTCAGTCCAGTGCCAGGCGGGCGACGAGCTCGTCGTGCAGCAGGCCGTTGGTGGCGATGGCACCGGGCCCGGCAGGGCCGTCGGTCCCGTCCAGGCTGGTGAAGCGGCCACCCGCCTCGGTCACCACGATCGAGGGGGCCGCCATGTCGTAGAGGGCGAGTTCCGGTTCGGCGGCGAGGTCGACCGCGCCCTCGGCGAGCAGCATGTAGCTCCAGAAGTCGCCGTAGGCGCGGGTGCGCCAGCAATCGCGCAGCAGGTCGACGAACTGCTGGCCGCGGCCCGCGTCCACCCACCCGCCGATCGAGGAGTAGGACAGCGATGCGTCCTCGATCTCGGCCACCGCGGAGACCCGGCAGGGCGTCGCCTGCAGCAGGGAGCGTCCGGTGAACGCGCCGCCACCCTTCAGGGCCCACCAACGGCGTCCCAGCGCAGGCGCGGAGACCACCCCGGCCATCACCTCGTCGCCGTCCATCAGTGCGATCAGGGTGGCCCAGACCGGGACGCCGCGGACGAAGTTCCTGGTGCCGTCGATCGGGTCGATCACCCAGCGTCGGGGGCCCCAGCCGGAATCCTGCCGTTCCTCGCCGTGAACGGCGTCCCGCGGCCGGGTGCGACCCAGCATCGAGCGGATCGCGTCCTCCACCGCGATGTCGGCGTCGGTGACCTCGGTGAGGTCGGGTTTGCTGGTCACCACCAGATCGCTCGCGCGAAACCGGCCGGTGGTGATCGAATCGGCGGCATCGGCCAGGACGTGCGCCAGGCGCAGGTCTTCCACCAGCGATTGGTCAGGCATGGGTCTCAACCTATTGCCTCAGTAGCCCGGCGTGGTCCAGGCGCGCTCCATCCGGCGGAAGGATTCCAGTCGATCAGGTGCCAGCCGGCCCTCGGCGACCGCCTCGTCCAGGGCGCAGTCGACCGAGCCGGTCTCGTGGCTGCAACCACGCGGGCAGTCGACGGTGATCTCGGCCAGATCGGGAAAGGCTGCGACGATGGAATCGGGGGTCACGTGGCTGAGCCCGAAGGAGCGGACGCCCGGGGTGTCGATCACCCACCCCCCGGGCGGCGGGAGCTCCAGCAGGATCGCGCTGGTGGAGGTGTGCCGGCCGCGTCCGGTGACGTCGTTGACCTCACCGGTGGCCCGGTCGATTCCCGGGATCAAGGCGTTGACCAGGGTGGACTTGCCGACCCCGGAATGCCCCACCAGGACGCTGTACCGCCCGGTCAGGGCTTCCCGGACGCTGCTGAGATCGCTGCCGGGCTCGACCACCTCGATCCGCAGCCCGAGCGGGGCGTAGACGGCGATCAGGTCGTCCGGTTCGGCCAGGTCGGCCTTGGTCAGCACCAGCAGTGGGTCCAGGCCGGCGTCGTAGGCGGCCACCAGGATGCGATCGATCATGCCGGGCCGCGGTGGTGGATCGGCGAGCGCGGCGACGATCGCCAACTGGTCGGCATTGGCCACGATCGGGCGTTCGTACGGGTCGTCGTCATCGGCGGTGCGGCGTAGCACGGTCCGACGCTCGGTGACCTCGACGATCCGGGCCAGGCTGCCTTCGGTGCCGGAGCTGTCGCCGTCCAGCTTCACGATGTCGCCCACGATGGCGGCCTTGCGGCCGAGGTTGCGGGCCTTGGTGGCGCTCACCTGGGTGCCGTCGTCGAGCCGGCAGCGGTAGCGGCCGCGGTCGACCGTGACCACCACGGCGGTGACCGCGTCGTCGTAGCTGGGACGATCCTTGGTGCGCGGCCGGGTGCGCCGGGCCGGCCGCTCGAACTCGGCGTGCGGATCCTCGGTGATGGACTCCCGGTAGCGCCGGCTCATCGGCCCACCAGTCCGGACCACAGAGCGGGGAAACCAGGCAGGGTCTTGCTCGTGCAGTCCACGTCGTCCAGTTCGATCCCCGGCACCACGAGGCCCAGCAGGGCGCCGGCGTGGGCCAGACGATGGTCGGCATGGGTGTGGAACACCCCGCCGTGCAGCGGTGCGGGCTCGATCCGCAATCCGTCCTCGGTCTGCCGGACGCGACCGCCCAGCGCGTTGAGCTCGCGCTCGAGGGCAGCCAGCCGGTCGGTCTCGTGGTGCCGGATATGGGCGACGCCATGGATGGTCGAGGGGCCGTCGGCCAGGGCGGCCAGCGCGGTCGCCACCGGGGTCAGCTCGCTGGTGGCGTGCAGGTCGAGTTCGACCCCCCGAAGCCGGTCCGGTCCCTGGGTGGTGATCCATCTGCCGCCGGTGGCCGTGCCCGCCCGGGGTTGCCGGTCATCGGGCGCGGTGTGCGTTCCCGGGCCCGGCGTCGGGGCGGGTTCCGTCGTTCCCGCGGCGGACGTCCCTGGCCAGGAGTACTCAATGGTCGCGCCGAAGGCGCGAAGAACGTCGGCAAGGTTGTCCGCGCCCTGCAGGGAGTCCTCGGGCCAGGCGGTGGTCAGCCGTCCACCGGTGACCAGCGCAGCGGCCAGCAGGCTGGCAGCGTTGGTGAGGTCTGGCTCGACGGACTCGTCCAACGCCGCGATCGAGCCAGGGTGAACCCGCCAGGTGGCAGCCGCCGGACAGTCGACCCGCACCCCGCGTCCGGCCAGCATCCGGACGGTCATCTCGACATGCGGCAGCGAGGGCAGGGACGCGCCGCCGTGGCGGACGACCAGACCCTTCGGCAGCCGGGCGCCGACCAGCAGCAGTCCGGAGATGAACTGGCTCGATCCGGAGGCGTCCAGGGTTACCTCGCCACCCTGCACGGCCTGGCCGCCGGAGACCTCGAACGGCGTCCGGTAGGGCCGGCTGACGTCGGCACCGAGGTCGGCCAGAGCGCCCAGCAGGGGAGCGATCGGACGCTCGGCCATCGCCCGATCACCGACGAACCGGGTGGTCTCGGAGGCCAGCGCCGCCAGCGGCGGAAGGAAGCGCATCACGGTGCCCGCCAGACCGACGTCGATCACCGCGCCCCCCCGGAAGCGCTCCGGAGGACGAACCTGAAGGCTGTCGTCGTCAAGGTCGGCGATCCGAGCCCCGAGCTTGGTCAGCCCGGCGCGCATCAGGTCGGTGTCACGGGCCCGGAGCACTCCGCGCAGAATGGAGGGTGCTTCGGCCAGAGCCGCCAGGAGCAGGCTGCGTGCGCTGGTGGACTTCGAACCGGGGACGCTGAACTCCCCGGTCACCGGTGAAGACGCCACTGGCGCCTTCCACGCGCTCAAGAAAGCACGCTCCCGATCTCCTTCGTCGCCCGCCCGGCCGTCTTCTTGGCGCTCTTGGCCAGCTGTCGGGCCTTCTTCTCGGCGAGCAGCTTGGCGCGGGAGGACTCGCGGGCGAAGATCTCCTTCTGGGCCCGGGCCTTCCAGGCCAGGTTGGGCCGGCCCTCGGTGTCCATGGCGGCCAGTGCGACGCCGCCGAGCAGGGCCACGTTCTTGCTGAGCAGCGCGTAGCGGGCCTCCCGGTCCGCACCCGCGGCGGCTTGAAGCGGATTGGAAGCCAGGACGTGGGGCACCATCGTGGCCGCCAGCAGCCCGGCACCTCCGCGGCGTCCGATTCCGGTGGCCAGGCTGAGCCCGCCGATGATCTGCGCGATACCGGTCGCCTTGACCAGCCCGGCGGTGTCCTGCGGCAGGTAGACCGCGGCCTGCTTGGGCAAGGTCTGGTTGGCCAGCGGGAGGAGGGTCTCGGCCACCGGTTCGGCCGCCTCGGTGAACTCCTCCGGATGGCGCAGGGCCTTGTAGCCGCTCACGATGAAGTAGCTGGCGAGCATCGTCCGGGCCACGGCACGCAGAATGGTCATGGCTCATTCCTAGCGCGCCCACGGCCCTGTGCCAAGCCGGATCGATTGATCCGGTGCCGGAACCAGCGATTATCGTGGCGGTATGTGTGGCAGATATGCCTCCTCGGCCAGCCAGGAGCTGCTTGAGGATGTGTTCGAGATCGACGACGTGGTCGCCATGCCCCCCGCCTCCTGGAACGTCGCTCCGACCGATCAGGTCCCCGCAGTGATCGAGCGGGCCGGCGAGGACCGTCCGCGCCGCAAGCTGGTCGCCTTGACCTGGGGGCTGGTGCCTTCCTGGTCGAAGGATGCCCGCGGCGGTGCCCGGATGATCAACGCCCGGATCGAGACCGTGGCGACCAAGCCGGCCTTCCGCAAGGCCTTCGCGACCCGGCGCTGCCTGCTGCCGGCCGACGGCTTCTACGAGTGGGAGGAGACCGGGCTCCGGTCCCGCGGCAAGCCGGTCAAGCAGCCCTACTTCGTCCATCCGGCCGACGCCGGATTGTTGGCGATGGCGGGCCTCTACGAGTTCTGGAAGGCGCCGGACGGCACCTGGCTCACCACCTGCAGCATCATCACCACCACGGCCACCGACCTGGTCGGCCACCTGCACGACCGGATGCCGATGGTGGTGGCGCCATCGGCCTGGGACGACTGGCTCGCCCCCGGCTTCGACGGCGATCCGCACCAACTGCTGCAGGTCCCGGCGCAGCAGCTGACCGCCCATCCGGTCTCTCCGGCAGTCGGCAGTGTCGCCAACAACTTCCCCGACCTGGTGCTGCCGGTCGGGGAATAGCCGAGCGGCCGCTGGCGGTTGAACCCACGTGATCTCAACTCTGGGGCTCCCGGTGGGCCGTTCGCTGGTCGAGGAGCTACCCTCGATGCTGATGACCCTGCCGACTGTGCCTGATGAGTTGACCGCCAGCGAAGCGGTCGAGACCGACGCCGAGCGGGCGTTGCGGTTCGAGACCGACGCGCTGCCCTACCTCGACCAGCTTTACGGCGCTGCGTTGCGCATGACCCGCAACCCCTCCGACGCCGAGGACCTGCTGCAGGAGACCTTCGCCAAGGCCTTCGCCGCCTTCCACCAGTTCACCCCGGGCACCAACCTGAAGGCGTGGCTCTATCGCATCCTGACCAACACCTTCATCAACACCTATCGCAAGAAGCAGCGCCAGCCACAGGAGTCCGGTGGCGACACCATCGAGGATTGGCAACTCGCCCGCGCTGAGGCGCACACCTCGACCGGGCTGCGATCGGCCGAGATGGAGGCCCTGGACCGGATGCCCGACTCGGCGGTCACCGAGGCGATGCACGCCCTTGCTCCCGACTTCCGCCTGGCGGTCTACCTGGCCGATGTCGAGGGGTTCTCCTACAAGGAGATCGCCGAGATCATGGGAACGCCGATCGGAACGGTGATGTCCCGCCTCAATCGCGGGCGCAACCAGCTGCGCAGGCTGCTGGGCGACTACGCCCGGGAACACGGTCTGATCCCGGAGGCCGACGATGAATGACCCGACCAGCCATGCCTGCGATCACATCCTGGATCGGCTGTACGAGTTCCACGATCACGAGTTGACCGAGGCCGAGGCGGACGAGATCCGCGAGCACCTGCTGGCCTGCGAGCCCTGCCTGGATCGCTATGACGTCGAACAGGCCCTGCGGCTCCTGATCCGGCGAGGCTGCTCGGGCCAGGCGGCTCCGGAGAGCCTTCGACTGCGGATCCGCACCACCATCACCCGCACCGTGATCGTCAGCGACGGCCCTTAGCCCGCCCTCAGCCCTGTGTCGAACGGCGAAGTGCCCCCGCGGATCGGCGAGGGCACTTCGGAACAAACAGAGCGTGTTTCCTCAGGCGTTGGGGCGCTTACCGTGGTTGGCGCTGCTCTTCCTGCGGGAACGGCGCTTCCGGCCACCCTTACCCATCCGAATCTCCTTATGCATATCCGCGCGCGACGCGCGCGGCGGTCCATTCTGCCATCCGTCAGGGGCAGGGCTCAACTCGCGCCCGCCGGCGGGACGACCCCATTTCGCTCCGGCGAACACCGACCCCCTATGGTGGGGGGATGCCGACCATGGAACAGGTGATCGAGGAGCACACCGTCCTGAGCGAGCAGGATCAGGCATGGCTGGCCCGCCTGGTGGACGAATGGTCGTTGCTCTCCGACCTGTCCTTCGCCGACCTGATCCTGTGGGTGCCTGGTGAGGACGAGAACGTGTTCTGGGCCTGTGCCCAGGTTCGTCCCACTACGGGACCGACCTCGCTGGAGGACGACGTGGTGGGCGAGGAGATCGTCTACGATCCCGAGCACCTGGTGACCGAGGCCTTTCTCTCCGGCGAGATCTGCCACGCCAGCGGCAACAGCCTGCAGGCGGGCATCCCGGTCGATGTCAGGGCGATCCCGATCATGGCCGGTGAACGCTGCCTGGGGGTCGTCGAGATGCATACCAACCAGATGGGGGTCCGTGCCCCCGGGGCACTGGAGGACGCCTATCTGGAGGCGGCCGACCTGCTGGCGGGGATGGTGCACCGCCGTGAGTTCCCGATGCAGGGCGATCCACCGGTGCCCTGGGTGTCGCCCCGGGTGGGGGATGGCACGATCCGGGTGAACACCGCCGGCATCGTAACCTTCGCCAGCCCGAACGCGCTGAGCGCCTACCGGCGGATGGGACTCACCGGCGACCTGGCGGGGGAGAACTTCGTGGAGGTCACCCGCGTCCTGCTGGCCGATCACCGCCGTCCGGTGGAACAGCCGGTCGCGGTCTCACTCTCGGGGCGTGCCCTGCGGGAGGTCGAACTCGAGGCCGAGACCGCCACTTTGCGGGTGCGGGTGCTGCCGCTCCGGGATGGCCAGGGACCCCGTGGCCTGCTGGTGATGTGCCGTGACACCACCGAGCTGCGTTTCCAGGAACGCCAATTGGTCACCAAGGATGCCACTATCCGCGAGATTCATCACCGGGTGAAGAACAATCTGCAGACGGTCGCGGCACTGCTCCGCCTGCAGTCGCGGCGGATCAGCTCGCCGGATGCCAAGGGCGCCCTGGACGACGCCATGAAGCGGGTCACCTCGATCGCGGTGGTGCACGAGATCCTCTCCCAGGCGTTCGACACCTCGGTGCAGTTCGACGACGTGGCCGACCGGCTGCTCCGCATGGTCGGGGATGTTGCGGCCACCGGCGGGAAGGTCCGGATGGTGAGGGAGGGGAGCTTCGGCTTCGTCCCGGCCGAGGTCGCAACCAGCCTGTCGCTGGTCCTCACCGAGCTGTGCCAGAACGCGGTCGAGCACGGGCTGCGGACCAGTTCCGGATCGGTGTGGGTGCGGCCCAGGCAGGAGAAGGGGGAACTCGTGGTCGAGGTCGTGAACCACGGCGAACCGCTGCCGCCGGACTTCGCTCTCGGATCGTCCACCAGCCTGGGATTGTCGATCGTGTCGACCCTGGTGGAGGACATGGGTGGAACCTTCACCCTGGTGCCGGGAGACGACGGGATCGGTACGATCGCGTCGGTCCGGGTACCGCTGGGCTGATCCTGTGGGGGTGGCGGTCCGGCTCAGCCGGCGCGAACCCGCATTCGCGCGGCGCGACGCTTCATCGAGCGGCGTTCGTCCTCGGAGAGGCCACCCCACACGCCATGGTCCTGACCGGCGTCCAGCGCCCACTGCAGGCAGGTTTCACGCACTTCGCAGCGACGGCAGACCTTCTTGGCCTCCGCGATCTGCATCAGCGCCGGCCCAGTGTTGCCGACCGGGAAGAACAGCTCCGGATCCTCGGTCAGGCAGGCTGCTCGATGGCGCCAGTCCATGAAAAACACAACTCCTTAAGGTGGGTGATCGCCGCAGACGGACACAACATCCGCGCTTGGCCAGGTATTCCGCGCGAGTCCATCCCGGCTGCTGCTGGATCGCGAGCCGCGCAGAACAAGTGTAGGTGCTGGATTCTGAAACGTCAGTAGTTGACGGGGAGAAAAGTTGCACGGGTTTCTGGCGAGTACCGGGCCGGCATCCGCCCTGCCGGGCCGGTCCCGGGTTGCCGTCGAGCGCTACCGACGAGCGCCGGCCCTCTCCCCGGCATCGTCGGAGTAGGCTGCCCGGATGCACTCTCCAGGTGGCTCCGCGGCGCCACGTCCGCGCGGGCTGGTCGTGGCCAGCGCTGGATCGATCGTCCTCGGGCTGGTCGTCATCGGCTTCTCCATCGCCTCGATGATGTCCGGTCACGGCACCTTCAGCGGCGCGATCGGGGGCTGGCTGGCGCTCTACGGGCTGGTCGGCGTGGCCTCGGGAGCCGCGCTGTGGCGTCGCTCACTGCTGGGACGCGGGCCGGCGCTGGTCGAAGCGGCGTTGAACCTGGTGGTGGCCGTCACCATGACGCAGGCGGCGCCCCTGGCCTGGATCGTGGTCGGGCTCGCCGCGGTCACGCTGGTGGCGGTCGTGCTGCCGTCCACCACCGCCGCGCTGCGCTGGCCGAGGCTCAGACGAGCTGCCGAGCCCCCGGCGAAGGAGCACCCAGAAAGCTGACGGGAGCGCCGAACCCCGCAGCGGCGAAGGCGTCCTGCACAGCTGCGGCGGCTTGGTCGGCACGGTCGGCGGGCAGTAGACCCAGGACGCAACCACCGAACCCCCCACCGGTCATCCGGGCTCCCAGGGCGCCGCTGGCCAGCAGGGTCTCCACCGCCAGGTCGACGGTGGGAACGGTGATCTCGTAGTCGTCGCGCATGGAGGCGTGGGACGCCGACATCAACTCGCCCACCCGGGTGAAGTCGTCGGAGGCCAGCGCCGCCACGGTCTCCAGCACCCGCTGGTTCTCGGTCACAACGTGGCGCACCCGACGCGCCTCGAGAGCGGGCAACCGGGTCAGCGCCCAGTCCAGGTCGGTCACCTCGCGGAGCAGATCGATGCCCAGGATCCGGCAGGCTTCGGTGCAGGAGGCGCGTCGCGCCGCGTACTCGCCGTCGACGTGGCTGTGCGGCGTGCGGGTGTCGACCACCAGGATCGCCAGGCCGGCCCCGGCGATCTGCAGCGGCACCTGCTGGACGGCCAGCGTGTGGCAGTCCAGGAACAGCGCGTGACCCGTCGTGCACAGCGTGGAGGCGGCCTGGTCCATCAGCCCGGTGGGTGCGCCCACGTAGGCGTTCTCAGCCCGCTGGGCCAGCCGAGCGCGGCTCATGAGGTCGATGTCCAGGTCGTAGAGGTCGCAGAGCGCGGTGAGGGTGGCGCACTCGATCGCAGCCGAGGAGGAGAGGCCGGCGCCGATTGGGACATCGGAGGAGAGCACGAAGTCGGCGCCGCCCACGGCATGCCCAGCCTCTCGCAGCGCCCAGACCACGCCGGCGAGGTAGGCGTGCCAGCCGGCCTCACCCGGGCTGAGCTGATCGGACTCCACGGTGGAGTCCAAGTCGAGGGAGGTGTACCGCCAGCGTCCGTCGGTCCGGGGACGGACAGCCAGCACCGCCGCCTGGGGGATGGCGAAGGGCAGCACGTAGCCGCCGTTGTAGTCGGTGTGCTCCCCGATCAGGTTGATCCGGCCGGGTGCCGCCCAGACACCGGCCGGCGGCTCGCCGATCAGCTGGCGGAAGCGATCGGCAATCTGCGCAGCGTTCATGCGGGGTCCCCGCGGAGTTGTTCGGGGGAGCGTAGCGGCGGAGAAGAACTTCGTGGGGTGCTCATGCGGGTGCTCATTCGTCCTCGTCGTCAAGCCGGGCCAGCCAGGTTGCCAGCCGTTCGATGGGTACTTCGAAGTCGGGGTTCAGATCGACGAATACCGCCAACTGCTCAGCCAGCCATTCGAAGCTGACCTCTTCCTCCCCGCGACGTTGTTGCAGCTCTTCGATGCCACGATCTGTGAAGTACATGGGCGGTCTCACCGGGCCATGGCGCGCTGCATCAGATCGGTGTGCTGTTGCAGGTGGACCTTCGAGTCGCCCACCGATGGTGCGGAGGCGGCGGGGCGGGTGATGCCGGTCATCTGCAGTTCGTATCCGGGTAGCTGTTGTGCGATCGCGGCCGGCAGGTAGAGCTGGAGGAACCACCAGGGGCCCTGGTTCTCCGGTTCGTCCTGGATGAAGCGGATGTCGCTGACGTGCGGATACGCGGCGAGTTCGGCGGCGAGTTCCTTGGCCGGCAGCGGGTAGAGCCGTTCCAGGGGAAGGATCGCGACGCGGCCTTCGAGGCCGGCTTCGGTGCGGGCGTTGACCAGGTCCCAGCGGATCTTGCCCGAGCAGAGCAGGATGCGTTCCACCGCGGTGGGGTCGGTGATGGTCGGGTCGCCCATCGCGGGTTGCCAGGAGCCGTGGGTGAAGTCGGCTACCTGGGAGACGGCTTGTTTGCTGCGCAGCATCGACTTGGGGGTTGCGATGACCACCGGGCGGTGCCAGTTCACGTAGGCGTGGGTGCGTAGCAGGTGGAAGTAGCTGGCGGGGGTGGAGGGCTGGCAGACCGCCAGAGCGCCTTCGGAGCACAGGTTCAGCCATCGTTCGAGGCGTGCTGAACTGTGGTCGGGGCCCTGGCCTTCGTAGCCGTGGGGGAGCAGCAGCACGACGCCCGATTTCTGGGTCCATTTGGCGTTACCGGCGGCGATGAACTCGTCGGAGATGGTTTGCGCGCCGTTGGCGAAGTCGCCGTACTGGGCCTCCCACAGCACCAGGGCGTCCGGGGCGGCGACGGAGTAGCCGTATTCGAAGCCCATGGCGGCGTACTCGCTGAGCAGAGAGTCGAAGACGTAGAACTCGCCCTGGCCTTCGGCCAGGTGTTTCAGTGGCACGTAGGCCTCGTTGGTGACTCGGTCGACCACCGCGGCGAAGCGTTGGCTGAAGGTGCCGCGGCGGGTGTCCTGGCCGACCAGGCGCACCGGACGGCCCTCCAGCAGCAGCGAGCCGAAGGCGAGCATCTCGGCGGTGGCCCAGTCGATCGGCCCATTGCGGATCGCGTCGGCCCGGCGCTGCAGCTGGGGCAGCACTTTGGGGTGGACGGTGAAGCCCTCGGGGAACACCAGGTGCGCTGCGGCAACCGTCTCCATCACCTGGGGGGTGACGGAGGTGCCGCCGTTCTCGCCGAGTTTGGCGGGGTAGTAGGGGGCCTTGCGGTAGTTGTCACCATCGCCGGGCTGGGCGTTGCGGAAGTCGGTGAAGACGCCTTCCAGGCGCGCGCGGAAGTGGGCCATCACCTCCTCGGCGTCCTCGGTGGAGATGTCGCCGCGTCCGATCAGGGCTTCGGTGTAGCGGCGGCGGACCGAGCGCTTCTGTTCGATCAGGTCGTACATCAACGGTTGGGTGAAGCTGGGGTCGTCGCCCTCGTTGTGGCCGCGGCGGCGGTAGCAGACCAGGTCGATCACGACGTCCTTGCCGAACCGCTGCCGGAAGTCGAAGGCGATCTGGGCGACCCGGGCGACGGCTTCGGGGTCGTCGCCGTTGACATGGAAGATCGGTGATTGGAAGCCCTTGGCCAGGTCGGTGGCGTAGACGGTGGAGCGGGATTCGACCGGGGCGGTGGTGAAACCGACCTGGTTGTTGATCACCAGGTGGATGGTGCCGCCGGTCTTGTACGCCCGGAGCTGGCTCATTTGCATGGTCTCGTAGACCACGCCCTGGCCGGCGAAGCTGGCGTCGCCGTGGATCAGGATCGGCAGCACCGGGAAGACGCCGTCGCGACGGGCGTGCTGGTCGAGCTTGGCCCGCACGATTCCCTCCAGCACCGGGTCGACCGCCTCCAGATGGCTGGGGTTGGCGGCGACCGAGGTCTTGATGGTGCGGCCGGTGGCGGCGGCGAACTGGCCCTCGGCGCCGAGGTGGTACTTCACGTCGCCGGTGCCCTGGTTGAGCCGGGGATCGAAGCCGCCGTCGAACTCGCGGAAGATCTGGGCATAGGACTTGCCCACGATGTTGGCCAGCACGTTCAGTCGGCCACGGTGCGGCATACCGATGATCGCCTCGTCCAGCCCGGCGTTGGCCGCCTGCTCGCAGACCTCGTCCAGGAAGACGATCGCCGACTCCCCGCCCTCCAGCGAGAACCGCTTCTGGCCGACGAACTTGGTCTGCAGGAAGGTCTCGAAGATCTCCGCCTCGTTGAGCTTGTCGAGGATCCGCAGGTGTTCCTCCCGCGGCCAGCGGACGAAGGGACGCTCGAACCGCTCCTGGATCCAGTCGCGTTGCTCGTTGTCGGCGATGTGCATGTACTCCACACCCACGGTGCGGCAGTAGGAGCCCCGCAACACGGCCAGGATCTCCCGCATCGTGAAGTCCCGGCCCGTCTCACCACCCAGGTCGCCGACCGGGAACCGTCGATCCAGATCCCACAGCGTCAGCCCGTGGTGCTCGATAGCCAGCTCGGGGTGGGTGCGCTGCCGGTACTCGAGCGGGTCGATGTCGGCCATGTAGTGGCCCAGGGTCCGGTAGGCGTTGATCAGCGCGAACACCCGCGCCGGGCGCGGCATGGTGCCCAACGCCTCGTCGCTGACGTCCGTCGCCCAGCGGATCGGGGTGTAGGGCACCCGCAACGAGGCGAAGATCTGGTCGTAGAAACCATGTTTGCCGATCAGCAACTCATGGATCCGCCGCAGGAACTCACCCGACAGCGCCCCCTGAATCACCCGATGGTCATAGGTGGAGGTCAGCGTGGTGACCTTCGATACACCCAGAGCGTTGATCCGATCCAGACTGGTCCCCTGGAACTCCGGCGGGTAGTCGATCGAACCCACCCCGAGAATCACGCTCTGACCGGTCATCAGCCGCGGCACCGAGTGATTGGTGCCCAACCCACCCGGATTCGTCAGGCTGGCCGTGGTGCCGGCGAAGTCGTCGACGGTCAGCTTCCCGTGCCGAGCACGATCGACCAGCTTCTCGTAGGCACCCCAGAACTGAACGAAGTCCAGGTCGGCGCAGTTCTTGATATTGGGCACCAGGAGTTGGCGGGTGCCGTCCGGCTTGGCCACATCGATCGCCAGCCCCAGATTGACCGCGGCCGGAGCGACCAGGTGAGGCTTGCCATCGATGACCTCGTAGTGACTGTTCATCGCCGGCATCGCGGCCAGCGCGCGTACCATCGCGTACCCGATCAGATGCGTGAACGAGACCTTCCCGCCCGTGGAACGCGCCAGGTGCTCGTTGATCATCTGCCGCTGATCGATCGCCAGCTTCATCGGCACCTCACGGACGCTGGTGGCGGTCGGCACCGCCAGCGACGACTCCATGTTCGCCGCGGTCCGCATACCCGGACCACGCAGCGGGGTGACGGTCGCGTCGCTGGGCTCGACCGCCGGACTCTCGGTGATCCGAGGCAGGTCGGGCGACACACCCTGGCCGGAGCCCGGGCTCTCGGGACCGCCGATCCGGTTGGGCCGGCGTTCGACCCGGCCGCGGGACGGCTGTGGTGCGGCCCCGGCATCGGGTTCGGAGGTCTCGGCGGGATCGGAGGTAGCGGCGGGACCGGTGGCGATGGCGTCGGCCGGCGGGCCGGCGGGTGCCGCCGCGGCGCCTGGTGGTGAGGTCGCCGAGGCGGGCGACTGCCCGTTCTCGGCACGGAAGTACGCCGCCCAGGAACCGTCGACCGATCCGGGATCGGTCAGGAACTGTTCTCTGAGCTCTTCGATCAGCCAATCGTTGGCTCCGAAGTCGGCGGTGTCGCCAGGGGTCACGTCCTGCGGCGTGGTGGCCACTGTCCTCATCTTCCTTGCTAGGGCTAGGAGTTTTGCCTCGTGACGATGGTACTCACTCGGGGCCGGGTCGCAGCGTCCTCGTTGCGGTGAGTCGGCGTCCGAAATGGGTGCTCCCGGCTAAGGCTACCGACTCGGATGCGGCCCGCCTCCCAGCCGCCCGGCGCTGAAACGGCCAGTGGCAAGAGTGCGCAGTTCTGGAACCGGCGGGCCTCCCGTCCGGCTCGGTGGAGCAGGTCGCCGGCGACGTGGGCTGAGAGAGGCCGTAAGCCCCTAGCCGATCGTGGGATCTGGCTAGGGGCTTCGTTGCGCCCCCGGCGCGATTCGAACGCGCGCTCCCGCCTCCGGAGGGCGGTGCTCTATCCCCTGAGCTACGGGGGCCGGCGATTGGGCCTCGGCAACTGTAGCAAAGATCGCGGCCCACCCGCGGACCCGTGGGCTCGGAGAGCTCGAAGGCAGGATCGGGCGGGTGTCCGGGCAGGGAGGACCCCCGATCTGGACGAGGTCGGGCAGTCGGGTGTGCCTCGGCGGCGGAGTCGGCGAGACCAGGGGTGACCAGCAGGCAGCGGCGGTGCTCCGGTGCGGCCAACCTCTGGCACAGTAGGCGGCTATGACCCACATGCATGTCGCGGGCTCGATCCACGCCGACGCGGCGTCACCGGCCCCGGTCTGGCTGACCCGTCCCGACGATGTCAATGCGCTCGCCCCCAAGCTGTGGAGTTCCGGTGTCACCCGGGATGCCGACGGGATCGTCTCCGTGGCGGGGCTGAAGCTGACCGAGCTTGCCGAGCAGGTGGGCACCCCGGCCTACGTGATGGACGAGGCCGACCTGCGGCAGCGGGCCCGGGCCTGGCGGGATGCCTTCGCCGGCTGGACGGTCTACTACGCCGGCAAGTCCTTCCTGTGCGGCACGATCGTCCGCTGGATCGCCGAGGAGGGTCTCAGCCTGGATGTCTGCTCACTGGGCGAACTGACCGTGGCGCTGCGCGCCGGCATGCCCGCCGAGCGGATCGGGATGCACGGCAACAACAAGAGCGACATCGAGCTACGCCTGGGACTGGAAGCCGGGGTGGGGCGGATCATCGTCGACTCCGCCGACGAGATCGCCCGGCTGGAGCGGCTGTGCGCCGAACTCGACACCACCGCCCAGGTGATGGTGCGGGTGACCACCGGTGTCGAGGCCCACACCCACGAATACATCGCCACCGCGCACGAGGACCAGAAGTTCGGGTTCTCGATCCAGGGCGGTCAGGCGTTGGTGGCGATGGTCCGCTGCTTCCACAGCCCGCGGCTGAACCTGCTGGGCATCCATTCCCACATCGGCTCCCAGATCTTCGACACCAACGGCTTCGAGGTGGCGGCCCGCCGTACGCTGAAGCTGTTCAGCCAGTTCAAGGAGGCCACCGGCGTGTCGCTGGCCGAACTGGATCTGGGCGGCGGCTTCGGGATCGCCTACACCAAGGAGGACGACCCCTCAACGCCGGAGCAGTTGGCCGCTGGGTTGCGGGAGATCATCGACCACGAGTTGCGCGCCTTCGGGTTGACGACGCCGGCGATCTCGATCGAGCCTGGACGGGCGATCGTGGGGCCTTCCGCCCTGGCGCTCTACCGGGTGGGAACGGTCAAGGTGGTCGAGATCGGCGGGGGCATGTCGCGCCGCTACATCTCGGTGGACGGCGGGATGAGCGACAACATCCGTCCGGCGCTCTACGCCGCGGAGTACTCCGCGAGCCTCGCCTCGCGCAGCTCCGATACCGAGCCGGTGGTCTCCCGGGTGGTCGGAGTGCATTGCGAGGGCGGCGACATCCTGGTGCGCGACGAGTTCCTGCCCGCCGACGTCCGTCCCGGGGATCTGCTGGCGGTGCCGGCCGCGGGGGCGTACAGCCGCTCGATGGCCAGCAACTACAATCACACTCCGCGGCCTCCAGTGGTATCGGTGAAGGATGGCCGGGTCACCACCCTGATCCGCCGCGAGACTCTGGACGACCTGCTGGCCCTGGATGCCGGCCTGACCGACTGACGAGGATTGGCGATGACGACGAGTGCCCCGCTGAAGGTGGCCCTGCTCGGGTGCGGAGTGGTGGGCTCCCAGGTTGCCCGACTGCTCCTCACCCAGTCCGAGGATCTCCAGGCCCGGATCGGTCGTCCGCTGGAGTTGGTCGGGATCGCGGTGAAGGACATCACCAAGCCGCGGGCGGGAATCGACACCGCCTTGCTGACCGCGGACGCCGCGGCCCTGGTGCGTCGGGGAGACCTCGACCTGGTGATCGAGTTGATGGGCGGAATCGAGCCGGCCCGCGGCTTGCTGCTGGCAGCCATCGGGGCCGGCGCGTCGGTGGTCACCGCCAACAAGGCGCTGCTCGCCCAGGAGGGCGGGACGCTCTACGCCGCCGCCGAGGCCGCCGGCGTCGACCTCTACTACGAGGCGGCGGTCGCCGGCGCGATCCCGATCATCCGGCCGCTGCGGGAATCGCTGGTCGGTGACGAGGTGCTGGCGGTCAAGGGGATCGTCAACGGCACCACGAACTTCATCCTCGACAAGATGCACACCGCCGGTGAGAGTTTCGCCGAGGTGCTGGCCGAGGCCCAGGCGCTGGGCTACGCCGAGGCCGACCCGACCGCCGATGTCGAGGGCTTCGATGCCGCGGCCAAGGCGGCCATCCTGGCCTCGTTGGCCTTCCACTCCCGGGTCACCCTGGCCGACGTCGACCGGGAGGGCATCTCCGGCGTCACGCTGGCCGATGTCCACGCGGCCGAAGAGATGGGTTGCGTGATCAAGCTGCTGGCCGACTGCACCCTGTCTCCGGACGGACGGATCGCGGTCGGCGTCCACCCCACGATGGTGCCGCTGTCCCATCCGCTGGCGAGCATCCCCGGTGCCTACAACGCGGTCTTCATCGAGTCCCGCAATGCCGGACGGCTGATGTTCATGGGCCCTGGTGCGGGTGGCCAGCCGACCGCCTCGGCGGTGATGGGTGACGTGGTCACCGCGGCTCGCAACCGGGTGCGCGGGGTCTCGGGGCCGGGGGAGTCGGCCTACTCCGCCCGGGCGATCACACCGGCCGGGGACGTGCCCTCGCGCTACTACGTGTCGTTGCAGGTGACCGACGAGCCGGGCGTCCTGGCCAGGGTCGCGGCCTGCTTCGCCGCCCACGGCATCTCGCTGCAGGCGGTCCGCCAGGACGGCGAGACCACCGACACCCGGGTCCGGCTCGCGGTGATGACCCACATCGCGCCGCACGCCGACGTGCTGGCGACCCTGGCCGAACTGGAGCAACTGCCCGAGGTCGGCGCCGGGATCTCCACCATGCGGGTGGAGGGCCGATGAACCTGGTCTGCCTCGATCTCGAGGGGGTGCTGGTCCCGGAGATCTGGATCAACGTCGCCGACCGCACCGGGATCGACGCGCTGCGCCTCACCACCAGGGATGTCGCCGACTACGACGAACTGATGGCGCACCGGCTGGCCGTACTGGACCAGCACGGCCTGAAGCTGACCGACATCCAGGCGGTGATCGCCGACATGGGCCCGTTGCCGGGCGCGGCGGCGTTCCTCGACCGGTTGCGCCGGCGTGCCCAGGTGGTGATCCTGTCCGACACCTTCTACGAGTTCGCGATGCCGTTGATGGCTCAGTTGGGCTACCCGACCCTCTTCTGCCATCGGCTTCAGGTGAGCGCCGACGACCGGATCGTCGGCTACCTGCTGCGTCAGCCCGACAGCAAGCGGGAGGCCGTGAAGGCCTTCCACGGGCTCAACTACCAGGTGATCGCGGCGGGGGACTCCTACAACGACACCGCCATGCTGGGCGAGGCCGACACCGGCATCCTGATCCGGCCCCCGGAGTCGGTGGTGGCGGAGTTCCCGCAGTTCGCCGTCACCTGGACCCTGCCGGAGTTGGCGGACGCGATCGAAGGCGCTCTCGCAGCGATGTGACGACAGGTCGGGGGGCGGTGCTATCCTTGGCTTCGTCGCAGTTCTGCGCCGCCGCTCCACCAGGTCGAGCGGGGACGGGTTGGGCCCGTCACTGAAGTGAATCCCTCAACGTGAGCGATTGGCTCCAGACCTGGATCCGAGGCACAACCGCTGGAAACGTCCTACATCGGTCGCTGATCGGCGCGCACCTCGCTGCCATACCCCTTCCGAAAGGAACTCCGTGACCGACACACTCAACCCGACGTCGGCCGCCCGCTCCGGTTCGCAGAGCATCGACGCGATGCTCCTGCCCGAACTCAAGCAGTTGGCATCCTCGATGGGCATCAAGACCTCCGGCCTCCGCAAGGGTGCGCTGGTGGAGGCGATCAAGACCGCCGGCGGCGGCAACTCCGGCCAGCGTCCGGCGCGTTCGCGCCGCAGCGCCGAAGACGGCGATGCCGGCGCGGAGAAGCCCGCCAGGACCAGGGCGGCCAAGACCCGGCCCGCCGAGCAGGCCGCCCCGCAGGAACGTCCGGCCCCCGCCTCGCAGGAGGAACGCCCGGGCCGCGTCGAGCAGCCCGCGCTGCCCGCGGATCCGTCCGGCGACGATGTCGCGAGCCGCTTGGAGGCGCTCCGCGCCGAAGGTGGACGCGGCCGTACCCGCAACAACCGCCAGCCGTCCGCGACGCAGGCGAACGAGCGCACCGAGGCCGAGGCGCCGGCGACCGAGCCGCGGTCGCAGCGGGTCGAGCGCGACAGCGCCGAGGACGACTTCGGCTCCGGCCGGCGCGGCCGCCGGCGTCGCAACCGCGACCGCCAGAACCGGCGCGGCAGCAACAACCGGTCCAGCAGCGGTCTGCCGCTGGACCGCCTGGAGGCCGAGCCGACGATCGGTGAGGACGACGTGGTGGTCGACATCTCCGGCATCCTGGACGTGCTCGACAACTACGCCTTCGTTCGCACCACCGGCTACCTGCCCGGTTCGAACGACGCCTACGTCTCGTTGTCGATGGTGCGCCGCTACGGGCTGCGCAAGGGCGACATCGTCACCGGCGCGATCCGCCAGCCGAAGGAGGGTGAGCGGCGGGAGAAGTTCAACCCCCTGGTGCGGATCGACACGATCAACGCGGATGCGCCCGAGAAGGCAAAGGACCGCCCGGAGTTCGCCAAGCTCACTCCGCTGTACCCGCAGGAGCGGTTCAAGCTGGAGACGACACCGCTGAACATGACCGGACGGATCATCGACCTGGTGGCCCCGGTCGGCAAGGGTCAGCGCGGCCTGATCGTCTCGCCGCCGAAGGCCGGCAAGACCCTGGTCATGCAGGCCATCGCGAACGCGATCACGGTGAACAACCCCGAGGTGCACCTGATGATCGTCCTGGTCGACGAGCGCCCGGAAGAGGTCACCGACTTCCAGCGGACCACCTCCGGCGAGGTGATCGCCTCCACCTTCGACCGTCCGGCCGACGACCACACCACGATCGCCGAGCTGGCCATCGAGCGCGCCAAGCGCCTGGTCGAGCTGGGCCGCGACGTCGTCGTGCTGCTGGACGGCATCACCCGCCTGGGCCGGGCCTACAACCTGGCCGCCCCGGCGTCCGGCCGCATCCTCTCCGGTGGCGTCGACTCCGCGGCGCTCTACCCGCCGAAGAAGTTCTTCGGCGCCGCTCGCAACATCGAGGACGGTGGGTCGCTGACCATCCTGGCCACGGCGTTGATCGAGACCGGCTCGAAGATGGACGAAGTCATCTTCGAGGAGTTCAAGGGCACCGGCAATATGGAGCTGCGGCTGCGCCGTGAACTGGCCGACAAGCGGATCTTCCCCGCGATCGACCCGGTCGCCTCCGGCACCCGCCGCGAGGAGATGCTGATGGGCCGCGAGGAACTGGCCATCATCTGGAAGCTGCGCCGGGTGCTGTCCGGCCAGGATCCGCAGGCCGGCCTGGAGATGCTGCTCAACCGGATGCGCAAGACTCAGAGCAACCGCGAGTTCCTGATGCTGATCTCCAAGACCACCCCGACGCCGGAGTAATCGGCCCACCGGCCGAGCCTTGACTCCCAGGTGTCGAGCGGGAAGAGCCGGCACACGAGCAGGGCGATCAGGATCAGCACCCGCGAGAACCCGGAACGCGACGACCCGGTCGGTTCCGGTGGGTGCGACCTCGGACCTGCCTCACCGCTGCGCTGCCGGTTTGTTCCGTTTGGTCGGATCGGGCAGAATGGGTAGTCGGTTCCGGTTCACGTCCAGGGGTTTCATCCAGCCCCAAGCACCAACACAGAGACGACCCGGAGCCAGCGAACAGGAGAAACGATGAAGCAAGGGATCCATCCCGACTACGTGGAGACCCAGGTCACCTGTACCTGCGGCAACACGTTCACCACCCGCAGCACCGCGAAGAACGGCGTGATCCACGCCGAAGTCTGCGCGGCCTGCCACCCGTTCTACACCGGCAAGCAGAAGATCCTCGACACCGGCGGCCGGGTCGCCCGCTTCGAGCGTCGCTACGCGAAGAAGAAGTAGCTCGACAGACGCCGGGTACCGCTTGGGTACCCGGCGTTTGCCATGAATGGCACCGATCGAGCCATCGGTAAGGCAGGCTCAACCGACGGATGGGCCCGCCTTCCGCTCCGGACGCCGAGGAGGAGTGATGTTCGAAGCCGCGGAACCGCTGCTGGCCGAGTTCGCCGAGCTGGAACGTCGGCTGTCCGACCCCGCCACGCACTCCGACCTGACGAAGGCGCGCCGGATCGGGCGGCGCTATGCCGAGCTCACCCCGATCGTGAAGGCGATGGCCGCCCATCGCCGGCTCACCGGCGATCTCGAGGCCGCCACCGAGTTGGCCGAGGTCGATCCGGTCTTCGCCGCCGAGGCCGAGACCCTGACCACCGAGTTGGCGGACGTGACCGGGCAACTCACCCGCCTGCTGGCCCCGCGCGACCCCAATGACTCGGCCGATTGCCTGATCGAGATCAAGTCCGGCGAGGGCGGCGAGGAGTCCGCGCTGTTCGCCGGCGACCTGTTGCGGATGTACACCCGCTATGCCGAGACCCGGGGCTGGAAGATCGAGGTGCTGGATTCCCAGGAGACCGACCTGGGTGGTTTCAAGAGTGTCACCGTCGCGGTCAAGGCCAACTCCACCGCGGATCCGGACAACATGCCCTACGGAGTGCTCAAGTTCGAGGGCGGGGTGCATCGCGTCCAGCGGGTGCCGGTCACCGAGTCCCAGGGGCGGGTGCACACCTCGGCGGCCGGCGTGCTGGTGATGCCGGAGGTCGAGGCCACCGAGGTCGAGATCAACGACGACGACCTCCGGATCGACGTCTACCGGAGCTCCGGACCGGGCGGCCAGGGCGTGAACACCACCGACTCAGCCGTCCGGATCACCCACCTGCCGACCCAGATCGTGGTCTCCTGCCAGAACGAACGCTCGCAGCTGCAGAACAAGGAATCGGCGATGCGGATGCTGCGCGCCCGGCTGGTGGCCCGGGCCGAGGAGGAGGCCGCCAGCGCGGCCTCCGCCGCCCGCCGGTCGCAGGTGCGCACCGTCGACCGTTCCGAACGGATCCGCACCTACAACTTCCCGGAGAACCGGATCGCCGATCACCGGATCGGCTACAAGGCCTACAACCTCGATCAGGTGCTGGGGGGAAACCTCCAGGCGGTGATCGACGCGCTGCAGGCCGCGGATCTGGCGGAGCGGCTCTCCACCATCAGCTGATCGGGCTGGCAGGATGACATCGTGAGCAAGGTGATCGACGTATCGGTGGACCCGGCCGGGGGGATCGATCAGGCCGTGGCAGCGATCGAGGCCGGGGAGTGCGTGGTGCTGCCCACCGACACCGTCTACGGAATCGCTGCGGACGCCCTCTCCGCGACAGCGGTGCAAGGGCTGCTGGAGGCCAAACAGCGCGGACGCGACCTGCCTCCGCCGGTGCTGATCGCCGAACCGGCCATGCTGCGCTCCCTGGCGGCCGAGGTCAGCGAGCACGCGACCGCCCTGGCCGCGGCCTTCTGGCCGGGGGCGCTCACCCTGGTGGTCTCCTCCCCGCCCAACCTGCGGATGGATCTGGGCGACCGCGGCGACACCATCGCGGTGCGGATCCCGGATCACGACTTCACACGGGAGCTGCTCCGGGCCACCGGCCCGCTGGCGGTGAGCAGCGCGAACACCCACGGAAACCCGGCGGCCAACACCGCCGTGGAGGCCCTGGCGCAGCTCGGCGACGCGGTCGCGGTCTATCTGGACGCCGGCCCGGGCAGCAGCCCGGTGCCGTCCACGATTGTCGACGTCACCTGCGACCCGCCGCGGGTGCTGCGGGAGGGCAGGATCTCCCGCACCGAACTCGCTGCCGTGGTCGGAACGCTGGCGGGCGACGAGGCTTCAGACGCCTCGGCGGATGATCTCCCCGGAGCCGAGGACGATCAGCCGGCCGAGCCAATCGAGCCCTCGGCCGCCGATGCGTGAGTACCTGCTCGTCGCACTGATCGCCGCGGGGGTCACCTATCTGCTCAGCGGGCTGTGCCGGCGGCTGGCGTTCCGCTACAACGCGGTGGCGATGGTGCGCGATCGCGACGTCCACACCAAGCCGGTGCCCTACCTCGGCGGGGTGGCGATGTGGCTGGGGCTGGCCGCAGCCTTCCTGGTCGCCTCCCAGCTGCCCTGGCTGGGCAGCTTCGAGGTGGTGCGGCATGACGCGACCGCCGTGCTGATCGCCGGCGGCCTGATCTGCCTGGTGGGCGCGGTGGACGACGTGGTCGAGCTCGGCGCCGTCGCGAAGATCGCCGGCCAGCTGCTGGCCGCCGGGGTCGCCGTGATGAACGGTGTCAAGGTGTACTGGATCCCGCTGCCGGACGCGATCGTCTCCCTGGACGAGGGCGCCAGCATCGTGGTGACGGTGCTGCTGATCTTCTTCGCCGTCAATGCGATCAATCTGATCGACGGACTGGACGGCCTCGCCGCCGGGGTGGTGGCGGTCGGAGCGGGCGCCTTCTTCACCTACGCATATCTACTGTCCTATGAGCACGAGCTGGTGCGGGCGACGACCTCCAGCCTGGTGACCGTCGCCACGGTGGGTATCTGCCTGGGCTTCCTGCCTTACAACATCCACCGCGCGCGCATGTTCATGGGGGACTCGGGCGCGATGCTGCTGGGCTTCCTGATGGCGACCTCGGTGATCAGCCTCTCCGGTCAGCTCGACCCGGCCAGCCTGGACAGCCTGGGCTTCGGCGCGGTCGCCGCCTACCTGCCGTTGCTGCTGCCGTTCGCGGTGATGGCACTGCCGCTGCTGGATCTGATCCTGGCCTACGTCCGGCGCACCCTGCGTGGGCAGATGTGGTACCACGCCGACAAGCAGCATCTGCATCATCGGATGCTCAACCTTGGCCACTCTCATGCCCGGGCGGTGGCGTTGCTGTGGTTGTGGTCCGCGCTGGCGGGGTTCGGCGTCGTCGTCCTCGGACTCTATCCGCACCCGTTGACCCTGGTGGGCTGGCTGTTCGCCCTGTTCGTCGCCGCGGTGCTGACCTGGGGGAGGGCGGTCCGCAGCCGCTGGACCGGCCGCCGGCAGGTGGCTGGGTGACGCCGCAGCGGCAGCGCGCCTGGCGGCTGTTGCGCGGCGGACTGCTGGGGCTGCTGGTCGCCGCGGTGCCCACGCTGGCGCTGTGCTGGCTGCTGGCCGGACCCGCCGGCCTGGCCGCGGGCGCCGCCGCCGCGGGGGTCGTCCTGGCCTTCTTCGCGCTCGGGCAGGCCCTGCAACTGGCCGTGGCGGACGCCTCCCCCCGGATCGCCCTGTTCGTCGCGCTCGCGTCCTACGCGCTCCGGGTGCTCCTGCTGGGCGTTCTGCTCTCGGCCGCGCTTTCCGCGCCGGTACGCGGTGGCCTGCCGGCTGGGGCACTCCTCGGGTCGACGCTGACGGCCACCCTGGGCTGGATCACCGGGGAGGTCATCGCCTTCACCCGGCTGCGGATCCCGGTCTTCGATTCGACGCAATCCGCCCCGCCGCCACGAGACGTGAGGTGAAGTCGTCCCCGGATTCTTGCTAGAGTCCGAGACGCTATGAGCGGGCAGGGCGGCGCAGACCAGGGCTATCGGATCCTGAGCATCATGATCGCCGGACTGCTTGCCTATGGCGGCCTCGGCTGGCTGCTGGATCGCTGGCTGGGGACGGCGTGGTTTCTGCCCATCGGCCTGATCCTCGGGATCGGACTGGGCGTCTACTACGTGGTCGTCAAGTACGGCAGGGCGCAGTGAGCACGGGAGGGTTCTCGGGGATGGTCCCACTGTTGATACCCATGGAGGGCGATGACCATGGCTGGCCGCCCGGGGTGCACAGCTTCGCCTCCCGTCCCCTGTTTCCCGACCTCGGTCCGGACTGGGCCTGGCTGAACAACCATCTCGCCCAGGCGATCATCGGTGCCGCGGTGGTGATCGGATTCTGGCTGTGGATGGCCAACCGGCAGCAGGTGGTGCCGGGGAAGAAGCAGTTCCTGGGCGAGTCCTTCTACAACCTGCTGCGCAACACCATCGCCCGCGACAGCCTGGGCCACGACTTCCGGAAATTCCTGCCCTACCTGGTGGCGCTGTTCAGCTTCATCCTGGTGAACAACCTGTTCGGCCAGTTCTTCCTGTTCATGTTCCCGACCTTCTCCAAGGTCGGGTACGCCTACGGTCTGGCGATCCTCAGCTATATCGTCTACAACGCCGCCGGGATCGCGAAGTACGGCCTCGGCTCCTATCTGCGCCGGATGACGCTCCCGGAAGGGGTGCCGGTGGCGCTGTGGCCGCTGATCATCCCGCTGGAGTTCCTCTCCAACTTCATCGTCCGCCCGGTCACGCTGGCGATGCGGCTGTTCGGCAACCTGTTCGCCGGGCACCTGGTGATCATGGTCTTCGTGGTCGGCGGCACCATGCTGCTCACCATGACCGAGCCGGCCGCCGGCTTCGGAGTACCTCTGCTGAACGCCGCCGGCGTGGTCTCACTGCTGTTCAGCCTGGCGATCTTCGCGCTGGAGATCCTGGTGGCCGTGCTGCAGGCCTATATCTTCACCGTCCTCACCGCCCAATACATCTCCTCGGCAATCGCCGAGGAGCACTGACCGACTTCGTCCTCGAAGCCACCGAAAGGAAACACCCAATGGAAATCACTGGCTCGATCAACATGATCGGCTACGCGCTGGCGACCCTCGGGCCGGCGATCGGCGTTGCCTGGATCTTCGCTTCGGTGATCAACGGCACCGCCCGTCAGCCGGAGGCTCGTGGGGCCATGATGTCGACCGCCATCATCGGCTTCGCCGTGGTTGAGGCGCTGGCCATCATCGCTATCGCGCTGGCGTTCGTGTTGCAGTGAGGCTCGGCATGCTGCCGCTGGAGACAGGCGGGATAGATTTCGGTCCGCTGCTGCCCGAGCATCCCGAGGAGTTGATCGCCGGTATCGTGCTGGCCCTGATCATCTGGTGGGTGATCGCGAAGAAGGTCGTCCCGGTCTTTGAGAAGACCTACGCCGACCGGGCCGACCTGATCGCCGGCGGGATCGAGAAGGCCGAGGCCGCCCAGGCCGAGGCCGCCGCCGCGCTGGCCGAGTACCGTCAGCAGCTGGCCACGGCCCGAGAGGAGGCCTCCAAGATCCGCGAGGAGGCCAAGGCTCAGGCCGCGCTGGCCGCCGCCGAGATCCGGCAGGCCGCGCAGGAGGAGTCGGCCCGGCTCGTCGAACACGCCCGGACTCAGATCGAGGCCGAGCGGGCGCTGGCCGTACAGCAGTTGCGCGGCGAGATCGGCGGACTGGCGACCCAGCTGGCGGGAAAGATCGTCGGCGAGTCGCTGGACGATGACGCGCGTGCCCAGCGCAGCGTCGAGCGTTTCCTGGCTGAGCTGGAATCCGAAGCCCAGGCGGCCAAGGCATGACAACCGCACGGGTTTCATCTTTTCCGCCGTGCTCCTCCGAACACCGCGGGGGCCCCGAATGAGTGCAGCCACCGAAGCCCGTCAGGCCGAACTCGACCGCGTCCTGGATGCCCAGGAGCCGGGCCGGGTGCTGGCCGACGAGCTGTTCGCGGTGGTCGGCCTGCTGGAATCCCAGTCCACCCTGCGCAACGCGCTGTCCGACCTGACGGCGCCGGAGGAATCCCGCCGCCAGCTGGCCGCCGCCGTCCTGGGCGGGCAGGTTTCGGTCGACGCGGTCACGGTGGTGCAGGCCGCCGCAGGGTTGCGCTGGCCGACCTCCGGCGCGTTGGTCAGCGCACTGGAACGCCAGGGCGTTCGGGCCTTGTTGCGCACCGCGCAGGCCGGCGGCGAGCTCGACACGGTGGAGGAGGAGCTGTTCCGCTTCTCCCGGATCGTCGATGCCGACCACGAGCTGCGGGCGGCGCTGGGGGATCGTGCCGCGAGCGTTGCCGGTCGCCAGCAATTGGTCGCCGACCTGCTCGCCGGCAAGGCGCTCGGAACCAGCATCGCGCTCGCCCAGCGGGCCGTGCGGGCGTCCCAGCGCACCTTTGACCTGACGCTGGAGGCCTACCTCCAGCTGGCCGCCGAGCAGCGCCGGCGGGCGATCGCCGAGGTGACGGTGGCCCGTCCGCTCACCGCCGTCCAGGCCGAGCGGCTGCGGGCCTCGCTGTCGAAGCAGGTGGGCCGCGAGGTGACGCTGCAGGTGAGCGTTGATCCGTCCGTGCTGGGCGGCGTCCGGGTGAAGCTGGGCGATGAGGTCATCGAAGGCACGGTGGCCGGGCGGTTGCAGGCCGCCGAAAGACAACTGAACTGATACCCGGCCCCAAGGCCGCGCAACGACAACGAGAGAACAGGGTGCGCAGATGGCGGAACTGACGATTCGTCCGGAGGAGATCCGGGACGCGCTGGATCGTTTCGTGTCCAACTTCAGTCCCGAGACCGCCAGCCGGGACGAGGTGGGCACGGTCGTCACCTCCGGCGACGGCATCGCCCGGGTCGAGGGACTGCCCTCGGCGATGGCCAACGAGCTGCTGGAGTTCGCCAATGGCACCCAGGGCATCGCGCTGAACCTCGATGTCCGCGAGATCGGCGTCGTGGTGCTGGGCGATTCGGAAGGCATCGAGGAGGGCTCCACCGTCAAGCGGACCGGTGAGGTGCTCTCGGTGCCGGTCGGCGACGGCTACCTGGGACGCGTGGTCAACGCGATGGGCGTGCCGATCGACGGCCTGGGCGAGATCAAGGGAATCGACGGACGCCGCGCGCTGGAGCTGCAGGCGGCCGGGGTGATGGACCGGCAGAGCGTGAAGGAGCCGCTGCAGACGGGCATCAAGGCGATCGACGCGATGACGCCGATCGGTCGCGGCCAGCGGCAGCTGATCATCGGCGACCGCAAGACCGGCA
>CAYSZZ010000017.1:0-46147 GCA_964435735.1 uncultured Propionibacteriaceae bacterium
CCGCGGTTCGCCTTCGAGAAGTTCCCGACCGCGGACTCCACCCTCTCCACCCACTTGAAGAGCGTGGGCGAGGCGATGGCGATCGGCCGCAACTTCACCGAGGCGCTCGGCAAGGCACTGCGTTCCCTGGAGGACGCCCACGCCGGGCTCGACCTCTCGGGGGAGATCACCCAGACCCTGGACGAGGTGCTGACGGCTGCCTCCCGCCCGCATGACGGCCGGCTGAAGCTGGTGATGAACGCGTTCCGGCTGGGTGCGACCGTCGACCAGGTGCACGAGGCCACCGGGATCGACCCCTGGTTCCTGGACCAGATCCTGCTGATCCACGACATCGCGGTACGAGTGCGGGAGGCCGAGGCGCTGACCGAGCCGCTGCTGCGACTGGCCAAGCGGCACGGGATCTCCGACGGCCAGATCGGCCGGCTGCGGAACCTCTCGCCGGACGTGGTGCGCGGGCTGCGCTGGGCGCTCGGCATCCGCCCGGTCTACAAGACGGTCGACACCTGTGCGGCCGAGTTCGCCGCCCGCACCCCGTACCACTACTCCAGCTACGACTCCGAGACCGAGGTCGAGCCGCGCACCAGGCCGGCGGTGATCATCCTGGGCAGCGGGCCGAACCGGATCGGCCAGGGGATCGAGTTCGACTACTCCTGCGTCCACGCCACCATGGCGCTGCGGGAGATCGGGTACGAGACCGTGATGGTCAACTGCAACCCCGAGACCGTCTCCACCGACTACGACACCGCCGACCGGCTGTACTTCGAGCCGCTGACGCTGGAGGACGTCCTGGAGGTCGTGCATGCCGAACGGCAGGCCGGCCCGGTGGCCGGGGTACTGGTGCAGCTCGGCGGACAGACCCCGTTGAAGCTCGCCCAGGCCCTCAAGGACGCCGGTGTGCCGATCCTTGGCACCTCGCCGGAGGCCATCAACCTGGCCGAGGAGCGCGGCGCCTTCGGCAGACTGCTGGACGAGGCCGGCCTGATCGCCCCGGCCTATGGCATGGCCGAGTCGTCCGCCCAGGCGCTGCAGATCGCGCACTCGATCGGCTACCCGGTGCTGGTGCGCCCTTCCTACGTGCTGGGCGGACGTGGCATGGAGATCGTCTACGACGACACCTCGCTGGCGTCCTACATCGAACGCGCCACCCACATCACCCCCGCCCAGCCGGTCCTGGTCGACCGCTTCCTGGACGACGCGATCGAGATCGACGTCGATGCCCTCTACGACGGCTTCGAGCTGTACCTGGGCGGTGTGATGGAGCACATCGAGGAGGCGGGCATCCACTCCGGGGACTCGGCCTGCGCGCTGCCGCCGCTCACCCTGGGCGGGGAGGTGATGGACGTGATCCGCGATGCCACCGAGAAGATCGCCGCCGGAGTCGGGGTGCGCGGGCTGCTCAACATCCAGTTCGCCCTGCTCGGCGACGTGCTCTACGTCCTGGAGGCCAATCCGCGGGCCTCCCGCACCGTCCCGTTCGTCTCCAAGGCGACCGCCACCCCGTTGGCCAAGGCCGCGGCGCGGATCTCGCTGGGAGAGTCGATCGCCGAGCTGCGGGCGGCCGGGCTGCTGCGTCGCGACGTCGATGGCACGGCGGTACTCCAGGAGGCTCCGATCGCGGTGAAGGAGGCCGTGATGCCCTTCAACCGGTTCCGAACCAGCGACGGCACCTGGGTCGACACCCTGCTCGGCCCCGAGATGAAGTCCACCGGAGAGGTGATGGGCCTGGACGCCAGCTTCGGCGCCGCCTTCGCCAAGAGCCAGTCGGCCTCCTACGGCGAGGTGCCCACGGGGGGCACGGTCTTCGTCTCGGTGGCCAACCGCGACAAGCGGCACGCGATCTTCCCGATCAAGAAGCTCGCCGACATGGGCTTCACCGTGCTGGCGACCGCCGGTACCGCGCAGGTGCTGCGCCGCAACGACGTCGATGTCACCGTCATCCGCAAGCACTCCCAGGGACGCGGACCGAACGGGGAGCCGACCGTTGTGGAAGCCATCCTCGCCGGTGACGTGGACCTGATCTTCAACACTCCGCACGGCCAGTCGCGCGACGGCTCGCCCCGCCGGGACGGGTGGGAGATCCGCTCGGCCGCGATCCTGGCGGACGTGCCCTGCGTCACCACCGTGCAGGGCCTGTCGGCGTGTGTGCAGGGTATCGAGGCCCTGCAACGACGCGAGATCGGGGTGCGTTCGCTGCAGTCGTGGAGCGAAGCGGTGACCGCCGAGCTGTCGGCCCGCTGAGATGGGACTGCCGGCCGGTCTTCTGGGCGGCGGCTACGCCGCGGCGGTGCGCCCGGTGCTGTTCGCCAGCCACGGCGGCGACCCCGAGGCGATCCACGAGCAGCTGATCGGCATCCTCGCCACGGTCGGCGACACGCCGGTGCTGCGCGGGTTGCTGGAGCTGGTGTCGGGGAGCTCGGGCAGGGCGGCCGAGGTGGCCGGCGTCCGGTTCCCCAACCGGGTCGGCCTGGCCGCCGGAATGGACAAGGACGGGCTGGCGGCGCGGGCCTGGTCCGCGCTCGGCTTCGGCTTCGCCGAGGTCGGGACGGTGACCGCGCAGGCCCAACCCGGCAACGAGCGGCCGCGGGTCTTCCGGTTGCGGGAGAGCCAGGCGCTGATCAACCGGATGGGCTTCAACAACGCCGGTGCCACCGCCCTGGGTCGCACGCTGGCCGCCGCCGGGATCGCCCGCGGCAACCTGGGCGCCGGCATCCCGATCGGGGTGTCGATCGGCAAGACCAAGCTGGTCCCGGTCGAGGATGCGGTCGCCGACTACCTGACCAGCCTCGAAGCCGTCGCTCCGCACGCCGACTACATCGCGATCAACGTGTCCAGCCCCAACACCCCCAACCTCCGCACCCTCCAGGACGGCGGTGCGATCGCCCAGCTGACCACCGCACTGGTGGCCCGCGCCGCCGAGTTGGCCGGGACGCCGGGCGGCGGGACGCCGGTTCCGATCTTCGTGAAGATCGCCCCCGACCTCGGCTGGGCGCAGATCGACGAGGTGCTGGCGGCCTGCGAGGCCGCCGGGATCGCCGGGCTGATCGCGACCAACACCACGCTGGCTCGCGCCGGGCTGGCCGCGGCCGACACCGGTCTGGCGGGGGAGGCCGGAGGGCTCTCCGGCCGGCCACTCACCGGGAAGGCGCTGGAGGTCGTCCGCTACCTGACCGCCCACACCCGGGCGCCGGTGATCGGATCGGGCGGAATCCTGACCAGCGATGACGCCATGCGCATGTTCGACGCTGGCGCAGCACTGATCCAGCTTTACACTGGCTTCATCTACCACGGGCCGGGGTTGATCGCAGCGATCAATGCCGCGGATACAAGGAGGTACCCCAGGTGACGACCTACTGGCGTCGGTTGCGTGAGATCGTCTCCGATCGCGGTCCGTTGTGCGTCGGGATCGACCCGCACCCGCCGATCCTGGCCGCCTGGGGGTTGTCGGCCGACGCCGCCGGGGTGGAGAAGTTCAGTCGTCACCTGGTGGGCACCCTGTCCGATCGGGTCGCCGCCTTCAAGCCGCAGTCGGCCTTCTTCGAGGTCTACGGCTCGGCCGGCGTGCGCGTGCTGGAACGGGTGCTGGAAGACATCCGCCAGACCTCGGCGCTCAGCATCCTCGACGTCAAGCGGGGAGACATCGGCTCGACCATGGCCGCCTACGCCGATGCCTACCTGGCCGACGGCGCGCCCCTGTCGGCCGACGCCATCACGGTGTCGCCCTACCTGGGCTTCGGCTCGCTGCAACCCGCCATCGACCTGGCTCACCGCAACGAGCGCGGCGTCTATGTCCTGGCCCGCACCTCCAACCCGGAGGGGGCCACCGTCCAGCTGTCGCTGACCCAGGACGGCGAAGGATCGGTGGTGCAGTCGATCATCGACGCCGCCACCGAGGTGAACCGGGAGTCCCGGCAGAAGGCGGTCGGCCTGGTGGTGGGCGGGACCCACCGGACGCTGGGCTGCGACCTCTCCGACTTCAACGGCTCCATCCTGGTGCCCGGGATCGGTTTCCAGGGCGGACGGATGGAGGACCTGCCCTCGCTGTTCGGCGAGGCCGTGGACCAGGTGCTCGCGGTGGTCGGACGCGGGGTCATCTCCGCCGGGCCCGACCCGCAGGCGCTCCGTGCCAAGGTCGACGCGCTCCTGGGCTGATTCTGCCGGAATTCCTGCGAACCTCCTTGTTGCGCGCTAGATTGACGACGTCAGCCAGCCAATTCGTCTGCCGGAGAATCTTGTGACCATTCCACAGCTCACCAGCGAGCAACTCCAGGCCGCCCGCGCCGCGGCGACCGCTGCCCGCCGTGCCCGGGCCGATCTGAAGAACGATCTTCGCGCCGGCAAGCTCAGCCTCACCGAGGCGCTGGACGCCGCCGCGAACGATGACATCCTCGCCCACGTGAAGGTGGTCGATCTGCTGAAGTCCCTGCCGCGGGTGGGGGAGAAGCGAGCCGCCACCGTGATGGAGAAGCTCGACATCGCGGCGAACCGCCGGATCCGCGGTCTCGGCCGGCACCAGCTGGCCGGGCTCAGGGCGGAGTTCGGTGATCGGTGACGTCACCATCGTCTGCGGGCCTACCGCGGTAGGCAAGGGATCGGTCGTCGCAGCGCTGCGCGAACGGTGCCCGCAGGTCTGGGTGTCGGTCTCGGTGACCACGCGTCCACCGCGCCCCGGTGAGGTGGACGGTGAGCACTACCACTTCATCGACGATGCCGCCTTCGACGAGTTGATCGCCGCCGACGGGCTGCTGGAGTGGGCGCTGGTCCATCGCGTCCATCGTTATGGGACCCCGTCGGAGCCGGTGGCGGCGGCGGTGGCGGCCGGGCGCCGGGTGATCCTGGAGATCGACCTGCAGGGAGCCCGCCAGGTGCGCGCGAAGCTCCCGGGCGTCCGCTCGGTCTTCATCGCCCCGCCGCGTTGGGAGACGCTGCGGGAGCGGCTGCTGCAACGCGGCACCGAGAACGAGGTCGAAATGAACCGCCGCCTGCAGACCGCGCAGGACGAGCTGGCGGCGGCCGGGGAGTTCGATCACGTGGTCGTGAACGATGACTTTTCGGCTGCGGTCGATCAGTTGGTAGACTTACTTGGCCTGTGAGCGCCGGTTGGCTCTCCGGCATCGTTCTCCCACACCAGAAGGCACACCTTGAGCATCCAGACTCCCGAGGGAATCACCAATCCGCCGATCGACGAACTCCTCACCACGGTGGATTCGAAGTACCGGCTGGTGCTGTACGCCGCCAAGCGCGCCCGCCAGATCAACGCCTACTACTCCCAGCTCGGCGAAGGCCTGCTGGAGAACGTCGGCCCGCTGGTGGACATCGGGATCCAGGAGAAGCCGCTGTCGATCGCGCTGCGCGAGATCAACGCCGGTGTGCTGGAATGCACCGAGATCGATCCGGAGGCTGAGGCCGCCGCCCGTGCCGAGGCCGAGGCCGACCCCGAGTTCTCGCTGGATCCGTTCGGTCCCGACGAACTGGCCTGAGCACCACGGGCATGAGCCGGATCGTGCTCGGCGTGGCCGGGGGCATCGCCGCCTACAAGGCGTGTCTGTTGCTGCGGCGGTTCACCGAAGCCGGCCATGACGTCACTGCGGTACCCACCCGCAATGCGCTGGAGTTCGTCGGCGCCACCACCTGGGCGGCACTGTCAGGCAAGGCGGTCGCCACCGACGTCTTCAGCGGTGCCGAGCAGGTACCGCATGTGCGGCTGGGCCGGGAGGCCGATCTGGTGGTCGTCGCACCGGCCACCGCCGACCTGCTCTCCCGGGCGGCGAGCGGGCGGGCGGACGACCTGCTCACCAACATCCTGCTGACCGCCGGCTGCCCGGTGCTGCTCGCGCCGGCGATGCATACCGAGATGTGGCTGCACCCGGCCACCCAGGCGAATGTCGCGACCCTGCGCTCCCGCGGGGTGGTGGTGATGGAACCCGCCGACGGCCGCCTCACGGGCGCCGACTCGGGCCCCGGCCGCTTGCCCGAGCCCGAGGACATCGAAGCGCTCTGCCTTGCCCTGCTGGACGATCCGGCGCTCGCCGGACGGATGGCCGGCCAGGACCTGGCGGGCCGCAGGGTCCTGATCTCGGCCGGCGGCACCCGGGAGGCAGTGGATCCCGTCCGGTTCGTGGGGAACTCGTCGTCCGGCCGGATGGGGCTGGCACTCGCCCGCGCGGCCGCTGCCCGGGGGGCGCAGGTGACCGTCGTCGCGGCGAACCTGACCCTGCCGATCCCCGCCGGGGTGACCGGGGTTCCGGTGGTCTCCACCGCCGACCTCGCCGAGGAGATGTTCGCCCGGGCCGGCGACGCCGACCTCGTCGTGATGGCGGCCGCACCGGCGGACTACACCCCGGTGGCGCCGAGCGACCGCAAGCTGAAGAAGAGCGGCGAGGACGGGTTGACCGTCGACTTCCGCCAGACCGTCGACATCCTCGCCCACCTGGCCCGCGTCCGTCCCGCGGGCCAGATCCTGGTGGGCTTCGCCGCGGAGACCGCCGATTCGGCAGAGGAACTGCTTCGGCTGGGCCGGGCCAAGCTGGCCCGGAAGGGCTGCCAGCTGCTGGTGCTCAACGATGTCAGCGGCGGCCGGGTGTTCGGCTCCGACGCCACCCAGATCACCATCATCTCCGACACCGGCGTGGTCGCCGACGCTGTGGGCAGCAAGTCCGCGGCCGCCCACACCATCATCGACGCCGCGATCGCGGTCAGCGAAGGGAAGTCCGCGTGAGTCGCCTGTTCACCTCCGAATCGGTCACCGAGGGACACCCGGACAAGGTGGCCGACTCGGTCTCGGACCACGTGCTGGATGCGCTGCTGCGCGAGGATCACCGCAGCCGGGTCGCCGTCGAGACCCTGGTCACCACCGGCACGGTCGTGGTCGCCGGAGAGGTCACCACGTCCGGTTACGTCGATATCGCCAAGCTGGCCCGGGATCGCATCCTGGAGATCGGGTACGACTCCTCGGACAAGAGCTTCGACGGCGGCTCCTGCGGGGTCCTGGTCTCGCTCGGTACCCAGTCGCCCGACATCGCGCTCGGCGTCGACACGGCCCTGGAGGCCCGTGCCGAGGGCTCCCGTGACCTGCTGGACGCGCAGGGAGCCGGCGATCAGGGCCTCATGTTCGGCTACGCCTGCAGCGACACAGCCTCCCTGATGCCGCTGCCGATCGACGTCGCCCACCGGCTGGCCGAGCGGCTGGCCGAGGTGAGGCAGCGCGCTGAGCTGGACTTCCTGCTGCCGGACGGCAAGACCCAGGTGACCGTCGAGTACGACGGCGATCGCCCGGTGCGGATCGACACCGTCGTGGTCTCCACCCAGCACATCGAGTCGGTGAGCCAGGCCACGATCGCCGCCGAGGTGAAGTCCCGCGTGATCGAACCGGTGCTGGCCCGCTACCCGATCCCTCACGATGGACTGACGGTCTATGTGAACCCGACCGGCAAGTTCGTCGTCGGCGGCCCGATGGGCGATGCCGGCGTGACCGGCCGCAAGATCATTGTGGACAGCTACGGCGGCATGGCCCGGCATGGCGGCGGGGCGTTCTCGGGCAAGGATCCCTCGAAGGTCGACCGCTCGGCCGCCTACGCGCTGCGCTGGGTGGCCAAGAACGTGGTCGCGGCCGGTCTGGCGGAACGTTGCGAGGTGCAGGCCGCCTACGCGATCGGCCGCGCACACCCGGTCGGGTTCTACACCGAGTGCTTCGGCACGGAGCAGGTCCCGCTGCAGCAGATCGAGGACGCGGTGCGGCGAGTCTTCGACCTCCGCCCGGCCGCGATCATCCGCGATCTCGACCTGCTGCGCCCCATCTACTCCCGAGTCACCAACTACGGACACTTCGGTCGTGAGCTCGACGTGATGACCTGGGAGCGCACCGACCGCGCGGCCGCCCTGGCCGCGGCCGTCAAGGGCTGACGCTCCCGCGTCCTTCCTCGCGCGGCTCGCTGCGTGGAACGTCTGGGGCGGGTTCTACCATTCACGACATGGAGGACGTGCGGGTCGCGAGTGTGGCGGTGGACGTGCCGCTGGCCAATCTCGACCGTCCGTTCGACTATCTGGTGCCCGACGAGCTGGCCGAGGCGGCGGTGGTGGGGGCGCGGGTGCGGGTGCGGTTCGCCGGCAGGCTGCGCAGCGGCTTCATCCTCGAGCTGCGGACGGATTCCGCCCGCGACAAGCTGCTGCCGCTGCAGGGAGTGCTCTCACCGGAGCCGGTGCTGACGGCCGAGGTGGCACGGCTCGTGAGAGCGGTCGCCGATCACTACGCCAGCAGCTTCGCCGATGTGGTGCGGCTCGCCGTGCCGCCCCGGCACGCCCTCACCGAGCGGGCGGTACCGCCGGACTATCCCGAGCCACGGCTGGATCCCCCGGCTGCCGCCGTGCTCGCGGGCTATCCCGAGGGCGGGCGCTACCTGGAGCATCTCGCAGCGGGTGGGCGTCCGCGGGCGGCCTGGACGGTCGCGCCACGCCCGGACGGCCCGGGCGACTGGGCGGGAGGCGTGCTGGATGCCGCATCGGCCACGCTGGCGTCGGGACGGGGCGCGGTGCTCCTGGTTCCGGACGCCCGCGACCTGACGACACTGGCGGCTCGGGCCGCCGAACGATTCGGAGCCGGTAGCTTCGTCACGCTCACCGCCGACCTTGGACCGGCTGCGCGCTACCGCGCCTTCCTCGCGGCCGCTCGTGGCCAGGTGCGGCTGGTGCTGGGCAATCGCGCCGCCGGGTTCGCGCCGGTCCACGACCTCGGCCTGATCGCGCTGTGGGACGACGGGGACGACTCCTACGCCGAACCGCGCGCCCCCTATCCGCATGCCCGGGAGGTGGCCGCGCTGCGTGCCCATCTGGCCGGCTGCGGGCTGCTGCTGGCGGCCCGCTCGCGCACGGCCGAGGTGCAGCGGCTGGTCGCCACCGGGTGGACCCACCCGCTCCAGCTCACGCCGACCGACACCCGGGCGGTCTCGGCCGCGGTCCGGGTGACCGCCGACGACGATCTCCGGCTACCCCGGGAGGCGTTCGCCACCATCCGGAGCGGCCTGGCGCACGGACCGGTCCTGGTCAGCGTGCCCCGGGCCGGCTACCACCCGATGGTGCTCTGCGCCGGATGCCACGCCCCGGCACGCTGCCCGTCCTGCAGCCAGCCGCTGCAGGAGGGCGGGGCCGGGCTGAGCTGTCCGTGGTGCGGGCCGCCACGTCCCGGCTGGCGGTGTCCCGATTGCGGGGACCGCCGGGTCCGGACTCCGATCGCCGGCGTCGTCCGGACCGCGGAGGAGTTCGGCAAGGCGTTCCCGGGCGTCCGGGTGCTGTCCTCCTCAGGCGATCATCCCCTGACGAAGGTGGGAGAGGAGCCGGCGCTGGTCCTGTCGACCCCGGGGGTCGAGCCCGTTGCGCGTTTCGGCTACGCGGCCGCAGTGCTGCTCGATACCACGGCCACCCTGGGCCGCCCCGAGTTGCGGGCGGGAGAGGAGGCGCTGCGCCGGTGGTTGTCGGTGACGGCGCTGGTTCGGCCGGGGGAGGACGGCGGCACCGTCCTGATCGTCGGGGAAGCCGCCGACCGTCAGGTGCAGGCGCTGCTCCGGCTCGATCCGGTGGGCTACGCAGAGCGCGAGCTGACCGAACGCGCCATCGCAGGCTTCCCTCCGGCGGTGAAGCTGGTGACGATGGAGGGGGAGTTCGACGTCCTGCGGGAGGCGCTGGGGAGGCTTCGGCTGCCCGACGGGGTACAGGTCAACGGTCCGTTCGAGACCGCTGCCGAACCGCGGGTCGCACTGCGCTGCGGGCTGCCGCTGGCTCGCGAGCTGATCCCGGCGGTGCGCACCATGCTCTCCCAGCGCGCGGCGGCCAAAACCCCCGGCGCCCTGCGCGTGCGGGTCGACCCGCAGGTCGTAGGCTGACGCCCATGCGTCTCGTCTTCGCCGGTACCCCGATCGTGGCCGCGCAGACCCTGGCCCACCTGCTGGATCACTCCGATCACGACGTGGTCGCGGTGCTCACCCGGCCGGACGCGCCGGCCGGACGGTCGAAACGTCCGCTCCCGAGCCCGGTCGCCGAACTGGCAGCCCAGCGGGGGATCGAACTGCTGCGTCCCCGGCGTCCGGGCGAGCCCGAGGTCGTGGCGCGACTGGCTGAACTCGCGCCCGACGCCTGCCCGGTGATCGCCTACGGCGCATTGCTGCCGCAGCGGGTGCTCGATGTTCCCCGGCACGGCTGGCTGAACGTCCACTACTCGCTGCTGCCGCGGTGGCGTGGGGCGGCGCCCGTGCAGCGCGCGATCCTCGCCGGCGACGAGGGCACCGGAGTGAGCGTCTTCCGTCTGGTCCCCGCGATGGACGCCGGGCCGGTGTTCGCCACCGCGGGTCTCGAGATCGCGCCGGGGGAGACCGCCGGCGAGCTGCTGGAGCGATTGACTCCGCTCGGTGCGGAGCTGCTGCGGGAGACCCTGGACCGGGTGGCGGACGGCAGCGCCGTGGCCACCGAGCAACCCGAGCGGGGTGTGACCGTCGCCCCCAAGCTGACGGTCGAGGATGCCCGCCTGGACTGGTCGGCGCGGTCCGCCGAACTGGTGCGCGTGGTACGGGCCTGCAACCCGTCCCCGATGGCCTGGACGACCCATGACGGGGAGCGTTTCCGCGTCCTGCGGGCCGAGGCCGCCGAGGGGGGCCTGGCTCCCGGCGAGATAGCAGCCGGTCGTCGCGAGGTGCTGGTCGGGGCCGGGGAGGGCTCGGTGCGGCTGCTCGAGGTCCAGCCCCAGGGTAAGCGGGCGATGCCGGCCACCGCCTGGGCCAACGGCCTGCGGGATGCTCCCGGAGTGCTGGAGTGAGCCGATCGCCCGGCGGACGCGCCGACCCGGCCCGCCGCGTCGCCTACCGGGTGCTGCGCCGGGTGACCGGCGAGGGCGCCTACGCCAACCTGGCCCTGGCCCACGAGGCCGCCGGTCTGTCTCCGCGGGACGCGGCCTTCGCCACCGAACTCTGCTTCGGCACCTGCCGGGCGTTGGGTACCTATGACGCCATTCTGGCCGCGGTGTCCTCGCGCCCACCCGCGGAACTCGATCCGCCGGTGCTGGACTTGCTGCGACTCGGCAGCCACCAACTGCTGGCCATGCGGGTGCCGCAACACGCGGCGGTGGATGCCACCGTGGCGCTGGCCAGGGCAGAAGTCGGCCAGAGAATCACCGGGCTGGTCAATGCCGTGCTGCGCAAGGTCGCCGGGAGCACTCTCGACGGCTGGATCGACCGGCTCGCGGCCGGTGCCGAGCCGCGGGACGCCCTGGCGCTGGCGACCCAGCACCCCCGCTGGATCGTGGATGCCTGGGCCGCGGCGCTCGGCGATCCCGGCGTCGCTGAGCTGCGCGCCGCCCTGGAGGCCGACAACCAGGCACCGACCAACCACCTGGTGGTACGTCCGGGACTGGCCGAGGTCGCCGAACTGGGTGGCGAGCCGGCGCGCTACTCGCCCTTCGGCGCCTACGCGACCGGAGCCCCCGGATCGATCCCTGCGGTCGCCGCGGGCCGCGCCGGCGTCCAGGACGAGGGCTCGCAGCTGGTTGCGCTCGCGCTCAGCCGGGTCGAAGCGCCCCCCGGACCCTGGCTCGATCTCTGCGCCGGACCAGGCGGAAAAGCCGCCCTGCTGGCCGGCCTGGCGATGCGGGCGGGCACCCGTCTGGTCGCCAGTGAACTCCAGCCGCATCGCGCTCGCCTGGTGGCTCGGAATCTCGCCGCCTACCGGACCTTCGCGGGGAGGATCCGTGCCAGGCACGGCGCGGGCGGGGAGCCCTCCAGCCCGCGGCTCGCGGTCCACGACCCGTCGGGCATCCCCGTCACCCTGGTCGCCGACGGCACCCGGTCCGCGTGGGCACCGGGGTCCTTCGCCAAGGTGATGGCCGACGTCCCGTGCAGCGGGCTGGGAGCGCTCCGGCGCCGTCCGGAGGCCCGCTGGCGACGCCGACCGGGCGATGTGGACGATCTGGCTGGTCTGCAGGCGGCGTTGCTGCACTCCGCACTGACCTCCGCTGCCGACGGCGGCGTGGTGGCGTACGTGACCTGTTCCCCCCACCTGGCGGAGACCCGCGAGGTGGTGGCCACCGTCACCGGGGCCGAGCTCCTGTCCGCGCCCGACTACCTGCCTGAGGTGCCGGACGCAGCGGTCGGCGACTTCGTCCAGCTGTGGCCGCACCGGCACGGCACCGATGCCATGTTCCTGGCCCTGCTACGGGTCAAGCCTCGATAGTCTGACCGCCATGGGTATCCGCATCACACCAAGCGTGCTGAACGCCGACCTGTCTCAACTCGCCGACGAAGTGGCGCGGATTCCGAGTGCGGATCTGGTGCACCTGGACGTGATGGACAACCGGTTCGTGCCCAACCTCAGCTTCGGCCTACCGGTGGTGGAGAGCCTGCGCCGGCACACCGCCATGCCGATGGACATCCACCTGATGATCGCCGAGGTCGATCGCTGGGCGCCCTCCTACGCCGCGGCCGGCTGTGAATCGGTCACCTTCCACATCGAGGCCTCGGATGCTCCGGTGAAACTCGCCCGGGAGTTGCGCGGCCTGGGCGCGCGGGCTTCCATGGCACTGCGACCGGCCACCCCGATCGAGCCCTACGCCGATCTGCTGCCCGAATTCGACATGGTGCTGCTGATGACCGTCGAGCCCGGCTTCGGCGGCCAGGCATTCCTCGATCTGGTGCTGCCCAAGATCACGCGTACCCGCGCCCTGCTCGACGATCTCGGCAAGGAGCTCTGGCTCCAGGTCGACGGCGGCATCTCCGCCACGACCATCGAGCGGTGCGCCGAGGCCGGCGCCGACACCTTCGTGGCCGGTTCCGCGGTCTACTCTGCCGACGACCCGGACGCCGTGGTACGAGCCCTGGCCGCGCAGGCGCTGGCGATCAGGGGCTGAACCGGGGATCGCCTCCGCGAGGATGCTGCGGTCGGGATCCGCCGAAGCCTCAGCCGCGCCGGTCCCGCCGGTCGCGGCGGCGGAGATAACGCTCGAACTCCGCCGCGATGGATTCTCCGGAGGGCTGCGGCATCTCCTCGTCGCGGCGCGACTCGAGGGCTGCGATGTAGCCGGAGATGTCGGGATCGTCCGCCACCAGCTCGCTCACCTGAGACTCCCAGGTGGTGGCCGACTCCACGAGCTCGCCGTAGTCCACCGGGGTGTTGAGGACGTCCTCCAGTTTGGTGAGCAACGCCAGGGTCGCCTTCGGGTTGGGCGGCTCGGCGACGTAGTGCGGCACCGACGCCCACAACGAGACCACCGACATGCCGGCATGCTCGCACTGCTCGCCCAGCACCCCGACGATGCCCGTCGGACCTTCGTAGCTGGGCAGTTCCAGCCCGAGTTCGGCGGCCAGCTCCGGATCGCCGGCGGAGGCGGAGATCGGCACCGGCCGGGAGTGCGGGGCATCGGTCAGCATCGATCCCAGCAGCACCACGACTTCCGGACGCACCGTGCGCAGCATCGACATCAGGCGGTTGCAGTACTCGCGCCAGCGGAAGTTCGGCTCGGGACCGCCGATCAGCACCAGATCGCGATCCGGCAGCGGAGCGACCAGCACTTCGGTGGTCGGCCACTCCACGATCCGCTCGGTGGGTGAGAGCAGCCGCTGGGTGGGCCGGTTCACCTGGAAGTCGTAGAACTCCTCGGGGTCGAAGGAGAATTCCAGCACGGCGGAATAGACGTCGGCGAGATGATCGATCACGCCACTGGCCGCGTCCCCGGCGTCGCTCCAGCCCCCGAAGGCGCCGATCACGGCGGGTTTGCGCAGATCCTTCAGCCCCAGTCTTGCCATGCGCCCACTGTAGTGCTGCCCCCACGACACCCCTCGTACACTTCGCCCTATGACTGACCTTCGCACCGCCCTGGCCGACCGCGTCCTGGTTGCCGATGGTGCGATGGGCACGATGCTGCAGTCCTTCGACCTCTCACTTGCGGATTTCCAGGGTCACGAGGGCTGCAACGAGGTCCTCAATGTCACCCGGCCCGAGGTGGTGACCGCGATCCACGCCGAGTACCTGGCGGCCGGGGCGGACTGCATCGAGACCAACACCTTCGGAGCCAACCTGTCGGCGCTGGCGGAGTACGGCATCGCCGGGCGGATAGCCGAACTGGCCGGCGCGGGCGCTGCGCTCGCCCGCGCCGCGGCGGATGCCGCCGGAACTTCTGAGCGGCCACGATTCGTCCTGGGCAGCATGGGCCCCGGGACGAAGCTCCCCAGCCTCGGGCACGTCGGCTACGCGCGATTGCGGGACGCCTACCAGGAGCAGGCCGAAGCGATGATCGCCGGTGGTGTGGACGGCTTCCAGATCGAGACCTGCCAGGACCTGCTGCAGGCCAAGGCCGCCGTGGTCGGCGCGCGGCGGGCCACCGCCGCGCTCGGGACCGACCTGCCGATCCTGGTCAACGTCTCCATCGAGACCAACGGGGCCATGCTGCTCGGCTCGGAGATCGGCGCAGCCCTGGCCGCCCTGGAGCCGCTCGGCATCGACGTGCTCGGCCTCAACTGCTCGACCGGCCCGGCCGAGATGAGCGAACACCTGCGGCATCTCTCCCGCTTCGCCCGGATCGGAGTCGGCTGCATGCCGAATGCCGGCCTGCCCGAGCTCACCTCCGAGGGTGCGCGCTACCCGCTGGACGCGGCGGGGCTGACCGCGGCGCTGAGCCAGTACGTCGAGGAATTCGGGCTGAGCCTGGTGGGCGGCTGCTGCGGGACGACCCCCGAACACATCCGCCAACTCGCCACGGCCGTCGCGGGGCGCCCGATCGCACCCCGCACTCCCCGCGAGGTCGCCTCGGTGTCCAGCCTGTACTCCGACGTCGCACTACGGCAGGACACCAGCTACCTCAGCGTCGGCGAACGAACCAATGCCAACGGTTCCAAGGCCTTCCGCGACGCGATGCTCGCCGGAGACTGGAACACCTGCATCGACATCGCCAAGGGCCAGTCCCGCGAGGGCGCCCACCTGCTGGACCTCTGCGTCGACTACGTCGGGCGCGACGGCGTGGCCGACATGGCGGAGCTCGCCTCACGGGTGAACACCGCCGTCCCGTTGCCGGTGATGATCGACTCCACCGAGCCACCGGTCGTCCGGGCCGGGCTGGAGTCGATCGCCGGGCGGGCGATCGTGAACTCGGTGAACTTCGAGGACGGCGACGGCCCCGGCTCCCGGTTCCGCACGGTGATGCCGATCGTCGCCGAGCACGGCGCCGCGGTGGTCGCCCTCACGATCGACGAGGAGGGCCAGGCTCGCACCGCCGAGTGGAAGGTGCGGATCGCCGAGCGGCTGATCCGCACCCTGGTCGACGAGTACGGCATGGCGACCTCCGACATCATCGTCGACTGCCTGACCTTCCCGATCGCTACGGGCCAGGAGGAGACCCGGCGGGACGCCGTCGAGACCATCGACGCGATCCGCGAGATCCGCGCCCGCTATCCCGAGGTCCAGACCACGCTGGGTGTCTCCAACGTGAGTTTCGGGCTCAACCCGGCCGCCCGCGCCGTGCTGAACTCGGTATTCCTGCACGAGTGCGTGGAGGCCGGCCTGACCTCGGCCATCGTCCATCCGTCGCGGATCCTGCCGATGGCACGCATCCCCGACGAGCAGCGCGAGGTCGCCCTCGACATGGTCTACGACCGGCGCCGCGCGGGCTACGACCCGCTGGCGAAGTTCCTGGAGCTGTTCGAGGGCGTCACCACCGCGGGGACGAAGGAGGCCCGCGCCGCGGAACTGGCCGCGCTGCCGCTCGGCGAGCGGCTGCAGCGCCGGATCGTGGACGCCGACGACAAAGGCCTGCACGAGGATCTGGACGCCGCCCTCGCCGACCGTCCGGCGCTCGACATCGTCAACACCGATCTGTTGGCCGGTATGAAGACCGTCGGGGAGCTGTTCGGCTCAGGGCAGATGCAGCTCCCCTTCGTGCTCGCCTCGGCCGAGGTGATGAAGAAGTCGGTGGCCTACCTCGAACCGCACATGGAGAAGACCGACGCGGACGGCAAGGGAACCATCGTGCTGGCCACGGTGAAGGGCGACGTCCACGACATCGGCAAGAACCTGGTCGACATCATTCTGACCAACAACGGCTACACCGTGGTGAACCTGGGCATCAAGCAGCCGGTCGGCACCATCATCGAGGCGGCCATCGCGCACAATGCCGACGCGATCGGCATGTCGGGGCTGCTGGTGAAGTCGACCGTCGTGATGCGGGACAACCTGCAGGAGCTCAACGCCCGTGGGCTGGTCCAGACCCCGGTGCTGCTCGGCGGCGCCGCGCTGACCAGGGCGTACGTCGAGCAGGATCTGAACACGGTGTTCGAGGGCGAGGTGCGCTATGCCCGGGACGCCTTCGACGGCCTCAACCTGATGGACGCGGTGATGGCGGTCAAGCGTGGCGAGGCGGAGGCGCTGCCCGCCCCGCGGGAGCGCCGGGTCGCTGCGCGTCCGCGTCCCTCCGAGACCGCCCCGGACGCGACGCCGGACACCACCCGCTCGGATGTCGTCCGCGACGTCGACGTACCCGTCCCACCGTTCTGGGGGAGCCGGGTGGTGAAGGGCATCAAGCTCGCCGAGGTCGCCCAGTGGCTCGACCACCGCGCCACCTTCATGGGGCAGTGGGGGCTGCGCGGTTCCCGCGACGGGGTCAGCTATGACGAGCTGGTCGAGGCCGAAGGGCTGCCCAGGCTTCGGATGTGGCTGGACCGGATCCACACCGAGGGTCTCGCGGAGTTCGCCGTCACCTACGGCTACTGGCCCTGCCACAGCGAGGGCAACACGCTGATCGTGGGAGCCCCCGAGGACCCGGCGCGGGAGCTGACCCGGTTCGGCTTCCCACGGCAACGCCGCGACCGGCGGCTCTGCCTGGCCGACTTCTTCCGGGACGCGGCGGAGGCGGCCCAGCGCGGACCGGATGTGATCGCCTTCCAACTGGTCACCATGGGCGCCCGGGTGGCGGAGGCGACGGCCGAGCTGTTCGCGGCGAACTCCTACCGGGAGTACCTCGAGCTGCACGGGTTGTCGGTGCAGCTCACCGAGGCACTGGCGGAGATGTGGCACGGCAGGGTTCGCTCCGATCTCGGGCTGGTGGGCGACGGAGCGATGGACGCCATGATCCGCGACCAGGACTACCGCGGTTCCCGGTACAGCTTCGGCTACCCGGCCTGCCCCGAGCTGGAGGACCGGGCCAAGCTGGTGGCTCTGCTGGAGCCGGAACGGATCGGGGTGGTGCTCTCCGAGGAGCTGCAGCTGCACCCCGAGCAGTCGACCGACGCGCTGATCGTCCACCACCCGGAAGCCAAGTACTTCAATGCGCGCTGACCGCTGGCTCGTGGCAGCGGCCGGACTGGTGCTCCTGACCGGCTGCACCGCCCCCGTTGAGCCGGTTCCGACACCGACCGTGTCCCCGACCGAGCTGGAGCGGACGTTCACGGTGAGCACCTCGGGCGCGATCACCACGGCCGACCCCGTGCTGGCCAGGGGAGCCACCGACGTCCTGATCGCCACGAACGTCTACCAGCGGCTGATGTACGTCCAGACCGACACCGGCGAGCTGAAGCCGGACGCGGCCACCGACTGCGCGTTCAGTTCCGAGACGGTCTACGAGTGCACCCTGCCGGCCGGACTCAGCTTCCACAACGGTGACGAGCTGACCTCGTCCGATGTGCGCTTCAGCATCCAGCGGGCGCTTCGGCTGGATGTCGCCGGCACCGGGGTGAAGCTGCTCGATTCGCTGGTGCAGATCTACGCTCCCGATTCCCAGACCATTCGCTTCCAGCTCGCCTACCCGGACAACCGCTTCGGCTACGCGCTGGCCTCGGTGGCCACCTCGATCGTGGACGAGACGGGCTTCGATCCGGACACCGGGCTGCCGCTGGAGCAGCTTCCGGCCGGATCAGGCCCCTACGCTGTGACGGCCATCGACGCCGACCACGTGGAGTTCACGCGCAACCCCGCCTACCTCGGACCGGTCGGCGGGGTGATCGAGGAGATCCGGCTGGAGCGGGTGGCGGACTCGGTCGCGGCCGAGGCGGCCATCGCCGAGGGGACCACCGACGTGGTGTGGCGCACCCTCGACCCGGCAGCGATCGACCGGCTCGAGGCGGAGATCGACGCGAGTCCGGAGCACACCACCGCCCAGGGATTCACCAGGTGGCCGCTGGACGGGGTTCGCGTCACCCGGCTGGCCTGGTCGGCGGACTCCGATCACCGTTCCGACGCCCTGCTGCGCGAGGGGGTGGCGCTGGCGCTGCAGAGCGATCGCACGCTGGCCTCGCTGGTGCCGGTGGGCGTGGAGGGCCATCTGGCGAGCTTCCCGGTCGGCGGCCGTCCGGAGCTGCCTGAGATCGACGGCAAGCGGGTCACCCTGAAGCTGGCCTACGATCCCTCCGCGCCGGGCCATGCCGATCTGGCGGGTCTGCTGCGCGGCCGGATCGAGGAGCTGGACCGGGTGAGCGTCCGGCTGGTGACCTCCGGCGAGGCCGACCTGGTGCTGACCGACCTCCCGGCGTGGGTGCCCACTGCCAACGGTTGGCTGCAGCTGTATCTGGAGGATCCCCTGCCCGGCAGCACGGACAAGCTGGCCGCGTTGAGCGAGCGGGCCCGTACGACCACGGGCGACGCCCGGATCGTCGCGCTGGGAGAGCTTCAGAAGCAGGCGGCCGCCGACGCCACCGTGCTGCCGGTGTCGCAGTCGGACGGGATACTGATGCTGGGCCGGGGCGTGAGCCTGGCAGGGCTGCCGTTCGGCAGCTCGGGACAACTGGGATTGTGGGGACTGCGGCGTGGCTGAACTGAGTGGGGTGCGCACCGGGGCACTGGCGGCCGGGGAGCGGGTGGTGTTGACCGACCCGAAGGGACGGCGGCACTCGGTGGTGCTGGCGCCTGGCGGGATCTTCCACACCACCAAGGGTGGGATCAGCCATGACGACCTGATCGGCGGCTCGGACGGCGCGGTGGTCAGCTCTCACGGCGGCGTGGCCTACACAGCCTTCCGCCCTTTACTGGAGGAATTCACCGTCACAATGCCCCGCGGCGCGACGGTGGTGTATCCGAAGGACGCCGCCCACATCCTGGTGCAGACCGACATCTTCCCGGGTGCTCGGGTGCTGGAGGCGGGAGCCGGTTCCGGAGCGTTGAGCATGCACCTGCTGCGGGCGATCGGCAGCGGCGGAAAGCTGTACTCCTACGAGCGCCGGCCGGACTTCGCGGCGATCGCCAAGCGCAACGTGGAGACCTTCTTCGGCGCGCCCCACCCGGCCTGGGACCTGCGCGAGGGCGACCTGGTGGAGTCGATCGGGCCTGAACCCATCGACCGTGCCGTGCTCGACATGCTGGCACCGTGGGAGTGCATCGACGTGGTGGCGAAGGTGCTGGAGCCGGGCGGCATCCTGTGCTGCTACGTAGCCACCACCACCCAGCTCGGGCGGACGATGGACACCCTCCGGGTGCACGGCGGGTTCACCGAACCGGTGGGGCGGGAGTACTCGGCTCGGGAGTGGCACGCCGAAGGGCTGGCGATCCGGCCCGGGCACGGCACCTCCGGTCACACCGGCTTCCTGATCTTCGCCCGCCGGCTGGCGCACGGGACGACCGCACCGCTGCGGCGGCGACGTCCGGCCCCCGGCGCCTATGGACCCGACTACGCGGGCCCGCGGCCCGCTTTCGCCGAGGGCTGACCTCTCGCGTAGTGTTTGCTGTTGGCAACCTGCCGTGGACGAGTGAGAGGGACATCGATGGTGAACGCGATCGACCTCTCGCCGACCCTGGTCATCGGCGCCGGCCTGGTGGGGGCGTCGGTGGGCTGTGCTCTGACCCGCGCCGGGGTCACCGTCCACGTCGCCGACAAGGTCTCCAGCCATGCTCGGGTGGCCGCGTCGCGTGGCGCCGGAACCATCCGCAAGCCTGATCCCTCCGCCGTCCGGCTGGTGGTCGTTGCGGTACCGCCCGCCTCCCTGGCGGAGGTGATCGCGGGTGCGCTGCGCACCTACCCGCATGCCACGATCACCGATGTGGGCTCGGTGAAAGGGGCGATCCTGAGCGCCCTGCGCAGCACCGGGCTGGATCTCGCCCGCTACGTCGGGTCCCACCCGATGGCCGGCTCGCAGCGGGTCGGGCCCCTGACCGCCAGTGCCGATCTCTTCCTCGATCGCACCTGGGTGGTGACCCCGCACGACACCTCCTCGGCTCACGCCGTCCTGGATGTGCAGGAGCTGGCCCGGCTGACCGGGGCCCGCCGGGTGACGATGGGAGCCGCGCATCACGACGAGGCCGTGGCCCAGGTCTCACATCTGCCGCACCTGGTGTCGGTGCTGATGGCCGGGCGCCTCACCGAGATCCCGGCCGAGCACCTGCGCCTGGCCGGCCAGGGCGTCCGTGACGTGACGCGCGTGGCCGGCTCCGACCCCCAGCTGTGGCGGCAGATCATCACCGCCAACTCCGAAGCCGTGCGAGCCGAACTGGCCGGCCTGCAGGCCGACCTCGCCGCCTGGGCCGAGGCGCTGGACGATCCCGAGCGGGTGACCGTGCTGCTGGAGCGGGGCCGCGAGGGCACCCGCGCGCTGCCGGGCAAGCACGGGTTGGCCGCGGTGGACTACGCCCACGTGGTGGTGGAGATCCCCGACGAGCCGGGCGCGCTGGCCAGGCTGTTCGCCGACATCGAGCGCGCCGGGGTGAACGTCGAGGATCTCGCCATCCACCATGACGCCGACCGGGAGGTGGGCTACCTGTCGGTGCAGGTCAGCCCCGATCGCAGCGCAGATCTGCGGCGGGCGATGACGGCCGCCGGCTGGACGCTGCGCGAGCCAGACGCCACTTTGTAGACCGATTCAGACAGGGAGTGCCATGACGCAACGGCTCGTGATCGCCATCGATGGGCCCAGCGGCTCCGGCAAGTCGTCGACCGCCCGCGGGGTCGCGCAGCGCCTCGGCCTGGGCTATCTCGATACCGGGGCGATGTACCGCGCGGTCACCTGCGCCTTCCTGGACGCCGGCGTCGAGCCGTCCGACGCCGCAGGGGTGATCGCGTCCACCCTGGGTGCCGAACTCGAGATCAGTACTGACCCGACCGACCAGTGGGTGCGGGTGAACGGCACCGACGTCACTGAGCGGATCCGCGAGCAGGAGATCTCGACGAAAGTGAGCGCCGTGTCGACGCTGGCGGAGTGCCGGGCCGATCTGGTGGCACGCCAGCGGGCGATCATCGACGCCGCACCGTCGGGGATCGTCGCCGAGGGCCGCGACATCACCACCGTGGTGGCACCCGACGCCGATCTGCGCGTGCTGCTGACCGCGGATCCGCAGGTACGGATGGCGCGCCGCAAGCTGGATCTGGGCGGCGACGTGGACCAGACGGCGCTCGCCGATCAGGTGCTGCGCCGGGATGCCGACGACTCCAAGCTGGTGAACTTCACCACCGCGGCGGACGGTGTGGTCCACTTGGACGGCACCTACCTGACCCTGGAGCAGACCATCGATGCCGTGATCGAGCTGGCGGGCCAGCGATGACCGAGCCGATCGAGGAAGCCCTCGACAAGCCGGTGCTGGCCGTCGTTGGACGTCCCAACGTGGGCAAGTCGATGCTGGTGAACCGGATCATCGGACGACGGGAGGCCGTCGTTCAGGATCTCCCCGGCGTGACGCGCGACCGGGTCTCCTACGACGCGGAGTGGAACGGCCGGGACTTCGTCGTGGTCGACACCGGTGGCTGGGCGCCGGACGCGGTCGGGATGGCGGCGCAGATCGCCGAACAGGCGGAGTTGGCCATCGCCGCCGCCGACGCGGTGCTGTTCGTCGTTGACGCCACGGTGGGCATCCAGGATGTCGACGAAGCGGTGGTGGCGGTGCTGCGCCGCTCACGCAAGCCCGTGGTGCTGGCCGCCAACAAGGTGGACGACGCCCGCAGCGAAGCCGACGCGATGGCGATGTGGAACCTCGGACTGGGCGAGCCATGGCCGGTCTCGGCGCTGCACGGACGCGGCACCGGCGACCTGCTGGACGCGGTGCTGGAGGCGCTGCCGGATGCTCCCCGTGCCAGCGATCCCGAGGTCGGCGGTCCTCGCCGGGTGGCCATCATCGGCCGTCCCAATGTGGGTAAGTCCTCCTTGCTCAACAAGCTGGCCGGTGCGCAACGGGCGGTGGTGGACAATGTCGCCGGCACCACGGTCGATCCGGTCGACGAACTGGTCCAGGTCGGGGGAGTGCTCTACCGCTTCATCGACACCGCCGGCCTACGACGGCGGGTCAAGGAGGCCTCCGGCCACGAGTACTACGCCTCGCTGCGTACTCAGGGCGCGATCGAGCGTGCCGAGGTGTGCGTGGTGGTGCTCGATGCCTCCGAGACGATCAGCGACCAGGATCTGAAGGTGCTGAGCATGGTCGAGGAGGCGGGCAAGGCACTGGTGATCGCCTACAACAAGTGGGATCTCACCGACGAGGAACGACGACGCTATCTGGCCCGCGAGGTCGAGCAGGACATCGCGACCTTCGGCTGGGCGCCGAGCGTGAACATCTCGGCCCTGACCGGCCGCAACGTGGACCGGCTCTCGCGGGCCATCGAAGAGGCGCTGGAGGGCTGGGAGACCCGGATCTCGACCGGCAAGCTGAACGCCTTCCTGGGCCGGCTGGCCGCGGCGCATCCGCATCCGGTACGTGGCGGCAAGCAGTCGCGGATCCTGTTCGGGACGCAGGCGCACGCCTGCCCGCCCACTTTCGCGCTGTTCACCTCCGGGCCGTTCGACCCGCAGTACATCCGTTTCGTCCAGCGCCGGCTGCGGGAGGACTTCGGTTTCCGGGGGAGCCCGGTGAAGGTCGAGGTCAGGGCACGGGAGAAGCGCAAGAACCGCTGAACTGGTGGGCGTCCTCTGGTAGGAATGGTATGACCAGAAAGGACAATGATGTCGCACCCTCTGAACGGCCTTGCCATCGACCCCGCCCTGCGTGACTTCGTGGCCACCGAGCTGCTTGCTGGACTGGTGATCCCCGAGACCCGGTTCTGGGAGATCCTGCTCGACCTGCAGCAGCGCTTCGCCGGCCCGATCCGCAGTCTGCTGGCCCGCCGCGACGAACTGCAGACGGAACTGGACGCCTGGCACCGCGAGCACGGCGCCGGTGATCCGGACGGGCTGGAGGCTTTCCTGGTCGAGCTCGGCTACCTGGTACCCTCGCCTCCCGCAACCGTGGCGGTCTCCAGGGTGGACCCGGAGATTACCGAGATCGCCGGGCCCCAGCTGGTGGTGCCGTCCACCGTGCCTCGCTATGCGCTCAACGCGGCCAATGCCCGCTGGGGATCGCTCTACGACGCACTGTACGGAACCGATGTGCTGGCCTGGGACCATGAGCCTTCGCGGGGCTACGACCCGGTGCGCGGCGCCCAGGTGATCGCCGAGGCGGACCGGCTGCTGGACGAGCTCTTCCCACTGGCGGGAGCCCGGCACGAGGAGGTCACCTCCTACGAGGTGGTCGACGACCGGCTGAGCGCGGTGACCGCGTCCGGGGCTGTGGCGCTGGCGGACCCGTCGCAGTTCGCCGGTTGCGCGCCGGCGTCGGTGCTGCTGGTCCGCAATGGGCTGCACGTCGAGTTGGTGGTGGATCGCGACCACCCGGTGGGCCGCAGTCATCACGCCGGGCTGGCGGACGTCCAGCTCGAGTCGGCGGTGACCACCATCGTCGACCTGGAGGACTCGGTCGCCACCGTGGACGGTGAGGACAAGGCCGCGGCCTACCGCACCTGGCTTGGCCTGATGACCGGAGCGCTGACCGCCGACTTCGACAAGGGCGGAAGCCCGGTACACCGGGTCGTGGCGGGGGACCGGGAGTTCACCGCGCCGGACGGCTCCCACCTCGTGCTGCCTGGGCGGTCCCTGCTGCTGGTGCGCACCGTCGGGCACCACATGACCGCCGACTGCGTCCGGACGGCCGCGGGCGAACCGGTGGCGGAGGGCGTCCTGGATGCTCTCGTGGCGGCCACCGCCGCCCTGCACGACCTACGCGGGCTGGGCCGGTATCGCAACTCGCGCGCCGGCAGCGTGTACCTGGTGAAGCCGAAACAGCACGGCCCGGACGAGGTGGCGCTGACCGTCGAGCTGTTCGCGGCCATCGAGGTTGCGCTCGGGCTGCCCGCGACCACCCTGAAGATGGGGATCATGGACGAGGAGAAGCGCACCTCGCTCAACCTTGAGGCCTGCATCGCGGCGGCTCGCGACCGGGTGATCTTCATCAACACCGGCTTCCTGGATCGCACCGGCGACGAGATCCACACCGACTTCGAGGCCGGCCCGATGATCCGCAAGAACGCGATGCGGACCGCGACCTGGATGACCACCTACGAGGACCGCAATGTCGACGTGGCGCTGGCGGCCGGCTTCACCGGACAGGCGCAGGTGGGCAAGGGGATGTGGGCCAAGCCGGCGGCCATGGCGGAGATGCTCGCCCAGAAGCTGTCCCACCCGCTGGCCGGCGCCAACTGTGCCTGGGTACCGTCCCCGACCGCCGCCACCCTGCATGCCCTGCACTACCTGCGGGTGGACGTCGCCGCTCGGCAGCGGGAGCTGTCCGGCCGGGTGACCGAGCGGCGCGGGCTGCTGGAGGTGCCGGTGCTCCGTGAGGCGCTGGAGCCCGCGGAGATCGAGCATGAGCTGCGGACCAACGCCCAGTCGATTCTGGGCTACGTGGTGCGCTGGGTCGGGCTGGGCATCGGGTGCTCCACGGTGCCCGACCTGGAAGGTGTCGGGCTGATGGAGGACCGCGCGACCCTGCGGATCTCCAGCCAGCACATCGCCAACTGGCTGCGCCACGGCATCGTGGACGAGGCCCAGGTGCGGGCGGTGTTCGCTGAGATGGCGGCCTTCGTGGATGCCCAGAACGCCGCCGAGCCCGGCTACCGTCCGATGGCCGCCGACCTCGAAAACAGCGAGTCCTTCCAGGCCGCGCTCGAGTTGGTGTTCACCGGACGGACCGAGCCCAACGGCTACACCGAGCGTGCTCTCACCCGTTGGCGGAAGCAGGCGAAGGCGCGGCAGGGCTGAACTCACTGCGGCAGCCCGGGCTCGGTACCGTGCCGCTTGCTGCTGAATACGCGCTCACGGGTTCGGATAGCCTGGTGAAAGCGTCGCGTGTCGATGGCAGTCGGTGTCAGGCATGGAGGCGTGGGATCCGAAGGAGCACGACGATGATCACGTCGTTCTCCTCGCTCTGTCGTGATTGAGGGCGAGAAGGCCAGGCTGATCGCCTGGGGCATTGAGTTGCGGGCCGTTCACCAGCGGCTGCGTGAGGCGCTACGGGTGACCAAGGTGGCGCTGGGCACCGGGGAGTCCAGCCATCCAGCCGCGCGTGACCTGCTGCTGTTGTGCCACGGCTTCTGCGCCGCACTGACCGGGCACCACCAGGGCGAGGATCGCACCCTGTTCCCAGCGATCGCCGCGGCGTATCCGGAGCTTCGGGAGCCGCTGCGAAAGCTGGAACAGGATCATTCGATGATCTCCTATCTGGTGACCGCGCTGCAGGCGGCGACCGAACGAGCGGCTCCGCCCGCCGAACTGGATCGGCACCTCGAGGGGATCGCCGCGATCATGGAATCCCACTTCCGCTATGAGGAACGCCAACTGCTGGCCGTCCTCGACTCGCTCGCGCTGGACGCCGACCCTCACGACGCGCTCGGACCGCTGTGAGGCTTGCGGTGTCGCACCATGCGCGCTCGCGCCGGAGGCGGGAGTTCACCCCGCAGGCCCGTCGTCACGCGGCCTGTTCCTTTCGCCCATCCGGCGGTCCAGTTGCCACAACATCAGCTGTTCGGTGGTGCTCGTTCCAGAACCAGGGTCGTTGGCCGTGAGATTCGTGGTTCCGTCCGGCCCGACGCGGTAGAGCTGGTCGCGAGGGGAGCGCCACCAGAAGACGCCGGGGCGGGGCTGCCAGAGCCCCCAGTCGCCGTGGGTCTTTCCCCGATGCGGCCGCCTGGTCAGCGGACCGAGATTGGAGGCACGGGTCTGGCCCTTGACTCCTTCGCGGTAGGGCTCGGTGTGATCCAGGTCGGCCCGCCGGGCGTCGCGGCCGCTGTAGGGGAACACCTCGTAGCGGTCACGCATGATCACTTCGGCACGGATCGGGCTCGGCACCTCGTACTCGTCGACCACCGGCTCGGCGGCGCTCCGCCGCACAACGGGCGTCAGGTGGATCGGGCAGGAGCCGGTGAGCTCCTTCAGTTGATCGACCAGGATCGGACCGCGACCTTCGACGCGGGCGACACCGCCGGGGCGAAGGCTCCGCTCCGAGACGTGGACGTAGACGCGAGTTGCCGGCCGTCGGTTGCGCCGCCGGCGAGCGGGCTGGTCCGGACCGCTCTCCGCAGTCCGGGCCGGCTTGGTGCCGACCGCACGTTGCTCCAGCAGCGCGATGGCTTCGTGGGGATCGGACAGGAGACCGACGGCACGAGCCCGCAGGACGTCCTTCGTGCCGACTTCACCCGCCTCGGACAGCGCTTCGGCCAGGTCGTCCAGCAGCGAGCTGAACGCCACAGCGTCCCCGGTGTCCAAGCGCCCGGCCAGGTAGCTGCAGGCCGGGTCGTCGTCGGTGGGCCCGGTACGGATGTAGCGGTCGGTAGCGGCGCGCTCCGCCAGCTCGCGGACGCGGTCCGCGGCGATCTCCATCACCGCTGCCCGGTACAGCCACCACAGACGCTTCCAGCCGACGCGGCCGATCGCCTGCCCGATCTGGTCGTCGACGGCCCGAGCCTGCTCGACGGAGAGCTGCAGGGTGGCGGCGTACTCTGCGAACCGACGGGCGCGCCACAGTGGCAGCCGACCGACCTGAAGGGCCTGCCACACCCGGGGATGGCGAGCGTGCAGGTTCACCACATCGCGGATCAGCCAGGTCGCGGAGTCCACGCTCGTGGCGCCGGCCGCTGCCACCTCCAGCGGAAGGTGCTCATCGACCAGACGAGTGCCATCGGCGCCGATCCGGATCGGGCGGGTGCCGACGACGTCGAACTCGGCGTTCTCGTCCCACTCGGCCTCGGTTGCCAGATCGAGGATGGCCTGTGCCTCGGCAGCATCCAGCGCGGCGCGCAGGGCATGCACCTGCCGCAGTCGGACGACTGCCGGTGCCTCCTGTTCCACCAACTCGAGCATGTCTCCATTGTGGTCGGAGGCTCTGACAGAAGCTGGCCCCACCCGGCCTACTCGACGTGGCGAGGCACCTTGCCGAACCAGGTGAGGAACCGGCACATCACCTTGTGGCCGCCGTCCGCGACCGGATCGAACATGAGCGGACAGCCGCCGTCGATCACCTGGACGCCGTGTTCGCGGCCGTAGGCGGTTGCTTCGGCGGAGACACTGCCGGCGTCGATCGAACGGTGCATCCAGACCCGGCCGATTCCCAGCTCGACGGCCTCCTTCATGGTGTCGAGGGCACGGCTGGGCGCCGTGGCGATGACGACGGCCTCCACACCATCAGGGATGGCGGCAAGGGATGGATAGGCGGTCCGGCCGGCGATCTCGGTGGCATAGGGATTGACCGGGATGACGTCGTAGCCGCGCTCGACCAGACGCTCGAAGACGACATTGCTGCCGTGGCTGCCGGGGGTTCGTGAGACGCCGGTGACAGCGATCCGGCGGCAGGACAGGAACTCCTGCGCTGCAGTGGCGATGGTAACCATGGGATACCTCCTGCCAGGAGGCTAGGTCGCGCGGCCCGACGCCGCTGCCGAACCGTGTCAGGTCAGGGTGAGGTCAGGGTTGCCGGGGTTGGCGCGAGCAGCCGCTGATCCGTAGTACAGTGTCCAGCCGGGCCGCTTGGCCCGGACAACTGAACAACGGGCTGTGGCGCAGCTTGGTAGCGCACTTGACTGGGGGTCAAGGGGTCGCAGGTTCAAATCCTGTCAGCCCGACGTGTTTGTGCCCTTGTGAGGGGCGCAATTCAGGTGATGGGTTCGCTTTCGTGGGCCTATCGTGGGCCTAGTAGATGGCCCACGCGTTCAGTCAGCCCGGTTCTTACGCACGATCTCAGCCCAAGATCGAGGCTCACTCAGATCCCCGCTGACGTGGTCACAAGACGGACGTGGTAGGCAGTAGTCGGCGTGGTGCGCGAAGCACTGAAGGCTCGGGCCTCCGGGCTGCCGGTCTTGCGATTCGCACCACCTGCCGGGCCGACGGACTGTCGCGGCGGGCCGAATCGGATTGAGATCGCCAGCTGCGCGCTCACGTCGGCCACCCCCACGTCGTCCTCATCTCCCGGCTCCAGTTCGACTCCCCCGGTCTCGTCCGGTCGTCCCGCCACCGGATCCGGTTGCGACTCAATGATCATGGGCCACCCTTCGCTGGTGCCCGGCGGTCCGAGAGTCGGATGTGCACCGCAAGACGCTATCAGCGCATCGGGGTACCAGGCATCGGCCGGTGGAAGGATTTCCGCGGGATCGACATTCGGGCCAGGAGGCCGCTCGTCGGGGGCGACCAGAGGGTGTGGCCGCGGCGTCCCCAGCCGGTGAGCAGCTGGTTGGCGGCCTGCCAGCCCGTGGTGGCGGCGCGCTCCATCAGGGCGACCGGGAGGTCGCAACGCACCAGGTCCCCGGCCAGCACCACCCTGGGGTCGGAGGTCGCCACCGTCGGGCGGTCCGCCCACGGGCTGGTGTCCACCAGCGGGCAGTCGGACTCCATCAGCCACTCCTCGGCGAGGACCGGTGCCCCGGCCAGCGACGGGACGACCCGTTCCGCCTCGATCCACAACCGGGTGCGTGTCCCCGGACCGGGATCGGTCAGGGCGTAGCCGTGCACCTCGACCACTGAGCCACGGTGCCGGTCGGCCCATCGGGCAGCGCCGGACTCGAAGGCGTCGAGCCGCGAGATGTTGTCCAGCGGGCCGTAGCCGCTGGTGCCCAGAAAGGCCGGCAGGCGGGGTTGGGGGCGGGCCAGCCAGCGGCGTCCGACGGCGAACCCCGGCGCCACCCTCAGCCGGGCGATCCGTTCCCGCCAGCCGGGGTCGCCCAGCCTGTCCGAACTCGCCACCACCTGTTGCAGCGCCGTGGTGTCGAGCGCGAGCACGACGCCGTCGGCCCGCTCCTCACCCGCGGTGTGGACGACCCGGACGCCGTCGCCGTCGGACTGGACTGCCCCCACCCGCACCCCGGTGCGGACGTCGGCGCCGAGCCCTTCCAGATACCGTCCCAGCGGTGCCCACAACGCGGTGTCGTAGTCGTCGTCCGGGACGTCGAACAGCAGGCCTTCCGCACCGCCGAGGAAGTAGGTGTGGAACATCGCCAGCAGCTCTCCCCCGGAGAACTCCCTCGGGTCGGCGAAGAAGCTGCGGGCGAACACCTCCAGAGCGAGGTGACGGGCCTGCGCCGGGAACCGGAGCCGGTCGAGCACCTCCGCGGCACTGACCCCGTCCAGCTCGGAGTAGGTTCCCGGGAAGTCGACCCGCAGCAGGTCGAGCGCCGCCCTCGCGTCCACCCGGGCGAGGTCGCTGATCCGGAAGGTGGGGCTGGTGGCGACGAAGCCGAGGATGCTCCACGGCGGGGTCCGCGGAATCCGGGCGAAGGAGTCGGTCGGGCCGCCGGCCAGCTTGAGCGGGTAATCGGCGACCCCGACCAGTCGCTCCAGCGCCGGGTCGGTGCGGCGCAGCAGCGCCCTCAGGTTGTAGTACTGCCGGAAGAAGGCGTGGAAGCCGCGGCTCATCGTGCGCTCGCCGTCCCCGGCCGGCCAGGCCCTGACCCGGCCGCCCAGCTGGGGTTGTGCCTCCAGCAGGGTGACCGCCACACCGCGTTCAGCCAGCCCGGTGGCAGCCGCGAGCCCCGCGATGCCGCCACCGACCACCACTACCCGGGGACGCCCCTGGCCGGTACCACGGGGGGCCGGCGGATCGACCCGGACTGCCCGGGCGTCCCGGCCCGGTCGCCACGGCTTCACGACTCGGCCCTCAACTCGCGGCGGCCCAGGACCTCCCAGAGGATCACGCCGGCGGTGATCAGCGCGAACCCAAAGCCGAAATCCTCGATCGGGATGTCCCAGGGGAACCTGATCCGGGAGAACTGCTCGGGGTGGTAGCTGACGATCGGGTCGGACAGCTTGGTCAGCCAGCCGTCCACCACCACCTGGAAGGCGAACATGATCCCCAACGCGAGCCAGTACTGCGCCTTCCGGAAGATGCCGGTCCGCGCCCAGAGCAGCTCAGCCAGCACAACGGCCAGCATCGCCAGCAGCGTCCCCACGGTGTACTCAGGCATCCCGTTCCCCCTGCCATCGGGATGGGTCAGGTCGGTCGAGCTGGTCACGACCACGGTTTCGCAGCACCGTGCCGACCGCCTCGTAGGTGAGCAGTCCGCAGATCGGGATGACGAGGAAGAACACGACCTCCTCCAGCGGGATGCCGCCGGGGAACACGATCCCGGTGGTGTGCTCGGGAGAGAACGTCCAGTGGTCGCGCTGGATCGCGAACAGGTCCCAGGCGATGAAGAGCAGCGCCACCGGCACCACGGCCAGCACCATCCGGCGTGGCCGGCGATAGACCCGGGCGGAGAGCCAGAACTCCAGCGGCAGGGTGATCAGCAGGCAGCCTGCCATCAGGGCGAGGTACTGGAACCTGTCCACCTCAGCCTCCGGCCGCAACCGGGACGGCGCTGCCGGGGCGGCGCACCAGTGCGGCCACCGCGGTCGCAGCCTTCGACAGGGTGGGGACGCGCGCCCGTCCACTGAACACGTCGTAGTCGCGCGCCTCGATCCGTCCGAGGATCGCCGAGTAGAGCCGGTGCGCGGTGGCGACGCACCGCGCCGAGGCCGGCGGCAGCAGCGTGATCCCGGGCTCCGCCTGCCGGTACAGCTCGCGGGCGCGTTCGATCTCGAAGCGCATCGCCGCCCGCCACGGCTCGTCCACCACCCGGCGGGCGGGGTCGGCCCCGAACCGGCGCAGGTCGGCCTGCGGCAGGTAGACCCGGCCGCGGTCCAGGTCCTCACCGACATCGCGCAGGAAGTTGGTGAGCTGGAACGCCAGCCCGAGCGCCCGTGCCGGGCCGAGAGCGGCCGGCGAGGTGGGTTGCAGAACCGGCAGCATCATCTCTCCGATCACCGCCGCGGAGCCCTCCATGTAGCCGCAGAGGTCGTCGAAGGTCTCGTAGCTCGTCACGTCGAGGTCCATCGCCATGGCGTCGAAGAACCGGTCGAAGCACTCGGGGTCGATCGCGCAGGCCTCGACGGTGTGCGCGACCGCGGCCAGCACGTCGTCGCCGGGCATCGGACTGCCGGCCAGGGCAAACTCGAACCGGGCCCGGAAGCCCGCCAGCGCCGCGCGGGTCGTGCTGGTGTCATCGGTGGTCGCGCCGGGAGCGTCGACGATGTCGTCCGCGAGCCGGCACAACGCGTAGACCGCATGGACGTGGCGCCGCTGCGGCTTCGGCAACAGCAGCGCACCCCAGTAGTAGGTCGTCCCGTAGGCACGGGTGAGCCGGGTGCATTCGGCGTAGCCACGACCCAGAACCTCGTCTTTCATCGCGTGCCCCCGAGGTAGTCGCGGACGCGGCGTGCCGCCAGTTCGCCGCTGATCAGCACCATCGGGATGCCGACTCCGGGAGTCGTCCCCGTCCCGGCGAAGAAGACGCCGGGACGGCGTCGCTCCAGGTTGGGCGGACGGAACGGGCCGGTCTGGCTGAAGCTGTGGGCGAGGCTGAACGGCGTCCCGGCAGCCATTCCCTGGGCGGCCCAGTCGGCCGGGGTGACCAGCGACTCGGTGACGATGTCGGTCGGGTAGCCGCCGGCCTGCAGAAAGCCCAGCAGCCGCTCCCGCAGCCTCGGGCCCTCGACCGCCCAGTCCAGGTCGGCGGTCAGGTTGGGCACCGGTTCCAGCACGTACAGCACGCTGTGCCCGGCCGGCGCCATCCCAGGCGCGTCGAGAGTCGGAATGGTGACCAGCCGGGACGGGTCGCTCATCAGTTCCTTGCGCTTGATCAGCTGCCCGAAGGCCTCTCCCCAGGCGTCGGCGAAGTGGATGTTGTGGTGCGAGACGTGCCCGGGGACCGTGCCGCGCACCCCCAGGTGCCACACCACCGCCGAGGGCGAGTAGCTCCCCGTCCGCACCGCCCGGGGTGGCCGCAGGTCGGGCAGCAAGGTGCGGTAGGCCGCGGGCAGGTCGGCGGTCAGCACCACCGCGTCCGCGACCAGCTTCTGCCCACCGGCCTGGACGCCGGCCACCCGGCCCCGCGCGTCTGTGAGGATCCGCTCGGCCGGGGTGCGGTAGTGCAGCCGGGCGCCGGCGGCTTCGAGCGCGCCGGCCATGGTGGTGGGCACGGCGTGCATCCCGTCGGCCGGGAACCAGACCCCGCTGACCGAATCCATGTAGGTGATCACCGCGTACAGTGCCAGCGCGTCCTCGGGGGCGAGTCCGGCGTACATCGCCTGGAAGGTGAACAGCCGGACCAGCCGGTCGTCGTCGAACCTGCGCCGAATCGCCGGTCCGAGACGACCGAAGCCGCCCAGCCGCACCAGCCGCGCGGCCGCGCGGGGCCGGGTCAGCAGGTCGAGCGGGCTGTCGAAGTTGCGCTCGATGAAGTTCGGCAGTTCGACGTCGTAGAGCTCCTCCAGCCAGCCGACGAAATTCTCGAACGCGGCCGCGTCCTTCGGCGAGACCTGTTCGGCGAGCTCGCGGGTCATCGCCGCCACCGAGGCCCGGACGTCGATCCGGGAGCCGTCGGCGAAGAAGGCGCGGTAGCCGGGGTCCAGCCGACGCAGTCTCAGCGGATCGAGGCTGCCCCCGATCCGGTGGAGCGGACGTTCCAGCAGGCCGGGCATGGTCAGCACGGTCGGCCCGGTGTCGAAGGTGAACCCTTCGGACCGGAAGACACCGTTGCGGCCGCCGGGGGTGGCGTCCCGCTCGAGCACCGTGACGTCGTGGCCGTCGGCAACCAGGTGGCACGCTGCGCTCAGCCCGGACAAGCCAGCGCCGACCACCACCACCCGGCTCATGAGTCCCGCCAGGCCAGCTGCCCGACCAGCCGGCGGAGCCCCTCGCCGGCACGCCGGTCGACCAGCGGTGACGACAGCGCGCGTTCGGCGGCCAGCACCGAGGTGGTGATCAGCTGCTCGACCTCGCGGATCACGCCGGAGTGCTCCAGTTCGGTGCAGAGCCGGGCGACCTCCCCGGCAGTGACCTCGTCCCGTCCGATCCGGCGCAGTTCCAGCCGCCAGGTCGGCCCGAACCGCTGCTCGGCAAGCGCGAGCAGGACGGTGGGCTTGCCCGCGAGCAGATCGTCGCCGACCGGTTTGCCGGTGCGGGCCGGGTCGCCGATCACCCCGAGAATGTCGTCGCGCAGCGCGAAGGCCTGTCCGGCGTGATGCCCGTACTCGTGCAGCACGGCGAGCAGATCCGGGCCGGCACCGGCGGCCAGCGCGCCGAGTTGCAGCGGACGCCACACCGTGTAGGCACCGGACTTGGCCCTGGCCACCTCCTGGGCGTGCTGCAGATCGCGGCGGCCGTTGGCGGCCCCGACCAGGTCGCGACCCTGGCCCATCATCAGTTCGATCGCCATCGTGCGCCAGGCCGCCCGCAACGGCTCCGGCAGGCCGCCGACCAGCAGGTCGGCCTCGCTGTGCAGCAGGTCGCCGACCAGGATGGCGATGTTCTCGGCGTAGCGTTGCGGATCGCCGAGCCCGCCGAGTTCGCGGTGCTCGGCGCGCGCCACCGCGTGCACCGACGGGTTGCCCCGGCGGGTGTCGGAGGCGTCCATCACGTCGTCATGGACCAGCGCGAAGCAGTGCAGCAGTTCCAGCGCGGCGCCGATCCGGATCAGGTCGTCGTGCCCGCGGCCGTGGTCCAGGCCGCCGGCGGCGACCCAGCCCCAGTGCGCCATCCGGGGACGCAGCAGCTTGCCGGTGGTGGCTGCGAAGCCGCGCACCAGGGAGAGGATCGAGTCGGTGTGCAGCACTCCCGGCCGGGGGACGACAGCGCTCGCCAACACCTCCCACTGCCGGCTGAGTTCGTCCAGGGTGGCCTCGACGAGCGGCAGGACCGCGTTCACCGTGTGGCGCTCGGCCACCTCCGGCTGGGATGCCGGTACGAGTTCCAGCGGGCTGGTGGTCATCGCCTGGTGGGGCGGGGATGCGGTCACGCGGCGCCCTCCTCGGCTGCCAGGACGGAGGCCAGCAGCGGCACCTGCAGCACCGCCCACGGGCTGAGCAGCTGCGGGGCTTCGGCGACGGTCCGGACCAGGGTCGGCCACGCCACCCATGCTACGTCCATCACCTCGGTGGGATCGGGTTGGAGCCCGGCCGGGTCCAATCGGCCCACCCAGACCGGGCAGAGCTCGTTCTCCACCGTCCCGCCGGCGTCCACCGCGCGGTAGCTGAACGACGCCAGCGCGAGCCGAAGGTCGGTCGGGACCTGACCGAGTTCGTCGCCGACCCGCCGGACCACCGCGTCGCGCGGCGACTCGCCGGGGCGCGGATGCCCGCAGCAGCTGTTGGTCCACACCCCGGGCCAGGTCGCCTTGCCGAGCGCCCGCCGGGTGAGCAGCACCCGACCCGCTGTGTCGAACAGATAGCTGGAGAAGGCCAGGTGGTACGGGGTGTCGCCGGTGTGGACGCTGACCCGATCCGCCGCCCCGCTGGGCCGGCCGGCGTCGTCGAGCAGCACCACCTGGTCAGCCACGGCCCGCACTCGTGGTCGCGAAGGGCGCGATATCCGCCCGGCGGGCGGTGCGACGGCTCCTCGCATAGGCGGTCGCCGCCAGGATCGCGATACCGGCCGCGATCGCCGCCACGGCGGTCGCTGTGGAGTACAGCGGGCCGGCCAGGCGTCCCGCCGCGATCCAGCCGACCGCCCAGGTCATCGCAGCCGCGATCGCCCAGCGACCGTCCAGCCGGAACGCGTAGACCGCACCCAGCAACGCCGCCACCGCCAGGACGACGACCGCGAGCGCTTCGGACCAGATTCCGCCCGGGTCGACCCCGGCGTCGACCAGCACCGCGGTGATGTTCGCCACAGTTGCGACACTCACCCAGCCGAGGTAGACACCGAACGTTCCGTCCACCACCACCGCCTCGACCCGGGAGGCGGGCGGGCTCTGCCCGAGCCGCTGCACCAGCAGACCGAGAACCACGGCGAGGGTGAGGATCACCACCACGCTCAGCCAGAGCAAGCCGACCTGGGTCACGCCGAGCCAGGCCGCGTTCAGCAGCATCGACAGAGCCGCCAACCAACTGATCCGCGCTGCCCGGGCGTTGCCGCGGGCCCACCACTGCCAGACCACATAGGCGATCAGGCCGAGGTAGATCAGCGACCAGATCGAGAACGCCGTGGTGGCAGGCGCCACCAAGGTCGCCTGGGAGGACAACGCGCCGCCGGAGGACTCCTCCACCCGGGTGCCCAGCAGGCCGAAGCCGGCCAGCGTCCCGATCACCATCACCACAGCGGAGGCGGTGACCAGACTGGCTCGGAGGATCGGATTCGATGTCAAAGGTTGCTCCTGTCTAGATACTTGAACTCTGGACAACAAGAGTGCCCTACCGCGCAACCTTAGACAAGCTGGATGCGCAACATTGCACATTCTTTGCTCACACTGTCGCTCTTGCGCGTCCCGAGCCATAGACTCTGCGGCGAGATGGTCACGATCAGTCAGGCGGCACAACTCACCGGCGTCGCCGAACACACGCTGAGGGCCTGGGAGCGCCGCTACGGGGCCTTCCAGCCCTCCCGGACGCGCGGCGGCTACCGGGTCTACGGCGACGACGCGCTGCACCGGATTCGCACCATGCGGGAACTGGTCGAGACCGGGCTCTCCCCCCGGCAGGCCTCGGACGAGGTGCGCCGGATGGCGGCGTCCGGGACCGGGGAACCGGACGCTGCCGACGAACTCATCGAGTCGCTCACCCGGCTCGACGCCACCGTCGCCAAGCGGATCATCGACGAGCAATTCGCCCTACGCAGCTACGAGGCGGTGGTCGACGACTGGCTGATGCCCACCCTGGTCCGGGTCGGCTCGGCCTGGGCATCCGGGACCATCTCCGAGGCCGGAGAGCACCTGGTCGCCAATGTCGTGATGCGTCGGCTGGCTGCGGCCTTCGACGCCGTCGGCCCGAACCCGCCAACCCTGCCGGTGATCGTCGGCGCCCCTTCCGGCATCAGCCATGAACTCGGACTGATGTCCTTCGCCGTCGCCGTCCGAAGGGCGGGAGTCGCCACGATCTACCTCGGCTCCGACATCCCGCCGGCGGCCTGGGCGGACGCGGTGACCACCACGTCGGCCGTGATGAGCATCACCGCCATCCCGCGGCGCGCCGACGCCCGGCGGGTGACCGCGCTCGCCGAGCGACTCCGCGCCGACCATCCCGGCGTTCCGCTTGCGGTCGGTGGGCAATTTCAGCGGCTTGCCCCACCGGGCTGTCGCCGACTGGGGCACCGGATCGCCGACGCCGCCCGGGATGTCGCCCGCGATCTGGCCGAGCGATGAACACCGCGCTGCTGTGGCTGCGCCGCGACCTGCGTCGGCACGATCATGCTGCCCTGGTGGCGGCGGCCGCGGATGGGGCCGCGGTAGTCCCGGTCTTCGTCATCGATCCCGTCGAGACCGCCGGTATCGGACCGGCCCGGCTCGGCTGGCTGGCGGCCACCCTGCGGGCCACCGCGGAGGCGTACGAGGGGCGGCTCTGCGTCCGGGTCGGCGATCCGGTCCGGGTGCTGCCGGCGCTGGCCGAGCAGGTCGGCGCAGAGTCCGTCCATGTCACCGGCGAGACCACGCCGAAGGGCCGGGAGCGGGATGCCCGGGTGGCTGAAGCGCTCGGACGGGACGGCGTCGGCTGGGTGGCGACCGGCTCACCGTATGCCGTCACGCCGGGACGGGTGCGTAACCGGTCCGGACAGGGCTATCGGGTGTTCGGCCCTTTCGAGCGGGCCTGGCGGGCGCACGGCTGGCCCGGCCCGGCGGGCGAGCCCAATGATCTCCGGCTGCTGGATGCGCCGGCGGAACGGACTGGGCTTCGACAGGCTCAGCCACCGTCCGGCGAGCCCTCCGCCACCCCGACTCCCGAGGCATCGGCGCTCCTGGAACGCTGGCTGGATGACTGTCCGATCCGGCTGCCGGCGGCTGGTGAGGCGGCCGCCCGCCGGGCCTGGGCGGAGTTCCGCACTGAACGGCTCGACGGCTACGCCGAGGACCGCGACCGGGTCGACCTCCCGTCCACGTCTCGGCTCTCGCCCTATCTCGCCCTCGGCGTTCTCCATCCCCGGACGCTGCTCGCCGACCTCGCCGGCCGGACCGATCCGGGTGCGACCAGGTTCCGCTCCGAACTCGCCTGGCGGGAGTTCTACGCCGACGTGTTGTGGCACCACCCGGCATCGACGGCGTCCGATCTCGTCCCCGCTCCGGCGGGGATCGCGGTCGACGAACCGGACGACCGCTACGACGCCTGGCGGGAAGGACGCACCGGATACCCGCTGGTGGATGCCGGGATGCGGCAACTGCTCGCCGAGGGCTGGCTGCCGAACCGGGTGCGGATGGTGGTGGCGAGCTTCCTGGTCAAGGACCTCCACCTCTCCTGGCGGCTCGGCGCGCGGCACTTCCGCGACCACCTGGTCGACTACGACGCCGCCTCCAACACCCACAACTGGCAGTGGGTGGCAGGCACCGGCACCGACGCGGCGCCCTACCACCGGATCTTCAATCCGGACACCCAGGCAGGAACCGCCGACCCCGACGGCAGCTACGTGCGGGGTCACATCCCTGAACTGGCACACCTGGCCGGGCCGGCGGCGCTGCGGCCGTGGAACCATCCCGACGGCTACGCCGATGGCTACCCGGCCCGGATCGTCGACCACGCCGCCGAGCGCGTCGTGGCGCTCACCCGCTACCGGCTGGCGGTCGGCCGATGAGGACGTTGAGCCAGGAAGGTGTGCAGGATGCCGCGCTGCCAGCCGGTGACGGCGAGTTGCTCCACCCCGGTGAAGCCGGCGCGCCCCAGCCGGTCGTGCAGCACCGCGGTGCTGTCGAAGTCCCGGACGCTGCGCCACAGGTAGCGGTAGAGCCGCGGCGACCCGCGGACCAGCCAGCTCAGCGGGATCACCACCAGCCAGCAGACCAGCGTCCACACCAGGCCCGCCCGGCGCCGGCCCGCCACCGAATACTCCTGGAGCACGAGCCAACCGCCCGGACGGAGCCCGTCGAGGATCGTCGCGAGCACCCGATCACGGTCGGAGGCGTTGAGATTGCGCAGCAGATAGGCGGCCATCACCCCGTCCAACGGGGGCAGGTCGAGTTCAGCGAGCCGTTGGGCAGGCAGGTGGTGGAACTCCACGCCGGCCGGCCATTGCTTGGACTGCGCCTGGGCGAGCATCCCGGCCGAGGCGTCGATGCCGACCACCCTCGCGTCCCGGACATGACGCAGCAGCGCGGCGGTGGACGCCCCCGAACCGCAACCGAGATCGACCAGCAGGCTCGCCTTGGTGCCGAGCCGCTCGGCCAGCCGGCGGGCGGCGGCGTCCAGATGGCGGTGGTAGCCCGGGTTCAGCCCGGTCAGCAGGTCGTAGCGGGTCGCCGCGGAGTCGAAGGCGTCGGCAAGGCCTGTTCTGCCGTCCAGTTCGTCCATCCAGCCCTCCCGATCTGTGCGCAATCGTGGCAGGCGGCGGACCCGGCGGCAACCACCTTCCAGCGCTGGTCGGCACGGCGATGAGCGGACCGGACCGTCGGCGGGCCGTCAAGGCCGGCGAGCGCGACACCCCGCGAGTGGAGCGCGACGGCGCAGTGTGGCGGATCCGGTCACTCGCGGCGGCCCGGCAGGTGCTCCGCGCCCGGGATGCGACCACGCAGGCCGGTTTCACCGCCGAGGCGATTCCGAAGGGATACCTGCGCCACCATCCGATCCTGGTCTCGGACGGGCCGCTGCACGACGAACAGCGCAGCAAGGTGGCGCGGTTCTTCGCGCCGAAGGTGGTGGAGGAGCGCTACGCCGAGTTGGCGGCGGCCTGCGCCGACCGGCTGCTGGCCGATGCCCGGATCACCGGGTTCTGCCGGCTGGACGACCTGGCGCTGCTGTACACCGTCGAGGTCACCGCCGAGGTTATCGGGCTGACCCACGCGCCGGTGCCGGCGATGGCCCGCCGGCTGGTGAGCTTCTTCAACCAGCCGCCGGTGGACCTCACCCGGCCGGACTTCGGCCGCACCCGCGCGATGTGGGCACGGGCCGCGGTGAATGCCCTGGTGCCGATCGGGCGGTTCTACCTCGCCGATGTCCGTCCGGCGATCCGGTCGCGTCGCCGGCAGCGGCAGCGCGATGTGATCAGCCACCTGCTGGATGAGGGCTATGGCAATGCCGACATCCTGGTGGAGTGCGTCACCTACGGCACCGCCGGGATGGTGACGACCCGGGAGTTCATCGTGATGTGCGCCTGGCACCTGCTGCAGCATCCGCGGCTGCTGGAGCGCTACCTCGTGGCCGGGCAGCCGGAGCGGTTCGCGATCCTGAACGAGGTGATCCGGCTCGAGCCGGTGGTCGGCCACCTCTACCGGCGGGCCACCGGGCCGATCGAGGTCACGGACGGCGGCCAGGCCTGGACGATCCCGGCCGGGGACCTGGTCGACCTGTGCATCCGTCCGGCCAATGCCGACCCTGAGGCGGTCGGCGAGGATCCGCTCGACCTGTGCCCGGCACGTCCGCTGCCTTCCGGGGTGAACGCCGCTGCGCTGTCCTTCGGCGACGGTGCCCACCGCTGCCCCGGCCAACCCCTGGCGCTGCTGGAGACCGACCTGTTGCTCACCCGCCTGCTCGCACTCCGTCCCCGGATCACCGCCGAACCGGCGCTCGCCTGGGACAACCTGATCGAGGGCTACCAACTCCGCGGCTTCACCCTCGCCTTCCCGGCGGGCGACCCGGACCACGGTTCACCCTCGCTGCCGAGCGCCTCGACGGACGTTCAATCACCGTCATCCCGGGCTTGACCCGGGATCTCGGCCGCAGTCCCGGGTGACCCACGAGCCGACTTCCAGCGCGGCACCGGGAGGAGACAGACTCACTTGCTCTCCGCGGCGGTGACAATCTCCTTCACGTCGTCGTTCTGGATGTACTTGAGGTATGCGTCCCGCTCCCTCTCGAGGGTCGCCTTGTCCTCGGCCGCGAGGCCAGGCTTCTTCAGCTTCTCCGAAGTGGCTGAGTACTTCGTGGCCATCGTCAGGTCATTGTAGGCCTCAAGAAGTTGGCCCAAATCGTTCGCTGTGTCACCGCCGACATTGAGGAACTTCTCTGCCAAGGCCGCACTGACGGCGGCGGTCTGCCAGCCTTCGAGCGCCTTCTCGGCGGCGCCGTTGACATAGGTGACTACATAAGGTTCGTCCTCCTGGACGACCGTGAACGGATCATCGGCGTACACGAGGCAGCCGTTGGTGGTGTCGACCTTGTAGGCGTCGCTGCGCGTGGCGAAGGTCTGATCGTTCAGGTCACCGTTGACCGGTACCAGGACCTGCGCAGGCTCTTGGTTGCCCCAGAACAGCAGGTAACCGGGCGACGACTGCCTGAGGCCTGAGGTGCCGGCGTCCAGACTGATGGTGCCGGATGCGACCCAGTCGTTTTCCGAATCGACGAGCCGGTCGATCGCCCCGAGCACCACCTTCACCGCGCGCTCCGCGAAGTACAGGATCGTCTGGCCGGCCGCGGCCCCGCCGACGCCGCCGAGCGCCGTCGCGACCGCGAACACGGGTAAGCCAGCGGCCTTCGCCGCGACGTCCAGCCACGTCTCCACCTGGTCGAAGTCGAAGTCGTCGTAGGCGAACCGCAACTCTACGTCCAGCGCCGAATCGAGGACGGACGGCGAATAGAACACGATGCGGGAGCCGGCCTGTGACGGCAGCGGAATCAGTGGCTCGCTGCCGAAGCCAGTGAAGGCGTAGTGCATGGCCAGCGGCTTCGCCTCGTAGGTTGAGCGGCTCTTTACGGCTGAGGTCACAAGGAGTTCGCGGTGGGCCTCCCGCCCTGGGTACATGCTCATGATCCGGATGCTGAGTGGCTTGCCGAGGCCGATCGGTGTGGTTTGGACGTCCTCTGTTGTCGGGACGATCTCAGAAGTGCCGAGAAGTACCATCATTCCCCCTCCAGGAGCACGGTCCCCAGTTGGGACGGCCCCTGGTCGACTCGGTGGTGGCCTCCCGCCATCGCAACATGAAGGAACTACGACCAGGCTCGTCGGGCCGCTCGGAACTACGCATCCTGTTCGCCTTCGACCCGGTCAGGCGCGGCATTCTGCTCGTGGCCGGGGACAAGGCCGGAAACTGGAAGCAGTGGTATCGGACGAGCATCCCGATCGCCGATAACCTGTTCGATGCGCACCTGCGAGGACTGAGAGGGGAGTGATCACCGTGGCTGTGTCGATGGAGGACTTCCTCGCCGAGCACCCGGTCGATCGGGCCACGGTGGAGGAACACAAGCAGCGCATGCTCGCTGAAGTGCGCGCCTACCGGCTGCGCGAACTGCGTGAAGCGGCGGGTTTGACCCAGGCTGAGGTTGCCGCGCGTATCGGTGTCTCGCAGCGCCAGGTGTCCAAGATCGAGCGCGGAGACCTGAACAACTCCAGGATCGGGACCATCCGCGGCTATCTCGCCGCCGTCGGAGGAGACCTCATCATTGAGTACGAGACCGGTGACGCCCGGGTCCAAGTTGCGTAACTGACCGAGTGCGTCGATCGTCCCTGCCGGCGGCCCGGACAGACAGCCCCCACGCGCTCCGCGTCGGCTACGGTTGTGTCCTCCCCTTCGAGTAGGCTATCGGCCAGTCAAAAGGTGCTGCCCGAGAAAGAAGCCAATGGCCTTCCCGCTGGTCCCCATCGCCGTCGGAGTGGTCGTTAGTGTCGGAGTCGGCACGAGCGCTTGGGTTCTGCGCAACAAGCTCTCCGGGAAACGGCTCGCTGTCCTCGGGCGGCAAGAGGTTGGTAAGTCGACGCTTCTGCACATGCTGAGAGACAACAAGCTCCCCGATCAGGTAACCCGAACGACAGATCCGATACCTGGGGGCGAGTTCGAGATGAAGCTCGGACGGCGTCGTCCAACCCGGTTCTACGTACCCAAGGACCTTCCCGGTTCGGCGGCCCCAACGTGGATGGTGTGGGAGGAAGCCTTTGCTAGCGCCGACATGGTCCTGTACCTGTTTCGGTCAGACAAACTCATCGAACGCGATGTTGCTGAAACTGGGCTCGTCAAGGAGCACCTCGACATGCTTGTCGAGTGGAACTCGGCTGTTGCCACCCGTAAGGCCCGAAAGATCCTTCTTGTGGGGATCTGGGCCGACCAGAGCGAGTTCTACATCACCGATCCGGCTGGATACCTGGAACAACTACGACATGCGACTGTGCTGCAGGCGCCTGCGGTCAAGCTCAACGCGAATGTCCTGTGCGGGAGCTTGGCGTCGGACGACAATGCAAAGATGCTCATCAAGGCGATGAAGGGATACCTATGACAGTGATCGCGTACGCGCAGGTGGTGGACGGGCGACAAGGACTTGACGTGGCGCTCGACGGTGTCGCAACCACATCTGACGAGCGGACTTTCGCCCAGTTGCGGGAGAGGGCCACCGAGTTGAACTTCTCTGGGCGCGAAGCGCCGGTCCCGGGGGCGACGGTGCGGTATGGCCACGGACTCATCAGGGTGGAGTTCTCCGATGGGACAACAGATGCCGGCGGCAGCCCGGCGCCCATCGTGGTGGTCGCCTCCACCGACGACCTTCGAACCGATCTTCCAGATGCGGTCAGACGGGCCGTCAGCTCGGTCGAAGCGATCGGGCGACGCACGGATGCTGCCCTCATCGAGCACGCGTTCACCCAGGGGGCTCAAGCGGATGCCTCCTTTCGCCGCACGCGATTCTTCGCCATCGCTGCTGTCACGATTGCCGCCCTGGCGCTCATTGCGTGGGCCGTCGGCCGGAGCGGCGGATCCCTCGACGGCTTCGGAAGGTGACAGAGGTGCTCAACCGATGACACAACTCCCAGACGAGAGCAAGGTCGTTCGGCTTCCGAGGTCGGTCGTCGTTGTCACTGACGCGACCTATCAGGCGATGAAGCGGGACCCAGAATCCGTTGACCTTCTGAGCGACCCGGACTCACTGGTACTCCCGTACTCGGCTGACAACGACTCAGCTACCGCCGCCAAGGTCAGAGAGATCCTCGAAGAAGCGGATCACCTCGACGTTGGGACTCTTCTCGTGCGCAATCCCTACGAGCCGGAGTCCTACACTTTGGCGGACGAGGCTGTGGAGGTGTTCACCGGCACGAAGTACCAAGTCCTTGCCAAGGTCGCGGGCCTTCTCGGTGCCACGAGCGTGAAGTTCGTCGAAGCGAAGGTTGACGTCGATCGGTCTTCGATGTCCGGAACAGCAAAGGGCGTGGTCAAGGGCGTGAAGGCTGATGCGTCAGTCGAGCGCGATTGGGAGCACCGAATCACCAGCGATATCACCGCGGAGTACATCTTTGACGGAGGCGACCCCGACCTGGAGGCGGCACGCGACTACCTCAGCGAAAAGAGGCTCCGCACGGACCACGATCTCAGTTCCCTGATCGAACTTCGGGACGGGCCAAATCCGCTGCGGAAGCGGCGCGTCACTCTCAATGCGACTCGCGAGTCGGAGAAGAGCCTCAAGGCAGCGCTCAAGTTGGCCAACTCCGGGCCGATCCAGCTTGCGAACATCGGAACTGGGTTCCGCCGCAGCGTAGAGTCGCTGCGGAAAGTCGACCTGGTCACCGAGATCATCTTCTAGCGGCCGGAGCGCACGCGCGACGCCTGTTACCGCTGTGGGCCACCAGGCTGTTGGCGTGGCTCTGGGCCGCCGACCATGGTCGGATCGCCCGCCGGAGGAACAGGTGGTCGCACCGCCCGTGCGGCCTCGTTCCTGGCCGGCGCCGCTGATTCCCACCCGAGGTGCGCAACCAGCGCCGACTCAAGCTGTGTTGCTGGCCGCCCGGTCGCCCTCGCAAGCGAACTGATGGAACTGCCCCAACGGGAGGGGCTCGTGGCAGCGATGACGCGGACCGCCCCGTCGAGGCTCCCGGTTTGTGCCTGCTCCGTGATTGCGTTCGCGAGCATGACCCGGCTGAGCGGGCTGGACCCTCGAAGTGCGGCGATGAGATCCTGCGACTGTTGCTCTGCAACAAGGTCCGCGGGATCAAAGCCTTCCGGCAGGCTTGCGTGGAGCGGGTCATGGCCGAGGTCAGTGAGGATCCAGTAGGCGCGTTCGGCGGCTGCCTTGCCGGCCTTGTCGTTGTCGGTTGCGACGATGGGTAGGTCGGTGTAGCGGCGCAGTTCGCGGGCTTGTTCGCGGGTGAGCGCGGTGCCGAGGGCTGCGACGCCGGCGTACTGGCCGTGGGTGGCGAGGGTGACGGCGATGGCGTCCAGTGGTCCTTCGACGAGCACGGGGCGTGCGCCGCGGAGCAGGCTGGGAGCGTGTCCGTAGAGCTGGGCGCCCTTGTGGAACAGTGGGGTCTCCGGCGTGTTGAGGTACTTCGGTCCGGCGGTGTCGTCGGCGTCGGGGTGGCGGCGGGCGATGAAGCCGAGGACCTGGTCGTCGTGGGTGATCGGGAAGACGAGGCGGTTGCGGAAGCGGTCGATCAGGTTGCCGGTGGAGGCGACCTTGGCGACGCCGGCGAGGACCATCTCGCGGTCGGTCACGCCTTCTCGGCGAAGGCGGCTGACGAGGGACGTCCAACCAGCGGGGGCGTAGCCGGGTCGGTAGCCGGGGTCGCCGGCGAGGTCGGTGTGAAGGCGGCCGGCGAGGTAGTCGTGTGCCCAAGAATCGGTGAACCGGCTCTCGTAGAACTGGGTGGTGAGTTGGTTGACGTGGGCGAGACGTTCGGGGGTGACGGCGGCTTCGCGCCAGGCATCGCGTCGGTTGAGCTGTCCTGTCAGTTCGGCCGGGGTGAGTTCCGGCTCGCCCGGTTCGGCACGGATCATGGCTTCGATCTGGAGGATCGCCCACGCGTCGTCGACAACCTCGACCTCATCTGCAGGAGTGTCCGCACCCGCCGCACGCGGCCGTTCGGGTTCGGGTACCCAGAGGGCGTCGATGTGGTCTTCGTGGATGGGGTTGGTGAGCATGGTCGTTCGCCAGACCAGAGCCTGGGCTTCGTCGACGCCGTCGGCCGCAATCGGGCTGAGCAGCTGGTCGAGAGCCCATCCGCGGGCCGTCGCGTGGTCGAGTGCTGTCATCAGCGCCGGCCACCAGGTCGAGGCGCGCAGCTGGTCTGCTCGCTGAGCGTCGACGACCTTGGTGAGGTCGTCTGTCCAGGGGGCGGGGGTTGCGTCTGCTGTCGCGGCCGCCACGGCTGGTTCGAGGTGCCGGTCGATGCGCCACCACAGTGCTGCCGCGGCGTGGTCGTCTGGCAGGATGCCCTCGGCTGCCGCCGAGGCGAGCAGCCTGGTCGCGTCGATGCCGGCGCGGGTGAGCCGCGCGAGTTGGCGGGCGAGGGTCGCGACATAGGGGTCGTTGTGGATGGCGGGGCTGATGGTGGCGAGCAGAGGCGTCCACTCGGCCAGGGCAGGGTTGCGGTCCGTGGCGAGATGCTGGTCGAGCTGACGCTGGTGGCGGACCGCTGCCGCGGCGAACTGCGGGTCTCCGGTGGGCCGCAGGTCGGCGTCGGGGACGGCCATCGCGGCCCGCCAGACGGCGATCTCGGCGACGAGGGATGCAGGTGGGCGTGGTCCGTCACCGACCCACGCTGGGGTCTTCGGTGACTGCAGCGCGTGGGTGCGAACCTCGTCGGTGAGAGCTGCGACGAGGGCTGCGCGTTCGTTGAGGTAGCTGCCCCACTTTGGATCGGCGGCGAGTCCGCTGGGGATGCCGGGCAGCCACGGTAGGGGCCCGGCGGGTGCGCGGCGAGTGGCGTCGAGCCTCCAGTCGAGGACGGCGGCGGCGTCGTGGGCGTCCTTCAGCGACCCCTGGGAGAGGGCCTCGTTGAGAGCCAGGAGCGGGTCGACGCCGACGGCGTTCAGCAGGAGCAGGTGGGTGCGCAGCGTGGGCCAGGCGGGGGCGAAGGTGATCCACGACATGCCGGTCCCGGCGATCGCGTCGAGGCGAGCGACCACCTCGGGATCAGCGGTCTGCTCGATCGCTACCAGCAGCGCATCGGAGTAGCGGGCGGCTGCCTCGCCGAGCCGGACGGCCGCGTCGGCTTGCTGAGTGATCGCGGTGGTGGCCGAGACGGAGGCGGACTAGGCTGGCGACTAGTGGAAGCGGCGGGA
>CAYSZZ010000017.1:46157-75076 GCA_964435735.1 uncultured Propionibacteriaceae bacterium
AGACGGAGGCTTCGTCGCGGGTGAGGATGCGGGTCAGCAGGTCGGTCGGGGTCGGCGGGATGACGGTGTCGGGGTCGACCAGGCTATGCGGGTCCCCGTCCCCGACGTTTGCCAGGTAGATGTGGTTCGCGATGCGTCCTCGGGTGACCATCGTGTACAGCTGCTGGCGGGACTCGCTGCCGGTCGCCAGGCCGTGCATGGCGTCGGCGGTCACACCCTGGGCGCCGTGGACGGTGGTCGCGTAGCCGAGTTCGACCGATTTGGCGACGTAGTCGGCGGGCAGGGTGACGATGCGCCGGTGGGTGTTGTGCTGGACGGTGAGCCGTCCGCCGGCACCGAGTGTGAGGACGGTCCAGCGGTCGCCGTTCTTGACCCAGTCGGTGCGGCTGACGCGCAGTCTACGGTTGTTGGTGCGGGTGATGATGGTGTCCCCGGCAGAGGCCAGGTTCCCGTCGGCCAGGGAGACCTCACGATCGGGACGCTCGCCGGCGAGCCGGTGGGCGCGGGCCTTCTGGTTGAGCTGGGCGACCAAGTCCCGAGTCGGAGCGAGCATGATCGCGTCCCGTCCGTCGGCCCGATCGGCCTTCCAGGAGTCGAAGACGGCGCGGGTGAGTCCGTCGAGGTCGCCGATGTGGACGCGTCCGTTGTCCAGGTAGAAGCCGAGCGACTCGGGTCGGCCCTCGCGCAGGGCGAGCGATGCGTTGCCTTCGGCGGGGTCGGCGAACCGGAGCAGTTCGTTGAGGTGGACGGCGCCGTGCTGGGTGGCGATGTCGCGGAGCACGCCGCCGGCGGCGATCGCGCCGAGTTGCTGGTCGTCCCCGATCAGGCGGACGCTGCCGCCGCGGGCAAGGATGAAGCCGATGGCGGTGTCGAGGCTGAGGGTGTCGGCGGTGCCGGCTTCGTCGATGATCACCAGCGTCTTCGGGCCGATTGAGGCGGCCCACTTGGGCAGGTCGTTGTGCTGGATCGACCACACCAGCTTGGCCAGCGTGTCGGTGTGGGTCTGGATCTGGGAGCGCAGCTGGGCGGCGGCAGCGGCTGCGGGGGACAGGCCAATCACCGTCCCGCCCGACTCCTGCCAGGCGCGTGCGAGGGTTGCCATCGCGGTGGTCTTGCCCGTCCCGGCTGGCGCGATGCCGAGTTGGACGCGGGCACCCGAGGTGGCCATCGCACGGACCATCGCCGCCTGTCCGGCGTTGAGGGTGAGTCCGTTGGCGACTGACTCCAGGAGGGCCACGTCGACCGCCCGAAAGGGAACGCGACGGCCATCGGTGCGTCCGGCGGCCATCACGATCCGCTGTTCCGCGTCGACGATTCGACGCGATGTGTAGAGCCTCGCACCCGCCACTTCATAGACACTGGAGCCGCCTGCTCGGCGCAGCTCGTCGGGTTCGTCGATGCCTTTGTCCCGCGGTTGGATCGCCACCGCGTGGTGCTGGAGTGCGGTGTTGGTCAGCCACTCGGCGGCCCGCTCCAGTTGCTCGGGGCGGAGCCCGGTGGTGCGCAGTTGACGCTTGGCTTCGGCGTGGACGTGCCAGTACTGCCAGACCGCGCGCTCGGCCTCGACGGTGGCGATGATCTGCCGGGCGGTGTTCCGGTACCAGTCGCGGTTGGGCGGAGCCAGACCACGCGCGGACGGGCGGAGGGCAGCAGCGACCATGGCGTCCACAGCCTGTGCACCACCGAGCACGGCTTCGGCTTGGGCGCGCCACTCGGCGCGCTGCTCTGTGAGTGCGCGCGGGGCGTGCTTGGCCTGCCGCGTGTCCTGCCAGGCCTGTTCGGCAAGGTTCGTCATCTCGACCGCGGTGGGTGTGCGGCCGTGGGTGCGCTGGAACTCGGTGGCCAGCTCCGATGCCTTGATCTCGATGGCCCTGCGCCGGGTCGACCACCGGTCGAGAAGCTCGAGGCTGACGCCCTCGATCTCGCGGATCGGCCGCTTCCCCTCAGGTGTGGGACGGGTCTTGAAGGCCAGGCCGAGGTCGGCTGCCAGGTGGCGCTCCAGCGCGGTGTTGTAGGTCTCCGAGGCCGCCACGACAGCCTTCAGCAGGATGCGTCCGTCGATGGAACGCCACAGTCCTTCCTCGCGGGTCTGCACCTTGTTCGCCACCGCAACGTGGGTGTGCAGATCCGGGTCTCCGGCGCGGGAGTCGCGGTGGGTGAAGGCGGCACCAACCAGCCCCGTGACGTCGACCTGGCGGACGCCATTGCGCCCCAGCCGGGTGAACAGTGCGTGGTCCTCGACGTAGGCCAGCGCGTCGGCCATCGCCTTGCGGTGCGCCCGCTCGATGACCGCAGCTGTCGCCGAGTCCGCCAGCGCCCACAACGCCGACACTGATTTGACTGGCGAGAAGGTCAGGTCGAAGCCACACACAGCCGTCGTCTTGGGCCGGGAGAGTCGCGCCACCAGGCCGGCGAGTTCGCGGGCATCCTGCGGCGCTCTTCCGAACTCGGCGTGGAAGAACTCTTGTGCCACCGCAGTGCGGATGCGGCCGCGTTCCTCGCGGGGCACCGCGGCGGCGGACGGATTGCCGAGGGAGGTGTTGTAGTGCGCGAAGCGCTTAGCGACCTCCAGCCGAAAGGGGCTGACGTCGGGGGAGTAGACCGGGAACGGGTTGCCCAGGTTGGTGGCGTTCGCGAAATCCTTCGCCTCGGCATCCGGTGGCAGGGCCGCGAGTCGTTGCTTGGCGAGCGGATGGTAACCAGCACCGAACAGGGCCCGCATCTGCTCCTCGGTCACAACATCGCCAGGGTTCAGCCCCTCGATGCCTGCGATGCCGCGGCCGACCCATACGCCGGGGGTCTCGCCCTTCTCGGTGTAGTAGGAGGCGAGTGAGGTGTGGCCCTTCTCGGTGGAGTCCATGGCAGCCACATGCCGGGTCAGGTAGTCGTACCCCCACCCGGCAGTGAGCTTCTTCACCTCCATCACACCCTCCCAGAAGGAACTCAGAGGCCCGCGGTGGACAGCCCTCGGCGGACGAGTTCAGGCGGGCTTTCCCGGCCGGTGAGCACCGCTGGACATCACTGCTTGTCAGCGCGGTTTCGGCTCGGCCCCTCCGACGATGCAGGAGGTGCTAGGGCCATGAAGTTCTTGGGGACATTGGCGTTCGGGGGGTCGTGGGAGGTCGGGATTCGTGGGGTGGTCGGTGTCCTTGGGTGCGGGGTCGGTTCCTTCTGGGGTGGTGAGAGGCCATCGAGATGGAGGAGACGGTCATGGCAAGCAAGCAGTCGGTTCGCCAGGCAGCTCGGCGGGCGGCGTACCAGGTCCAGCAGCGGCGTCGTGAGGAGGAGGCCAAGCGAGAGCGCCGGCTAACCGAGGTCTCGATCAAGCTCATGGTCGCGCTGCGGGAACGCGACGATGCCGAGACGAGGGTCCGGGACGCGATCCGCGCACTGGAGGCCGAAGGGCTCGACGTCGCGGCGATCGTCCAGTGGAGCAACGGCGAGCTGGACGCCAAGGAGGTCGCGCGGCTGCGCGACTTCAGCTCTCGGTACGGCGACGGGCCGGACCTCGCCAAGACAGGCGGGGAACGGTCGTGAACCGCTGCTACGTGCGGCGACCGGGGCGGGTTTGGACTGTGGCGCTCGGGGTGGTGCTGACGACAGTGGATCTCGCGCTCAGTGCAGTGCTGTGGGCCATGGCCATTGCCCTGGTGCCGACACCGGGGGAGTGGGTGGCGCTCGTGGCATTCGCGTCGATCTCCTGTGTGGTGTTCGCCTGGCCGAGCCACGGCCTCTCTCGCCGTGGCCGGCTGCTGGGCTTCTGGTGCCTGCCGATCGAGCTGCTGCGCGGGCTTGCGATGGGATGGCGTCGGTGGCTGGCTGGCTGGCCACTCCTCGAGCTGGTCTGGCGAGCCCGGTTCATCGTCGGGATCGCAGCGCTCGTCCAGAACTGGCTGGAGGGCACGCCCCTGCTCGGTCTCATCCCCGCCGGGATCATCGCGGTCAGCTACCTGTGGCCGTGGCTGCGGCGCGTTCACGCCCGCCGAAGCGAGGCTGCCATGCCGCCAGGCGTTCCTCGAGTTCGCGCCGGCCTGTCCACCGGGACGGCCTCGTTTCCTTCTGGGGAGGCAGAGCCACTGAAGGGAGTCCTCCAATGAACAGGTTTGAGTCGGCCAGCCTGGCCTACGGGCACCTGCGCAACGCCGCCTGGCACTACCTGTCCGCCGACGACGACGGGGGAGAGGGCCTGTTCCTGGGCGCTGCCTGCCTCGATGTCGAGGACGAGTTCGAGCGGGCCGAGGTCATCCCGGCGATCGTCGACGACGAGGGTTCCGCCGAACTGGCCATCAAGGCGGCGCTGGCGCTCCTCGAGGACGGCGCGGGCGCGCTCGCGCCAGCACTGCGCGAGGCGCTGGTCGACCTCGCCGTCCGGGCAGGTGTGCGATGAGCGCCTCGGTAGCCGACCTACTCGACCGGCTGCACCAGCAGGCGTTCGCCATCTCGAACCTGACACCCCGGCCATCCGAGGACCGCTGGCAGGCCCAGGCGGTCGTGTGGCCCAAACTCGCTCTGGCGACCATGCGCGCGCTGAACAACGTCCCGGTCGGATCGGCCACCGACGCGGAACTGGGGATCGTCGACTCGATCCTGCAACCGATCGCCCGCAACGACTGGTTCCCGAGACGGGCCGAAGGGATGAACATCCCGCCCGACAAGCGCTTGGTCAACATGACCCGGGTGCTCGGCGGAATCGCCGACCTGCTCCACACCGGGCTGCCGGGCGTCATGAGCGACCCCGCGGCGGTGCTCGGGCTGCGGGCGAACCTGCTGTCACCGGTCATGGTCGCCGCCAACTGGAGTCTCGCCACCGCGCCGGCCGTCGACCGGAACTTCGTGCCCCGGCGCCATCTACAGCTCGTCTCGGGGATCGGCGCTGCATTCGCCGTCGTTCCTCCTGCCCTGCGGCCCGGCCAGTACGACGACATCGCCGCCGTGCCCCACTCGGAGAACAGCCTGGACGCTGCGATCCACTCCTGGCTCGACGCCACAAAGGAAGCCCTCGGGACGCGCAAGGGCCTGTCAGGCATGACCCTGCAGACCATCGCGGCCGACCTGAGTGTCATCTGCGGCGCGGCAGCCGCCACCACCAATGCCGCCATCGCGCTCGGACAGCTCGCCGAGGACCGCGGACGCCCGGTCGTCGAGGCGATCAGCGAGGCAAACGCCAAGTGGCGCGATGCGTCCCGCTGGCCCCAGACCATCTACTTGGGCGGCGTCCGCGACACCGGACTGGCCGACGCGTCCATGTACCTAAGGTCGACCGTCGTCGAGACCCTGCGCGACGGCAAGACCTGGGCGGACCCGCAGCTCATCGCGAAGCGGATGCCACACCAGGATCTCCTCGCCGTCGCACGACGCGCCATGCACGCGGCAGCGGAGGCAGGCGAGCAGCAGCATGCGGCGGTCACGAACCTCTTCTGGGGCAGGGACCGCGTCATGATGGCCTCCCGCGCGCTCGAAGGCGCTGCGTACATGAACAAGGCCGTCTTCACCGCGCGACGCCGCGGTGACTGGCTCCCCATGCCCCGCTTCGAACCGAGCGGCCTCGAGGTCTACAGGGCAGCCACCAATGCCTCGAGCGCAACCTTCAGCGCCCGCCAACTTGCAGTCGCCACAGCCAAGCCGTCGGTCGCGTTGTCGGAGCCGGCGACACCCACGGCGGTCGACTTCACCCGGGGCCGTATCGCGGCACCGCGTACCGCAACACCGATCGCGCCGACCGAATACCTGACCAAAGAGCCTCCGTTCGGTATGGGAACTGGTGGGCCCGGCGCGTCTCCGTCCGTCCCGGGAGTCTCCCGCTAGTGTGTGGCGGTCAGGCGCTCGGGTCGACGAGAGGCGGCGCCGTACTGGGGCGGATGATGACGACATGGTGCCGTGCCCGAGTTATCCCAACGCGCAGCAGACGCCGAGTTGCTGCAAACGGAGGTTGCTCGCGCTGGTGGTTGAAGAAGGCTCCAGCGTACTGACCCTCGACGATGATGACGCCATCGAACTCCTTGCCCTTCGATTTGTGGAGCGTCATCAATAGCACGCCACGCGGTTCGGTCTCCGCAGCCACCAGACGTCCGACGTCAAGAGCCCGTCTCACGAGGGTCCGTGCGTCGCGGTAGGTGCCCGAGTCGGCCCATTGCGCCGACAGCCGACCTCCGATCTCGTCGGTCGCTCGAAACAGCCGGACGAACCGCGCCGCCGTAAACACCTCAGTGAGCTTGTCGCTAGACTCCAAGACTGCCCTGGCTCGGAGCCAGTCCCCAGTTGCGTCGCCGCGGAATGCGATCCCGCTCGCGCACGCGGCCGTCACAGCTTTGGCTCCCTGCGAGCGAGGTTCCTTCCCTTCTCGCACACGCGCTGCGGCAGACCGATAGCTCGTCGCGTCACTTTGGGCAGCATTGCTGGGACGCTCAGCGTTCTTCATCTCGTAGAAGTCCGCGATGCACTCCAGCGTGATTGAGACTGCGGCTACGGCGTCGCGCAGAGGCCATTCAAGAATTGACGCCACAACCTGCGCGGCGGCGGCGGACAGCTCGGCATCCCAGACGACGTGGTGATCAACGGGTGGGAGGGTTCTCTTGTTGTACGTGTGCGCTTTGCCAAGAATCAATGAGAGTTCACCGACGTATGCGTTCGACCGACCGAGGACTGCGACGCTCGGCGACTCGATACCCATCTTGCGGAGCTTCGACAACATCCAAATGACCGCGGCATGGACGGACCCCTCATGGTTCCGTGGGTAGGTGAGCCGCTGCTCGACATCGCCAGTTGCCGGCAGCTCCCGGTTAGTCATGACGGCGTCAGCGAATCCCAAGATCCCTGCGTTGGGGCTGCGATGGTTCTCGCCGGCGAGGTCATACTCCTGCGGGGCCAGCGCAGACCGTAACTGATTCAGGCGCAGAGGGTCGATATCGGCTTGGTAGTCGAAGATCCGCTGATCCGGATCAGCGAGGGTGATTAGGGTGCTGCCGATTGCGAGCTGTTGCACCAACGCCCATTGAGCGTCGTCGGTGTCCTGGAACTCGTCGAGGATTATCACGGGGTAGATGTCGGAGATCAGCTCGCGCACACTCGTCGACCGAGCGAGCAGATCTGCCGCCCGCCCAGCGAAAGTCGAGAACGCATACTGGCCATCTTCGAGAGCCAGGCGTGCCACCTCTGCTGGCCAGTCACCCGCGAACCTCGACTTGGCGAGTCGCTCAGGCCCTGGGAACAGGATTGTCGGACGCTTTCCATTGAGCAGGCGGCCGTGACTCCTCAGAACCTCCATGCTAAAGGCGTGGTAGGTCTGCACGGCGATCTGCTTCCGCTCGCCCAACGTGAGAACGTCCTTGCATCGAATGAGAATTTGACGCACGGCGGCGCGCGAGAAGCTGAGGAAGAGTATCTCCTGCCCGGGTTTCAACCTAGGGATCATGCGCTGCGCCTTCAGGAGTGCAAGCGTGGTCTTTCCTGAGCCGGGCCCTCCTGTCGCGAGGATTGTCCCTTCCGCCTCTAGGGCGGACAGACCGACCTCGGAAAGACTGACCTTCATTCCGCTGGTTCGGCCGACTCAGTTGCGTATGCGCGAGCGCCGCTCTCGGGGACCGGCGCAGGCTGCAGCACTTCGCTGATGCGCTCAAGTGTGGTAACGACGAACTTCGGCAGTTCGTCGCGGGTCCGGCATTGTTCTATGAGCAGCGAAGCGTAACCATGGGCGTTCCCCTTACGGGCCTTCAGGACATTGACCGCAATGCCTGCGAGATCGGGATCCGCGACCGTTGCGTCGTACTGGGCTCGGTGTGCCGGGAAATCCGGGCGCTCAACGACGACGTCCAGGAAGTTCCGCAGCACGGCGGTTGGAACCTGACCGACGATGAGATCCTCGACGCTCTTCTCCGACGACTCCCAGAACTCCTCGAAGGAGGCGAGTGCGGATGCGTTATCGCCGCTATACGGCCTGTCTTGCTTGTCGACCATTCCGAAGGGCACCTTGCCCAGCGCGCGGAAGATCGGTCCCCAGCGTGGAACGTCACCGTCACCGTCGGCGGTGAACACCGTCACGCCTACCAAGTCTGGGTGAAGGTAGCCTTGGCACGACTGCTCCAGGATGGCTGCGGCCACCGGAACGATTGACGCTTCTGTTTCACCCTCCACCACAAGTACGCCGCGACTGAGGATCGCCTCGGAGAACTGACGCCGTTGGGTCCGGTAGGTCTTAAGCTTGACGCCGGCTGGGTCGATCGGGGATCCATCGACCTTCCCGAGGTCATCATGAGCGAGCATCACGACCTCGTCTGGCTCGAACTGCTCGATGATGTAGGGGGAGTGGGACGTGACGATTGCTTGGCCCATCTCGTCCTTCACGAATCGGGCGACCCGACGCTGGGTGTGCGGCGGCAGCGCGATCTCCGGTTCCTCCATCGCGAATATCACGGACTGCCGCTCCTTCAGGTCTGCGATCATCGTCAGAAGAGCGAAGACGAGGAGATTCACAGTCCCCGTGCCCTGGCGCGTGAACGGCACCGGATGGTCACTCGGCCCGGTCGCGACGAAGAGCCGGACAACTTCGCGCAGGTGTTCCCGAGTGAGGTCAGAGGCGAAGAACGCGGTGGAGTCATCACCGTTGGCGAGACGAACGAAACCCCCAGCACGCTCCCGGATCTGCGCCAACAGCGCTTTCAAGTCCGGGATCGCGCCGATGGCGGGATCAAGATCGTGCATCTGGCGAAGGGTCTCCATCCACATCTCGGCAGAGCCTGCCTCGCTTAGGCGAAGGACTGTATCCAGCAGCGATCCACGCTGGAGCCCGAGAGCGCGCGAGCCAGTACGCAGTGCTCGCAGGTAGACGAATCCGCACAGGCGCTTATGAGTCCGCGTGAACCGATCACGACCTTGTCCGAGCGAGGCTGCCGCCTCCTCGTCGAGCGCATCCGGTTCGGGCACGGGGTGCTCGAAGAAGGTGTCTGCCTCGAAGTCGTCTTCGACTGGGTCATAGCGAGCACGAAACGAGACAGGCAGAGCCCAGACAACCCCGTCATCGTCGGAGTGATCTACGCCGTCCGGCAACTCGTCGACGAACGACTTGCCAGCGTCATTCCAGCGACGCAGATGCTCCCCGAAGCGGCGGATCGCCTCCTCCGACAGATCGACAAGCACGGCCTGGATCACGATCGCGACGGGATTCTTCTGGTCGTCGACATATCGACTGCGGTAGAAGTCGTGCTCATCGACAACAGGTCGGCGAGCGAGTCTCTCGGGGCCGAGCACGAGGTCAAGTGCCTCGCACACGGTCGACTTGCCGACGTTGTTGCCGCCGACCAGAAGTGTGTTGTCGGCGAACACCACCTTTCCGTTGAAGATCCCTCGGAAGTTCGCGATCTCGAGCTGTCGGACCTTCACTCGTCCGCCTCCAGGATGTATGTCACCCCGAAGGCGACGACTTGTCGGAACTCCTGCCGGCGGGCGGCAAGGTCGAACTGGCTGCCGGAACCCTTCTGGAAGATGTCGAGGCCTCGGCCGAGCAGGATCCGCCAGCCGTTGTTGGCCCGGATCGACCGGTCGTGGATGGTGTCGTCCCAGGTGACGGTGAAGTTGATCCCTGCGGCAGCGGCGCTGTCCTGGATGTCCTTGAGCATCAGCAGGTGAGCCTGTTCATACTGGCCGCTCTCAGGCTTCGTCACGAGTGTCACGGTGATTTCGTCTGCCACGTCCTTCGCCGACGCGAGGAGCGCGAGCAGGTCGACGAGGTTGCGACCCTGGTGCGGCAGGCGGATGTAAGGGTCGACGATCGTGATCTCGGTCGCGCCGCGTAGATAGGGCAGCAGAAGGGCCTCATAGGACACGCCGCGCTGGTTCTCCTGGAACTCGCGGTGGCCTTCGAACAGGGTTGGTTCTGGTGCGGCGGATGATGTGGGCTCTTCTGGTTCCGTCGTCGTGGCGACGCCCGAGCCTGTGTCAGCTGGGGCTTCGTCAGTGCCCTGGTGTCGGTGCTCATGGTAGTAGGTCGGGTACTCGTCCTCTTCGAGCGTGGCAACGGCGTGCCAGGTGCCACTCTGGTCGAGGTAGCCGAACTTGACCTCGGCCATCGTCGAGTCGATCCTCAGGATCTGGTCCTTGACGCGCTTCCGGCCCTCGATTGCGAATCGGAGGAGTTCCTCGATCTCTTCGTGCTCGGCCCGGCCGTCCGGGTAGAGGATCTTCATCAGGCCGGAGAAGGTCTTGTGGATGCCGTCGCGGTCGCGGGTCGAGATGTCGGACGACAGTGTGAAGTGCTGCTGATAGCGGTCGGAGTAATCCTGCGAGCGCATCGACTTGAGGACTTCAGCGATGTAGTCGACGACGAAGCCGTAGCCGTCGGAGAACATCTCTCCCCGGATGATGTCGACTTCCCAGCCGGGGATGTAGTGGTGCAGGCGGTCGAGGAAGGCTGGGTCGTGGTACGACTCGGGTAGCTCGTCGAACAGGTCGGAGTTCTTGAGCATGAACGGCACGGTGTGCGAGGTGTTGCCGATGAAGACCATCGACGCCTCGGCTCCGAGGGTCTCGACGCCGCGGGAGAACGACTTGTTGGCCATGTAGTTCTTCATGATGTCGACGAGCGCCTTGTCGGTGCGCTTCTTCTTGCCGGCGAACTCGTCGAAGGCCACCACGTCCCAGTAGCCGACCAGGCCGATGCGCCCGTTGGAGTTGTTGACGAAGAGCTTGGGGACGGTGACCTCGCCGCCGGAGATCAGCATCCCGTGGGGCGAGAACTCCGAGAAGATATGGGACTTGCCGGTGCCCTTCGGCCCGAGCTCGACCAGGTTGTAGTTGCGCTCGACGAAGGGGATGAGCCGTACCAGCTGGAAGAACTTGCCTCGCCTGCTGAACATCTCGGGGTTGAAGCCGATCGACTGCATGAGCAGATCGATCCACTCCTCGGTGTTGAACCCGCGGCGGGCTTCGAGGTACTGGTCGACGTCGAACTTGGACAGCTGGATGGGCTTGATGGAGCCGAGGATCCAGGGCACCATCCGCTGGTCGTCGCTGTGGAAGTACTCGATGTCGCAGATGCACCACACGCCACCGACCAGCAGCTTGGGGTGGGCCTTGATGACCGGCGAGTCGACAATGACGCCCTTGATGCCGAGGTTGGCGAACTCGGCCTCGTAGACGTCGGCTTTCTCGTTGAGGGTGACGGTGACCTTATCGATGATCCGGTGCCGACCGCGTTCCTTGATGGTCGACTTGACCAGCTCGGACTCGCTGCGGTGGACGTAGTGCTCGGCCAGGATCTTGCGGACAGTATCGATACCGGCCTGGATGGTGGCCTCGTCGTCGGAGGCGGCGTACTGGCCGAGCAGGTACTCCAGGACGTACGTCGGCACGATGGCGTTGCCCTTGACGGCCTTGACCAGGTCCTTGCGGACAACGACTCCGGGGAACAGCAGGTTGATCTTGAAGTCGAGATCGCTCTGCTGCGGTGCGCCGGCGTCGGCCTCCTCGTTCTCGGTCTCGCTCATCTCAGCTCCCTTCCCCTCTAGAAGTCGAAGTCCGACGCGAACGAACGCTTCAGCGTGTAGACGGCTTTGGCGAAGACTCGCCACTGGTTGGTGTTGGGGATGCGCTCCTCCAGCCGGAACTCGACCGCCCGGTTGTTGTAGTCGCTCGACTCCTGGCTGAGCAGCATCCGGGCACTCTGGTAGCGGTCGCGTTTGTCGGTTGAGGTCTCGTCGAAGATCAGATCGACGAGGTTGGAGATCAGGGTTTCGCCCACGTACAGCCCGGCACGCAGCGTCCGGGGCTGAACCTTGTCGCTGACCGGCTCGGTCTGGAACAGCCGCACGACGACCTGGCCGGTCGTGATCTTGTCCGACTCCGGCCAGACCTCGACGTTGACCAGCCGGGTGTCGCTCTTGCGCTTCTTGTTGACCGCCAGCACCGGCACGACGATCTCCTGCAAAGTCGCCCCACCGTGGACGAAGCGCGAGCCACTACCGGCCAGCCGCAACCGGTGGATCGACTTGGGGATCTGGACCTCCAGCTCGCTGTCAAGCCCGAGCTGGGAGGCCTCGAAAGTCACGAAGGCGTCATCGACCTTGAGACCGGTGCCGAGCACGAAGCGCTTGTTGACGTACTTGAGGTCGTCACCCTGCGGCTTCGTCGACAAGAAGAACTGGTCGGCCAGCGCCTCGTCCTGGAACAGGAAGCCGTGGTCGGCCGTGATGAAGATGTTGGTGGCGTTGGCGCTGGCCAGCTTCTTGACTAGGTCCACGATGTCGCGCAGCGTGTCATCCACCGCCTCGAACACCTGGCGTTCGGTGCCGGGCTTGTCCCCTGTGGCGTCGATCCGGTTGTGGTAGACGTACAGAACCCGGTTGGCCTTGTACAGCTCGCGCCGCTCGTCGGCGTTGAGGGCCTTGAAGTCCTCGGCCTGGATCGCCGAGCCCCCGACCGCCTCCAGGATCTTGCCCCGGAAGGTGGTGTTGTTGGTCGGCTGGTCGTCGGCCAGCACCGTCTTGGCATCCGCCGAGTGCTTGAGCGTCGCGTGCGGCAGCAACGCCGCCATACCGAGCTGGGTGTAGCTCGGCAGCACCCCGAGCACCGCCTCCAGGCTGGCGTCGAAGCGGTCCTCCTGCCGAATGAGCGAGCCGAGCTCGTCAGCCACCTCATAGCGCATGGCATCCGAGATGATCACGACGGCCTTCTTGTCGCCATCCCGGACCAGCGGCTCGACGTAGCGGGTGTAGAAGGCCGTCTGGGAGCGCAGCGCCGACGAGCGCCACCTCTCGACCTGGTCGACCTGCTGCTGCCAGGTGTTGCCCAGCTCGTAGACGTACTTGTTGGTGTAGCGCTTCTCGACCTGCTCCCGCAGTGCTTCGAGAGGCTTGGGGTACTCGGCGGTGCGGGCGGCGTAGACGAACTGGCGGTAGAGTTGGTCGATGCGGAACCACTCGCGTCGGTAGCGCTCCAGCCCATCGTCGAACGACTGCATGGCCAGGTTGAGCGAGGAGATCTCGCCCAGCAGCTCGGAGGCACTGGCCACCGCGGCGTAGAGCCGCCGGTAGTTGTCGATCCAGATGCTGCTCTGGCGCTGGCGCACCACCTCAGCAACCTCGCGTGGCGTGACGGTCTGATCGGCAACAGCCCGTGCCAGGTCGCTGATGATCTTCTGGTCGGCCTCCTCGAATAGGTCGACACCGACCAGGTCGCGAAAACTGGCGTCCTCGATCTTCGACTTGTAGTCCAGGTCGCCGGCCGCCCGCTTGGCGAGAGTGGCCATGGCCTCCTGGCTACGTCGGTCGTTGCGCAGGCTGGCGAAGTCGAGCTGGATGTTCTGCAACCCACCCGGGCGATCTGACTTGAAGCCCTCGATGGCCCGCTGGAAGACCCATAGCACCAGGTCGTCGATGCTCGGCGTCGACGACTCGTAGCCGTAGATCCGAGCCACGCCCTGCCAGTAGAACCCGTCGAGGCCATAGTCGGCCAGGGCGTCGTACTTGGCGTGGGCTCCCTTCGCATTCTCGGTCAGCAGGGTGCGCGTGATCTCCAGCAGGCTGTGCTCGCGCTGGCCGAGCACGACCGCGCTGATCTTGGCCCGCAACCGGGCGACATCGTCCTCGGGGTTCAGCAGCGCCTTGAGGCTCTGGACCCGCTTGGCTGCGTTGAAGAACTTCTCGTGCGCCTGGACGACCTCATCGATCCCCTTATCCACCAACCCGAGATCCTGAGCGACGAGGGCAGTGCGGTCGGCCGTGAAGACGCCGTAGGCCAGCTCCAGATCGAGCAGCCAGTCCCCAATGCCACTCGGCACCTGACCGGAGCGGTACACGAGGAACCTGCCCTCCGGCTCGTCGTGCAGCAGCCGGTTCTTGACGGCGAACTCGTCGTTGGTGACTCGGATCGTCTGGATCCCCGGCAGGTCGAGGCCGTCTAGATCAGCGGCGTACTGACCCTCCGGGTCGTGCCAGAAGACCACCCGGCGGCTGTCGAACCAGCGCAGCAGGTGCGGACGGACGGTCGCGGCGTCACTCATCGCTGGCCTCAAGCCCGGGGATCTTCTTCAGGGCGGCACCGAACTTCGGGTAGTTGGCCTTCACACCGTCGTCGAGGTCGATCGCCAGCTGCCGGGACGCCAGCGGGTACAGCACGTCGTGCTCGTACTCCTCGAGCTCCAGCAACACCTTGCGCAGCCGGTCGGCCTCCTTCTGGGCGGCCGCCTGCTGACGCGGCGTCCCACCGCCCGCCGCCAGCCGCTCCTGCTGCTGCAGGCTCGACGTGAGCTTGGCCGTGAACTCCCGCAGGTACTCGTTGAGCACCGTCGACACCGTGGACGGCGTGTAGCGATGCATGTAGACCAGGGCGTTGAACGAGCCCTTAGGGCTGGAGAACAGCCAGTAGATCGGGCGCTTCCTGTAGCGCTGGACGTGGTCCTTGTAGAAGGACCGCACGAAGTAGTCGCGGATATCCTTGACACCGAGGGCCTCGGTGACGAAGCGCAGGTTCTCCTCGAAGTGCTGCTCTCCGAAGGCCACACGGAGGAAGGTGCGGAAGCGCGCAACGATGTCGTCCTCGAACCAGTCGCCATCCACGATCGGGATGACGTTGTCCTTGTCCGGAGCGAACGACGGGGACGGCACCCTGGCCAGGTAGTCCTGCAGGGTTGCACCCTGGTGGGCCAAGATCAAACCCGGCTTGTCCAGGCTGAAGCGCCCGAAGACGCAACCAACGCCATAGGAGATCAACTCTTCTACCAGGTCGTTGATGGCACGCTTCTCTGCATCTGCGTCGGATGCCGCACCGCCGTAGGTGAACGTCACGTTGCGCTTGAGCGAGACTCGTTCCAGAGGTACTTGAGTGGCAACCTCGCCCACGACTCCATAGAGTTCCGCCACAAGCTCGTTGTTGCGCGTCTCGAGTAGCTGGTGACTTCTTGAGCGTTCGGCCCACTTCGCCAAGTACGCCCGCACACGGGCGTCGAGAGACATGGACTCCTCCAAGTCGATGATCGCGGGGCGACGGAAGCCCCAAGAAGTCTCGTAGTCATCCCAGTCATCCTTCGCGGTCGCAACGAGTGATGCGACGACGTCAGCGAGTTCAGCCGGCGGGTTGGGATAGATCGGGAGCGATGCGATCTGCCCAACCTCGAAGTCCATCGTTGGAGCAATCGCGGTCAGGAGCGTGTATGCAACGGACGAGTTCAGGAAGCCCAGAACCTCCGATCCGAAGCTGTCAGACTTCGGGAAGATTGAGGGACCACCGTCCGAGAACACGAATCCACCTTGATACTGACGGACCGCCACAGCAGTCGGGTTCTTGCGTGACCACGAGATCGACGGCAGGAAGTAGAAGTCGGGGTTTCGGATTACCGACCTCGGACGGAAGCTAGTGAGTTCTCTCCCGTCCTCTTCCCAGTTGACGACCTGCTGCTGAATTCCGTACCACTTCCGCGAATCACCGCCTCGGTTCAGGGGGAACCAGCGACACCCAGTTGCTACCGCCGCATCCCGGGAGGGGCACGACATGGCCTCCTCGTGCCAAGTCACTTCCCACCACTCTCGAATGAACCGCGCATCCATCCCCGTTTGGAGACCGACGCGAGGAGCGCAAACCGCGCTCAGGGGTTCACCTTTCTCGAACGTGCTTCGCATTGCGGGTGACAACCAGTAGACCATGGGCTGCCCGGGGATATGCCCGTAGCTGGACGCGGCCACTTCGAACCAGCCCGCATCTTCGGTCTTCTCCGTGACGGCACGAGTCAAGAGCTGGATCTTCTCGGCTTCGGAGTTCCCGGCTACGAGTCGCACGTACTGCGCTCGCAGACGCTCTCCGGCCATATTCAGCATGATGAACGCGGTGGAAGAAACGACCTCGCCACTGATGGAATCGAATGCGCGTGGCCCTAGGTGGAGCATCGAACGTATCGCTTGGTGGCGAAGTAGCGATCGACGAAGGCCCGAGAATGACTTCAGGTACATCCACGATTGCATGGTGATCATTGCGACGAGGCCACGCCCAGAAGCCAGGGCTATGCATCGCTCAATGAACATCGCAAATAGATCAGCCTTGGCTGTAGGGAAGGTGTCCTTGGCGAACTCCGCCAGCAGCGGGGCCATGTTCCCTCCGCCCATGTAGGGCGGGTTGGTCACTACCACGCTGTGTCTCGGTGATAGGTATTCGGCCTGCTTGATGACTTGCTCCGCCTGGTGGAGGACGTGGGCGAGAAGGATGTCTCCGCCGCAGTCGAGCGTGGCGATGTGGTGCTTGAGGTGAACGGTCAGGTCTGGATCGGGTTGGATGAGGGACCCGAACGTATCGGCGTGTTCGAACTGGTTCCAGAAGGCTGCCTCGACGTACTTGTCGCCAGCCCGCGATAGCAGGAAGTCGATCTCGTCTGGGGTGAAGTGGATCGGGTCAAGGACGCAGACGTTGGGCTCGACCTGCTTGCTGAAGAACGTCCGCTGCTTGGCACGAGCCTTCATGGTCAGGGCGAACGCCGCCAATGCCCCGGCGCGGGGATCGATCTCGATGCCATAGAGGTTGTTTGTCAGGATCAGGCTGGGGATATCGGCTGGGGCGTAGCCCTCTTCCTCGTAGATCGCACACAGGAGGTCGAAAGCGTAGGTCAGCATGTGACCCGATCCGCAGGCCGGGTCGACGACCTTCAGTTCCTCGGGCCGCGTGATCTTAAGGAAGTCGGTCTCCTCATCGACCGGGGCGATGTAGTACTGCATCCGGTCGACGAGGTGCGAGGACGGCCGGTTGAGCATCCACAGCCGGCCGAGGGAGTTCTCGACGAGGTAGCGGACGATCCAGTGCGGTGTGAACAGCTGAGTGGCTGCGGGGATCTCGTCGGCGCCGGCCTTCTTGTTCTTCTTGAACCCAGCGAAGACCTCGTCTTTGCGCTCGGCGATGTAGAACTGGTACAGCCAGCCGATCACCTCGACGTCCTGGCAGACATCCTTGGTCAGCACCTTGACTGCCCGGCTCGGGACCGAGTCGTCGGCCAGCAGGTTGGCCGGGATGAGCAGCTCGGTGAAGTCACCTTCGCGCTCGAACATGAACGGCATGGCGCGGTTCCAGTAGCGGCAGTAGTCCGCGAGCAGGAGCGCGTAGGCCTCGCCCTGAGCGTCGTCGCTACGGCGGGTGCCGTTGATCAGTGCTGTCACGGTTTCGCGGGTCTTGCCGGTGACCGCGTCGGTCTCGAAGTTGCCGCGCTTGGCCTCGGCCAGGATCTCGGGCTGACCGGTCTCAACGCCGACCTGCGGGGAGACGACTCCGACACCGGTGTAGCCGTTGGCATCCATGAAACGCACGGCGATGATCCGGTTGAACCAGGTGTAGGCGACCTTGTCGGCAACCGCGGCCTTGCCCTTGTCGCCGCCACCGGCCGCGGTGACGGCCTTCTCCAGGGCTTGCACGACGTTGGGCTGTTCTACGCGCTCGGGTGAGGCCGGGGCAAGCACGACGGCGATCCGGGCGGTGACCTCGCGGATGAGTGAGGTGCGTGCCCAGATGGCGAACGACTTCAGCGGTGCGGTTTCCATCAGAGCGAGATTCGCTTTCCGTCGTTCAGGGTGTTCACCAGTGCCGTGCGCAGGGCGTCGAGGTAGCGGTCGACGTCTGCCTCGGTTTCCAGCACGCCGGAGACGCCGGTGGCGGAGATGGTCTTGACCGACACGGTCTGCTTCGGCGGTGGCGGCGGTGTGTCATCGTCTCCATCACCGCCTCCCTGCTGCGCAGCGGCCAGCTGGTCGAGCAGGCTCGGGTAGACGGTCTCCTCGAAGCTGGAGCCGGTCTCACGGATGAGAGCGACCTGGTTCTGGGTGCGGACGCGGGAGATCGTCTGGTCGACCCGGCGCAGCACGCTCGCCTGGGCGTCCGAGGTTGCCTTGGCGTAGAAGGCGCTCTGCTCGATCTCGGCCTTACGCCCTTCGATGGCTGCGACGACGTCGGTGCGGTTGGTGGCGACGACCTGATCGATCTGGGCGCGCAGCTGGTCGGTGGCCTGCTTGAGCTGGGCCATCTTGTTGCCGCGGAACGCGTTCGAGTCATCCAGGGCGGTGCGCACCGTGGCGTCGCTGCCAGACGGCAGGTAGCCGAGGTTGCTGCTGTGGGTGGTCAGCAGGTCGACGGCCTGGTCGTAGATGGCCTTCTGTCCGCCGCTGAGGAAGGCCTGGATCGGGTCGATCGTGGACTCCTTGGCGTCGAGCAGGTCGTCGCCAAGGTTGAAGTCGGTCAGGTACCAGTCGTCGGGCTTGCCAACCACCTGGTCGAGCAGCTCGATCCGGGCGGACAGCTGGCTGACGAACGGGTACTTGGAGCCGGTGACGGTGGCTTTGAGCTCATCGCGCTTGGCCTTCAGCTTGTCGGCGCCGTGGCGGGCCAGCTCCAGCGGGTCCTTGGGTGTGTTGCCCTCGTCGAAGAAATCGGTGCAGAATTTGCGGAAGGCAGCGACCTTGCGCTCGTCGAACGTCCTCTGGGGAGACACCACGGCGTGGGCGTGCTTCTGGGTGGTGCGCAGTGCCGTGGCGACCTCGGACCGCTTGAGGACGTTGCCGTCGACGGTCAGGGTGACCTTGGAGGTACCGATCAGGAAGGCGATCAGGACCTCGATGGAGGCCAGGTCCCAGCCGTAGGGCTTGGCCGTGAAGCTGTCGACGATGGTCTTGACCGTGACCTGCTCGCCGAGCGCCTCCTTGCGCAGGATGAACGACAGCACCTCCTCGGACGGCGCGAAGAGCTTGCTGGCGTCGTCGGCGTCGAACAGGCCGCTGTCAGGGTTGGCTGCTCCAGCGACCTGCTGTTCGCTGTAGGTCTTGCCGTCGAGCAGCTTGAGCTGGGTGTAGGTGCGGCTGATCAGGTCTTGGAAGCCATCGGTCACCCGGACCAGAGCGTCCTGCGAGCTGGAGGTGATGTCGGCGGCGTTGATGACCAGGGTGGACTTGCCCACCGAAGCCTTGACCCGCTCGACCAACTCCTTCTCGCGGTCGATGTTCTGCGCACCCTTGGTCTGCAGGATCTGGCCCTCGATGGCGGAGATCGAGGTGCCCTGCTTGCGCTTGATGTACTTCTCGGTCTTGATCAGCAGGCGCAGGTCCGCCAGCACCCGGGCGTCCGGTTCGAGGATGACGCGCAGCTCGTCCTTGCCCGCGCTGTGCATGCGGATCTCCTCGGGCGAGTACGGGTACTCCGGGGAGATGAAGTGGACCGCCAGTTCCTTCTGGGAGCCGTGGGCCTGGTCGTCGAGCTTGAAGCCGAACGGGAAGTCCTGGCCGTTCTTGGCGTAGCGGATCTTGCTGGTCTTGATCACGTCGCCGGACAGGATCTTGAACAGCCGACCACTCACCTCAGAGGCGTCGATGTCTACGTTCTTGATCTCCTCCTCGATGACCTGCTCTTCGTTGGTCAGGTACTCGTAGACGTTGCCGTTGCGCTGGATGTAGGTCTGGGTCTCCAGCAGCGTCAGCGCCTCCTTGACCTGCTCCGACAGCGCCGGAAGGTCGAGACCGAAGCGGTCGTAGACCAGCACGGTCAGGTTCCGTGGGGTGGCCTGGAAGCTCTCGACGTACTTGACCAGGAACAGTGCCTTGAGCAGCCGGATGGCCAGGTCGTTGTCGAGGTTGCGCTCGGCGACGTCGATCGAGCGCTGGGCGGCGGACTTCAGCGAGGCGCGGATGCCGGCGAACATGCTGTCGAAGGTGGCGAGCTTGCCGACCTCGACGTTGCCGATGTCCCTGGCGACCTGCTGGACGACGCCGAGCATCGAGCGCTCACCGACCGAGCTGTTGCGCCCCTCGAAGACGTTGTGGTCGGAGATGCCTTCGATCGCGGCCTGGAACAGTGGGAACTGGTAACTGACGAACGGGTAGGTGCCGACGAAGTGGGCCTCGTCGGTGTAGTTGCGGTAGGTCTTGGCGCCGTCGACGAAGTCGAACAGGGTCTTGAAGTTGGCGTGCTGTTCGGCGTAGATCACGCTCAGCGCGCCGACCCCGACGTCGTTCTTCTCCAGCAGGCGCTTGCGAATGACTTCTTCGACGTCAGCGCTGGTGAGCTTGAGGCGGGTCCTGAAGCGGGCCTGAATCTTGGAGAAGTCGTTGGCCTGCTGCCTGGAGCGATCGCCGATGACCTTCTCCATGTCCTCCTGAGAGGTCACGAACACCCACGAACGGCCGGTGCACTTCGTGTTGAGTGACTCGGCGATGGTCTGCAGGTTCAGCATCAGCTTGGTGTCCGAGCCGATGAACTGGCCCACCTCGTCGACGAAGAAGTTCAGCCGGAAGCTTGGGTCGCCTTGCAGGTCGAGCCAGGCCTTGACCTCGTCGGCGAAATCCTCGATCGACACGGCGTAGTCGCGGCTGTACTGCTGGATGACACCCTTGTGCGCCTCGCCGTCCACCTCGGTGAACGCACTGTCGATGCTGGGCCCCTCGAGCGCCGTCTGTTCCCGGCCCCGTGCCCAGGGGATGCCTGCAATGCGCTCGAACGCCGCCTTGAACGCTTCGTACTGGCCGCGGCTGTCCAGGTCACGCTCGAACCGGGCGACGTGGCCCTGGTTGCCGTAATAGCCGCGACTCTCATCGAAGACCTTCACGAACACCTTCAGCAGGGCGTCGGTCTGGTCCTTGCTAATCAGAGTGGCCTTCTGGTCAATGTTGAACAGCAGGCTCTTCCCCGGGATGCGATCCGCCTTGTTGAGCAGGCCGGGCAGGAATGCGTCGGGGGTCTTGGCACGGAAACTGTCCGAGACGCTCTGGCGCGGGTATTCCTGGCCTTCCACGTCGCCCAGCAGGTGGGCAAGCATCTTGAGCAGATGTGACTTGCCGGAACCGAAGAAGCCGGAGATCCACACACCGTTGGCGTTCGTGTAGGACGTGTACTCCTCGAGAAGGTTCTCCAGGCCCTTGGCGGCCTCGTTGGTCAGGACGTACTCCTCGACCTCAGTGCCCAGGTGTGCGGCGTCATCGGCCTTGATGACGCCCTCGATCGGACGCTGGATGTCCTTGGCGAAGATCTCGTTGAGCTGCATTAAGCTCATGCCTCCTGTTCCAGGATGTTCTTGGCTCGGTAGTACTGGTCGTCCTTGAGCCGGCCGAACAGCACCAGGGAAGAGCCCAGGGTGTCGGACTGCTCGTAGCGACCGGGGAAGAACATGAGCATCGGCGTGTCCTTGACCACCGACTGCAGGTTGTTCAGCACGTTGTGCGAGCGAATGAAGGGAAACACCTCACCGATGCCGGTAAGGAAGAAGACGTCGAAGGTCTCACCAGCCAGCCTGTCACGGATCGCCGGCGCGATGTGGAGTTGAGGGTCGAGCATCCCCTGGAGCATCTCGCGGAAGTCCGCCTTGTCCTGTCCTGGCTCGATGGCCAGCACCCGCTCCCAGACGCCGCGATCCTTGAGCAACTCGACCGACAAGTCATAGAGGTTGATCTCGAAGACCGTCACCCCGGCGCCAGCCAGCCGGTTCTTGACCCGCTTCTTTGCTGCCGCAACCTTGAGTGCATCCTCAGGCGCGTACGGATAGATGAAGAACGGAACCTCGTTGCTCAGGCCTTCCATCAGCAGGAAGCGCCGTCCGCTGAGCACTGCAATAAGGTGCTCCTCCTGCTCCGGCAGAGTCTTCGGAATCACTTCTCGGCCCTTCGCATCTCAATCTGCTGGGTGGGGAAGAACCGCAGGTCGCTGGGTGTACTCGCCGTCAGCACTGCTGCGACCCGCTCGGACAACACGGCCGGGACGATGCGGCCCGCCTCCGACAGCAACTCGGCCTCCTTCAGCATCTTGAACACGTTCCACCGCAGCTTCTGCAGCGTCGATGCCTTGATCTCTGCGAGTTCCTCGTGCCACAGGGCCTTGCTTCGAAGGAAGCTGTCGAAGTCCTCGTACCCGAGCGTCGACGCACGCACCAGAAACCGCTCGCGCACAACCTCCTCGGCGAACTGGCCGATCAGCTCGTAGCGCCGGCATGCGGCAGCCCACATCAGGTGACCCCGCTCGAGAGCCGTCGCGTCGACAAGGAGCTCCAACTCATCGTCGCCCAGTGACGACAATCGCTTCACGGTTTCGCGAACCAGGCGCACCCCAGAGCGGTACGTGCGTGACTGCAGCAGGTTGCCCTCGACCGCGCGATCGCGGACCCGCTCCCAATCGCGCTCCTCGCTGAAGATGGGCGCGAGCAAGACGGCCTCGCGGGCCAGGAGGGCACCGGTGGTGAACGACAGCGCGTAGCGGCGGTGTGATGTGGCCAGGGCGTCGTTCATGTGCACTCCTCTCCGTTCGCAGGCAAGTTGATCAGGCTATCGCTGGCCACTGACAGTCATGCTCCATCCGCGGCTTCACCTTCGACAGACGAGCCGGCACTGCCGCTTCGGACCCACTCGTCGACTTCGCTCGCCTGGAACTTCCACAGCCGGCCGACCTTGTGCGCGGGCATGCCCTTGTCGGCAATCCAGGTGTAGACAGTGTCCTTGGTGACGCCGAGGTGGGCCGCGATGTCGTCAGCCGAGAGCCAAGGGTCAGACACGGGAGCAGCACCTCCTGCCGGCCAGCGATGTCAAGCGTGATGCAAGGCTGACCTTACCGAAGAGCACCCGCTTCGACCGGGTTTGTACGGGTATTTCAGGCGTTGTTCTCGCCGTCGAGCACCCGGTTCACGAGTGCCAGTTCCGTGAGAGAGATCGCTCTGGGTGCTCCCACACGAGGGTTCTCCGGAGCTGAACGTTCGCTGCTGTAGGTGTTGGCAGCCTTGGCCTGCGCTTGGGCGGGCGATCGTTTGGGCTGGTAAGCCCCGCGATCTGCTGGCAACGTGGCTGCCGGGGAGCGGGATGGTCTGGCAGTCTCTGAGCATGACGTCGTACCTGCTCGTCATCGGCGACCGAGAAGCCCTCGGCTGGATCCTCACCACCGGCCGCATGGCGTTCCCCTCCGCCGGCCGGGCGGAGGTGGCGGCGCTCAAGCCAGGCGACGAGCTGTTCCTCTACACGACCCGCGGATGCTTCAAGAACCCCACCCGCGATCGCGGCAGGATCATCGCGACCGCCAGGGTGACCTCACCAGTCGAGCACTTGGACAAGCCAGTCCACTTCGCCGACCGCGACTTCTGTCGGCGGCCACGAGAAACTGCCCAGTGACGGCCACGAAAGTGCCCGCTGGCGGTCATGAAACCTGCCCGGTGGCGGTCACGGGATCTGCCCGGAAGTGACCTGTGCCCGGCCGCGCCTGTGCGGCTGGGGCCCCTTCCTCGGGTGCGATGAGCGGTGCTGACGCGCTGTTCACGCCCGAGGAAGGGACACCTTGAAGTCTGCCGAGGAGATCATGGAAATTCTGGATGCTTACGACCTGACCGGGTCGTTTCGGGACGCCGCCGAGTTGGCCGGCTGCTCGCACCACACGGTGAAGAGGTATGTGGATGCCCGCGAGAAGGCGGGCGCCCCGCCGGATACGCCGGTGCGCCGTTCGCAGCTGATCGACCCGTTCCTGCCGAAAGTCGAGGAGTGGATCGAGCGATCGAAGGGCAAGGCCCGGGCCGACCGGGTCCACGCGAAGCTGGTGTGGCTGGGCTACGCGGGCTCGGAACGCACCACGCGCAGGGCGGTGGCCGAGCTGAAAGCGGCGTATGTCGCGGGGCACCGCAGGGTGCACCGGCCCTGGATCACCGAGCCGGGGATGTGGCTGCAGTACGACTACGGCGACGGCCCGGTGATCGACGGGGTCAAGACGGTTCTGTTCGTGGCCTGGCTTGCCTGGTCGAGGTTCCGGGTGGTGCTGCCGATCCGCGACAAGACCCTGCCGAGCGTGTTCGCCGCCCTCGATGTGACGTTCCGCCGCCTCGGCGGGGTCCCGACGTATGTGCTGACCGACAACGAGAAGACCGTCACGGTCGAGCACATCGCCGGGATCCCGGTCAGGAACGCTCAGCTGGCCGACATGGCCCGGCACTACTCGGTGGTGGTCCACACCTGTGTCCCGGCCGACCCGGCCAGCAAGGGCGGCACCGAGGCGAGCGTGAAGATCGCCAAGGCCGACCTGGTCCCCAAAGACACGAACCTGCGCGCCGAGTACGGCTCGTTCACTGAGCTCGAGCAGGCCTGTCAGGAGTTCTGTGACCTGGTCAACGGCCGACAGCATCGGGTCACCCGGCGGGTGCCGGCGGAGATGCTGGCCGAGGAACGTCTCCGGCTACATCCGGTCGCCGCCGCACCATTCACGGTCGCGTTCGGCACCACTCGACAGGTGCCCACGAACACGCCGATGGTCAGCTTCGAGTACGGCCAGTACTCGGTGCCGCATCAGTTGATGGGCGCCACGGTGTGGGTGCGGGTCCACGGTCACGGCGACGGCGAACAGGTGATCATCACCCACATCGGCACCGACGGGCCGGTCGAGGTGGCCCGGCACCGGCGGGCGACCCCGGGCACCCCCAAGCTCGACGACGCCCACTTCCCGGCCGCCCCTGCCGGGGCGCTGGAGCGGGCGCCGCGGGCCAGGACGACCGCCGAGAAGGAGTTCCTTGCCCTCGGTGAGGGCGCGGGGTTGTGGCTGATTGAGGCCGCCGCGGCAGGCACGGTGCGGATGCGGGTCAAGATGGCCGCCGCGGTCGAGCTGTCCCGGCTGTTCACCCCCGGCGAGGTCGACTGGGCACTGGGGCACGCCGCGGTGCACGGCCGGTTCGCCGAAGCCGACCTCGCCTCCATCCTCGACCACCACCGCACCCAGGCGAGAGGGCCCGAGCACCGGGCCGGTGAGGACCGCTCGCTCACCCAGGGCACCAACACCTGGGCCCGCTACGGAACCCAGGCGGTGAACCAGTGACCACCCGAACCAGCGTGCCCGTTGCCGGGGTGCCTGCCGCGCCGCCGTTGCCGGCCGAACTCGACCTGCTGCTGCGCCGGCTCCGCCTGCCCCACATCCGCCGCCACGCCCCCGACGTGATCGCGACCGCCAAAGCCCAACGCTGGGACCCCGCCGAAGTGCTCAAGGTGCTGTTCGCCGAAGAGGCTGCCGGCCGGGACCGCTCAGCCCTGGCCACCCGCAGGGCGGCGGCCGGGTTCCCCACCGGGAAGACGTTCCACGCCTGGCAACCCGAACTGTCCTCCATCCCGGCCCCGACCCAGCAAGCGCTGCGGACCCTGGAATGGATCGGGAGACGGGAGAACCTGGTCGTGTGCGGGCCATCCGGGACCGGGAAGACGTTCCTCCTCGAAGCCCTCGGCCAACAAGCCGTCGAAGCCGGACTCCACGTCGCCTGGTTCACCCTCGAAGGGCTCGGCGTGCTGCTGCGGCGACACCGCGCCGACGACAGTGTGTCGAAAGCGATGGCCCGGATCCTGCGAGCCGATCTGATCGTGATCGATGACATAGGACTCCTGGCCGTCCCTGCCGACGCAGCCGAAGGGCTGTACCGGCTCGTCGATGCCGCCTACGAGAAACGCTCGATCGCCATCAGCAGCAACCTGCACCCGGCCGGGTTCGACGAGTTGATGCCCAAGACCCTGGCCACCGCCACCGTCGACCGGCTGCTCCACCACGCCCACGTGTGTCAGACCAGCGGCGACAGCGTCCGACTCACCCAAGCCCTCTCCGGCAAGGGGGTGAACCCCTTGAACTGAACCCGGCCCGGCCGTCGGTGGCCACACCCTGGGCAGATCCCATGGCCACCACCGGGCAATTCTCGTGGCCGCCACCGGGCAGGTTTCATGACCGCCTCCGGGCAGAAACCAATGTCCCTTGACAGACTTCCCGATCGGCTGCACTCTCGATCTCGGCCCTCTCGTGCCGTTCGGTGAGGGGCTGGAGCTTGCACCCCTAGTCGGTTCGCTGGAAGCCTTCCAGCACTCAGTCGACACATGGTCGATTCACCTCAGGAAGCCACTCGTCCGGCTCTCCGAGGAGGATTCCGGATTGCTCAGAGGCCGGCTGGCTTCCCTGCAGAGCAACGAGGGGGCCGGCGTAATTAACGCGTACGCACGCTGGTGGCAAGCCGCGAACGAGACCTCTCTCTAGCTCGCTGGCGGTTCGACCCCGCGTTGCTCCCAGTCGCCGAACGCAAGTCCGTCCGGGGTGATCCCTTCCGTCCATTGCAGGATCGGCCGGTCACGACGGCACCCGCGGTCGAAGGTGAGGAGAACACGACATCTCGGGTGAACACCGAGTTGGCACCGTCGATTCGCAGCGACCCGTCCGCCAGGAGCTTCTCCTGAATTGTGCGGAATGCTCCGTAGGCGTTCGATGTGGACGCGGCGAAGTTGCCGGATCTGACCTCGCTTGCTCCCACCGAACTCGCGAGAACCGTGAACTCCCCGTCGACCTGAACCGCGCGGGCGGCGATTCCTCGCGACGGAACAGTGAGTCGGAACTCGGGTGAGACGACCGACGCCAGAGTCTGCTGCGCAGGTTCATCGAGGACGCGTCGTTGATGCCCAGAACCGGCAAGACGATCTTCAGCTGATCGACGAAGTAGTCCATGTCGGAGACATCGGCCTCGGGCAGCGACGGTGTCGGTGGGTTCGTCCCGTTCTCGACATGGCTACGCCCGGCGGCGACCGCGAGTGAGATCAGTCGGGCCTCAAGGTACCGGCCATGCGCCTTGGTCAGGTTCGCGTCCTTCGATGTGATGATCACGACGCGGTTCCAGAAGTCCTTCCCACGGTTGCCTGCGTGCTCCTTGAGGCGGGTCCGGATCTCGTCCGCTTCACCGATGTAGCAGCGAGTCTCTCCAACCGCCGTTGGATGGTCGCCCAACAGTAGATACGCCCCGGTGCGTTTGGTCTCCTCGCGGGTCATAAGGTCAGCGAGCTTCGACCGCGGACCGCTGACCACGTGCCCAGTCCAGTTGGTGATCTCTGCGGTCGTGATGCCACCCGGCGTCCCGTCGACGAGGAACAGCTTGACCTGCTTGCCCGCCATGAACGGCCCCCTGTGAAGTGCTACATCGGCAGTCTTCCAGACAGCTGCGACAGCTGCCGGCGGAACGGGTCACGCAAGCCCGTTGCGCTAGATCTGTCCCATGGGCCGGCGGACCGCCGAGTCCAAGTGCAGCGAGCAACTGTGCTGGCATTTCAGGAGCACCCGCAGTAGCCATTGGCGGAGATTGGAACGCCGCAGGCTTGGCAGACTTTCGCATCGGAGGCAACGTCGGCGGCCCTTCGGGGGACTGCACGGCTCGCGGCCCGACGAACCGCGCCGCTGTCCCTTGGCGGCACTGCCGACGGCTCGCTCAACCTGGTGTTGGTGACCAGCAGCGCATAATCGAGGTCGGCCACGGTAACCGTCCGTCCCGCCGCCCGCAGTTGTCCGACCACCTCGTCAAGCGAAAGGGTGCGAGTCGACCGCGCACTCAACAGAGATGCCTCTCGGGCAACTGCTCGATCGAAGGCGGTTGGTGAGGACTTCCGCCGGCCCCCCAACTGGACCGCCTGGATCGCGGCGACGACCTCGGCTTCGGCCACCTGGAATCCAGTGGCCCTCAGGCGGTGTGCCATCTCGCCCGCGGACATGCCCGGGCGGGCGGCTCGGAGTTGGCGCACCGCATCGACGATCTTCGGCTTGGGCGACTGGCCGGCCATCCGCGGACTCTTCTTGCTCTTGTCCGACGCGGCCGACGGACGTCGCGCGGCCTTGGCCTTCTTCGACGTCTTTCCCCACGGGGTGTTAGTGACCTTCATCGCCCGTTGGAGGTCGGCCTTTGTGACCGTCTGTCCGGCTTCGTGCAGTCTTCGGATCACTTCGGCGTAGGAGAGCGATTGGGCGGCCTGATCCTGCATCTCGACGACCTCGCGGACCAACTCCTGATCGGTGGCGCTGGCGGGAGCTGGCCGGGTTTCTGTCGCCGGTGACCTGGGCGAGGACTTCCGACTGACCGGGGTCTCCACCGCCTTCCAGCCACGCCTCGGGGCTTCACCGAGGGCAGATAGGTCAGTGCCGGCTGGCGGGCGTTGACCTGTCCTCGCCGAGGGGGTTGATCGCGCGGTCGGCGTCGCGGGTTGACGACTGTGTCCAGATGCTTGACCTGAGGCGCGCGCCGAACGGCGAGCGCCATCAGGAGTTGCCCGCCGGCCTCGCGCGGCCGCCGGGCCAGTTACGCGGTCAAGCCAAGCGTCCGGGCCACGATCAGGCTGGTCGTCATCGCCATGGCGTGAGCCCCGGCGTCCCTCACGGTCGAGGTACCAGTCGTCGATACCCCTATCGCCTCCCACCATGAGCGGCATCATTCCGCACACCACTGACAGCCATGAGCTACTCGCAGAATTGGGGGGTGAGTCTGGCTTCGAGCCGAGGCCTACGCGAGGTCGCGCGGACCTTCGATCTGCTCCCAGCTCAAGTAGTCGCACCACTCCCCGGCCGCATCCCCGATAGGGGAGAGTCCGTCGAGTTCCCTGTCGGCGCCGCCGACCAGCGTGCCGCCGAGGAGTGCGTCGAACTTCACCGCGTCGTACACGGCCCGCGCCAGATCGCGGGTGAAGCGGGCACGGTCCAGCGGGCTCAGGTGACTGGCGAGTTCGCGCGCGCTGGCAACGTGAGTGCGGACAGCTGAAGCGAAGGTCTCGTCGTCCATCGGTCTGCTCCTCGTGCGGTGGGGTGTTGTCCGTGGAGCCCCCGCCGCCAAGACCTGGACCATTGAGGAGTGGGCGACGAGGCACGCGCTCTGCTCGCCCAAGGGTGGACGCCGAGTCAAGAACCTGTCACTAAGCCGCTTGGATCTGCGTCGACAACTGGCGCGCCAGAGGCCCAGCTCCGCGACAGCGGAAAGTGGGAGACCGTGCGCCATTACCGCGTGACGCTTAGGCCCGCAGAAGTCGAACTCCCAAGGCTTGAACTCTTGTATGTGGCTCGCCGCAGCGGAGCCCTCGACAACTCGCCAACGAGGATCCCATTCGCCCTCCTTGTATCGATCGTCGACGAAGGGACTGATGCTCCTATTGCGTGTCAAGCGGCGGTGAGCCATTCGCGGTAGCGATGGGCGA
>CAYSZZ010000018.1:0-39444 GCA_964435735.1 uncultured Propionibacteriaceae bacterium
GGCAGGTGCTGCGGGAGCAGGTGCTGCTGAGGCAGGTGCTGCGGGAGCAGGTGCTGCTGGGGCAGGTGCTGCTGGGGCAGGTGCTGCTGGGGCGACGGGAGCAGGTTCCGCGGCGGAGGGCGTCCCGATCCGGGCCAGCACGGCGCCGACCTCGGCGGTGGCGTCCTCGGCCACCAGGATCTCCAGGACGGTCCCGGCGACGGGGGAGGGGATCTCGGTGTCGACCTTGTCGGTGGAGACCTCGACCAGGGGCTCGTCCACCTCGACGGTGTCACCGACCCGCTTCAGCCAGCGCGAGATCGTGCCTTCGGTGACCGACTCGCCCAGCTGCGGCAGGTTCACCTCCACCGCGTCGGAGGGGGCCGGGGCGGCCGGTTCCGGCGCCGGAGCGGCCGAGGCCTCGGGCTCCGCTGCCTCGGGCTCAGGCTCGGCAGCGGCAGGCTCAGGAGCAGCAGGAGCAGCGGCGGCACCGGACTCGGAGGCCTCGCCGATCACCGCGAGCACGGCGCCGACCTCGGCGGTGGCGTCCTCGGCCACCAGGATCTCCAGGACGGTCCCGGCGACGGGGGAGGGGATCTCGGTGTCGACCTTGTCGGTGGAGACCTCGACCAGGGGCTCGTCCACCTCGACGGTGTCACCGACCCGCTTCAGCCACCGGGAGACGGTTCCCTCGGTGACACTCTCGCCGAGCGCAGGCAGTGGGACGGGAGTGGACATGATGTGAGCTCCTTCGAACATCCGCGGTGGTCTGCGATCAGACTATCCCGCTGCCACCACACCCGCCCACCCTGGGGCCACTATGTGCGCGCCGGCCCGGTGACGGTCCCTCGGCCTGCCTTCGTGGTGACCAGCCGACGTGGCGATCCGTCGGCTTCTGGGCGGGATCCCGAACAACAGTCACCCCAGACCGGGGCCACAGCGGCGAGGTCGCCGACTCGTGCTGAATAATGGACGCCGTGGGTTGGTTCTCCAGGCGTCGCAAGGCCAGTGCCGAGACGCGCGAAGCGGATGCTGCCGTCGTGGCGCACCTGGAGGGCTTTCTGGCGACCCGCCGCGGGGTGGAGGCCTTTGTCGAGCTGCCGACAACGGTGACCCGTGCCACCCTGCTGCTGATCGCCTATGACGGCGAATGGACCCGGCGCAGCGTCGAGTCGGTGGAGTGGGCGCGCAGGTTCGCCGCCCGCCACGGCCTGCCGGCCTATGACGCCGGGGTGGTTGGCTACCCGCAGCGGATGCGCGACTACAACGCCCGCCAGCGCCGCGCCCGCTGAGGCTGCGGGCGCGAGATCCTGAGAAGCAGGTAGGAATCTGTGGAGTGCCTGTGGGCGACGACGCCGCGATCTACGCTCAGCCCATGAAGAAGCCGCTCTCGCTGCTGGCAGCCACCGGCCTGATCGCCGGCAGCCTGCTCGCCACCGCCGCTCCTGCCCACGCCGAGGCGGGTGACACAGATGTCACGCTGACCAGCGGCATCAGTGCGAAGGACCTGGTCATCTCCGCCAAGAAGTGCACGCCGATCCGGTTGTCGATGTCATTCCGGGCCCAGCCTGCCGACGCGGCCTTCGATCTGGTTGTGGCCGATCTCCTGATCTGGGCTGCCGGTAATTCGACGCCGTGGGAGGAGTTGCTGGTGGCCGACGGACGCGATCGCGTCCTCTCCAACGACAACGAACTCATCGAACCGTGGCAGTGGTGTCCGACCAAGGGTGAGGGCAACGTCTCGGGTCTGGGGAAGTTCACGGTCACCGGCGACTACCTGAGATGGTGGGAGGCTGGCACCTGGGGGCTGGATGAGGACGACGAGTGGGTCGAAGAGGAGGACGTCCCCGATCCATTGGGCGAGCGCGGGATCGCCACCCAGACGAGCTTCACCGTCAAACAGGCCTCCAAGGTCTCCTCGGCGAAGATCTCCAAGAAGGGCTCCAAACGGACGATCAGTGCCAAGTTCACCTACTTCGACATCACCAAGAAGGCGAAGAAGGAGTGGACGGTGCTGCCGAAGGGCACCAAGGTCGAACTGCAGCGTCGGGCCGCCAACGGCTCGGGCACCTGGAAGAAGATCAAGACCGTCAAGGTCGGCTCCAAGGGCGCGGTCAAGACCACCTACAAGACCAAGACGACCTACCAGTACCGGTTCGTGTACGCCGGCAGCACCACAAAGGCGGCCGTGGGCTCCAAGGTCCTCAAGAAGTAGCCGGCCGGCCACACCGGACGTGGGCCGACAGGCTCGTCAGTGGAGGGTTGCGCAGAAGCCGGGCAATCCTGGCCTCCCTGTGTGAAGGTGCACACAGCCGGGGCCGGACTGCCCGGTTTCTGCGGATCGATCCACCCTGATGTCAGGTCGCGTCGGCCGGCTCATCCGCGGTGAGGCGCAGGACCGCGCGGAAGGCGCCGACCAGGGCCTCACCGAGCGCGGCACCTGGTGCGGGGGAGGTACGTCCCATCAGCGAAGCCGCGGTTCCGGCGCAGGCGTACAGCCCGGGGATCGGCGTGCCGTCGCCCCGCAGCACCCGCGCATCGGCGTCGGTGAGCAGACCGCCCTTGGTGCCGAGGTCGCCGGGGTACACCGGCACCGCCCAGAAGGGAGGTTTGTCGACCTTGCCCAGGGACGGGTTCCGGCGCCGGCCGCCGCTGGCGGTCGCCAGCCGCTCGCCCCGGTCGAAGTCCTGGTCGCGGCCCTTGCGGGCGAAACCGTTGAACCGGACGTCGGTGCCGAGCAGCCCGGCCCGGTCGATGCCGAGGGCCTGAGCCAGTTCGGGGAGCCCGTTGGCCTTCACCAACTCCTCGGCGTCGACCGCGGAGCGGGGGTAGGAGCCGGCCGGCCACGGCCCCAGCGGGTACTCCCGCCGGTAGCGGTTGTCGACAATCAGATAGAACGGGATGGAACCCACGCCGCGGGCACGCTCGTACAACAGTCGCCCGGCTTCGTCCGAGGGTGCCGACTCGTCGAAGAACCGGCTGCCGGTGTGGTCGACGATCAGGCTGTGCGGACGGGAGCGCTCCGCATCCAGGGCAAGAGCGGCCCCGCCGGCCAGCATCACCGGAGTCCACCAGGCCTCGTCCATTGCGGTGGTAGCCGCGCCGTGGGCGGATGCCAGGGTGATCACCCGGCCGTCGCCGGGCAGCGGGGACGCCGACCAGGCGGCCTCGGTGGGCAGCGGCAGGTACTCCTCGCGCAGGCCTTGGTCGGCCTCGAAGCCCCCGGCGGCCAGCAACACCCCGGCTCGTGCCAGGACGGTGATGCCGGCGTCGGTCTCGGTGCCGTGGATCAGGCGGCTGACCACGACGCCGCCGATCCCGTCGCCGTCGGGTATCAGGTCTGTGACACGGGCGTCCAGCCAGAGTTCGACCCCGGTTCCTGCGGCCCGATGCAACAGCGCGGCCGCCAGCGCCTCGCCGTCCCGGCTGGTTCGCCCGGCCCGGCCGAAGGGACCCCAGGAGCGGGTTCCCGGGGCGTTGACGGAGCGCAGGGCGGTCGTCCACTCGCCCAGGGCGCGACGGTCGAAGGCCTGGCTGTGCAGCACGCGGCCGGTCGGCTTGGCGCCCGGAGCCTGACCGTGGATGTCCGCGGCCTCGCCGTCCACCACCAACGGCAGTTTGGACGAGGTGAGCCAGCGGGCGAGGGTCGGCGCGGTCTCGACGAAGGCAGCCCGTCGCGCGGCGGAGGATGCGTCGGTGTGCGGGCCGAGGATCGCGTCAAGGTACTCCGCGGCCTCGACGGCGGAATCGCCCACTCCCGACTTCTCCATCAGGTGGTTGCCGGGCAGCCAGATCCGTCCGTCACTCACTGCGGTGGCCCCGCCCAGCAGCGGGCTGGCCTCGACGACCAGCACCTCATGACCGAGCCGGCGGGCAGCCACGGCGGCCAGCAGGCCGGCGGCGCCGCCGCCGACCACCACCAGATCGGTCCGGAAGGTCTCCATCAGTTGGCCACCGCATGTGCCAGCGCCACCAGCGTGCGCACCGCCACGCCGGTACCGCCGGCTGGAACGTAGTGGTAGGGATCGTGAGGGTTGAAGGCCGGGCCCGCGATGTCGAGGTGCGCCCACGGGATCGGCTCGGGCACGAACTGCGACAGGAAGGCCGCCGCGGTCAGGGCGCCGCCCCACCGGTCACCGCTGGATTTCAGGTCGGCCACCTTGGAGTCGAGCTTGCTGCGGGACTCCTCCGGGATCGGCAGTTGCCAGAACAACTCCCCGGCGGCCTCGGCGGCGTCGAGGATCAGGTCCGCGGTCTCGTCGTCGCGTGCCATCAGCCCGGCGACCCGCTCGCCGAGCGCCACCACGCAGGCACCGGTCAGGGTGGCCACGTCGATCACCAGATCGGGCCGGTCCTCCGATGCCTTCGCCAGGGCGTCGGCCATCACGAGCCGGCCCTCGGCGTCGGAGTTGGCGTTCTCGACGGTGGTACCGCCGTAGATGGTCAGCACGTCGGACGGACGGTAGGCGGTGCCTGAAGGCATGTTCTCAGCGAGCGCGGCGTAGACGGTGACCTTGAGCTTCATCCCGGACTCGGCGATCGCGGCAACCGCGGCGATCACCGCAGCCGCGCCGGACATGTCCGACTTCATCGTGTACATGCCGTCAGCCGGCTTGAGATTGATGCCGCCGGTGTCGAAGGTGATGCCTTTGCCGATCAGCGCCAGGTGGAACTTCGCGCCCCGGGGTGCGTAGCTCACCTTGACCAGCCGGGGCTTGCGCGACGAGCCGTTGCCAACGGCCAGGATCCCGCCGAAACCGTCCCGCTCCAGCGCCTTCTCGTCCCAGATGTCGACGTTCAGCCGGGCCGACTTGGCGAGCTTGGCGACCTCGTCGGCGAAGGAGTCGGGGTAGAGATCGTTGGCCGGCTGGTTGACCCAGGTGCGGGCGCGGGCGACCGCGGTGGCCGTGGTCACGCCGAGTTCGAGTGCCAGGCGCGCCTCCGGCCTGCGGGCGTTGGTGGTCACCACGCCGATCGTCGAGACGCCCGGCCTGCCCTCCGTCCCGCGGTAGCGGTAGCTGCCCAGCAGCGCGCCCTCGACGGCACCCTTGATCACCTGCGGTTCGATCGCGTCCAGGCTGAGGGCGACCGTGAGCGGACGCGCGGCCTTGAGGCCGGCGGCGACCCGCAACGCGGCGCCCGCGGCGCGACGCACCTGCTCGGGTGAGACGTCGATATCGCCCAGGCCGACCACGATCAGGCGCTGCCCGCCCAGACCGGGGAGCAGTGTGGTGTCGGCGTTCTTCGCCGAACCGCCCAGGTCGCGCACCACCTCGAGCAGCGGCCGGCCGTAGGTCTTGGCCAGGGCGGTTGCGGTGTCGTCCGGCAGGCCGACGACCACCTCGGAGCCTGCGGTCTGAGCCAGGCCGACGACCAGGACGTCGTCCTTGCCATGGGCGCTCGCGAGGCTGATGGTGGGCAGGTTGGGCACGGCGATCCTCTCTTGCCATGGTCATGCGATGACCCTTCCTAGGCTAGTGCCCCGCCGCACGCTTCGCTCACCCGACCCCGATCCGGATGCTCCAGCGCACGGGCAGCCGCCGAAGCCGGGCGCGCACCGGCAGGTCGCCCGGGGCAGTGCGACGCTGCGCCCCCGTACCTGCGCCGAGGTGTCGCCAATGGCCCGATGACGGTCCAAAAGCCACACCTCGTGTGGCGGGTAGGGCGGAATCTGTCGACAAGCCTGGGAATCGGGGCAGGATGGACCCGTGACCAGCTTCAGCTTCGCCACTGCCGGACGGATCGTGTTCGGGCCCGGCGCCGTTGCCCGGCTCCCGCAACTCGTCACCGAGTTGGGGCAGCGTCCCTTCATCTGCACCGGCGGACGTCCGGAGCGCCACGCCGGGGTGATCGCCTCTCTGCCGGAGGCGGTCAGCTTCGCCATCCCGACCGAACCGACGATGGCGCTGGTGCGCGAAGCCGCGGCGGCCGCGCGGGCGCACGACGCCGGCGTCGTGGTCGGCCTGGGCGGAGGAGCAGCCCTGGATGCCGCCAAGGTGGTGGCCGCGCTTGTGGCCAACGGTGGCGACCCCCTCGACTACGCCGAAGTGATCGGACGCGGCATGCCCCTCACCAGGCGTTCGCTGCCGGTGGTGGCTGTCCCGACCACGTCGGGAACCGGTTCGGAGGTGACCGCCAACGGCGTGGTGACCTCCACCGAGCACCGGGTGAAGGTGAGCCTGCGGTCGGCGTCCATGCTGCCCGAGATCGCGCTCGTCGACCCCGAACTCACGCTCGCCTGCCCGCCCTCGGTGACCGCCCACGCCGGCTTGGACGCGCTGGTGCAATGCATCGAGCCATATGTCTCGCCGTTCGCCACCCCGCTGACCGATGGCTTCTGCCGGGAGGGCATTCGCCGTGCCGGACGCAGCCTGCGGCGGGCCTACGCCGACGGTTCCGACCTGGAGGCCCGCACCGACATGAGCCTGTGCTCGTTGCTCTCCGGCCTCGCTCTGGCCAATGGCAAGCTAGGGGCCGCGCATGGCCTGGCAGGCCCGCTCGGCGGCTTGCTGGGCGCCCCGCACGGCGCTATCACCGCCGCGGTGATGGTGTCGGTCTCGCGGGCCAACATCGGCGCGCTCACCGCCGAGAGTCCCGACCATCCGGCCCTGGCCCGTTACGCCGAGGTGGGTGAACTGCTCACCGGTGAACGCTCCGCCGAGGCCTACCTGGCGTGGTTCGCCGAGACCGTCTCACTGCTGGGGGTGGGCGGGCTCGCCTCGCTCGGGCTGGGGGAGGCGGACATCTCCGAGATCGCGGAGGCGGCCAGCCGGGCGTCGAGCACGAAGGGGAATCCGGTTAGGCTGCGGGTCGCGACGTTCGAGCAGATCGTCCGCGACGCGCTGTGACGTCCGAGGAGGGCGCATGAACGATTCCAGGCTTTCGCCGCTGCACGATCGACACGTCGCGCTCGGTGCGAAGTTCTCCGAGTTCGGCGGCTGGCAGATGCCGCTGCAGTACTCCGGAGTGGTCGCCGAACACAAGCGGGTGCGCTCGGCGGTCGGGGTGTTCGACGTCAGTCACCTGGGCAAGCTCTGGGTGCGCGGGCCGGGTGCCGTCGACTTCCTCAATCGCTGCCTCAGCAACGACCTGGGACGGATCGCCGCCGGCCATGCCCAGTACACCCTGGCGTGCAACGCCGCCGGCGGCGTGGTCGACGACCTGATCGCCTACCGGCTCGGTGACGACGAGGTGATGCTGATCCCGAATGCGGCCAACACCGCGAGCGTGCACGAACTGCTTGCGGCGCAGGCTCCCGAGGGAATCGACATCCACAACGGGCACACCGAGCACGCCGTGATCGCCGTCCAGGGGCCGCTCTCGGACGAGACCCTGGACGCGCTGGGATTACCCGTCGGCCAGGACTACATGGCCTTCACCACCGGCTCCTGGGGCGGTACATCCCTCACCGTCTGTCGCACCGGGTACACCGGCGAGCGTGGCTACGAACTGGTGGTGCCCGGGGAAGCGGCCGGGCGGTTGTGGGACGCGGTGCTGGCCGCCGGGGCCGAGTACGACATCCTGCCGGCCGGGCTGGGTGCGCGCGACACGTTGCGCACCGAGATGGGATACCCGTTGCACGGTCAGGATCTGTCCCCGTCCATCACCGCGGTGCAGGCCGGGGTGGGCTGGGCGGTCGGCTGGAACAAGCCCGAGTTCTGGGGTTCGGAAGCGCTGAAGGCCGAACGGGCGGCCGGCGCGACCCGGCTGATGCGCGGCCTGAGATCCATTGGCCGGGGGATCCCGCGAGCGCACATGGAGGTGGTGGACGGCTCCGGCGCCCGCATCGGGGAGGTCACCTCGGGTACCTTCTCCCCGACCCTCGGGGCCGGGATCGGACTGGCGTTGCTCGATCGGTCGGTGCCGCTCGGCGCGCGCGTCGGAGTGCTGGTGCGGGGGCGCACCGAGGAGTTCGAGGTGGTCAAGCCGCCGTTCGTGACGCCTTCGGTACGGCAGGCATGAGCACCCCACGGAGTTCTTCTCCTCCGCTGCGCTCCCCCGAACAACGTCGCGGGGACCCCGATACCACCCCACGACGTTCTTCTCCTCCGCTGCGCTCCCCCGAACAACGTCGCGGGGACCCCGCATGAACCGTCGCCGCTGGGGGCACCTGCTGCTGGCACTGGTGGGACTGGTGGCCATCGGCTGGGCGGTGGTGCTCGGTGCCAACCCGACCGTCACCTGCCGTGACCAGGTGATGCAGCCGGGCGACATCTGCAGCCACGCCGGAGACGACAAGACCCAGACCTACGAGGAGCGACTGGAGGCCGCCCAGGCCGCCCGGCCGGTGATGGGAGTGGTGGGGGTGCTGATGGTCGGCTTCGCCACCTACCTGTGGATCGGCGAATCCACGCGCGACGAGAAGTGATGACGTCGGGCCGGGAGCGCCTCTCGGCGAGTGGCCGCTCGTAGCGGCGAATGTTGGAGCCCGGGGCTACCGCAGCCCGACGCCACGAAGATGATAGGTGAAGACGGCAAGGCCGCGTTAGTGCGCCAAGGCCGCGGCTATCCGGACCGGGCTTCGACGAGCTCGGGAGTCGTCCGCGCTCTCCTCCCCGGCCGGTCGGTCCCTGAGCCTGGCGAAGGGGGTCAGCACCACCGCACCCTCCCAATGCCGGACGGGAGGCAGGGTTCCCGGTATCCCGACTTGTCAGACTGGAATTGAGGAGGATCCCGGCCGGCGGATCACCGCAACCGGCCGGCGCGCCACAGGTCGGCGCAGGCGCTCAGGTCGTCGGCGAGGTCGCGCAGCCGGGCCGCCTGGCCGACCGCCGCCGGGCCGGTGGTGATGTCCGCCCGTCCCGACGTGACCACCGAGCAGAACGCGGCGGCGCGTTCCAGCGCGACCGCGAAGTCACCGCTGAAGGCCCCCCGCAGGATCTGGTCGGCCACCTGGCGCACCTCCTGCGGGCCGGGCGGGTCGATGCCTGCCACCGCATGGTTGGGTTCAGTGAACCGGACGCCGGCCGCGTACTCCCGCGCCACGGCCTCGGGTTGGCGACTCATCCATTCCCGCAGCAGATAGAGCCGCCACAGCGCCCCGGGCAGCGAGCGGGCGGGCCGCGACGCCCAGAGCTCGGCCAGCGTCGGCAGCCCGATCTCGTCCACCAGGGTCACCAGGCGTTCGACCGTTCCGGGATCGGCGGCCGTCCGTCCCCGGCGCACCAGCACCGCCGCGGTCTCGTGGGCGGCCTGCAGCCCGGCGATCGGGTCGTGCCGTTGCCCGACGGCCTCCAGAGCGGCCGGTTCCAGATAGCTCGGACGCCGGGGACGGCGGGCTTCGCTCACCGGGAGGTCACGGCTCCAGGCTCATCGGGCCGTAGACCAGGCGGTCCTCCTCGTACAGGGAGACCGCGGTCACGCCGGCGTCCAGCAGATCCGGGTAGGCGACGGTGAGCCAGCCCTCGGCAGCCGCCTGCTCGGGCCAGCCCTGCGGGAGATCGGCCTCGGCCGACTCCGGAGTCGCCACCCAGCGGTACATCAGATCTGGTCCCCGCGGTTCACCCGGGGCTTGGGCATGCGCAGCCGCCGAAGATTGATCGAGCGGTTGATGCCGTAGGAGAGCAGGCCCTTCAGCGGCTCCCGCGGCAGGCGCTGGGCGTGCAGCTTCTTGTAGCCGCTCCACATCCGGAACAGATCCGCCCCGATCAACGCCATCACCAGCCAGGTGGCGTAGCTCATGATCGCGGTGAGCAACGTCCCGAAGCTGGTCACCAGCAGCGAGACCATCAGCATCACCATGAGCAGCGGCATCGAGAACTGGGCCAGACCACGGCGGCTGTCCACCCAGTCGCGCATCAGCACCCGGCCGGGCTGGGCCTCCTGAGAACGCAACTGCGCGTCACGCTGCTCGTTGCGACCCTGGCGTTCCTTGGCCCGGGCCTGCTTGGGGGTCAGGGTCGGGTGAAGTCGCTCCCTGCGGGCCTGTTCGGCCTCCTTGCGAGTGGGAGTCGGCGCGTCCTTGCGGACCGGGCCGGAGTGGGGCAGATCGGCTTCCACCGGCGGCGCCGGCTCTTCGCTGGCGGGCCCAGTGCGCTGGTAAGGCCGGAACAATCCCACTTCATACCTCTGGTGGTGCGACGATGACACCCACATGGTAAGTGGTTTCTACCGTGCCGGTCATGTCGGGACGGATCGGAGGTGACGATGGCGGGGCTGCTGGAGCGATTACGGCTGCTGCGCGAGCAGCCGGTCGAGCCGCACCCGGGGCACTGGTCGGACGCGCTGACCGTCGCCTACCAGCAAGGGCTGGCCTGGCTGCGCGAGCTTCGGCAGGAGGCGGACGCGGTCGCTGCGCAGCGCCGCCGGCTCGCTGTCGGCGCCGACGCGGTGCTCGACGCGCGGGCGCGAGCCGACGTCCTCGCCCGGGACTCCGCGCTGGCCGCCGAGCAGCAGGAACTGCTGGCGGTGCTGGACGCGCTGCGCGTCCACCTGGAGGAGTTGCGCGCCGAACGCGAACTGATCCTGAGCCTCCCCGATCCGGAGGACGCCGCCCGCCGCGCCCGGATAGCGCTGGCACGCTGGCGGGCTGAGCCGGATCGGCTGATCCTGCAGGTCGTCACCGAGCCGGAGGGCTTCATCACCGACACCGAACCGCCAGGTTCCTTCGAACAGCCGCCGGGCTGGGGTCAGTCGTGAGCCGGCCGCTCCGCGTCGTGGTGGCCAGCGACGCGATCGGCCCGCTCGACTCCTGGCAGGCAGGGGTGGCGATCGCGCGGGGTTGGGCCGGACGCGCCCAGGTCGCGGTGGTTCCGCTGGCCGAGAGCGGTCCGCCGCTGGCCGGGGCGCTGGCTGCGCTGCTGGGCGGCGAGCCGGTGATCACCGAGGACGGCTGGTGGTTGCGCGCCGGCGACACCCTTGCGGTCGGCCTGGACTCTCCCGCCTCGGTGGGAAGGGCGATAGGGAGGCCCGATGCCTGGTCCGAGGAGCAGCACGCCGGGCCGGACTCGCCCGACGCCGCGCCGGGAGCGGAGCCGGGCTGGGACTCCTCAGCCTCCTCGGCCCGGCTCGGCCGATGGCTGGCCCGCTGCCTTGGAACGGGGAAGGCGCCTGCCAGACTGATCCTCGACCTGACCGGGCTGACCGCGCTGGACGGTGGCGCCGGTCTGCTTGCTGAGCTTGGCGCGACCGCATCCGGTGACCTGACCGCCGGGCTGGCCGGCTTGGCGAGCGCGGACGACCTGTCGCTGGACGGTGTGTGGGCGCGGCTCGTACCGGCTCCGGACTGGCCGCCGCCTCCGACGCCGTCCCCGCGAGACGGGGCAGGTCAGGACGGCTCCGGCGTCGAGGTGATCGGTGTGATCCCCCCGGACGAGACCGACCTCGTCCTGCTCGGGCTGCAGGGGACGGTGTCCCGTCGCGGGTTCGCCGTACGGCTCGATCCCGCCGAGTTGCTGGCCGCGGAGGCCGCGATGGCGGGCTGGCTCGCCGGTCTGGGAGTGGCCGATCGGCCCGGCACGGGCGCCGCCGGGGGAGCGGCCGCCGCCGTCCGGGCACTTGGTGGACGCGTGCTCTCCGGGACCCGGCTGTGCGCGGAACTGGCCGGCCTGGCGAACACGTTGTCGCGGGCCGACGCGGTGGTCACCGGGTGCACCTCCTTCCACGTCGGCAACCGCGGCGGCCAGGTGGTGCGGTTCGTGGCCGAACTGGCGGTCGACGCCCAACGTCCCTGCCTGGTGTTCGCGGGCGACTCCAGCCTGAGCCGCCGCGAAATGCGCACCTTCGGGGTGGAGGCGGCCCACAGCTTCGGGCCGGGCCCGCTGCCGGAGGCGCTCACCGCGGCGGTCGCTCGCGTGGCGCAGGGCTGGACGGCCGCGGCGGAACGCGGCGTAGACTGACTTCTGGCCCGGGGGAATACCGAATCTGGCCACCAGGTTGAACCGGACGGATCGAGCCGGGGAAGGATTCCAGACATGAGTGTTGATCAGATCACCACCGACGGCATCACGCTGACCGAGGTCGCCGCGACCAAGGTGAAGCAACTGCTGGAGATGGAGGGCGTGGAGGATCTCGCGCTGCGCATCTCCGTGGCGCCGGGCGGCTGCTCCGGATTGCGCTACCAGCTCGCGCTCGACGACCGTGACCTGGACGGTGACGTGGCGAGTGAGTTCTTCGGCGTGAACGTCGTCACCGACCGGATGAGCGCGCCCTACCTGATGGGCGCCACCATCGATTTCGTCGACTCCATCGAGCAGCAGGGGTTCACCATCGACAACCCCAACGCCGCCGGATCCTGTGCTTGCGGAGACTCCTTCCACTGAGCCGGGCGGCGCTCGATCCAGCATCGGAACTCCCCGCCTGATCAGTTTTGCCCATGGGGGCGGGCTCGACAGTGCGGGGCGGCGGCCACTGGGTTATCGTGCCGATATCGACATCGAGATGGCGACCCGAAAGGCAGGCAGGTGGCGCTGTTGAACAACCGCGCGGGCAAGCGGTGGCTGATGCTTGGCGCTGCTGGGGTCGGGACGCTTCTGCTCACCGGCTGCAGCGCCGACACGCTGGCTCAGTGGCAGCGCTGGGGGCTGCCGGAGGCGGCCAGCGATCGAGCCGAGCACATCGGCAGCCTGTGGAACGGCGCCTGGATCGCCTCGCTGGTGATCGGCGTCTTCGTCTGGGGCCTGATCGGCTGGGCGGCCTTCCGCTATCGCCGCGGCAGGAACGTCGCCGCCGGTCACACCCCCCGCCAGTCGCGCTACAACCTGCCGCTGGAGATCCTCTACACGCTCGTGCCGTTCCTGATCATCGGCGTGCTTTTCTTCTTCACCGTCCAGACCCAGAACAACGTCCTGGCCAAGGAGACCGAACCCGATCACGTCGTGAACGTGGTCGGGCAGAAGTGGTCGTGGACCTTCAACCACATGGAGGAGAACAACCCCGCGGTGGGTGCGGTGGTGCGCGCCGAAGGCACCATCACCGACTTCCCCGATCTCTATCTTCCGGTCGACAAGTCGGTCCGGTTCAACCTGGCATCGGCCGACGTGATCCATTCCTTCTGGATCCCCGACTTCTACTTCAAGCTGGATGTCATTCCCGGCCATCCCAACTCCTTCGATGTCACCCCGACCAAGCTGGGCACCTACACCGGGCGTTGCGCCGAGCTGTGCGGCACCTACCACGCCGCGATGCTGTTCAACGTGCACGTCGTCAGCGAGGAGGAGTACCTCGCCCACCTCAACGAACTGAAGGCGAACGGCAAGGTCGGTGAGTTCGTCCCGCCCGAATACCCCAACACCGTTCCTACGGTTCCCGAGAAGGAGCACGGCTGATGAGCGTGGCACGGGTCGCCATCGACGAGGCGCCGCCGATCGTCGAGCGCCGGCAGTGGGGTGCGCAGGTGATGCGGTTGTTGACCACGACCGATCACAAGCTGATCGGCAACATGTACTTCGTCACGGCGCTGGCGTTCTTCGGGCTGGGTGGCATCCTGGCGTTGATCATGCGTGCCGAGTTGGCTTTTCCCGGCTTGCAGTTCGTGCACTACGAGACCTTCAACCAGTTGTTCACCATGCACGGCACGATCATGCTGCTGATGTTCGCCACCCCCATGTTCGCTGGTTTCGCCAACGCGATCATGCCGCTTCAGATCGGGGCGCCGGATGTGGCGTTCCCGCGGATGAACGCGTTCAGCTACTGGTTGTACCTGTTCGGTTCGCTGACCGCGTGCTCGGGATTTCTGACCAAGGAAGGCGCTGCCGCCTTCGGCTGGTTCGCCTACGCGCCGCTCTCGGACGCGGTGAACTCGCCCGGTGTCGGTGGTGACCTGTGGGTGATGGGCCTGTACGTGATGGGCCTGTCGACGATCCTCGGCGCGGTGAACTTCGTGACCACGATCGTGACGATGCGGGCACCGGGCATGACGATGTTCCGGATGCCGATCTTCACCTGGAACATCCTGGTGACCTCGATCATGGTGCTGGTGGTGTTCCCGGTCCTGGCGGCCGGTCTGCTGGTACTGGAAGCCCAGCGTTCGATGGGCACCCACATCCTGGATCCCGCCACCGGCGGCGCCATCCTGTGGCAGCACCTGTTCTGGTTCTTCGGCCACCCCGAGGTCTATGTCATCGCCTTGCCATTCTTCGGGATCATCACCGAGGTGTTGCCGGTGTTCAGCCGCAAGCCGGTGTTCGGCTACGTCGGACTGGTGGCAGCCACCTTGGCGATCGGTGCGCTGTCGATCTCGGTGTGGGCGCACCACATGTTCGCCACCGGCGCGGTGAATCTGCCGTTCTTCAGCTTCATGACGTTCATGATCGCGGTGCCGACGGGGGTGAAGTTCTTCAACTGGATCGGCACCCTGTGGGGCGGCTCGATCAGTTTCGAGACCCCCATGATGTGGGCGCTGGGCTTCCTGACCACGTTCCTGTTCGGTGGCTTGACGGGCATCATCCTGGCGGCGCCGCCGCTGGATTGGCAGGTCACGGACTCGTACTTCGTCGTGGCGCATTTCCACTATGTGCTGTTCGGCACGGTGGTGTTCGCGATGTTCGCGGGGTTCTACTACTGGTGGCCGAAGTTCACCGGTCGGATGCTGAACGAGCGGATGGGCAAGCTGCACTTCTGGTTGACGTTCTTCGGGTTCCACCTGACCTTCCTGGTGCAGCACTGGCTGGGCGTGGAGGGGATGACCCGCCGGATCGCGGACTATCTGCCGGGGGACGGATTCACCTTCCTCAACCAGGTGTCCACCGTGGGGGCCTTCCTTCTGGGCATCGCCATCCTGCCGTTCCTGTGGAACGTGTGGAGCTCCCGCAACTCCCCGAAGGTCGAAGCGGACGATCCCTGGGGTTGGGGACGGACCCTGGAGTGGGCGACCTCGTCGCCGCCGCCGCGTTTCAACTTCACCAAGCTTCCCCGGATCCGCTCCGAATCGCCTGCCTTCGACCTCAACCATCCTGGCGTGGACGACCCGGACTATCCGGGTAGGCAGTACCTGGCGCCGGTCGAGCGGCAGGAGGTCGGCAAGTGAGGCAGGAAGGCTGGACGCTGGCGTTCATCGCCATCTTCATGGCGGTGGTGGCACCGATCTACTGGCTGATGTCCTACGAGATCATCGGCACCGTGGCGCTGACTCTCACCTTCGGCTTCGCCGCGATGCTGACGGTGTACCTGTTCATCCAGTCCCGGAAGATGGATCCGCGCCCCGAGGACCGCAAGGACGGCGAGATCATCGAGGGGGCCGGGGAACTGGGCTTCTTCCCGCCGGCCAGCCTGTGGCCGTTCTGGTGCGCCCTGGTGGTCACCGTGATGGCTCTCGGACCGGTCTTCGGTTGGTGGCTGACCATCCTCGGCGGTGCCGCAGGCGTCTGGGCCGTCACCGGCTGGTGCTACGAGTACTACCGCGGCGACTACCAGCACTGATCCCGCTGGCTATCCGAGCAGGCGCCAGTCGAGGCGTCGGCTCGCGTCCCGCGAAGGTCTGTCGCGTGACCAGTTGCGGATCTGTGGGCCTACGGGACGGAGGCGGCCACTGCTGCCGACTTGACGGTCTTCGTGGTGTAGCCGGTCTTCTTGCCGGTGACGCGGACGGTCAGCTTGTGGCCGGCGTCCGACTTCTTCACCTGGTAGCTGCGAGAGGTAGCGCCCTTGATGGCCCTGCCGTCGCGGTACCAGCGATAGCTGAGTGACACCTTGCCTGGTCCCCAGCCGCTGCTGCTGGCGGTGAGCTTCTTGCCGACCGTTGCGGCGTCGCTGATGCTCGGCGTGCCGAGCACCAATGTGCCTTTCTTCACCTTGGCGGTCTTGCTGGAGGTCTTGGTGACCGCGGTGTAGCCGGACTTGCCGGCGGTGACGCGGACGCTGAACCGGTCGTTGAGGTCGGAAGCCTTCAGGGTGTAGCTGACCTTGGTGGCGCCCTTGATCTTCTTCCCGTTGCGGTACCACTGGTACTTCAGCTTCGCTGTCGGCTTCCAGTCGACCGTGGCAGTGAGCTTCTTGCCGACCGCGCGGGTTCCGCTGATCTTGGGCTTGGCCGAGGCGGCGAACTTCGCCTTGGCCGGCGTCACCTGAACGGAATGCATCGTGCTGCTGTCGTAGCCCTCTCTGCTGGCGGTGACGCGCACTCGCAGCTTGTGACCGACATCGGAGGCCCTCACCTTGTAGCTGGCCGAGGTCGCGCCGACGATGTTCTTCTTGTCGCGCTGCCACTGGTACTTGTGGGTGATCGCCGGGTCGAAGACGTCCTGTTTCGTCGAGAGCACGGTACCGGTGGCGAGTCGCCCGCTGAACCGGATGGTCGGCGTCGCGACGCCGATCTGGCCGCCGGTCGTCACTACCACGAAAGAAGACGGGACTGTTGTTGCCTCGTAGCCGCCGAGGTGACCCGTGACCTCTGCCCAGACGCCACCTTCCTCTGCGCCCGTGGTCCGGTAGCTCTGAGACGTCGCCCCCGGGATCGGGCTACCGTCATTCCTGACCCACTGAAAGGTGAAGCGCTCGGGCTGCGGGCTCCAGGTTCCCGGCTGGACGGTGAGAGACGTCCCAGCCTTCACCGCAGTCCGACCTGTCGACGGTGGGGTCGCCGCTGTGAGCAACCTGTGCTCAACCACGGCGTTCAGTATGATCGAGATGCGGTCTCCGACCGCAAAGTGCAAGTAGTGATTCCCACCCCGGGTGCAGGTCAGCGCGCCTTCTGCATAGGCGCAGGGCGTGCCCGGATCCTTCGCTGGGGTGAGGTGGCTGCCATCCGGACCCCGAACCTCAACCCCTGCTTTGGCGTTTGGCAGGACCTCCGAGACCACGAAGAACTGACTCCTTGCCGAAAGCGTGCCATTCCAATTCTTGAGCGGTGAGAAGTCCCGAACTCGGTTGGACGACAGTACGAGGTCCGTTCCGTCGGGAAGGTCGGCGAGCGGGCTGATGTCGCTGATCTGGTTCCATGCCAGCCAGAGATGGGTGATCTTGGTCAGTCCGGTGAGCGGTGTGATGTCCTCGACCTCGTTGTTGTAGAGCTGGAGCCTCTCCAGCTTGGCCAACCCGGCCAGCGGGCTGAGGTCTGACACCAGGTTGACACCGAGACCCAGTGAGGTGAGGTTGGTCAGGTTCCTCAACGGACGCAGATCCCGGATGTGGTTTCGGTCGAGATCGAGCGACGTCAGCGAGGTCAGTCCCTGGAGGGGACCGAGGTCCGCGATATCGTTCTCCGGGATCCTCAGGTGCGTCAACTGGGTGAGGCTGGCCAATGGCGAGAGGTCGGTGAGGTGCGAGTTGGCTGCGCCGAGACGGGCCAACGCAGTGAGGCGTTCCACACCGGCTAACGATTCTAGAGCGGGTGTTTCCAGCGTCAGAGTGACGAGGTTGGGTGGCAAGGCGATCTCCGCCAGCGAGGCGAGTCCGACGTCCCGGAAGGAGAGGTAGGTCACGTGCTCCATCTGACTCAGGAAATCGAAGTCCGCGAGGGGCCTAGCACCGCCTAGCTGAAGAGAGCGCAGTCCGGGCAGGCGCTTGATCGCTGAGAGATCGGCGGTGGCGACGCCCACGACATTGAGGCTGAACAACTGGTCCAGACCCGCCAAAGGCTCAAGCGAGGCGACGGGGTTCCCCGCGAGTTGAAGCGAGCGCAGGGAGCTGGCCGCGGCCAGTGGGGAAATGTCAGTGATCGCGTTCGAGTTCACGTTGAGCGACCAGAGGTTGGTGAGGTGTTCCGCACCGGTCAGGTTCTGAATCAGTGGCGTTTCGTTGCAGGTGACGGAGATCCGATCAAGGCTCGCCAGGTTGTCGGCGGTGAGCGGACGCCCCTGCAGGACGGTGCTCAGGCAGGCGCGGAAGCCTGCGTCGGGAATGTCGATCTCGTCCTCGGCTGCGGACGCCGGCGAGATCGATGTGAGTGCCATCGCCAATCCCAGGAATGCGGCGATGAGACCGCTTCGTAGCCGCGTGACAGTGGCAGGTGGTGACATCGTCGTGCTCCCCCGGCGATCGAACTCAGGCTTGCTGTGCACTGAGCACCATTATTCATCAGGAACTCAACGGGCGTGCGGTGCGCTGAAGATCTCCTGGGTCCGACCTGATGCCAAGGTTGCGGGGCTGTCACCAACTGGTGGGCAGCGGGCGTCCCTCGTCGTAGCCGGAACGGGACTGGACGCCGACCACCGCCAGGTTGGCGAACTCGGTCAGGTTGCGGGCGCCGGCGTAGGTGAATGAACTGCGCACCCCCGAGGTGATGAAGTCGAGCAGGTCCTCCACGCCCGGGCGCTCCGGATCCAGGTACATCCGGGAGGACGAGATCCCCTCCTCGAACAGGGCAGCGCGGGCCCGGTCGAAGGCCGAAGCGCTGCGGGTGCGGGCCTTGACCGCCCGGGCCGAGGCCATCCCGAAGCTCTCCTTGTACGGACGGCCGTCCGCGCCGAAGAGCAGCTGACCGGTGGACTCGTGGGTGCCGGCGAACCAGGAGCCGATCATCACCGCGCCCGCCCCGGCGGCCAGCGCCAGGGCGACGTCACGGGGATGCCGGACGCCGCCGTCCGCCCAGATCGCCCGGCCCGCCTGGCGGGCCTCTTCGGCGCAGTCCAGCACCGCGGAGAACTGGGGACGTCCGACGCCGGTCTGCATTCGCGTGGTGCACATCGCACCCGGTCCGACCCCGACCTTGACCACGTCCGCGCCGGCCTCGATCAGGTCGCTGGTGCCGTCGGCGGTGACCACATTGCCGGCCACGATCGGGACGCTGGAGCCGACCGCGTCCACCACCGCACGACAGCGTTCCACAGCGGTGATCATGCGCTCCTGGTGGCCGTGCGCGGTGTCCATCACCAGCACGTCGGCGCCGGCGGCCAGCAGGGCCTCCGCACGGGCCTCGACATCGCCGGAGATGCCCACCGCGACGCCGATCCGCAACTGGCCGTTGGCATCGACCGCCGGCGGATACAGCGTCGCCCGCAGGGCGCCCTTGATCGTCATCAGGCCCACGAGGCGGCCGTCCGCGTCGATGGCGAGCGCGACCTTGTGGCGGCGGGCGGTGAGCTGATCGAAGACCGCGGTCGGGTCGGTGTCGGGGGAGACCAGGGTGAGCTCGGTGCTCATCGCGTCCTGCACCTGGGCGAAGCGGTCCAAGCCCTCTGCATCCGCTGCCGACATGATGCCGACGGGCACCCCGTCGTCGCCCACGGCTACCACGGCGCCGTGGGCACGCTTGGGCATCAGGGCCAGCGCCTCGCCGATGGTCGCGCCGGGACTCATCGTCACCGGGCTGTCGAAGACGGTGTGGGCGGCCTTCACCCGGGCGATCGTGGTCGCCACGATCGGCACCGGCAGATCCTGCGGGATGATCGCGATCCCACCACGGCGCGCGACCGTCTCGGCCATTCGGCGGCCCGAGATCGCGGTCATGTTGGCCACCACGATCGGCAGCGGCAGCCCCAGACCGTCGGTCGAGGTGAGATCTACATCCAGCCGCGAGGTGACCGACGAGCGGCGCGGGGCCATGAAGACGTCATCGTAGGTCAGGTCGTAGCTGGGCTTCGGGGTCAGGAAACGCACCGGACCAGGCTACACAAGCCGCCGCGGAGTGCCGACTCGCCTCGCTCCGGTGGCAGCCAGGACCCTGTTTCGGTCAACTCCGCCCCCGAGCAACCACAAAGAGCGGCGATCAGTGCTGGGAGGCTCCCTCGGCAGCAGGGAGCTCGTCAGCGGCGCCGGCCTCGATCTCGGCATGGTCGCCGTGATGGGCTGCCTCGGCGATCTCCGCTGCCGTGGGCTTCGCGATCGTTCCGTGGGCGTACCAGCGCGACAGCCGGGCCCGCAGCCGTCCGACCTTCTTGCTGCCCGAGAGCCGGACGCCGTGGTCGTCGGCCTGGGGTGGGATCTCCAGGGCCGGCTGCTGGTGGTGCTGGGTGAGGGTGAAAGCCTCCTCGGTCGTGATCGGGGCGTGCGCCTCGGTGTAGCCGCCGTCCGGAAGCCGGACGATGACGCCGGACGAACTGCCATGCAGCACCCGCTCGCGGTCACGCCGCTGCAGCGACAGGCAGATCCGCTTGGTGACGATGAAGGCGATCACCGGCCCGACGAACACCGCCACCCGCATGACCTCCGTGACGGCGTTCAGCGACAACCCGAACTGGGTGGCCAGGATGTCGTTGCCGCCGGCCGCCCAGAACAGGCCGTAGGCGGTCATTCCTGCCACTCCGAACGCGGTCCGGTTGGGGACATTGCGCGGTCGATCGAGGATGTGGTGCTCGGCCTTGTCGCCGGTGATCCAGGCTTCGATGAACGGGTACAGGGCCAGCCCGGTGAACAGCAATCCCATCAACCCGACCCCGGGCAGGAAGATGTTCCACGACCAGGTGGTACCCAGCAGATGGCTCTCCCAGTTCGGAATGATCCGGATCGCACCCTCGACGAAGCCCATGTACCAGTCGGGCTGCGAGCCCGCGGTCACCTGTGCGGGGTTGTACGGCCCGTAGAGCCAGACCGGGTTGATCTGCATCAGGGCGCCCATCAGGATCGTGACCCCGAAGACGATGAAGAAGAAGCCGCCGGCCTTGGCCGCGTACACCGGGAACAGCGCCTGGCCGACCACATTGGTCTGCTTGCGTGCCGGGCCCGGGAAGTGGGTGTGCTTGTGGTAGACGAGCAGCGCCATGTGTGCGCTGACCAGCGCCAGCAGCAGCCCGGGCACCAGCAGGATGTGCACCATGTAGAGCCGCGGGATCACCAGTTCGCCCGGGAACTCGCCGCCGAAGACGAAGAACTCCGCCCAGGTGCCGACGATCGGGATCGACCGGATCAGGCCGTCCACGAACCGCAGGCCGGTGCCCGACAGCAGGTCGTCCGGCAGCGAGTAGCCCGCGAAGCCCTCGATCAGGCCGATCGACAGCAGGCCGACACCGATCAGCCAGTTCAGCTCGCGCGGCTTGCGGAAGGCGCCGGTGAAGAACACCCGCAGCATATGCGCCGTCATCGCCGCCACGAACAGGATCGCCGCCCAGTGGTGGATCTGCCGGATCAGCAGCCCGCCGCGGATGTCGAAGCTGATCGCCAGCGTGGAGGCGAAGGCCTCCGACATCGGGATGCCGCGCATCAGCGCGTAGGAGCCGCCGTACTCGATCTCGGCCATCGACGGCTTGAACCAGATGGTCAGGAAGACGCCGGTCAGCAGCAGGATGATGAAGGTGTAGAGCGCGACCTCGCCGAGTAGGAACGACCAGTGGTCGGGGAAGGCCTTGCGCAGCGCCTTGCGACCGATAGAGGCCACCGGGACGCGGTCGTCCACCCACCCCACGGCGCCGCCGGCGGCGTTCGCCGCGGCGGATGCTGTGGTCTTCTCCGGCGGGATTCCCTGCGGAACCTCGGGATCGACGGACGTGGGCTTCGCCATCAGTCGTCACCCTCCTTGAAGTCGTTCGAGGAGTCTCGCTCGAAGTAGCTCGGTCCGACCGGGACGGTGAAGTCGCTGCGAGCGATCAGATAGCCCTCGGCGTCGGTCGTGATCGGCAGTTGGGGCAGCGAGCGGGCCGCCGGGCCGAAGACCACGACGCCGGAGTTGGCAAGGTCGAAGGTCGACTGGTGGCAGGGGCACAGCAGATGGTGGGTCTGCTGCTCCCACAGGCTGATCGGGCAGCCGACGTGGGTGCAGATCTTGGAGTAGGCCAGGATGCCGTCGACGTGCCAGTCCTGCCGGGAGGTGGGGATCCGGATCGCCGCCGGGTCCATCCGCACCACGATCAGCGACGACTTGGCCTTCTCGGTCTGGAACTCCGCGCCGTGCAGGTCGAACAGGTTGGCCGGCTGGGCGTTGATCAACTGGCCCACCACGATGTCGCTGGCCTTGAGCCGTTCCTGGTTGACGTCGTTGACGATCGGGATGCCCGGCGCCCAGATCGTCTTCTCGATGGTGCGCCTGCGGACGTCCCCGGTCGGCCAGGGTCCCATGTCGGCCAGCAGAACGACCGCGGGAACGAGCATGATGCCGAGCCCGCCGGCGAGTCCGTAGCCGATCAGCCTGCGCCGTCCCAGGGCGGACTGCTTGGCGCCCTCGGCCCACTTCTCCGCTGCCTCGACCCGCGCCTCGGCGGGTGAGGCGGCAGGGTGGCGCTCTTCGATGACTTCTTCGTCGCCCATGATGGTGCGCGCCCAGTGGATCAGGGCGACGCCGATCGCCAGCACACCCAGACCGAGGGTCAGGCCCAACAGCACGTGGTTGGCCTTCATGGTGGCACCGAAGATATGCAACGTGGCGTCGAGCGGGATGGCGAAGTAGAGCACCACGAAGGCGATCGCCAGCACCGGAACGGCCGCCAGCAGGCCGACCACCTGCCGGTAGGCACGCTGCGCCGCGCGCTCGTCCACATCGGTGAAGCGCTCCTCCTCGTGGAGCCCCGGATCCGGAACCGGATGATCGGGGGGCACAACGTGGGAGTGGTCGTGGGTGTCGAGGCTCATTTGCGGGCCGCCTTCTTGGTGATCCACAGCGCGAACAGCATCAGACCGCCGAGACCGGCGATCCAGCCCCAGAAGCCCTCCGAAACCGGGCCCAGCCCGCCGAGCGTCAGGCCGGCCGACGGTTGGGCGTGCACCTGCTCGAGGTAGGCGATCATGCCCTTGATGTCCTTGTCGGGAATGGCGCCGTCGGCGAACACCGGCATCTCACCGGGTCCGGTGCGCATGGCCTCATAGATGTCGATCGGCTCGGAGTCCAGCAGCGGCGGGGCGACCTTGCCGTTGGGCAGCGCCCCACCCGAACCCTGGAAGTTGTGGCAGGCCGAGCAGTTCGTCCGGAACAGGTCGCCGCCCACGGCGACCTCCTCGGGGCTCAGGCCGCTGGGATCGTACTGATCCGGGTCGGGGATCGCGGGCCCGTCGCCCAGCGACGCCACGTAGAGCGCGATGGCGCCGATCTCCTCGGGGGTGAAGGTGTTGGGCTTGTCGGGAGCCTGCGCCAGGGGGTTGGCCATCGGCATCCGGCCGGTACGCATCTGGAAGTCGACCGCCGCTGCGCCCACACCCACCAGGGACGGCGCGCCCTCGGCGGCCAGCCCTTCCCCGTTCAGGCCGTGGCAGGAGGCGCAGGAGACAGCGAACAGCGCCTCGCCGCGCGCGATCGTCTCCTCCGCGTTCGGGGCGGCGACCGAGGCACTGGGCGCGACCAGCGCATAGAGGCCGCCGGTCAGCAGCAGGGCTGCCGCCACCAGGACCAGCCGAGCTGCCTTGTGGTGCCGCTTCGAGGTGAGCGATCGCATCGGTACGGATTCCTCCCCAGTGGTCTCGGACGCGTCAGCGCAGGATGTACAGCACGAAGAACAGCACCACCCAGATCGCGTCCACGAAGTGCCAGTAGTAGGACGTCACGATGGCGTGCACCGCCTGCTCATGGGTGAACCGGCGAGCAAGGTAGGTGCGGCCGAGCATAAGCAGAAATGCCACTAGGCCACCGATCACGTGGAGGCCGTGGAAGCCGGTGGCAAGGAAGAAGGCGGAACTGTAGGCGTTGGTGCTCGGGGCGAATCCCTCTGACAGCAGGGTCGCGTACTCGAAGGCCTGGCCGCCGATGAAGATCGCGCCCATCACGAAGGTCAGGGTGTACCACTCGCGCAGCCCCCAGCTGCCGGGGTTGAGCAGCGAACCGGTGCGGGAAACCTTGCCCTCCTCGGCCTGATGGACGCCGAGCTGGCAGGTCACCGAGCTGAGCACCAGGATCAAGGTGTTGATCGTCGCGAACCACGGGAACGAGATTCCGAACCAGTCGTTGTCTAGGTGCGCAGCCCCCCAATCCCACATCGACGTGGTTCCGGACTCCGCCGCGGCGGCATTCGTGATCTCACGCAACGAGAAGTAGGCGGCGAACAACGCGGCGAAGAACATCAGCTCGCTCGCCAGCCACACGATGACACCCACCGAAAGGGTGTCCGGGCGGCCCTTGACGCCACCCAGCCGGGTGGACGCGACGCTGTGCACCGCGCCCGGGGCTGTCAGGGCGCCGGCGCCGGTGGAAGGTGCGTGTGCCATTGGGCCAGTATGGCGCGTTCGGCAGGCTTCCTGCACCATCCCGCCGTGTCCTGGCCGCACGGAATGGGGGCAATAGTGAGCAGCGTCCTTGACGAACTGCCGCTTCCTTCGGCCATTCCCTCATCCTCATCGAGCGATGCTCCCTTCGCGTCGAGCACCACTTCCCCGTTGCCGGCGTTCGGTGCCATCGAGCGACTTACAGCTCCCCTTGCCGTTCACCGCTTCTCTTGGCGTCGAGCACCACTCCCCAGGTGCAGGCGCTCGATGTCAACAGAAGCGCTCGGTGATTACCGGGTGCCTGCCGGGCACCCGGACGTGCGGGAGCGGTTACGATGACGTCAGCCCGCAATGCCAGACGAGGAAGACCGATGAGCGACGAGCAGTCCAGCCCCGCAACCGTCCTGCTGTACTCCGACGACCGGACGGTGCGCGAACAGGTGCGGCTCGCCCTGGGGACGCGGCTGGCAGCGGACCTGCCGGAGATCGAGGTGCGTGAGGTCGCCACCCAGCCGGCGGTGCTGTGGGCGATGGACGCCGGAGGCATCGATCTGGCCATCCTGGACGCCGAGGCGGTTCCGGCCGGCGGGATGGGCCTGGCCCATCAGTTGAAGGACGAGATCGCGAACTGCCCGCCGGTGTTGCTGCTGGTGGCCCGGACGGCCGATGCCTGGCTGGCCACCTGGTCGAAGGCCGAGGCCATCTGCTCCTACCCGGTCGACCCGGTGCGGCTGCCGGCCGCCGCCGCCGAACTCCTGCGCGCTCGGCTGGCGGCGAAGGTCAACTAGTGGCGAACACCTGGCCTGATGTTCTGACCGGGCTGATCGCGGGCGACGACCTCACCGCTGCGACCGCACGCTGGGCGATGGACCAGATCCTGGCCGGGGAGACCACCCCGGTGCAGATCGCCGGGTTCGCCGTGGCGCTGCGTGCCAAGGGGGAGACCGCGGATGAACTGACCGGCCTCGCGCAGGCCATGCTCGATCACGCTACGCCGCTGGACCTGCCGCGGGAGGCGGTGGACGTGGTCGGTTCCGGAGGCGATCGGGCCAATACGGTCAACATCTCGACGATGGCGGCGATCGTGGCCGCGGCCAGCGGCGTCCCCGTGGTCAAGCACGGCAACCGGGCCGCCTCCTCGGCCTGTGGCACCGCCGACTGCCTGGAGGCCCTCGGAGTGGCGCTGAACGTCGCCCCGTCCGCCCAGGCTCAGGTGCTCGAGCAGGCGGGCATCGTCTTTCTGTTCGCCCCGCTCTATCACCAGTCGTTGCGGCACGCAGGTGCCGCCCGCCGGGAACTGGGCGTCCAAACCGCCTTCAACTTCCTCGGCCCGCTGGCCAACCCGGCCCGGCCGGTCGCCCAGGCGATCGGCTGCGCCAACCGTGGACTGGCACCACGGGTGGCGGGGGTGATCGCCGGACGCGGCCACCGCGGCCTGGTCTTCCACGGTGAGGACGGCTTGGACGAACTCACCACCACGACGCGCTCGCTGGTCTGGCTGATCGCCGCCGGTCAGCTGTGGCAGACCGAACTCGACCCGCGGGAGCTCGGCCTGGCTCCGGCCAGGCCGGAGGCGCTGGTGGGAGGCGATCCCGCCCACAACGCCACGGTGGTGCGGCGGGTGCTGGCCGGCGAACCCGGGCCGATCCGCGACATCGTGCTGCTCAACGCCGCTGCTGCGCTGCTGGCCTACACCGGCCCGTCCGGTGACCCCGTCGCCGAACAGCTCGCACCGCACCTGGAGCAAGCTGCCGAGGCGGTGGATTCCGGCGCCGCCACGGCCCTGCTGGAGCGCTGGGTGGGGCTCACCAGCGCCGCCGCCCAGGCATAGGGGTCGCGAGGTCGGAAACCGTTCACCCCAGGCTGGCCGCCGACAGGGCGCATCCGACCAGCAGCGCGAGGTACGGCCCCATCACCAGCGACGGACCGTACGGAAACGGGCCGTCGACACCCCTTCGCAATCGGGTGACCACGCCCCACACCACCCCTGCCACCCCGCCCAGCAGCAGGGACCAGACCGCCAGCTGCACGGAGGTGGCTCCGGTGGCCGCACCCAGGACGGTGACGAGGCGAACGTCTCCGAAACCGAGCCCGCCACCGATCTGCCACAGCAGCCGGAACAGCAACCCGGCGCCCGAACCGCACAGCACCGCGATCATCACCACCAGCGGATTTCCCACCAGCGCCGAGACGGCGATCACCGCCGCCAGCACCAGCCCGCCGAACCACCAGGTCAGCCGCAGCGGCAGGAAGCCGGTGTGTGCGTCCACCACCGCCAGGAGCACGCCCACGGTGCCCATCACCACCCAGACCGGCCAGTGGGTCGGCTCGGACAACAGCAGGGAGAGCAGGAGCGCGACGAGCGACGCTGCCAGCACGGTGACGAACAGGCGCGGCGAGATCAGCTCGGCGTAGGGCCGGGCATCGGGCTCATCGGGCGGTAGCGGCAGTCGCCGCAGGATCGCGGCGGTGCAGGCGGCGATCACCAACGCCGCCAACAGGGCGACGCCCACGCCGAGCCAGGCCATGCCCGCAGCCTAGGCCACCTCTGACCACACCTGAGGAAGCCCGGCCGCAACCACCTTGGGGAGCCGCGCGGGAGTCAGCTCGACCAGCCGCCGGGCCGTCAGCGGACTGATCCGGCGTGGGTAGCGTCCGTTGTTGCCGAAGACGAGGTGCCGAACCAGCGTGGGGGAGACGCCGGCTGCCCAGGCCAGCGCCTCCCACGGCAACCCGGTGGCTGCCTGAAGGTGGTGCAGATGGGCGCGGAACGGAGCGGCGAGCACCCAGTCGTGCGGGTCGGATGGTGCGGTCATGGTTGCCTCCTGAGGGTGGGTTCTGCCCTAGAAAGCCTTCGTGGCCGCCGGATTGTGACATCCGACGACCACGAACTTCCGGTTCTGTCCGCCACGACTCCGCGGCCGGGAGGGTCAGGCAGCCGACTCGGCCAAGCAAGATCCCGTCTCCTCGGGGATCCCCGTGCTCACCGGCGGGCTTGCGTGAACCCGGCGGCCTCGGCTGCCTCCGCGCTGGTGAACCAGACATCGGCGGTGGCATTGGCATAGCCGGTGTTGCCCGGCACGCGGTACTTGCGGCTGCGGCTGTTGGCCTTCACCTCATACCCCTCCGGCGGCTCGGAGCCCTGGAAGGACCCCTCTCCGAAGGGGCTATCCGCGAAAGGGGCGGCATCGTCGCCCTTGTCGAGTGCTTCCACGGCGTCCTCAACGACATCCTCTGCCTTGTCCGCCGCGTCCTCGACGACATCCTCTGCCTTGTCCTTGGCGTCCTCGACCGCTTCCTTGGCGTCCTCCACCAGGTCGGCGGCGGCATCCTTGGCGTCCTCGATCTTGTCGGTCGCGGTCTCCACGATGTCCTGGGCCACGTCCGCGACCTTCTCGGCGGCCTGCTTGGCACCTTCGGCGACCTTGTGGACTGCCTCGGTCGGATCGGCGACGTAGGCGTCCGCCGGCGAATGCGCGTGCCAGCCGTCGTTCGGCGGGGCGAGCAGCTTGCGGATCGCCACCACGACGCCGCCCAGCAGGGCACCAGCCAGGAGCAGCTTGCCGAGGGTCTTCGGCCAACTGCGCTTGCGGGCCTTCTGGGCCTTGCGCAGTTCCTTGGAGACCACGGCGGTGGCCAATGCCACCTGCGCGGCGGCCTCGGCGGCCAGCGGCTGCTTGGCGATCTCCTTCAGGGCGCTGGCCATCTTGGGCAGCACATCGTCCTGCACCAGGGAACGGGCGTCCTCGACCAGCGGCGGGATCCGGCCCAGCACGTCGTCGACTGCTGGACGAACCCTGCCCACCGCGGTGTCGATGACCGGCGGCACCGACTGCAGCGCGGTGTCGATCGTCGGCTGAACCCGGTCGTAGGCATCCGACGCCAGCCGGGCGCCCCGCACCTGGGCGTCGTGCAGCACCGGCTTTACCCGGGAGTAGGTGTCGGAAGCGACCTTGGCGGTGACCCGCCCCGCCTCTTCAGCGATCGGCCCAAGGTATCCGGCGGTTTGGTCGATCAGGGGGGCGAGACGCTCGGCAGCCTCCACGAAAGCCTCCGACGCCTTCTTGGCGGCCACCTGGGCGGTGTCCTCGACGGTGTCGATCAATTTCTTGCGGGCCATGATTCCTCCGTGCTCCGACTTGCGGGGTTGCTCGCTTGATTCCCCCACCGTACTCGGACGTTGGAGAGGCTGGTAGGGAATCTGGAAGGATGTGAGGCGGACAGTTCGACGAAAGGAACCCCGTGGCTGCGACCGCAACCCTGCACACCAATCATGGTGACATCGTCATCACGCTCTTCCCCGATCATGCGCCGAAGACCGTCGCGAACTTCGTCGGGCTGGCGACCGGTACCAAGGAGTATCTCGATCCGGAGTCGGGGGAGCCGACCACCGGCAACTTCTACGACGGGGTGACCTTCCACCGGATCATCGACGGCTTCATGATCCAGGGTGGCGACCCGCTCGGCAACGGCACTGGCGGCCCGGGTTACAAGTTCGGGGACGAGTTCCATCCCGAGCTCACCTTCAACCGCCCCTACCTGCTGGCGATGGCGAACGCCGGGCCCGGCACCAACGGATCGCAGTTCTTCATCACCGTGGGCCCCACCCCGCATCTGAACCGTCGGCACACCATCTTCGGCGAGGTGCTGGACCAGGCCTCGCAGCAGGTGGTCGACGCGATCGCGTCGGTGCCGACCGGACGCATGGACCGCCCGATCGATCCGGTCGTGATCAACTCGGTCACCGTCACCGAGTAGTCCCGCCGCTTCTGGATAACAAGGTGTGGCCGATGGTCCGATGACGGATCATCGGCCACACCTTGAATTGTTCGAGGTCGGCGGTCGCCGCATGGTGGCTTCGGGTCAGCCGGCGCCGAGGGAGAAGGCCGCCTCCAGGTCGTGGGTGGAGTATGTCCGGAAGGCGACGTGGGTCTCGGTGTCCACCACACCGGGCACCTTGTTGAGCTCGTCGGCGACGGTGGCGGCGACATCGTCGATGGTGCGCACCCGCACCAGCGCGATCAGATCGATCGTGCCGGTCACCGAGTAGACCTCGGAGACGCCGTCCAGATCGGCGATCTGCTGGGCGACCTCGGGGATGCGGGAGGTGTCGGCCTTGACGAACACGATGGCGGTGATCATGGCCGCATCCTAACCGCGGGCATCGGCCGCCCAGCGCGGTTCGGCCCGAATTCGGGGGATCCTCGCCTGCGGGGAGAGCCGCCGAGCCGAAGCCGATCCCTGAGGCTGTCGCTTTGGCTAACCCGCGGCTCGCGAGCCGAGCGCCAGGGTGCTGAGTTGGCCGTCGGCAACGCCGACGTGGAGCGGCCAGGCCCAGTCGCCCTCGATCTCGATCAACCGGATGCCGGGCTGCTCCAGCCAGGCGGCGATCCGCTCGGTCTCCTCAACCAGGGCTGCCGCGGTGGGGCCGATTCCGGGCAGCACGGTCTCAGCGGTCGAGACCGCGGCCCGGGCCACCTGTTGCGGCACTTCGCCGGGGTGAGCAACGGCGGCCCCGGCGAGTCGGCCATGGCGGATCACGTGAATCTGCCAGGCGGCTGCCGGAGCGCGGCCGGCAGTGGTGGCGTCGATCCGGCGGGCGGCGACGATCTGGGAGCAGCCGGCCAGGCTGGCCAGGCGGTGGTGTTTGACCGCTGCGGCCAGGAAGCCACGCAATCGTTCCACCAGCATCCTGGCCTCCTCGTAGCGCAGTTGTGCGACCAGTGCCCGGAGCCGGGGCTGGACCGCGGCCAGCACCGGCCGGACGTCCACCGTCAGGGCGTGGCGGAGTTGGTCGACCACGGTGTCGTAGGTCTCGCGGCTGATCTTCAGCTCGCAGGGCGCCATGCATCTTCCGAGTTCGCCCAGCATGCAGGCAGAGCTCGGCGTCCGCACCGAGAGCCGCTTGGTGCACTGACGGATCGGGAAGGCGTCGTGGAGTGCCGCCACCGTGTCCGCGGCGGACTGCCGGCGCGAGAACGGGCCGAAGTAGGTGGCGCCGTCCCCCCCGACCGCCGCGACGATCGATAGCCGGGGGAAAGGTTCGGTGGTGATCTTCAACCAGTGCTGGCGCTCGGGGAACTTCGAGCGCCGGTTGTAACGCGGTGAGTGTGCGGCGATCAGCCGCAGCTCCAGCACCTCGGCCTCGAGTTCGGTACGACAGACGGTGGTCTCCACCGCGGTCGCGATCCGCACCATCTCGTCGATCCGGGGGCGGGTCTCGGCGGCGGTGAAGTAGCTGCGCACCCGGTTGCGCAGGTTGCGGCTCTTGCCGACGTAGAGCACCTGCCGACGGACCACCCCCTCGGCATCCGGCAGATCGGCGACGAACTGGTAGATCCCAGGCGCGGAGGGGACGTCGGCGGCCAGCGTCCGCTTGGCGCGGCGCTCCGGGGACACCCGGCGGGTGCATTCCATCAGGTCGGCCAGGGTGGAGATGCCGAGGTTGCCGACCCGTTCCAGCAGGTAGTGCAGGACGTCGACGGTCACCCGGGCGTCCGACAGTGCCCGGTGGTTGGCCTCGTGGCGGGATCGGACGTGGTGGGCCAGCGTGGAGAGCTTGACGTTGGGCACCTCGTCACGCAACAGGACGCTCCGTGCCAGCGCGACCGTGTCGATCACCTCGGGCGAGGGCCAGTCATGGCCGTGGCGGGCGCAGGCCCGTTTCAGGAAGCCGATGTCGAAGCGGGCGTTGTGGGCGACCAGGACGGCGTCGCCGGCGAACTCCAGCCAGGCGGGCAGCACCTCACTCAGGGCCGGGGCGTCGGCAACCATGGCGTCGGTGATACCGGTCAGCACGGCGATCAGTGCTGGGATGTGCGCCTGCGGGTTCACCAGGGTCTGGAATTCCCCCAGCACCTCTCCGCCGCGCACTTTCACCGCGCCGAACTCGGTGATCGCGTCCTCCGCCCCGCCACCGGTGGTCTCCAGATCGACCACGCAGAAGGTCACCTGGCTCAGGGCAGGGCTCAGGTCGTCGAAGCTGGGCTGCAGGGACATCGTGCTCACGATGGTGACGCTAGGTGCCCGCACTGACGTTTCTGTCAGTGCCGCCCGGCAGGATCGTCGGCATGGATGCACTGCATGTCGATTGCGCGAGCTGCCGAGCCCGGGGCCCGGCCTGCTCCGACTGTGTTATCTCGGCTCTGCTGGGGCCGATGGAGGCCGATGTCGAGCTCGGCACCGACGAGGTCGGGGCCCTCGCCGCACTGGCCGGCGGTGGCCTGATCGCACCCCTGAGGCTGGTCCGCGGGACGGCCCGCGCGACTCACTTCCCGCCTGAAGCTGAGACGGGGTTGGCAACTGCCGTCCCTTTCCCTTAGGGTTTTCTCAGTTTTAGTTCAGCTGGCCGTCCGGCCGGCTCGGGGAGGGTTACATGACGCTGCGCGTCTGGGCGAAGTCCGCGTTGATCGTGGCGGTATCAGGCGTTCTCGCCGCGGGCATCTCCGTCGTACCGGCCCAGGCCGCTCCGACCTCACCCGCGAAGCCGACCCCGACCCCGACCACCGTGAAGGACGCCAAGGATCAGGTCATCGCGCTGGAGGCTGAAACCGCAGCCATCGACGAAGACCTCCACGAGGCCGAGTTGGCGCTGGCCGAGGGCAAGCGTCATCTGCGAGCGCTGCGGGCCGACATCGCCACGCAGCAGGCGAAGGTCGACGAACTCGGCGGACAGGCGCGGGCGATCGCCCTGCTGCAGTTCCAGGGCCGTGGCGTCGACACCACCGTCCAGCTCTTCACCGAGAGCGACCCGGACGCCTTCCTCGACCGGCTCACCACCACCAGCAATGTTGACGCCACCCTGAACGCCACCCTGCAGGATCACCAGACCGAGCAGGCCAACCTCGCCGAACTGAAGCGGTCCGCCGAGGCCGAGGTTGTCGCCCTGGCCGCTGAGGAGCAGCGCCTCGTCGCGCTGCACGCCAAGCTGCAGGAGCGAACCGCGCAGGCCAAGGCGCTGGTGGACCGGCTGACCGAGGAGCAGCGTCGTCAGCTGGCCGCCCGCGACGGTGCCCGGGTGTCCTTCGACATCAGTGAGGCCGGTGGCGCCAGCAAGGCGATCAAGAAGGTGATCGCCTACGCGGTGTCCAGGGTTCCCAAGGGCCAGTACGTCAGCGGCGGCTCGGGCCCCACCAACTTCGACTGCTCCGGACTGGTCCTGGCCGCCTACCGCCAGATCGGCGTCTCGCTGCCGCACTCCTCGCGCGGGATGTTCAAGTACGGACGCTCGGTGGCTCGCGGCGATCTGCAGCCCGGTGACCTGGTCTTCTGGTACAGCCCGATCGCCCACGTCGGCCTGTACATCGGCAACGGCAAGATCGTCCACGCCCGCAATCCGCGCAACGATCTGGTGATCCAGTCCCTCAGCTCCTACCCGGCGCCCTACACCGGCGCCCGTCGCTTGATCGGCTGATCGCCCGCCCCCTTTGGTGGCCCGGGCCTAGGCTCGACCACGTGCGACGTTGGCCCGTGACCCTTCTGGCCGGGATGACGCTGCTCGCAGGCTGTGCCCCGTCATCCGCGCCCACCCTTGAGGAGCCGCCCACCGGCGCACTGGAGCCCACCGCGGTCGCCGGGGGAACCCTGTACGCCACCGCCGAGCTGGTGCCCGCGCAGCGGCAGGCGTGGCTGGAGCGGATCGAACGGTCGTCCGCCGTTGTAGCGGACGCCGGGCTCGGTTCGCTGGACGACGACTGGGACGGTCAGGTGATCGTCGAGCTGCCGGTCACCACGCGGGACTACACCGTGCTGGCGGGCTCCGGCAGCGATACGGCCGCCGCCGTCACCCGCTGTGACCCCGAGGGCTCGCGGATCGCGATCAATCCCCGCGTCCGGGCGGAGTCTGCCGACTACCTTGACTCATTGCTGCTGCACGAGGCCGTCCACGTCGCCACCGGATCAGCCTGCACCGACGCTCCGCTGTGGATCGAGGAGGGGCTGGCCGAGTGGCTCACTGCCGAGCATCACGCAGCCACCCAGCAGGCGAACCAGCAGTGGCTCGATCATGAACTCGCCGTCGGCGGGCTCCCGACCGGGCTGCCGGCCGACGCTTCCTTCTGGGGCTCAGCCGATCAGGTCTCCGGGGCGTATGCCCTGGCGGCCTTCGCCGTGGCGACCGCGATCGAGCAGCTTGGCCAGGATCAGGCGATGGCCTTCTTCGCGGCACCGGACGAATCGACCACTGGCCAGCTCACCGAGTGGTACCTGGCCGGACTGCGAGCTCGACTCCCGGGCTAGTGCGAATGCGCGGCGACGAAGGCGAGGGTCTCGCTGAAGATCTGCTCGCGGTCGTAGTCCAGGGTGGCGACGTGGTAGCTGCGCGGCAGGTCGCGTACCAGGATCTCGTCGCTGGAGAGATGGGTCTGCAGGTAGTCGGTGGATCGTCCGGGAACCACATGGTCGGAAGCGGAACGGAAGATCAGGGTCGGGCAGTGGACCAGGTCGAGACTCGCGCGGACGTCGGCGAGCAGGTGGAACATCGAGACCGCCGGTGCGAGCGGGGTGTGGTCGTAGCCGTGCCTCGCCGAGCCCGGGCGGGAGATGTCGTGGGCCCGGGACGGCACGGTCGGCACCACCAGCGAGGCCATCGGCACCAGACGCTGGAAGCCGTAGAGGAGCAACGCCGGGTTGACCAGGCTCAGCCCCGCCACCTGCTGCGGATGCTGGGAGGCCAGCCGCAGCGCCAGGGCGGCGCCCATCGAATGCCCGGCGACGAACACCTGGTCGCAGGAATCGGCCAGGGTGAGGAACTCCCGCTCGGCGAGGTGGTACCAATCCCGCCAGCGAGTGGCATTCAGCTCGCGCCAGTGCGTGCCGTGCCCGGGCAGCCGGGGCAGCGCGACGCGATAGCCGGCGTCGGCAGTGAACTGTGCCCACTCGCGCAGCGCATGCGGTGAGCTGTTGAAACCGTGCAGAAAGAGCACTGCGATCCGGCCCCGGCCGAGGTGGAGGGGCTGGGCGTGCGCGGCAACCTGCATGGGCGCCATCGTACGGGCTCGCCCGACCCGGCCCGCGAGAGATGCACCTCCAGATGGGCGGGATCGGGGCGATCGGGCTCGCCTGAGCCGCGCGAGCAGTAGAGCGGTCGGCCGGTTCGGGCCTCGAGGCCCGGGGTGCGCGGCCATGCCGTCGTGGCGACCGCCTCGCTATTGTGTGTGCGCAAACGACGCCCGAGGAGACCGATGTACGACTTCTTCAAGCTGGTGCTCTTCCGTCCGGTGGTGAAGTACCTGTTCGGCGCCACGCTGATCGGCGAGGAGAACATCCCCGCCACCGGGGGCGCGGTGCTCGCCGTCAATCATCTGGCCGCGTCGGAGACCTTCATCCTGCCGGCGCTGATGCGGCGGCGGCTCACCTTCCCCGCCAAGGCAGAGCTCTTCGCCGGCAATCGCGGACTGGGCTCGAAGATCGTCGCCTGGTTCCTCAAGGCCGTCGGGCAGGTCCCGCTGGACCGCTCGGGCGGCCGGCTGTCGCTGGACGGACTGCGTCCGGTACTCAATGTGCTCGAGGAGGGCGGTCTGGTCGGCATCTTCCCCGAAGGCACCCGCTCGCCCGACGGGCGACTCTACCGGGGCAAGACCGGGGTGGCCCGGATCGCGCTGACCGCGAACGTGCCAGTGATCCCGATTGCTGCGTTCAACACCCAGACGGTGCGCAGCCGGCTCGGCATCCCGTGGGTGCGCAGGCCGCGGCTGGTGGTGGGGGAGCCGCTGGAATTCTCCGCCTACGCGGGGCGGGGCGAAGATCGGACCGTGATCCGCTGGGTGACCGACGAGGTCATGGCGGGCATCCAGCAGCTCACCGGACAGACCTATGTCGAGGCCTACGCCAGTTCGGTCAAATACGGCTCGTTGAGCGCCGAGGAGGCCAAGGCCAAGGAGTTGCCCCGTCCGGGCCACGGCTCCACTCCGCCCCCGCTCCCCGCGGCAGACTGAGGGCACCCGCTCGTTGGCGGGCACCGGGATTCCGGCCAACCCGCTCGCCATCCCGGGTCGTCAACCCGGGTGATCCTGGCCGTCGCCACGGGACGGCTCCCGTGGCCCACCACTCAACCCAGCTCTGGTCCGGAAGAAACCGGGCGGTCCAAGCCCTCTGAGTGGATGATCCGCACGCCGGGGATGAAACGCTCGGTCTGTGCGGGGACTCCATGCCTGCATCCACGCCGCGGCCCGGTTGGGGATCGGCTGGCGCCGCGGGCTATCCTGACCCGCGTGGTGGACCCGATCCCGTCGCTGACAGAGTTGCGTCGTCGCCCGGTGGCACAGCAACCGCTGTATCCCGACCCGGCGGCGATGGATGCGGTGCTGGCCGAGTTGCGACTGCGTCCGCCCCTGGTGTTCGCCGGCGAGTGTGACGAACTGCGCCGCCGGGTGGCGGAGGTGGCCGCCGGCCGCTCCTTCCTGCTGCAGGGCGGCGACTGCGCCGAGACCTTCGGCTCGGTGCGCGCCGCCGATATCCGCGGCAAGCTGCGGGTGCTGCTGTCGATGGCGGTGGTGCTCACCTACGCCGCGCAGGTTCCCGTCCTGAAGGTGGGACGGATCGCCGGTCAGTACGCCAAGCCGCGCTCGAAGGACTCCGAGACCCGCGACGGCGTCACGCTGCCCAGCTACCGTGGCGACGCGGTCAACGGGCTGGAGTTCACCGAGGAGTCCCGCCGTCCCGATCCGCGCCGGCTGGTCGAGGTGTACAACCATTCGGCCGCCACTCTCAACCTGGTGCGCGCCTTCGTCACCGGCGGCTTCGCGGACCTGCGGGCGGTGCACACCTGGAACCGCGACTTCGTCCGCAACTCCGACGTGGAGGAACGCTACGAGCAGATGACCTCGGAGATCGAGCGGGCGCTGGCCTTCATGGTCTCCTGCGGGGTCGACAACGAGGCGCTGCGCACGGTCGACTTCTACGCCAGTCACGAGGCGCTGCTGCTCGACTACGAGCATGCGCTGACCCGGATCGATTCCCGCACCGGCACCCCCTACGACACCAGCGCCCACATGGTCTGGGTCGGCGAGCGCACCCGCCAGCTGGACGGCGCCCACGTCGAGTTCTTCCGCCACATCCGCAACCCGATCGGGATCAAGATCGGCCCGTCCGCCTCTCCCGACGAGGTGGTGGCGCTGGTGGAGCGGCTCGACCCCGACTTCGAGCCGGGACGGCTCACGGTCATCACCCGCATGGGGGCCGGACGGGTCCGTGACGTGCTGCCGCCGATCGTGGCAGCGGTGGAGGCGACCGGGCGCAAGGTCGCCTGGGTCTGCGATCCGATGCACGGCAACACCTTCGAGACCTCCTTGGGCTACAAGACCCGGGCGTTCAGCCAGGTGGTCGACGAGGTCAACGGCTTCTTCGACGTTCACGAGGACCTCGGCACCTGGCCGGGCGGGGTGCACATCGAACTCACCGGTGACGATGTCACCGAGTGTGTGGGCGGCGTGGGCGAGCTGGCCGAGGCCGACCTCGCCAACCGCTACGAGACCGCCTGCGACCCGCGGATGAACCGCGACCAGTCGCTGGAACTGGCGTTCGTGGTGGCCGAGCGGCTGACCGGCGGACGCATCCTGCGGCCCAACCCGGTGCAGGAGTTCCAGCCCGAGGACTTCTGACCCATACCGACGAGGCGAGGACCGGCCGTGATCGATCTGCGTAGTGACACGCTCACCCGTCCGACTCCCGGCATGCGCCAGGCGATGGCGCAGGCCGAGGTCGGCGACGATGTCTACGCCGAGGATCCGGTTCTCAATGCGTTGCAGCAGCGGGTGGCGGGGCTGCTGGGTCACGAGGCCGGGCTGTTCACTCCGTCCGGTTCGATGGCCAACCTGCTCGGGATCTGGGCCCTGGTGCCACCCGGGCAGGAGGTGGTCTGCGACGTCAGCGCGCACATTGCCCGGGCCGAGATGGGCGCCCATGCCGCGCTGCACGGGGTCACCATGCGCACCTGGGATTCGGCGGACGGGGTAGCGGACGCCGCCACCGTCGGTGCGATCATCACGCCGGACGCCGGTCCCTACCTGGTCTCCACTGCGGCCGTGGCGATCGAGAACACCCATAACTTCGGCGGTGGGACGGTGCAGCCGCTCGAGGTGCTTACGGACATCTCCGAGCTCTGCCGCGATGCCGGGGTGAGGCTGCATCTGGACGGCGCCCGGCTGTGGAACGCCCACGTCGCCACCGGGGTGCCGCTGGACGCCTACGGCCGGCTGTTCGACACCGTCAGCGTCTGCTTCTCGAAGGGGCTTGGAGCTCCGGTGGGTTCGATGCTGGTGGGCCCGGCAGAGTTGATTGAACGCGCGCGGGTGCAGCGCAAGCGGCTGGGCGGCGGGATGCGGCAGGCGGGCATCCTGGCGGCCGCTGCCGATCACGCGCTGGAGCATCAGCTCGGTCGCCTGGCCGACGACCATCTCGCCGCGCTGGCCTTCGCCGAAGCGGTGGCGGAGGCGGCCCCTGGGGCGATCGACCTGAGCCGCGCCCCCCAGACCAACATCGTCGTCTTCGACACCGGTGCCCGCCCCGCGACCGAGGTGGTGGCTGCGGTCCGCGAGGCCGGGGTGCTGCTCTCGGCGGTCGGGCCCCGGGCCGCACGTGCGGTCACCCATCTGGATGTCACCCGGGACGAGTGCGCCGCCGCCGGCCGGATCACCGGCCACGTGCTGGGCCGGCCATGAGAGCCGCCGTCCTCGGCTCGCCGATCGAGCATTCGCTCTCGCCCGCGCTGCACAGCGCCGGGTACGCCGCCCTGGGTCTGGCGGACTGGAGCTACGAGCGCCACCGGGTGGAGGAAGCGGAGCTGCCCGGCTTCGTAGCGGGACTCGGTCCTGACTGGCGCGGCCTGTCGTGCACCATGCCATTGAAGCGCGCCGTGCTGGAGGTTGCCGCCGAGGTCTCGCCACTGGCGGCGCGGGCCGGCGCCGGCAACACCCTGGTCCTTCGGACGGACGGCAGCTGGTACGCCGACAACACCGATGTCGGTGGGCTGGTGGACGCATTGACACCGCACTGGCGGGGCTGGGAGCGGGTCGCAGTCCTGGGGGCGGGGGCGACTGCCCGCTCCGCCCTGCTCGCGCTGGAGTCGCTGGGAGCCACCCGGGTCAAGGTGTATGCCCGTAACGTCGAGCGGGCCATGGCATTGGCCGCCTGGTCGATCACCAGGGAACTCACGATGCGGGTGATCCCGTCCGACCTGGCCGAGTGGGCGCAGGGCGCCGAGCCTACGGTGCTCTCAACCCTGCCACCCGCGCCGGGCATCGAAGCCGGTCTGGGTGCCCGCGAGGGTCTGCTCTTCGACGCCGTCTACGCCGACTGGCCGACTCCGCTGGCCAGGGCCGCGACGGCCGCCGGCATGACCGTGGTAGGCGGTCTCGACCTGCTCGTCCACCAGGCCGCCCGCCAGTTCGAGCTCTTCACCGGCCACCCCGCCCCGGTGGGCGCCATGTTCGCCGCCGGCCGCACTGCCCTGAGCGAGCGAGCACGCCTTGCACCAGGAACCGTCCCCGCTGTCCCGACCGGTCAGCCGGACGCCGGGGGTGTCGCTTGATCGTTCTCGTGGGCTTCATGGGGGCCGGGAAGACCACCATCGGACGCGGTCTGGCGCGTAGGCTGAACCGTCCGTTCGTGGATAGCGACGAGGTCATCGAGCGGTCCACTGGGCTCTCCATCACCGACATCTTCGAAGGCTACGGCGAGGCGGGCTTCCGCGAGATCGAGGCTCGGACGATCGCCGGGCAACTGGCCGGGCCGCCGGTGGTGCTGGCGCTGGGCGGTGGTGCGGTGACGACCCCGTCCGTCCGGGAGAACCTGGTGGGTCATGAGGTCGTCTTGCTGGAGATCGCGTTGACCGACGCGCTCGGGCGGGTGGGCGGCGACCCCAGCCGTCCCATGCTGCGCCGACCCGATCTGGCCGAGATCTTCGCCGCCCGCCAGGCGCTCTACCGCGAGGTCGCGACCCTGCGGATTCCGGTCGCCGGACGCTCGGTCGCCGAACTGGTTGAACTAGTGGCCACCGGGTTGAGCGATCCGTCGGCGGTGCCGCTGGACCCGGAACCGCTGGACGCGGGAGAGTAGTCATGACGAGCGAAGCGAGGAGTAGGCGCATGGACGTCCTGGTCATCAACGGCCCGAACCTCAACACCCTCGGCGCCCGCGAGCCCGAGGTCTACGGCTCCACCACGCTGCCCGAGATCGAGGCCGCCCTGATCGCCCAGGGGGCCGCCGCCGGGCTCAGCGTCGACACCTTCCAGAGCAACCACGAGGGCGCGATCATCGACCGGCTGCACGAGGCGCGCGCCGATGGCACTCGCTTCGTGATCATCAACCCCGGCGCGTTCGGCCACACCTCGATCGCGCTGCGGGACGCGCTGGCCGCGGTAGCGCTGCCGTTCGTCGAGATCCACATCTCCAACATCCACGCCCGCGAGGAGTTCCGGAAGCACTCCTACCTCAGCGACCTGGCCACCGGCGTCCTGTTCGGCTTCGGCACCCACGGCTACCACCTCGCGATGGACTACGTGATCCTGCAGCTCACCGACAACTCCGGCGGGC